>NZ_ALJC01000091.1 GCF_000282975.1 Pseudomonas psychrophila HA-4
CCCCCCCCCCTGCGGGGATCAGTTTTTCTGTGTGTTGAGCACTTTCAATATGGCCGCGCTTTCAGCATCCGGCGTGCCGTCGAAACGCGATGGCCGAAAATGCATCTGAAACGCTGTCAATACATGCCGCGTGGCAACGTCGAGTTCGCCAGTTTGTGGCGTCTCGTAACCCAGTAGCGCTAGCTCCTGCTGAAACCAGGTAATGCTCGGCAGGTCGTTAGCAAACTGTGCCTGCTCATGCGCAACAGCCTGGGCGTTGGGCCAGATGCCGAAGCCTGCTTGCGCCAGGCGTTTCCAAGGGAACAATGGGCCTGGATCAAGTTTGCGCAACGGTGCTATGTCGCTATGGCCGATGATGTTGTGCGGGTCGATCTTGTAGCGCGTCGAGATATCTTTTAGCAACGCGATCACTGACTCGACCTGACCTTCGGTGTAGGGATACCAGACACGCCCTGTCGGGGTATCACGGAAGCCCGGATTTACGATTTCGATGCCAATGGAGCTTGAGTTGAGCCAGGTACGGCCTTTCCATTGGCTTTCACCGGCATGCCACGCGCGCTGATTTTCATCGACCAGCTTGTAGATGGTCGGCGGCGTATCACCAATCAGGTAATGGCTACTGACAGGCCCGCTCGTCAGTAGCTGCAACGAGCGTTCAAGTGAGGTTGACGTGTAGTGAAGCACCACAAACTGCACGCGACTGTCATAGTTGACCGAAGGATGGCTGGTATCCATCCGCAGGCCATTGGCACAACCCGCCAGCAGCGCAAGAGACAAAACAAGAATAGGAAATTTCATGGGCAGAGGCCGCACAAGAGCAATTAATGCGCCAGCATACCTTACTGCTCATGTCTGTATCTGCACGTAGCCTCGGCCTCATGACGTTGGCCCACGTTAATAAGGGGTGCTATAGGCAGCGCAACGATTGTGTCTATAGGAGATGGCCGATCAAGCCCAAGCAGTACAGCAACAACATCGAGTTCTTCACGGGGCGGTTTACTCGGTAACGTGGCGATGCCATGAACACCAACCTGCACTCACACTTAAACCCGGCTGCATTCTATGCGGTTGCGGCCATTATCTTTGGCTCGGTATAACGCTTCGTCCGCCCGCTTAAGTACCTGTTCACTACGATCTGCGAGTTTGAAGGGCGCCAGACCAATAGAGCAGGTGAGGGTTACAGGCTCGCCCTTGAAATGGAACGGGCAGGCCGCGATGGCAGAACGTAGTTTTTCGAGAACCTGCAAACCCGCTGCCAGGGTTGTATCGGGGATCAACAAGACAAACTCTTCACCACCAAATCGGGCGACAAAGTCATTAGGCCGCAAGTGCTTGCGAAGTTGTGCCGCTACAATTTTGAGCACTTTGTCGCCCGCCAGATGGCCATAGCCATCATTGATGCGCTTGAAGTGATCAAGGTCGAGCATGGCGATGAGTAACGGATTTCCGTGTGCTTGCCACTGTTCAACTTCATGAGCCAGACGTTCGCCCCAGGCCGCTCGATTGGGCAAACCGGTCAAAGGATCGATAAGGGCTTTGAGACGCTGTTCTTCGAGGTGTTCGCGATAGCCTTGGGCCTCCTGCTCCATGAAGGCCACACGCTCGGCCAACCCTTGCAAGCGGCGGGAGAGTTCTTGCTCACGGGCATCACGCTGTTGCTGGTGCTGGTCCATCGTGCCCAGCAGACCTTCAAGCCGGGCTTCAAGGATGTGCTTGAGACTATTGAGGTCGACGGCGTCTTGCACACTGTTCTGCAAGCCATCGACGTGCTCACGCAACTGGCTGTCCAACTCAGCCGCAGCCGATCGCCCTTGGGCATGGCCGTCACTGGCGGCTTGTAGGTTGTTTTGAAACGATTCGAGTCGCTCATTGAGCTGTTTGAGGTAGGTCTCAAATTCATGCTGGCCGCCGTCGGTGATGGCCAGCATCAAAACAGCCAGATCGTCGAGAATCGGCAGTAGTTCGTACCAATTGAGACCTTTTTCGAGCCGACGACGCATGGACTCGGCTTGTGGCCAATGATGTTCGGGCAGCGACAGATCGTTCAGCAAACCTAGCAAGGTCGATTCAATGTGCTCCGCGACCGAGCTGTAGGTGGGCTCGGGGCTTTCCGGGAGGGCATACGCCGTGTCGACGACCACTGGTTCAGGCTCGACCTCTAGCTCCAACTCGGGCTCAGACTGATCGAGCGCGTCCTGATCAGGCTCAGGCGCCTCAAAGGGTTGATTCGAACGCGTATTTTCAGCATCCACCAGCGCCACCACCGACTCAAGGGCGCCGCTCGAGGCGTCTTCAGTGAGCGCTTCGGGCACAGGCGCTGAGAGCGTCTCAGGCGCCTCTTGATCGGGAGTCGGGAGATCGGGCTGTGGGGCTATAGCTTGAGGAGAAGGCGCCGTAACCGGTTTCGATGCAGGCAATGGCGCCACAACATTGGGTGCCTGGACCTGCTGGGGCTCACAGTCTCGCGGAGCGGCCTTATCGGCGTCGTGAGCGCCAAACAGCCGCTGCAAAAGGTTAGGTTTCGATGGCTCTGCTTCATTGAGCTGAGGCGCCAGTGCTAAGCCCTGCAAGTTGCTCAGTTCACTGAGCAATAACGGTATTTCGCGGGCCTGGGTCACTCGGTTATCGAGCTGCCTGGCGAATGTCTTAAGAGGCTTGCTGACCTCGCGGGGTAGGGGCAGGGCTTGCAGTTGAGTCACGAGCGCATTGAGGGCGACGCTCATTTGATCAATGCGCGTTTCGCGGCGCTGTTCGGAATCGAGTACGGCTTTTTCGAGGCGTGGCAGCAAGGCCGCCAAGGGCGCGTCCATGTCATCGGTGCGCACGGCTTCGCGCATTTCTTTCATGCACTGGTCAACGGTCCGGTCCGTGCCTTCTGCCGCCAACGTGCTTCGCACTAGGCCGCGGCGTAACAGATCGAGACGCGCGTTCCAGCGGCGTTCGAGCTTGTCTTGTTGCTCGACACTCTTCAGGTATTTCTCTTTCCAGCGTTTGGCGTCGTCAGCAGTCATGCCAGTGGCTCACGCGCAGTACTCAACACGGGCAATGAGTCGACACCGACAGAGCCCGGCAAACGGATTTCAACCGCCACCGGCAAGTGATCAGAAATAGGCTGATCCAAGACTTGTACGCGCTCAAGAGTCAGGGCCGGGCTGAGCAAAATGTGATCAAGGCAACGTTGCGGGCGCCAGCTGGGGAAGGTCGCTTCCATTTGTGGCGCCAGCAAACCAAGGTCGCGCAAAGGGGATGCTTGCAGCAGGTCGTTGGCGTGGGTGTTCATGTCGCCCATCAAAACCTGGTGCTGATAGCCGCCAATCAGCTCGCGAATGTACGCCAACTGCAGGGTGCGGGTTTTTGTGCCTAATGCCAGGTGCATGACCACCACGACCAGCGCATCGGGGCCATCCCCGAAACGCACTAAAATTGCGCCACGGCCAGCAGGGCCGGGCAAGGGGTGATCTTCAATCGCCGTTGGACGCAGGCGGCTGAGCACGCCATTGCTGTGCTGGGCCAGACGCCCAAGGTTGCGATTGAGTTGTTGATACCAGTAGGGAAATTCGCCCTGTTGGGCCAAGTATTTGACCTGATTGACGTAGCCGGATCGATGGCTGCCGCCATCGGCTTCCTGTAAGGCGACTAGGTCGAAGTCACTCAACAAGTCGCCTATTTTCTCCAAGTTACCCGCCCGCCCTTTGTGTGGCAGCAAGTGCTGCCAACTGCGGGTCAGGTAGTGGCGGTAACTGTGCGTACTGTTACCGACCTGGATATTGAAACTGAGCAAGCGCAAACGCCGATCATCCGGCATGCCACTGCCTGCCAAATGATCTTCGTTGACCTGCGGTTCATGCAGGCCAACTATTCGTTCGCTCTTCCAGCGCCGCATAGAAAGGGCCGCCGCTTAGTTTTTGGCTGCTGGCGCCGCTTTCTCTTCTGCTCGCTCTTTGGCGATCAGTTGGTCAGCAACGTTCAATGCTTGCTCAGGGCCGCCTGTGGAACCGATGTCGAAGCGGTACTTACCATTAACAATCATGGTCGGTACACCTGAAATCTCGTACTTTTTGGCCAGCTCTTTGTACTGGGCCAGTTTGCCTTTGACGGCGAAGGAGTTGAACGTTTCAAGGAACTTTGTTTTGTCGACACCCTGAGTGGCCACGAAATCAGCCATATCTTCTGGCTTGATCAGGTTTTTATGTTCTTTCTGGATGGCGTTGAAGACGGCTGCGTGAACCTTGTTCTCTACACCCATGGTGTCGAGGGTGATGAACAACTGACCGTGAGCATCCCAAGGACCGCCAAACAGGGCCGGGATACGAACAAAGTGCACGTCGGCAGGCAGTTTCTCTGCCCAAGGATTGATCACAGGCTCAAACGCGAAGCAATGCGGGCAGCCGTACCAGAACATCTCAACCACTTCGATCTTGCCAGGCACCGCAACCGGAACAGGGTTTGACAGTTGTACATAGGTTTTGCCGGCTTCTAGCGGTACATCAGCAGCTTGAGCCGTCATGCCAAACAGAGTGGCAGTAACGAGAGCGGCGCTGAGAATCAGATTACGCATGCTTTACTCCTGGACAAATAAGGTCGCCTGACGTGACCTGTTTCAGACAGATCCGTGCAGCTTTGAGTTCGATAGTGTAGCGGCAGATAACATGAAAAAGGGCAGCCTCAGCTGCCCTTTCACACTTACATTCAAAGATTAAACGATTGTTAACGTCAAACAGCCCCTTCAGGACTGGTTGCGCCGATGGCACAAACTCTAGTGCAAGCCTTGAATGTAGCTGGCCAAGGCCTTGATGTCCTTGTTGCTCAGCTTGGCAGCAATGCCGCGCATGATCATCGAGTCGCCGTCGTTGGTACGCTCGCCTTCACGGAAGTCGGTAAGCTGTTTCTCAATGTAACTGGCGTGCTGGCCACCCAGATGCGGGAAACCCGCAGTGGCCAGCCCTTGGCCATCGGGTGAGTGGCAACCGGTACAGGCCGGCATGCCTTTTGAGAGGTCACCGCCACGAAACAGCGCCTCACCCCGTGCAACCAGTGCAGGGTCAGCAGCACCGACGGAGCTCTTTTGGCTGGAGTAGTAAGCGGCGATATCCGCGAGATCCTGATCATTCAGGTTGGCCAGCAAACCGGTCATTTCAAGAACCTGGCGCTTGCCGTCCTTGATTTCATGCAGTTGCTTGAGCAGGTAACGATCACCTTGCCCGGCCAGTTTTGGGAAATTAGGGGCCATGCTATTGCCGTCAGGACCGTGACAAGCGCCACATACAGCGGTTTTTGCCTGACCTGCTGCGGCATCACCTACAAGGGTGGTACCTGCGGCCTGAGCGATACCACTAACGCCCAAGGTCAACAGCAGACTCACGAATAGTTTGTTCATCAGCTAATCCAACTACGGCTAAGGGTTAAAGTTATGGCCGGGCTTACTCATTCATCCACTGGATGATTGGCTGGTAAACCTCGACACTGCAGTCCGTGCACAAACCACGCGGCGGCATCGCCTTTACACCCTGGGTCACGTGTTGCACCAACGCCTGCTTAACTTACCTTTGGCCTTTACACCCGATTTCGGTGTTATGAATCGCTGACCTTCATGGCAGGCAATACAAACGCGGTTGTACACGGCTTCCGGATCCTGTGTAGCCTGAACGCTGTACAAGCGGTATCAAGACACCGGCAGCAGCCATCTCGTCATAAAACGATTCTTTCAGGGTTGGAGCTTGTTGCGTTCTAATGCGCAACCTAGGTCTACAGCTCCCGCGTACTTCGTCCTACGCTGGGACAAAGCACACACAAAATCTGCGGCATTATATACTGGCGCCACTGAAACGGAAACGACACGCTCGCCGCGTCCATTCCTGGCGCCGCTCACATCGGATATCCCATGCAACTCAAGAACCCCATTCTCGGTCTGTGCCAACAGGCTACCTTCATGCTCAGCGCAGCCAAAGTTGACCAATGCCCCGATGACGAAGGCTTTGAAGTCGCATTCGCCGGGCGCTCCAACGCAGGCAAGTCCAGCGCACTCAACACCTTGACCCACGCCAGCCTGGCCCGCACGTCGAAAACACCAGGCCGTACTCAGTTGCTGAACTTCTTCCAATTGGACGAAGATCGTCGCCTAGTCGACCTGCCGGGTTATGGCTACGCCAAGGTGCCGATCCCGCTAAAAATGCACTGGCAGCGCCACCTAGAAGCATATTTCGGCAGCCGCGAAAGCCTCAAAGGCGTGATTTTGATGATGGATATTCGTCATCCAATGACCGATTTCGACGTTTTAATGCTGGACTGGACCGTCTCCAGCGGCATGCCGATGCATATTTTGCTGACAAAAGCCGACAAACTGACGTACGGCGCAGCCAAAAACACGCTGCTCAAGATTCAGTCTGACATTCGCAAGAAATGGGGCGACAGCGTCACCATTCAGCTGTTCTCCACCCCAAAACGATTGGGCTTGGAAGAGGCGTACACCGTGCTGGCTCGCTGGCTGGAGCTGCCGAACAAAGGCGAAGAAGAAAGCGCCGAGTCATAAATCGCAGGCAAAAAAAACCCCGGACTTCATATGGGGGAGGGAAGTTCGGGGCTCAAGTACTGGACCGCTAGGGCGGGGTCCAGAGTTCTGCCAACACTTAACACAACATTAGGAGCATTGAAGGGCTTCACCTAAGCCATTCTGAGAATCTGAGTCGTGTTAAGCCGGATTAGTTCCGGCGCCTCAAAAAAACTATTTGGCATAAATCTCCCAGCAACACCGGACCGTAGCAGTTGCCGCAGGCTACGTCCGGGGGGCGGAGCCGCCGCAAATTCTGAGTCCCCGGTGTGCCAGACCAACCCAGTTATCCGCAATTACGATCGCTTCGCAATCGAACGTAGCCTCGCGTAACTCGGCAACTGCTACGCGAAGCAAGGATGCCTGTTAGTGCGCCTCGTCCCAGTTATTGCCCACACCCACTTCGACCACCAGCGGTACGTCAAGCGTGGCCGCCTCACTCATGTGCACACGCAATTCGTCGCGCACCTGGTCCACCAGGTCTTCACGCACCTCAAGTACCAATTCATCGTGCACTTGCAAGATGACGCGGGCATCGAGGCCTGAAGCCGTCAACCAGTTATCCACAGCCACCATGGCTTTCTTGATGATGTCTGCCGCCGTGCCCTGCATCGGGGCGTTGATTGCCGTGCGCTCTGCGCCTTTACGCAGCGCCGGGTTTTTCGCGTTGATCTCCGGCAGGTACAGGCGACGGCCGAAAATAGTCTCGACATACCCTTGTTCGGCCGCCTGGGCGCGCGTGCGCTCCATGTAGTCCAGCACACCCGGGTAACGCGCAAAGTAGCGATCGATATAGGCCTGCGATTGCTTACGGTCTACGCCGATCTGCTTGGCCAGGCCAAAAGCGCTCATGCCATAAATCAGGCCGAAGTTGATCGCCTTGGCGCTGCGACGCTGATCCGTGGTGACGTCACTCAGATCGACGCCAAACACCTCGGCCGCCGTGGCGCTGTGCACGTCCAAGTCGTTGCGAAAAGCGTTTAGCAGCCCTTCGTCCTTGGCCAGGTGCGCCATGATCCGCAATTCGATCTGCGAATAGTCCGCCGCCAGCAGTTTGTAACCTTTAGGCGCCACGAACGCCTGACGAATCCGGCGGCCTTCGGCGGTGCGGATCGGGATGTTTTGCAGGTTTGGATCGCTGGACGACAAACGCCCGGTCGCCGTGACGGCCTGATGGTAAGAGGTATGAATGCGCCCGGTACGCGGGTTAATTTGCTCTGGCAAGCGATCGGTGTAGGTGCTTTTCAGCTTGCTCATCGAACGGTACTGCATCAACACTTTTGGCAGTGGGAAATCCTGCTCAGCCAACTCTGCCAATACCGCCTCAGCGGTCGAAGCCTGACCTTTGGCGGTTTTGCTGATGATCGGCAGGCCGAGTTTTTCGTACAGGATCACGCCCAGTTGCTTGGGTGAGCTGAGGTTGAATTCTTCACCGGCGATGGCAAAAGCCTCACGTTCAAGGGCAACCATCTTGTCGCCCAACTCAACGCTCTGTACGCCCAGCAGCTTGGCGTCCACCAGCGCGCCTTGGCGCTCTATGCGCGCCAGAACCGGTACCAGCGGCATCTCAATATCCGTCAGCACACTGTTCAGGCTTGGAATCGCTTGCAGCTTTTCATTCAGCACGTGGTGCAAACGCAGGGTTACATCAGCATCTTCGGCTGCGTACGGCCCGGCCTGTTCCAGCGAGATTTGGTCAAATGTCAGCTGTTTGACGCCTTTGCCGGCAATATCCTGGAAACTGGTGGTGCTGTGGCCCAAGTACTTGAGCGCCAGGCTATCCATGTCATGGCGGGTGGCCGTGGAATCCAGCACGTAGGACTCAAGCATGGTGTCGAAGGCAACGCCCTGCACCATGATGCCGTTGGTCTGATCGCCGCCGATGGCGCAGTTGGCCAGAATGTTCATGTCGAACTTGGCATGCTGACCGACTTTGGCCTTGTTCGGGTCTTCGAGCAGCGGCTTGAGTGCTCGCAGCACCGTGTCGCGGTCCAGTTGTTCCGGCACGCCCATGTAGGAGTGGGTCAACGGAATGTAAGCCGCTTCGCCGGGCTTGACCGAAAACGACAGGCCGACCAATTGCGCTTGCTGCGCATCCAGGCCGGTGGTTTCCGTGTCAAAGGCAATCAACGTAGCGTCGTTGAGCTTTTTCAGCCACACATCGAACAGGGCTTGATCGAGGATGGTGACGTATTGCTGCTCTTCGGTCGACGCAGCAACAGGCTCTTCATGCACGATCACCTGACCGGCACGCTTGGCTTCACGCTCGACGTCGGCAATCCAGCTTTTGAACTCCAACTCGGTGTACAGCTCAATCAGCTTTTCGCAGTCAGGCGCTTTGAGGTGCAGGTCTTCTAGACCGATATCCAACGGCACATCGACTTTGATCGTGGCCAACTGGTACGACAAAAACGCCATTTCGCGGTGTTCTTCGAGCTTCGCGGGTAAGTTCTTAGCACCGCGAATCGGCAAGGTTGGCACGATATCGAGCTTTTCATACAGGTCGACCAGACCGCCGCCTACGCCTACCAACAAACCAGAAGCGGTTTTAGGACCAATGCCCGGAACGCCTGGAATGTTGTCGGACGAATCGCCCATGAGCGCGAGGTAGTCAATGATCTGCTCAGGCGAAACGCCAAATTTCTCTTTAACGCCTTCGATATCCATGGTGCTGCCGGTCATGGTATTGACCAGCGTGATGTGGCCATCAACCAGTTGCGCCATGTCTTTATCGCCGGTCGAGATGACCACTGGTCGGTCCGCAGCCGCGCTGCTACGCGCCAGTGTGCCGATCACATCGTCTGCTTCAACGCCTTCGACACACAGCAAAGGGAAGCCCAGAGCGATTACGCTGGCGTGCAATGGCTCGATTTGCACCCGCATGTCATCAGGCATGCTCGGGCGATTGGCCTTGTATTCGGCGTACATGTCATCGCGAAATGTCCCGCCCTTAGCGTCGAAAACTACCGCAAACGGGCTGTCCGGGTACTGCTTACGCAGACTCTTCAGCATGTTCAACACACCCTTCACAGCGCCTGTCGGTAGGCCCTTGGAGGTAGTCAGCGGCGGCAGCGCGTGGAAAGCGCGGTACAGATATGAAGAACCGTCCACCAGGACGAGGGGAGCTTGGCTCATGAGCAGGATCAACCTTTTCGGCGAGTCCGGCGCTAGAATGTCCGGACCAATGACGACAAAGGGACAAGGTTATCATGCGTACACTCAATCGCCTGTTGCTGACCGGCTTGTTTGCAATCACTCCGCTGGTAACCTTTGCGGCTGACAGCTCATCTATCGGTGATCCAGAAGTAACCATTCGCACGGAAGGCGATAAAACCATTCAGGAATACCGTCAAAACGGGTTCCTCTATGCCATCAAGGTGACCCCAAAAGGAGCGCCGCCGTACTTTTTAGTGCGCGCTGATGGCACTGATGCCAACTTCATCCGTTCCGACCAGCCGGATATGCTGATTCCTTCGTGGAAAATCTTCGAGTGGAAATAGCGTCTTAACTTTAATTGGCGCCGCCACGGCGGCGCCCGCACTGGCAATTTAAACCATGTCTGTATTCACCCCACTGACTCGCCCGGAGTTGGAGACTTTTCTTGCGCCTTACGAACTCGGCCGTTTGCTCGATTTCCAGGGGATTGCCGCGGGCAGCGAAAACACCAACTATTTCATCAGCTTAGAGCAGGGCGAGTTTGTCCTGACCTTGGTAGAACGCGGCCCGATCAAAGAAATGCCCTTCTTTATCGAGCTGCTGGATGTGCTGCACGACGCTGATCTGCCGGTGCCTTTTGCACTGCGCACCGTCGACGGCCAAGCCCTGCGCGAACTCAAAGGCAAGCCAGCGCTGCTGCAACCGCGCTTGGCCGGTAAGCACATTCGCGAGGCTAATGCCCAGCATTGCGCGCAGGTCGGCGAACTGCTCGGCCACTTGCACGTCGCCACGCGTGACAACGTGCTAGAACGCAAAACGGACCGTGGCCTGGACTGGATGCTTGCAGAAGGGCCAGCATTAATGGCTGATTTGTCGCCTGAAGCGGCTGATTTGCTGCAAAAGGCGCTGGATGAAATCACCGCACGCAAAGCACAGATTCTGGCGCTGCCACGGGCCAACCTGCATGGCGACCTGTTCCGCGATAACGCGATGTTTGAAGGTACGCATCTGACGGGGCTGATCGACTTTTACAATGCCTGCTCAGGCCCGATGCTGTACGACGTGGCGATTGCCCTGAACGACTGGTGTGCTGACGAAGATGGCCAGCTTGACGGCCCGCGTGCCCGTGCACTGCTCGGCGCCTACGCCGCACTGCGCCCCTTTACCGCCAGCGAAGCTGAGTTGTGGCCGACCCTGCTGCGGGTCGCCTGCGTACGATTCTGGTTGTCGCGCTTGATTGCGGCCCACACATTTGCGGGTCAGGACGTGTTGATCCACGATCCGGGCGAGTTCGAACGCCGCCTGGCATTGCGCCAAAGCATCACCGTCCAACTGCCGTTCGCGTTGTAACCCGTTAACCCCCTGTAGGAGCGTCGACCGGCTGCTCCTACAGGTCGGGTTGGATTACAAACTTTCCAAGCAGCTCGCTAGGTCATTGCCCAGTTTTTCCAGCAGTTGCTCGTAACCTTGCGCTGTAGCTTTGGTAAAGCCGCCCAGCGGATCCAGCTCAGCCAATTTGACCGGCAAACCCGCCGTCAGCGTGTCCGCTAGGCGCGGGCGTAGCGGCGGATCACTGAATACGCAGGTCTTGCCCACTTCCTGCAAACGCTGGCGCATCGCCGCAACGTGCTGGGCACCCGGCTGGACTTCTGACGCCACGCTGAACACGCCCGTGTGCTTGAGGCCGTAGGCGCTTTCGAAGTAGTCGTAGCCTTCATGGAACACAAAGAACGGCTTGCTCGCAATGGCCGCCATACGCGTTTTGAGGCGCGCATCCAACGCATCCAGACGCTCATTGAAGGCCTTGAGGTTGCTTTGGTATTTCGGCGCATTAGCCGGGTCTTTCTCACTCAAATCTGCCGCCATTTTTGCCGCAATCACGCGTGCGTTGTCAGGCGCCAGCCACAAGTGCGCGTCCAACGTGCCGGGGCGATGATCGTGATCATGCTCGGCGCCATCGCCCTCGTCATGGGAATGACTGTCTTGCGTGAAATGGCGCAGCTTCAAACCCGGCAACGTTTGCACGGTCACTGACGGCAAGGTACGGGTTTTAATCACCCGCGGCAGAAAACCTTCCATGTCCGGGCCAATCCAGTACAACAAGTCCGCAGACTGAACACGCCGTACGTCGGATGGGCGCAATGCATAGTTATGCGGCGATGCATTCGGCGGCAAAAGCACCTCGGGCTGGCCCACGCCGTCCTGTACGGCTGCGGCAATTAGCTGCAAAGGCTTGATGCTGGTCAGCACGTTAACCTCGGCCTGGGCCTGGCTAATCACCAACAAACTGGCGGACAAAGCAATAAAAATCGCAAAAATACGGGGCACGATGAGCACTCAGGGTGGCTTAAACGGGTAACATAATAACGTCTCTCTCGGAAATCGTCGCCGCCCATGCCTATAACACCGCTTGCTAGCCGTCCCCATGACCACTCCCATTGTGTCCACAGCGCGCTCTCTGAGGCCGATGTCTTGTGCGCGCAAAAGGGCTTGCGCCTAACGGCGTTGCGTCGTCGGGTGCTTGAGCTGGTGTGGCAAAGCCACAAGCCGCTGGGCGCTTATGACATTCTGGCCGTGCTCAGCGAGCAAGATGGTCGCCGCGCCGCGCCGCCGACTGTTTACCGGGCACTGGACTTCCTACTCGATAACGGCCTAGTGCACCGCATTGCCTCGCTCAACGCCTTTATCGGGTGCAGCCACCCCGAACACGCGCATCAGGGCCAGTTCCTGATCTGCCGCACCTGCCACGCGGCCATCGAGCTTGAACAAAAAACCATCAGCGATGCAATTATCAGCAGCGCGCAGGGCGTGGGCTTTACTGTTGAAGGGCAAACCGTCGAAGTCGTCGGTTTGTGTTCGGGCTGCCGGGAGGCTTGATGAGCGCTGCACTGATTCGTCTTAGCGAGGTCTGCGTGACGTTTGCCGGGCAAAACGTGCTCGACAACATTGAGCTCAACGTCGAGCCGGGCCAGATCGTCACCCTGATCGGCCCCAACGGCGCGGGCAAAACCACGCTGGTCAAGGCTGTACTCGGCCTGCTCAAACCCACCAGCGGCAGCGTATGGCGCAAACCCAAGCTGCGCGTGGGCTACATGCCGCAAAAACTGCACGTTGATCCAACACTGCCGCTTTCGGTGTTGCGCTTTTTGCGTCTGGTACCAGGTGTGGACCGGGCCCAAGCCCTCGCTGCACTTAAAGAAGTCGGCGCCGAAAAGGTCATCGATAGCCCGGTGCAAAGCGTTTCCGGCGGCGAAATGCAGCGTGTCCTGCTGGCCCGCGCCCTGTTGCGTAAGCCCGAGTTGCTGGTACTTGATGAACCGGTGCAAGGCGTCGACGTGGCGGGGCAGGCCGAGCTTTACAGCTTGATCACCCGTCTGCGCGACCGTCACGGCTGCGGCGTGCTGATGGTGTCCCACGATTTGCATCTGGTCATGAGTACCACCGATCAGGTGGTCTGCCTCAATCGCCACGTGTGCTGCTCGGGCCACCCGGAGCAGGTCAGCGGCGATCCGGCATTCGTCGAACTGTTTGGAAAAAACGCACAAAGTCTGGCGATTTATCACCACCATCACGATCACGCCCATGATCTGCATGGCTCGGTGGTCAGCGAAGACGCCCCAACGGCGCACACCCACGTTCATGGAGAAGGCTGCAAGCATGGCTGATTTTCTGTTTTACGCCCTGTTGGCAGGCCTGTCTTTGGCGGTGGTTGCAGGGCCTCTGGGTTCATTTGTGGTGTGGCGACGAATGGCTTATTTCGGCGACACCTTGTCCCACGCCGCCTTGCTCGGCGTGGCCATGGGCTTCTTACTGGATGTCAGCCCGGCGATTGCCGTGACCGTGGGCTGCCTGTTGCTGGCGGTGCTGCTGGTCACGTTGCAGCAGCGCCAACCACTGGCTTCCGACACGCTGCTCGGAATTCTCGCACCCAGCACCTTGTCCCTCGGGCTGGTGGTACTAAGCTTCATGCATGAAGTACGAATCGACCTGATGGCCTACTTGTTTGGCGATCTGTTGGCGATCAGCCCGACTGATTTGATGTGGATCATGGGCGGCAGCGCAGTGGTACTGGCATTGTTAGTGGCGCTGTGGCGGCCTCTGCTGGCGATTACCGTGCATGAGGAGTTGGCCACCGTCGAAGGCTTGCCGGTCGCTGCGCTGCGCATGACGCTGATGCTGTTGATCGCCGTAGTGATTGCGGTAGCGATGAAGATTGTCGGTGTGCTACTCATAACCTCGCTGCTGATCATCCCAGCCGCTGCCGCTCAACGCCACGCCCGCTCCCCGGAGCAAATGGCATTGGGTGCGACGTTGCTAGGAATGCTGGCCGTGTGTGGTGGCCTGGCGCTGTCTTGGTTCAAGGACACGCCTGCCGGACCATCGATTGTGGTGTGTGCCGCTGCACTGTTTCTGCTGAGTTTTGTTCTGCCCCGTCGAGGGGTGTAGACTTGCTCGTTTTTTGCGCACTTAGAGAGCCGCAGGAATGAAGCTGTTTAACTCCCGTTATTTGCTCCTGGCCGCAGTTTGCTTGCTGCTGGGCGCCTGCCAAAGCACACCTTCGGTCGACAATGAAGTCGACCAGACGCGTGCTACGGCCATTGCACAGCTGGAGCAAAACCTGGCCAGTAGCGAGCTTGCGACCGCCGAAGATGAATTGGCCGCCTTGCAAGCCCAAACGCCAGATGACCCGCAATTGGTGCAATACCAGCGCCAATTGGCAGAGGCCTACCTGCAACGCAGCCAAATTGTGCTGCAAAAGGGCGATGTCAACGCAGCCGCGACGGCGCTGAGTCGTGCCCGTGCCCTGATGCCTAAGGCGCCAGCCCTCACAGGCGGCGTCAACAGCGCCATCGCTCAGGCGCGTAAGGCCGAACTGGAGAAAGCCGAGGAGGCGCTGAAAGCGGCTGAAGCCCGCCCCGCAGCCAAGGTTATTGATCCGACAGCGGAACACACCACCGTCGCACTGAACATCACCGACAGTGCGAAACTTCGCCATCAACTGGATTTGATCGCGCAAGACATCGTCAATTATCAATGCACTGTGATCTTGCAGGTTCCGCGCACAGCAGACTACCCGTGGCTAGCCACCTTGGTGAGCAAGCGCGTGAAAAAGCTCGACCCAGGGTTTGACCTGAAACTGGAGCGGCAACTGATTCGCCGTGTGCCGGCACAAATCGTATTGATTCCAAGCAAGCCGGAATAATCAGATCTAGGCTGCGATAAGGGTGTCATGTTCCTTATCGCAGCCAGCCTTGCGATTACCGTTCTAGCCCCGCATTAAGCCGGAATAGCCTTAGCCTTGGGCTCCCGCGCCCACACTCGGTGCTGGGCGATAGCCGCAAAGAACGCCTTCAACTCCTTGGCGTCCTTAAGCACCAACAATCCTTCATCCTCTTGCAGATGCAGAACATCCAGCAACGCTTGTGCTTGGCCATGCAGCGCAATTGCCTTGAGGTGCTTATAGGCTTCAAGCACGTAATGCAGAGCGACCCCATCGCCGCTCAACGCCTTGATCGACGCCGCGCCGCCCGGTACAAAAACAGCGTCAAAAGCCACCGATGGCATCCCTTCCATTGAGGCATCCACTGGCAATGACTTTCCGTCGGCGGTTTTCACCGGCGCAGAGGTTGGTCCCAGTAATTTGGCATGCGCACCCTCGGCCTCAAGCGCCTGCTTGAGCGCATCAATCGCCTTACCATCAACGCCATCAGCAGCCAAAATGGCCACTTTGCGGGTCTTGATGTCACCGGGCAGCAAATTAACCTGACTCAAAGCCGGCGACTGACTGACGCTGGTTTTGCGCGCCGCCACGGTGGCTGCCTTAGGTGCTGGCAACCCCAGGTTAGTGGCCACGCGCTTAGCCAGTTCAAGGTCGATATTGGCCAGAATCTCATTCACCTGCCGCGCCCGAATATGCTCGCGCTCAACCTTGCCCAACTCAAAGCTGTAGGCCGCGATGATGTGCTCTTGCTCATGCTTGCTCATGCTGTGAAAAAACAGCCGAGCTTGAGAAAAGTGGTCGCTGAATGAATCACTGCGCTGACGTATCTTGTTGGCGTCAATTCGCTCCGGATAGGACTCAAATCCGCCATCTTTAGCCGCAGGCGGGGTTTCTTTCGGCCAACCTCCATCTATGGAATTGGGCTCGTAAGCAGCTCGACCCTTATGAATAGTGCTGCGATGCTGGGCATCACGCTGGTTATTGTGGAACGGCGCCACAGGCCGGTTGATCGGAATTTCATGAAAGTTCGGACCACCCAGTCGGCTGATCTGAGTGTCGGTGTAAGAAAACAAGCGACCTTGCAGGAGTGGATCGTTAGAGAAGTCGATGCCCGGCACGATATGCCCTGGGCAGAAAGCGACTTGCTCAGTCTCGGCGAAGAAATTATCGGGATTGCGATTCAGCACCATCTTGCCCAGCGGGGTGATAGGCACCAGTTCTTCCGGGATCAGCTTGGTGGGGTCAAGAATATCGAACTCAAATTTATGCTCGTCTTCTTCCGAGATAATCTGCACCCCGAATTCCCACTCAGGGTAATCGCCAGTTTCAATCGACTCCCAGAGATCTCGGCGATGGTAATCAGTGTCTTTGCCCGCCAGCTTTTGCGCTTCATCCCACACCAGAGAGCACGTGCCAACGCTGGGACGCCAGTGAAACTTCACAAAGTTGGATGTGCCCTCAGCGTTGATCAAGCGAAAGGTATGCACCCCAAAGCCTTGCATGCTGCGCAGGCTCTTCGGTATTGCACGATCAGACATGGCCCAAATGACCATGTGCGCAGACTCTGGCACCAACGAAACAAAGTCCCAGAAGGTGTCATGGGCCGAACCACCTGTAGGAATTTCGTTGTGAGGTTCGGGCTTAACCGCGTGTACGAAGTCAGGAAACTTGATCGCGTCCTGAATGAAGAACACCGGCATGTTGTTACCGACCAGGTCGAAGTTACCCTCATCGGTAAAGAACTTAACGGCGAAGCCACGCACATCTCGTACCGTATCACCTGAGCCACGCGGCCCCTGAACGGTAGAAAACCGCACGAAAACTGGCGTTTTTTTATCGGGATCTTGCAGAAAACCGGCCTTGGTCAAGTCGCTGTGGGCTTTGTAGGTCTGGAAATAGCCATGAGCACCCGTGCCTCGAGCATGCACAATCCGCTCTGGAATTCGCTCATGGTCAAAATGCGTGATTTTTTCACGCATGATGAAGTCTTCCAACAATGACGGCCCTCGAGCCCCCGCTTTTAAGGTGTTTTGATTGTCAGCAATCTTCACCCCTTGATTGGTACGCAATGCCTGATCGGTGGCGTCGTCACGGAATGCTTCGAGCGTTTCCAATTTGACGTTCGTGTTGCCACGATCCAAGGTGTCGGTGCCAGCCATCTGGCTCTTGCTTGAAGACGGCTTTTTAGTACTCATCAGACTAAGCTCCTTGTTGATGAAAGCCCCACGGCTAGGGCTTCTTGGACAAATATCCCATTGCAGGATGTGAGGTGCTGTTAGTACTGACTTGAGCCCTCGGCGGTCGTTCCTTATTTCTGACCATCAGTCGTCTTATTGCCAAATCAAAGGTCTTTGCTCAAATAAATGCTAAGAACCTCTATACGGACAGGCTAAAATGCCCGCCCGGCTAACCGCTGATCTTCTATTTACGCGCCCCACAAGGTCCGCTACGTGATTGAGTTTCATAACGTTCATAAAACTTACCGGGTTGCCGGTAAGGACATTCCCGCGCTGCACTCCACCAGTTTGCGTGTTGAGAGCGGCCAGGTTTTTGGCCTGATCGGCCATTCCGGTGCGGGCAAAAGTACATTGCTGCGCCTGATCAACCGACTCGAAACCCCGAGCGGCGGGCAGATCATCGTCGACAACGAAGACGTGACGGCTATGGATGCCAATGGCCTTCGGCGTTTTCGTCAGCAAGTCGGGATGATCTTCCAGCACTTCAACCTGTTGGCGTCCAAGACCGTTGCCGACAACGTAGCGATGCCTCTGACACTGGCAGGTGAATTGTCCCGCAGTGAAATCGACCAACGTGTTGCCGAATTGTTGGCACGCGTGGGCCTGTCAGATCACGCCAAAAAATACCCGGCGCAGCTTTCAGGCGGCCAAAAGCAACGCGTCGGCATTGCCCGTGCGTTGGCCACCAAGCCCAAAGTATTGTTGTGCGACGAGGCAACCAGCGCCCTAGACCCGCAAACAACGGCGTCGGTGTTGCAATTGCTGGCTGAAATTAACCGCGAACTGAAGCTCACTATTGTCCTGATCACTCACGAGATGGATGTGATCCGCCGTGTGTGCGACGAGGTGGCCGTGATGGATGCCGGTGTCATCGTCGAGCAAGGCCCGGTATCACAGGTGTTCTTGCACCCGACGCACCCGACCACCAAGCGTTTCGTGCAGGAAGATGAGCAGATTGACGAAAGCGAACAACGCGACGTGTTCGCCCATGTGCCGGGCCGCATCGTACGCCTGACCTTCCAAGGCGAAGCGACCTACGCGCCGTTGCTGGGCACCATCGCCCGCGAAACAGGTGTGGACTACAGCATCTTGGCTGGCCGTATCGACCGCATCAAAGACACCCCTTACGGGCAACTGACCCTCGCCATTACCGGTGGCGACATGGAGGCGGCTTTCGCCCGCTTCACAGCGGCTGACGTACATATGGAGGTGCTGCGCTAATGGACACTTTAGTGAGCTTTTTCGCCAACATAGACTGGTTTGAAATCTGGCTGGCCACTGGCGACACCATGATGATGCTGGGTGGTTCGCTGCTGTTCACCATCCTGCTCGGTCTGCCGCTGGGGGTGCTGCTGTTCTTGTGCAGCCCGCGTCAACTGTTCGAGCAGAAAGCCGTCTACGCCCTGCTGTCGCTGCTGGTGAACATTCTGCGTTCGCTGCCTTTCATCATTTTGCTGATTGTGATGATCCCGCTCACCGTTCTGATTACCGGCACCTCGCTGGGCGTCGCAGGCGCCATTCCACCGCTGGTGGTGGGTGCTACGCCGTTCTTCGCCCGCTTGGTGGAAACCGCCCTGCGCGAAGTCGATCGCGGCATCATCGAAGCCACGCAGGCGATGGGCGCCAGCACGCGTCAGATTATTACCAGCGCTTTGCTGCCAGAAGCGCGACCGGGCATCTTTGCTGCGATTACCGTGACTGCCATTACGCTGGTGTCCTACACCGCCATGGCCGGTGTGGTGGGCGCGGGCGGCCTGGGTGACCTGGCGATTCGTTTCGGTTATCAACGCTTCCAAACCGACGTGATGATTGTCACGGTGGTGCTGTTACTGATTCTGGTGCAAATTCTGCAAACCGTTGGCGATCGGCTGGTGGTGCACTTTTCGCGCAAGTAAGCTCGACCTCTCGTTAATAAACGTAACCGCCAGCACGCGCTGGCAAACACCTGGACTCAGGTGTTAACAAGGAGTGGCTGAATGAAGAAGTTATTTGCTGCTGTGGCCGCTGTTGCGGCATTTTCGGCTCACGCAGGCGATCTGTCAGTTGCGGCGACCCCAGTGCCTCACGCAGAAATCCTCGAGTTCGTGAAACCTGCGCTGGCCAAAGAAGGTGTAAACCTCAAGGTCAAAGTCTTCACCGACTACATCCAGCCCAACGTGCAGGTGGCCGAAAAGCGTCTTGACGCTAACTTCTTCCAACACCAGCCGTACCTGGATGAATTCAACAAAGCCAAGGGCACGAATCTGGTCAGCGTTGCGGCCGTTCACCTTGAGCCGCTGGGCGCTTACTCCAGCAAATACAAAAAGCTTGATGAGCTTAAAGACGGCGCCACCGTGGTGATACCGAACGACGCCACCAACGGCGGCCGTGCGCTATTGCTGTTGGACAAGGCAGGCCTGATCAAGCTCAAGGACTCAACCAACATCCTGTCGACACCAAAAGACATCGTTGAAAACAAGAAAAACCTTAAATTCCGCGAACTGGAAGCAGCAACTATTCCGCGCGTGCTGACTCAGGTTGATCTGGCACTGATCAACACCAACTACGCGCTGGAAGCCAAGCTCAACCCAGAAAAAGACGCGCTGTTCATCGAAGGCAGCGACTCGCCTTACGTGAACATCCTGGTGGCACGTCCGGACGACCAAAACTCCGAAGACATGAAGAAACTGGTGGCTGCCTTGCACACGCCAGAAGTGAAAGCCTTCATTCTTGAGAAGTACAAAGGCGCCATCGTTCCGGCGTTCTAAGCACTCTCTGTAGCCGTTGCCGCAGGCTGCGATAAGGGCCGTAGGACCTTCATATTTCGGGGGTCGCTACGCAACCCATCGCAGCGTGCGGCAGCGGCTACAGTGTTTTACCCACCTTACTTCCTCTCGACCAACCCCGGCAGTTGGGCAATCATTTTCTGATTGTTGAACGGGGCGCGGATAAAACCTCGCTGAGTACCGTCCGGACCGATCAAGGCCAAGTTACCGCTGTGATCAACGGTGTAATTGGGCTTGCTGGTATCGGCTGGGATGAACGGAATGCTCACGGCGTTAGCCAACGTTTGCAGCTCTTCGACTGAACCCGGCGTCAGGCCCACAAACTGCGGGTCAAAATAGCCCAGATACTGCTTAAGTTGCTTGGGGGTATCGCGGTTCGGGTCGACACTGACCAGCACGATTTGTAGTTTGTCCTGCACCTCTTTCGGCAGCTCGCTTTTGATCTGACGCAGTTGGGCGAGGGTGGTTGGGCAAATGTCAGGGCAAAAGGTGTAACCAAAAAACAGCAGGCTCCACTTGTCTTTCAGCTCATTCATGAGCACCGGCTGGCCGTCTTGATTGGTCATCTTCACGTCCGGCAAGTGGCGGCTTTGCGGCAGCAGAATAATCCCGGCATCAATCAGTGCGGTGTTATTGCCCTGGTTTTTGCTCGACATGAGGCTGTTGAACACCACCCCCATGATCAACGCCAACAGCGCAACTAAAATGAAAACAGTTTTTTGAGTTCTGGTCATAAGCTCAACACTACGTAGTGGTTGATAAACAACGTGAAATACAGCGTACGTGAAGACGTTGATCGCTGTATGCGGCGCAGTGACACGGCAAAACCTGACTCCAGCGACAAATGGCACTCACTGCCCGGTCACAAAATGAATAACAATACGCCCCCTGAAAAAAAGGCCTTCCTTTTTTGAGGGCTATTTTGAAGCTTTCCTCTGGTTCAGCGCACCCCCTGGAGTTCCCATGAACACCGCCGCCATCCGCGCGCAGATCCTGCGTGCCCAAGACCTTGAGGCCGAAACAGGCCTGCTTACCAAGCATCTGACTGTTCAACTTCCCCATCTTCATAAGGCGATTCACGTGCCTGAAGTGGAAAAGAACGCAGTGCTGACCCGCTTTGTCAGCGCCTATATTGAGCAGGTGCCTGACTTGCTGGATGCCGCCAATGAAGTCGCTCGCGAAGCCGGTATCGAATCACAAATCAAACCCGTGCTGAAAATTGCTGAACATTTTTTTGTTCAGCCGCTCGAGCTGTTGAACGGTCACGATGGGCTCGAAGGCCTGCTGGATGAGGCCTACCTGGCACACCGGCTGGTCGAAGAAGTGAACGATCTCTACATCAAGCACTTTAGCCAGCCGCTGATTCCGTTGGACATGACCGTGGCCAACTTAATTGCGCACCAGTTGATTGGTGAAGATTTTGCCAACCAGCTCGACGAAGCGGTGCACCACGCCGTCGAGCAGATGCTCGACGATGAAAGCTTTGCTCTGGAGTCGGTCGAAGCCTACCGCGAGCGCCTTACCAGCCCGCAAACGGGTGCCGCGTGGAAACGCTGGCCATGCCTATCCAAGCAGCTGGGCGTCGAACTGACGCTGTAACCAGTCCAGCCTATGTAGCCGCTGCGGCACGCTGCGATAAGGCCCAAAGGGTCTTAAAACGAAGGTCGCTGGCACGCCATCGCAGCCTTTGCCAGCGGCTACAGCATTTTGCTGGTGTTAAAACCGCGCTTTAGGCGTCGCACTCGGGATCGGATTGGTCCCGTCCAACGGCAGGAAACTGCCTTTATCTGCGTCGTAAGCTTTGATCTCGCTGGTCTCGATGTCGTAGACCCAACCATGAATGAACAAATGCCCGCTGGCCATGCGCGACGCCACGGATGGGTGAGTGCGCAAGTGTTGCAGTTGGGCGATGACGTTCTCTTCCGTCAGCACGTGCATGCTTTCAGACTCATTGGCGCAGTTGCAGTTGTCCTGCACCATGGTTTTCGCGACTTCAACATGGTGTAGCCAGGCTTTAACCGTCGGCATCTTTTTCAGGCTGCCGGGGTTGAGTACAGCACGCATCGCGCCACAATCCGAATGCCCGCAAATGATGATGTGTTGCACGCCGAGTGCCAGCACCGCGTACTCAATGGCGGTCGAAACGCCACCGTTCATCTGCCCGTAAGGCGGTACGACGTTGCCGACGTTACGCGTCACGAATAAATCGCCGGGGGCACTTTGGGTGATCAGCTCGGGGACAATGCGCGAGTCAGCGCAGGCAATAAACATCGCGCGAGGGCTTTGCGCCGTGGCAAGTTTTTTGAAGAAGGCTTCTTGTTCAGGGAAGATTTCGTGATGGAAATGTAAAAAACCATCAACGATATGGTGCAAGGCTGCATCGGCGCTTTCGGCGGGTGAAGGGCTGGCGGTAGAGGCAGTGGGTTGTGGTTTCTGCTTGTCGCTCATATGAATCCCCTGGGCAAAGTGGCACCGGATATTACCTGAACAACACCCGATGTAGGTGCGAGCCAGCTCGCGTTTTTTAAAAGATCAAAAGATCGCGAGGCAAGCCGCGCCTGCAAAGAGTGTTATCCCAACGCGGCCAGCGCCTTGGCAGCTTCAACCAACTCCAATTCATTGAATACCTGAATTCCGGCCGCACTGAGCATCGCAGCCGTCACGCCCTGGCCTTCAATCTTGGTACCGCTGAACGTGCCGTCATAGGTCAACCGATTGCCGCAAGAAGGGCTGTTGGCCTTGAGGACAGCAATGCGAATGTTGTGTTGCTTGACCAACGCCAGCGCCTGATTAGCACCCGACACAAACGCCTCGGTCACGTCTTCACCCTCGGTGGTCATCACCGGAGCACGGCCGTTGAGCACATCAAACCCTTGGCCACCGGGAATTTCAGCCGCCGCACGCGGTGTGGGCAAGCCACCAGCAACCTCTGGGCACAGCGCTATTACACGCCCTTCGTCCTGCCATTGAGCTAGCAGGTCATAAGGGCCGCTAGCCCCCCCGTCATAACGCACGCGATGGCCCAACAAGCAACGACTGACCAGCACCTTAGAACTCATATAAGTACCTCGGTGGCTCGTCGACGGAACCAGCCGGTCAACGACAGACGGTCTCGTGTGGCGGGCATCACTTCATGGGGGATTTCGCCCGAGAGAAAGACCACCAGGCAACCACCCGTTGGCAGCACGTCATAATCGACGCCACCCTCAAGGTACATGCGCAAGTGACCGCCGTGCTCGGGCAACCAGCCCTGATTGAGGTACACCACCGCCGACACCATGCGTCGGTCATCGTCGCGAAAACGGTCCAAGTGCTTGAGGTAGAAGGCACCGGGCGGGTAGAGCGCGAAGTGACTTTCAAAGTCCTCCAGGCCCAAAAAAAGCCTGCGATTCATGGCGATTCGCAGGCTTTCCATTAACCCTAGATAACTGTCGCAGGCTAAAGCCTCTCCCGGTTCCAGCCATTGAATATGGTCGCCGCGGATGCCCTCTCGGACCTCTTGCGCCGGGCCACGGCCCACCGCAGCCGGGGTCAATTCACCCTGGGCGGAACGTTTATGGCACTCAGCCGCCAGTTCGAGGGTCAAAGCCTCGGGCAGAAAGATGTTTTGCTGTGACCAACCCTGTGCGTACAGGTCGTCGACGATGCGTAGCAACAGTGGGTGATCAGTGGGTATTTGCATGCCGCGCATAATATCGACACCCCTTAAAATCTAACAGCTCCGTCTAGCTGGCCACGTCGAAATATTTCAACTGGTCATTTAAAGCCCTTGGCGCAAGACGAATTCTCGACAAGTCCTACGCCACACCCGGACAATAGCGCCCTGCTGACAGGAGTCCTTCATGCGCCGCTTGTTTTTACTGTTAATGATGTTTTGTACGTTACCCGCATGGGCAGACAACCTCGATGACCTGTTCACCGTCGCTGGCTGGCCCGAACAACGCGCGCATTTCAATGACGCACTAACTGCTGCCCAAGAACGCTACCGTAACAACTTGCCACCTGCGGTTTATCAAGCACTGGTGATTAACAGCAGCCAGCGCTTCGCTGCCGACGCGATGGATCGACGGGCCAAGGCGCAGATGCGTAAGCACCTGCCCAACCCCACCGCGGCACTGATTTTTTTCCAGTCCCCGCTGGGGCGAAAAATTGTGGCGGCCGAGCTCTTGGCCACCCGGCGTGACCAGTTGGCCAAACACGCGCAAGGCCTGCCGCGCACTGAAGCCAGCGCCACCCGTCAGTTGTTGATCAACCATTTATCCAATGCCTTACCTGCGAGGGAAGCGGGCGCGGAAGTCACACTGGCTATTGCTGGGGTCGCCGCGGACAGTTTGAGCGCGATGATTCCCGGACTGCTGGGCAGCGGCCAATCTCAAAGCATGTTGAATGGCCAGCGCGAGAGGCTGATGGAACAAATTGCAGGCGAACTGGATAACACGTTGCTCTTTGTGTACCGCAACTTGTCTGATCCAGAGCTGGAAGAATTTTCCACCTTCGCAGAGTCGCCTGACGGCAGAACCTACTACCAAGCAGCGCTGGCAGCGATCCGGGCAGGGCTGGCAGTGGGCCAAAGCACGTCTAGCCTGACCCAATAACCTGCGCGTTAAACCAGCACTTGTCGCGTACTGGCGATGTATTCATGCACCAACTTCTCGGCGCTGGGGTGAATCAGCTCCACCGGGCGGCGGCCATTAGGGCAGGGCAGAGTCGGTGTGGTGCCAAACAGACGACAGATTAGCGGCCGCTCTTCATACACCGTGCAACCGTTTGGCCCCAGGTGCACACAGTTCAACTCGTCCATCGCCGCCTCTTGCTCGGCAGCCGTCTTGCGCGGCAGGCGGGCCATTTCTTCAGATGACGTGGTCACAGGCCCACAGCAATCATGGCAACCCGGCACGCAATCAAACGAAGGGATTTGCTGCCTAAGAAAGCGAATTTTGTGACTGTTACAGCTCATCCACGGCTTCCCAGCTTTGAAAAGGGCACAGAGTCTGCCTGAAAATCCCCGCCCTAGACAGCACCGTACGGCTGTTCTTGCCCCTCGGGATTGGCACGGCTTATGCTCCGTAAAATTTTCCAAACATAAACAATCAGGATTACGCACATGAGCGCCCCGGATCAGCGCAGCCAGCACACCGCTTCTTATTACGCCGCCAGCAGCCTGCCGCAGCCCGACCATCCGGTGTTGCAAGGTGAGTTGGTGGCTGACGTGTGCGTGGTCGGCGGTGGGTTTTCCGGGCTCAACACTGCGCTGGAGCTGGCCGAGCGCGGCATGAGTGTCGTGCTACTCGAAGCCCACAAAATTGGCTGGGGCGCCAGCGGGCGCAACGGCGGGCAACTGATTCGCGGCGTGGGTCATGGCCTGGATCAGTTTGAAGGGGTGATCGGCAAAGAGGGCGTAAGGCAGATGAAACTGATGGGGCTGGAGGCGGTGGAAATCGTTCGCCAGCGCGTCGAGCGTTTCAATATTGCCTGCGACCTGACCTGGGGTTACTGCGACCTGGCCAACAAACCCCGCGACCTTGAAGGCTTTGCCGAAGAGGCCGAAGAGCTGCGCGGTTTGGGCTATCGCCATGAAACCCGCCTGCTGCAAGCCAACGAAGTGCGCAGCGTGGTGGGCTCGGACCGCTATGTCGGCGGCTTTATCGACATGGGCTCAGGCCATCTGCACCCGCTCAACCTCGCATTGGGCGAAGCCACCGCCGCCGCGCAACTGGGCGTGAGGTTGTTTGAAAACTCTACCGTTACGCGCATCGATTACGGCCCAGAAATACGCGTACACACCGCCCAAGGGTCGGTGCGGGCCAAAAGCCTGGTGCTGGGCTGCAATGCTTACCTCAAAGACTTGAACCCGCAACTCAGTGGCAAGGTACTGCCAGCGGGCAGTTACATCATCGCCACTGAGCCCTTGAGCGAAGCTCAGGCTCACGCCTTGCTCCCGCAGAACATGGCGGTGTGCGATCAGCGCGTGGCGCTGGATTACTACCGACTGTCAGCTGACCGCCGCTTACTGTTCGGCGGCGCGTGCCATTACTCGGGCCGTGACCCGCAAGACATTGCCGCCTATATGCGGCCCAAGATGCTGGACGTGTTCCCACACCTTAAAGACGTGCGAATTGATTACCAATGGGGCGGCATGATCGGCATTGGTGCCAACCGCTTGCCACAGATTGGTCGCCTGAGCGATCAACCCAACGTGTATTACGCACAGGCGTACTCAGGCCACGGGGTGAATGCCACGCACTTGGCGGGCAAGCTACTGGCCGAGGCTATCAGTGGCCAGCACAGCACCGGGTTCGACCTGTTTGCCAACGTCCCGCACATCACCTTCCCCGGCGGCAAATACCTGCGCTCACCCTTATTGGCGCTGGGCATGCTGTGGCACCGCCTCAAAGAACTGGGTTGAGCCTGTAGCCGCTGCCGCAGGCTGCGATGGGCTGCGCAGCTGCCCCGCTTAAAGCAAAGGCCCTGCGGGCCTTATCGCAGCCTGCGGCAGCGGCTACAAATGTGGGGCATATCACGGACGCCAAAACGGTTTGCAGCCTTCGTGCCGAGCCATTTCGGCACTCAATCCCACGTCACGCAGTTGCTGCGCGTCCAGCGTGAGCAAGGTACGGCGGGTAAGGGCGCGGTGCCAATACAAACCCCAACGACCCAGGCCGGTCGGCGTCCTGACGATTTGACGGGCTTCATGCTCGGCCTGTAATTGCGGGCCGTGCAGTGTTAGACGTGCATCGCTCAAACCATTCATCACGCAGCTCCTTTTGACTCCATTGCTTGGAGTCAGCATGATGGCCCTGCGCCAAAAACCATGACAGATTCAGCAATACGCTTTTACCTGCATACAGATAACAGTTCATACGGGCTGAATGCTCCGTTTTTGCCCCATCTGTACTGGTCGCCCCTTAGAGAGCACCGCTATGACCCTTTACGTTAATCTCGCCGACTTGCTTGGCACACGCATCGAACAGGGCTTTTATCGACCGGGCGACCGCCTGCCATCGGTGCGTGCGTTAAGCGCCGAGCACGGCGTGAGTTTAAGCACGGTGCAGCAAGCGTATCGCCTACTGGAAGACAACGGCCTCGCCTCACCGCGCCCAAAATCGGGCTACTTTGTACCGATGGACCGTGAGCTGCCAGCCTTACCGGGTATGGGCAAACCGGCGCAACGGCCGGTTGAGATTTCGCAATGGGAACAGGTGCTGGAACTGGTGCGCTCTGTGCCGCACAAAGACGTGATTCAGTTGGGGCGGGGCATGCCGGACGTGAGCACGCCCACCCTCAAGCCGCTGTTGCGCAGCCTAGCGCAGATCAGCCGCCGCCTAGACATGCCCGGCCTGTATTACGACAACGTTTACGGGGTACTGGCCCTGCGTGAGCAACTGGGCCGTTTGTTGCTCGACTCAGGCTGTCAGTTAGGGCCAGACGACCTAGTGATTACCACTGGCTGCCATGAAGCGTTGTCGTGCAGCATTCGGGCGGTGTGTGAGCCGGGCGACATTGTGGCGGTCGACTCACCGAGTTTTCATGGCGCCATGCAAACCCTCAAGGGGCTGGGCATGAAGGCGCTGGAGATTCCCACTGACCCGCTGACCGGCATCAGCCTCGAAGCCCTGGAATTGGCGTTGGAGCAGTGGCCGATCAAGGCTATTCAGCTCACGCCCAGTTGCAACAACCCGTTGGGCTACATCATGCCGGAGTCACGCAAGCGTGCGCTGGTAACGTTGGCGCAGCGCTTCGACGTGGCGATCATCGAAGACGATGTGTATGGCGAACTGGCCTACACCTACCCGCGCCCGCGCACCATCAAGTCATTCGACGACGATGGCAGGGTGCTACTGTGCAGCTCGTTTTCCAAGACACTGGCGCCTGGCTTGCGGGTCGGATGGGTCGCGCCGGGCCGCTATCTGGAGCGGGTGCTGCACATGAAATACATCAGCACCGGCTCTTCGGCACCACAGCCACAACTGGCCGTTGCCGATTTCTTGAAAAATGGCCATTTCGAACCGCATTTGCGTAAGTTACGCACCCAATACCAGCGCAATCGCGACTTGATGCTGGGTTGGGTCAGTCGCTATTTTCCATCCGGCACCCGCGCCAGCCGTCCTCAAGGCAGCTTTCTGCTGTGGCTTGAGCTGCCGGAGGGCTTTGACAGCTTGCGCCTCAACCGCGCACTGCTGGGGCAAGGGGTACAAATTGCTGTGGGCAGTATCTTTTCAGCCTCAGGCAAATACCGTAACTGCTTGCGAATGAACTACGCTGCCAAACCTACGCAACAGATTGAAGACGCGGTGCGCAAAGTCGGTGCGACGGCCTGCATGCTATTGGCTGAAACCGCGGATCACTAAACGGGGCCCCACACGTTGAAATCACTGTGCATGTTGCTGTTCGCGTTGTGCCTAGGGGGTTGTAGCTCGTTGGAAGTAAACCGCGCACCGAGCCAGTCGCTGCCCGCCTCAGACTCAGCCTTTGGCCGCTCTATTCAAGAACAGGCTGCGGCGTATCAAGGCCGTTCCGGGTTTCGCTTGCTGCCCAACAGCAGCGAAGCGTTCAGGGCGCGTGCCGAGCTGATTCGCAATGCGCAAACCAGCCTCGACTTGCAGTACTACATCGTCCATGACGGTTTGAGTACCCGCATGCTGGTGGATGAATTACTCAAGGCAGCTGATCGCGGCGTTCGGGTACGCATCCTGCTCGACGACACTGCCAGCGACGGCCTGGACGACATTTTGGCAACCCTCGCGGCCCATCCCAACATCCAAATCCGTCTGTTCAACCCCCTACAGTTGGGGCGCAGCACTGGCGTGACCCGCGCCATGGGCCGGCTGTTCAACCTTTCGCGCCAGCACCGGCGCATGCATAACAAGCTCTGGCTGGCTGATAACAGCGCAGCGATTGTCGGCGGGCGCAACTTGGGCGATGAGTATTTCGATGCCCAGCCTGATTTGAACTTCACCGACATCGACCTGCTCAGTGTCGGTCCTGTGGCCGAGCAATTGGGGCACAGCTTCGACCAATATTGGAACAGTGCGCTGAGCCAGCCGATTGGTGATTTTGTGTCTTCACGCCTGTCGCATCGAGAGCTGTCCCAAGCACGCATTGCGCTGGAAGCGTCGCTCCAAAAGTCGAAACTGGCCCACCAAGCGTTGTTCCAGCAACTGGCAGCCTATGAAACCCACCCACAGATGGAGGTGTGGCGCAAAGAGCTGATATGGGCCTGGAACCAAGCGCTGTGGGATGCACCGAGCAAAGTGCTGGCCAAGGACGAGCCCGACCCGCATCTGCTACTGACCACCCAACTGGCCCCCGACCTCACGGGCGTCAGCAAAGAGCTGATATTGATTTCGGCGTATTTTGTGCCCGGCAAAACCGGGCTGGTATACCTGACAGGCCGCGCAGATGCCGGGGTCGATGTGCGCTTGCTGACCAATTCGCTGGAAGCCACCGACGTGCCTGCGGTGCATGGCGGCTATGCACCGTACCGCAAGGCGCTGCTGGAGCATGGGGTCAAGCTCTATGAACTGCGTCGCCAGCCTGGCAGCACGGGTGGCAGCGGGTTACACCTGTTTCATCCGGGCATGAGTTCGGACTCAAGCTTGCACAGCAAGGCGATGATCTTCGATCAGCAAAAATCGTTTATCGGCTCGTTCAACTTCGACCCGCGCTCGGGCTTGTGGAACACCGAAGTCGGGGTGCTGGTGGACAGCCCAGAACTGGCCGCAGAAGCGCGCAAGCTTGCCCTGCAAGGCATGGCCCCGGCATTGAGTTATGAGCCAAAACTGGAAGAGGGGAAGATCGTGTGGGTGACCGAAGACAACGGCCAGATGCACACCCTGACCCGCGAGCCGGGCAATTGGTGGCGTCGGCTGAACGCCTGGGTCAGCAAGCGCGTTGGGCTGGAGAAGATGTTGTAGCCAACCTGTTTTTGGCGCGGCCACAAACCCTCTGACTAGCTCGCACCTATCAGGGACTAGGCTGCAGTTTGCTCGGCGCCAAATGCACCCTGGCGCAGCACCAATATCACCAAACCAAAGGCTCCCGCGGCCATAAACAATGGCAAGGCATGCCCACTTATCCACTGGCTGCCCGCGCCTGCGGCCAATGGCCCGATCAGGCAACCAATGCCCCACAACTGCGCCACGTGCGCGTTGGCTCGCACCAGTGCGTCGTCGCGGTAGCGTTCGCCAATCAGAATCAACGATAAGGTGAACAAGCCGCCCGCGCTGGCACCGAAGATCACCCACAACGGCCAGATCAACAGGGTGTTGAGCAAGAACGGCACCGCCAGGCTCGACAGCATCAGCAGCACGGCGCAGCCGGTAAACAGTGAGCGCCGAGACAGCCGATCGGCCAGCGCGCCAATCGGCAGTTGCAGCAAGGCATCCCCCACCACCACGGTGCTGACCATCGCCAGTGCGATGTCAGCGGTGAACCCTTGGCGCAGGCAGTAGATAGGCAGTAATGTCAGAATCATCGCCTCAAAAGCAGCAAATAGCGCCACCGCCCACGCAATAGCGGGCAGCCCTCGACAAAACTCCAGCAAATCCTTGAAGGTCACGCGGTACGCTTCGGTGACCGGTGCGCCGTCGCGCCCCAGCAACAGCAGGGGCGCCAGGGTGAGCAGGGACACGCCGATCCAGAAACCGTAGTCGTCCTGCGAACCCACGACACCCAGCAGCAGCGGCCCGGACAGTTGGCTCAAGGCATACGCGCAGCCATACAGCGCCACCAACCGACCGCGCCATTGCTCGACCACCAGTTGGTTGATCCAACTCTCGCCGAGAATAAAAATAACCGTGAGCACGACGCCGATCAGCAGCCGTAATACCAGCCAAACTGGGTAGTTGGGCAATAGCGCCAACAACCCAATGGACAGTGCTCCGCACCACAGGCACAAACGCATCAGGCCGGGCGTGCCAAAGCGCGCCGCAAGCTTGCTGGCCACACTGGCCCCGACCAGCACGCCAATGGCGGGCATGGCTGCCATCACGCCAATCGCGAACCCGCCGTAGCCCCAACTTTCGAGCCGAAATGACACCAGTGGCATGCTCACGCCCAGCGCCAGGCCGACGCTAAGCACCGAGGCTAGCACGGCGAAATAAGTCGCCCAACGCATGTGTGTGCTCCTGTGGATAACGAATCTTATTGTTCTAAAAACCACTGTGGGAACGGGCTTGTCCGCGAATCCGGCGCCAAAGCCTGATGGACAGACGGAGGCACCTTCATCGCGGGCAAGCCCGCTCCCACAGTAGGGTGTTGCGTTTACGGTATTAGAGCTTGATCCAAGTAGATTTCAGCTCGGTGTATTTGTCGAAGGCGTGCAACGATTTATCACGGCCGTTACCCGACTGCTTGAAGCCACCAAATGGAGCGGTCATGTCGCCGCCATCGTATTGGTTGACCCAAACGCTGCCAGCGCGCAGGGCTTTGGCGGTCAGGTGAGCCTTGGAAATATCGGCGGTCCAGACCGCAGCAGCCAGGCCGTACGGCGTGTCGTTGGCAATCTGGATCGCTTCAGCAGCAGTGTCGAAGGTAATCACCGACAGCACAGGTCCGAAGATTTCTTCTTGGGCGATTTTCATGGCATTGCTGACGCCGTCGAAAATGGTCGGCTCAACGTAGGTGCCGCCGGTTTCCTGCAGGATTTGGTTCCCGCCAGCGACCAGTTTCGCGCCTTCGCTGTGGCCAGACTTGATGTACGACAGCACGTTGTTCATTTGCTGCGTATCGACCAGTGCGCCCACGGTGGTGGAAGGGTCCAGCGGATTGCCAGGCTTCCAGCCTTTGAGTGCCTCGATGACCAGAGGCAAGAACGTGTCTTTAATCGAACGCTCGACCAGCAGACGCGAACCCGCGGTGCAGACTTCGCCCTGGTTAAAGGCGATGGCGCTAGCAGCCGATTTGGCAGCAGCTTGCAGGTCGGGAGCATCAGCGAAGACGATGTTCGGGCTCTTGCCACCGGCTTCGAGCCAGATGCGTTTCATGTTGGATTCGCCCGAGTAAATCATCAATTGCTTGGCGATTTTCGTCGAACCGGTAAACACCAGCGTGTCGACGTCCATGTGCAAGGCCAGGGCTTTACCAACGGTGTGGCCGTAGCCCGGCAGTACGTTCAACACGCCTGCTGGAATACCGGCTTCAACCGCCAGTGCAGCGATGCGGATGGCAGTCAGCGGAGATTTTTCGGACGGCTTGAGGATGACAGAGTTACCGGTCGACAGCGCAGGGCCAAGTTTCCAGCAGGCCATCATCAACGGGAAGTTCCACGGCACGATGGCAGCAACGACGCCGACCGCTTCACGGGTCACCAGACCCAGTTGGTCGTGCGGGGTAGCTGCGACTTCATCGTAAATTTTGTCGATGGCCTCGCCGCTCCATCTAAGGGCACCGGCGGCACCTGGCACGTCGATGTGCAGGGAATCGTTGATGGGCTTGCCCATGTCCAGGGTTTCCAGCAGGGCCAGCTCTTCGGCGTTTTGCTTGAGCAAACCGGCGAAGCGGATCATGGTGTCTTTACGCTTGGCCGGCGCAAGACGCGACCAGATACCCGATTCGAAGGTCGCGCGCGCATTTTCTACGGCGCGCTGGGCGTCCGCAGCATCGCAACTGGCAACCTTGCCCAGCAAACGGCCATCGACCGGACTGAGGCACTCGAATGTTTCATTGGAGACCGCGTCGGTGTATTCACCGTTGATGTAGGCGCGACCTTCGATTTTCAGCTGTTGGGCCCGTTGTTCCCAGTCAGCACGCGTCAGGGTGGTCATTCGAGTGTCCTCCTCTATTGTTGAAATACATTCGCCACGGCATTTTTTAGCGCGGCGTGTCAGGAATGCTGTCCAATCCTCTAGAGTGATCGGCACGAGGCATGCACCACCCTAAACCAGTGCCCCAGGGACTTTCAATATATTTGACACTGAGGTCGCAAACGGCATGGCTTGTTCGTTTTAATAAACATAGACTTTGGCTTTTCTGGCCACTCATGCCGCAATTTCGGGGGGATAAAAATAATGAGCATCAAAAACGTCGTCGACTTCAACACTGCCAACACCCAAGCCGAACGCTACCATCTGACCCCGGAAAAGGTCCTCAAGGGTAATCCCGAGCACATTCTGCATAACCATTACGCCAGTCCGTGTGGTCAGTTGAACGCTGGCATGTGGGAAAGCGAGGTTGGCCAATGGGACGTGAATTTCACCGAGCACGAGTACTGCGAGATCTTGCAGGGGGTTTCGGTTTTGCGTGACAGAGAAGGTAACGCCAAGACCCTGCGAGCCGGTGATCGCTTTGTCATCCCGGCCGGTTTCAAAGGTACTTGGGAAGTGCTTGAGCCTTGCCGGAAAATGTACGTAGCGTTTGAACAGAAAGCCTGATAACACCGATTTAGACGACTTTAAAAGCCCTGCCTCCATTGTGTGGCGGGGCTTTTTTAGGTGTGGTCTGAGTGCCGCCTGCGCACAAATCCTGAAACAGCTGAGTGCGTGCGTCCTGATTAATCTGAGCCAATCTTTGGAAGCCAAGGCGGCTCACGGAATGAGCACGCCGTGACGGGTGATTTCACCTTTCACACTCATTAGGTAAGGAATAATTATGACTACTTTTACAACGACAAAAGGTGTTCTGCTGGCGGGCGCTGTTATTTTGGGTGCAGTGTCTTTAACCGCAGTGGCGGGTGAAAACGGCAAATGCAACACCAATCTGGCGATCAACTATCTGGTCCCTCCTGAAGCGACGCCTCAGGTCGTCGAGTTCTTGCGGACCAGCTACGGTGCCAAAGACGTTCGTGTCGAGCATCCGGGCAAGGGGTACACCAAAGAGTTCAACGCATACCGCCTGCGCGTGCTGGTCGATGACCAAAACCGAGTGGGTAGCCAGATCTGCGGTTAAGCCCGCATTGGCAGTTCTGTAAGCAACAAAAAAGGCCCGTATCGTGAGATGCGGGCCTTTTTTGTAGAAGAAAAACCAATTACTTGATTTTGGCTTCTTTGTAGATAACGTGCTTGCGAACCCGCGGATCGAATTTTTTGATTTCGATTTTGTCCGGAGTGGTGCGCTTGTTCTTATCTGTGGTGTAGAAATGGCCTGTACCAGCGCTCGACACCAAACGGATCAATTCACGCATGATTAGCTCCCTTAGATCTTGCCAGCGCGACGGATTTCGGCCAGCACGACAGTAATGCCACGCTTGTCGATAATACGCATGCCTTTGGCAGATACGCGCAGACGCACGAAACGTTTCTCTTCTTCAACCCAGAAGCGGTGATGCTGCAGGTTCGGCAGGAAACGACGACGGGTTTTGTTATTTGCGTGGGAAATGTTATTCCCAGTCACCGGACCCTTACCGGTAACTTGACAGACTCTCGACATGCCTCAGCCCTCTAAAACCACATGCCCAACCCGGCATGGGTTGGCCGCTTAATCTCTCAGTCATTTGGCGCTAGGCGCCGCGTTTCTTTAAGGGTCTTACCGGCTACACCTACAAACGAAGGAACCGGGCCCCTAGAAAAGAGCGCTGCTTTATACCAGAAAGACTAAAGCGCAACAACAAGCAGTGTGGTTTGCCTTGATTAATAAAGGCGGCATTCTAACGACAAACCGCGTGAAAGCCTATGCCCGAAGGGGTTCAACCGCTCGTCGCGAGATGAAAGGTTTCAGTGCGATTTAGATCGACCCACTTGTCCTTGTAGTCGCTGCCGCAGGCTGCGATAAACTCCAAAGGACCTCTAAAAGACCGCAGAGGCTTCAAAAAACGGGTTGCTACGCAACCCTTCGCAGCCTTCGGCAGCGACTATAGGGGATGGGGTGTTATTAAAAAGTGGTCATTTGGCCAGTAGATCACTAGGGTAGGACTTTTCCAGACTGCACTTGCAGATGGGCCAACGACTTGCAAAGGACACAGAATATGCGCCTCGCTGCTGCCCCCTTTTTGCTCACTTTGTGCCTAAGCCCGCTGGTTCAAGCGGCCACCTTGAGTGTGTGCACCGAGGCAAGCCCTGAAGGGTTCGATGTAGTGCAGTACAACTCGCTCACCACCACTAATGCCTCGGCTGATGTGCTGATGAATCGCTTGGTGGACTTTGACGCCCAAACCGCCAAGCTGGTGCCTAGCTTGGCGCAAAGCTGGTCAGTGTCACCTGACGGCCTTGTGTACGATTTCAAATTGCGCCCTGGGGTCAAGTTTCACAGTACCCCGTACTTCGCGCCCAGCCGTGAATTAAACGCCGATGACGTGCGTTTCAGCTTCGAGCGCATGCTTGACCCGGCCAACCCGTGGCACAAGGTTGCGCAAAGCGGCTTCCCACATGCGCAGTCTCTGCAACTGCCCGAACTGATCAAAAAAATCGAAACCCCCGACCCGCTGACAGTACGTTTCACCCTCAGCCACCCGGACTCAACGTTCCTGCCCGCGTTGAGCATGGGCTTTGCGTCAATCTATTCAGCTGAGTATGCCGACAAACTGCTCAAGGCCGGCACACCCGAGCTGATGAACAGCCAGCCGATCGGCACCGGCCCCTTTGTCTTCACACGCTTCCAGAAAGACGCCGTAGTGCGCTACAAGGCCAACCCGGACTACTTCGCGGGCAAGCCGAACGTTGACGGGCTGATTTTTGCCATCACCCCTGACGCCAACGTGCGCCTGCAAAAGCTGCGTCGCAACGAATGCCAGATCGCGCTTTCACCCAAGCCGCTGGACGTCGATGCGGCGCTCAAGGACTCGACGCTTAAGGTCGCTCAAACCCCAGCCTTTATGACCGCATTTGTAGCGATCAACTCTCAACACCCGCCGCTGGACAAGCCAGAGGTGCGTCAGGCGATCAATCTGGCCTTCGACAAAGACACTTACCTCAAGGCCGTGTTTGAAAACAGCGCACAGCCCGCCAACGGTATTTACCCAGCCAACACTTGGGGTTACGCCAAAGATTTGCCAGGCTATGCCCACGACCCGCAAAAAGCCCGCGAACTGCTGGCCAAGGCTGGCCTAAAAGACGGCTTTAAAACCACCATTTGGACGCGGCCCACGGGCAGCGTGCTGAACCCAAATCCAAGCTTGGGCGCACAATTGCTACAAGCTGACTTGGCGAAGATCGGGGTACAGGCCGAGATTAGGGTGATTGAGTGGGGCGAGTTGATTCGTCGCGCCAAAGCGGGCGAGCACGACCTGCTGTTTATGGGCTGGGCAGGGGATAACGGCGACCCGGACAACTTCCTCACCCCGCAGTTTTCGTGCGCGGCGGTTAAATCCGGGACCAACTTTGCGCGTTACTGCGACAAGACCCTCGACAGCCTGATAAGCCAAGGCAAGACCATCACCGATCAAAACAAACGCAGCGCGCTGTATCAAAAAGCTCAAGAGTTGATTCAGCAGCAGGCGTTGTGGCTACCTCTGGCTCATCCAACGGCCTACGCACTGACCGGTAAAGACGTACAGGGTTATCAGGTAAGCCCGTTTGGACGCCAGGATTTTTCGACGGTCAGCGTTAAGCCTTAAGCGTCACATCCAGCCGTATTCGACCATTGACAGTGGTTCGCCATCACCCACGATAAAGTGATCCAGCACCCGCACTTCTATCAAGTCCAGCGCCTCGATGAGGCGCTGGGTCAGGGTGCGGTCGGCCTGGCTGGGTTCAGTAATGCCTGAAGGATGGTTGTGACAAAAAATAACTGCGGCGGCGTTGTGCGCGAGGGCGCGCTTGACCACTTGCCGAGGGTAAACACTGGCGCTGTCGATAGAGCCCCGGAACAGCACTTCAAAGGCCAGCATTCGATGTTTGGAGTCCATAAAAAGGCAACCAAACACCTCGTGCGGCTCGTGGCGCAGCAGCGATTTCAGATAGTCGCGAACCGCTTGCGGGCTCTCTAGCGCGGAGTCTCGACGCAAACGCTCGGCCAAGTGACGGCGCCCCATTTCTAGCACCGCTTGCAGTTGACTGAACTTGGCAGGGCCCAGTCCGAGTTGGCCGCAAAACGCATTCAAATCGGCTTCCAACAAGGCCCTAAGGCTCCCGAACTCAGCCAGTAAATGCCGCGCCAAATCGACGGCACTCTTGCCTGAAACGCCCGTGCGCAGGAAGATCGCCAACAGCTCGGCATCTGAAAGACTGGCCGATCCCTGCTCTAAAAGTTTCTCGCGCGGTCGCTCGGCCGCGGGCCAATCTCTGATACTCATAACACCTCCGTGTGTGGGTGCGCCGCTGTTCCGTAGCAAGCGCTGTGTTATCTTAGCCCATCATTTTTGCGTGGCATTTGGCCATTTTCCGCGCAGTCATCATCGAACTAGAAGGCAGGCCTATGCAGCGGCTGTATCGAAAACGCATTGTTTTGGGCGTCGGCGGCGGCATTGCTGCTTATAAGAGTGCAGAGCTGGTTCGCCGTCTGCTGGACCAAGGCGCTGAAGTACGCGTTGTCATGACTCGGGGCGGCAGTGAGTTCATCACCCCTCTGACCATGCAAGCGTTGTCGGGGCACCCCGTTCATCTGGATTTGCTCGACCCGGCAGCCGAAGCGGCCATGGGCCACATTGAGCTGGCCAAGTGGGCCGACCTGGTGCTGATTGCACCTGCGACCGCTGACTTGATCGCCCGCCTAGCCCAAGGCCTGGCTAATGATTTGCTGACCACGCTGGTGTTGGCCACGGACGCGACGGTCGCCATTGCGCCCGCCATGAACCAGGCCATGTGGCGGGACCCGGCCACTCAAGCCAACACACAATTACTCGAAAGCCGTGGCCTCAAGGTCTTTGGCCCGGCCTCCGGCAGCCAGGCCTGTGGCGACGTGGGCTTGGGTCGCATGCTCGAAGCCAATGATTTGGTGCAGTGTGCTGCCGAGTGTTTCCAGCGTCAGGTATTGACCGGCAAACACGTGCTAATCACCGCGGGGCCGACCCAAGAAAACATCGACCCGGTGCGCTACATCACCAACCACAGTTCCGGGAAAATGGGCTTTGCTCTGGCCGAAGCGGCGGTTGAAGCGGGCGCCCGTGTGACCTTGATTACCGGCCCCGTGCATTTGCCGACGCCAGACCGTGTAAGCCGTATCGACGTGGTCAGCGCCCGCGACATGCTCGCCGCGTGTGAAGCGGCGATTCCGTGTGACATCTTTATTGCTTCGGCAGCGGTTGCGGATTACCGCCCGGAAGTCGTTGCGCCACAAAAGCTCAAGAAAGACCCGACCAAGGGAGACGGCTTGTTGCTACAAATGGTCCGTAACCCAGACATTCTGGCCACCATTGCTACGCGCCCAGACCGTCCTTTTAGTGTCGGCTTTGCCGCAGAGACCGAGCACTTGCTCGATTACGCGGCGCGCAAACTCAAAGATAAAAACCTCGACCTGATTGTGGCCAACGATGTGGCTAACCCCAGCATCGGTTTCAACAGCGAAGAGAATGCGTGCAGCGTGATTGACCGCGACCTGCACGCCACCGTATTTGCCCAGACCAGCAAGGGCAAGATTGCCCGCCAGTTGATCACTTTTATCGCCGAACGTCTGAACCAGGTTTAACTCGTATGCACGCTTTGCAAGCCAAAATCCTTGATCCACGCATTGGCAGCGAATTCCCGCTGCCGCAATACGCCACACCCGGCTCCGCGGGCCTTGACCTGCGCGCCATGCTGAAAGAAGACACCGTTCTTGAGCCAGGCCAAACCGTGCTGATCCCGACCGGTCTGTCGGTGTACATCGGCGATCCGGGCCTTGCCGCACTGATCCTGCCGCGTTCGGGCCTGGGCCATAAGCACGGGATCGTGCTGGGCAATCTGGTCGGCCTGATCGACTCCGATTACCAGGGCGAGTTGATGGTGTCGTGCTGGAACCGTGGCCAAACCGCATTCAACATCACCATCGGCGAGCGCATTGCTCAGTTGGTGCTGGTACCCGTGGTGCAAGCGCACTTTGAGCTGGTTGAAACGTTCGACGAAAGCCAGCGTGGCGCTGGTGGTTTCGGTCACTCCGGCAGTCTCTGATTGGCAGCATCAGGTCAGGCGCCCTGCCTGACCTAAACCGTTAGCGTGGTAATTCAGGATGAAGCTCGCGCAAATGTTTCTACCCCTTTCTTCGTCTAAACCGATAGCGGCCTTACGCCGTATGTTCGCTGATGCCAGTTGGCCTCACGAACTCGCACGTCTAAATACCGTCCAAACGCTCAATTTGTACTCGACCGCAGCCCCTCGATCGGTGATTGTTTGCCCTAGGCCAACGTCAATTTTCGTGTGCGTGACCGCGTCAGCCCGTCCCCTAAAATCCTTGAGAGTGGAGTCCCCCCTGTAATGAGCAGCCCAGCTTCGGTCGCACCCAAATTCCCTGACACCATTTTTCGCGCCTATGACATTCGCGGCGTTGTGCCGGAAACCTTGACCGCTGAAACCGCTTACTGGATTGGCCGCGCCATTGGCTCCGAAAGCCTGGCCAAGGGCGAGCCCCATGTATCGGTGGGCCGCGACGGCCGTTTGTCAGGCCCGGCGCTGGTTGAGCGCTTGATCCAAGGCGTTGCCGACAGCGGTTGTCAGGTCAGCGATGTGGGCTTGGTGCCAACCCCTGCGCTGTATTACGCAGCCAACGTGTTGGCGGGCAAGTCGGGCGTGATGCTCACCGGTAGCCATAACCCGTCGAACTACAACGGTTTCAAAATCGTGATCGCCGGTGACACCCTGGCCAACGAGCAGATTCAGGCGCTGCACACGCGCCTCAAAACCAATGACCTGACGTGGGGCGAAGGCAGCATCGAGCGCGTTGATATTTTGTCGCGCTACGCCGATGAAATTATCAAAGACATCACCCTGGCCAAGAAGCTCAAGGTAGTGGTCGACTGCGGTAACGGCGCTGCCGGTGTGATTGCACCGCAACTGCTTGAAGCACTGGGTTGTGAGGTGATTCCGTTGTTCTGCGAGGTGGATGGCAACTTCCCGAACCACCACCCGGATCCGGGCAAACCTGAAAACCTGGTAGACCTGATCGCCAAGGTCAAAGAAACCAACGCCGACCTGGGCCTGGCTTTCGACGGCGACGGCGACCGCGTAGGCGTGGTAACCAACACCGGCACCATGGTATTCCCGGACCGCTTGCTGATGCTGTTCGCCCAGGACGTACTGGTGCGCAACCCGGCCGCCGAGATCATCTTCGATGTGAAGTGCACCCGCCGCCTGACCCCACTGATCAAGGAATACGGTGGCCGCCCATTGATGTGGAAGACCGGTCATTCGTTAATCAAGAAGAAAATGAAAGAAACCGGTGCCTTGCTGGCCGGTGAAATGAGCGGGCATATCTTTTTCAAAGAGCGCTGGTTCGGTTTTGATGACGGCATTTACAGCGCTGCACGCCTGCTGGAAATCCTCAGCAAGCAGCAGCAAACTGCTGAAGAGCTGTTTGAGACCTTCCCGAACGATATTTCTACGCCAGAGATCAATATCGATGTGACGGATGAGAGCAAATTCAGCATCATTGACGCTCTGCACGACGCCCAATGGGGTGAGACCGCCGAGCTGACGTCGATTGACGGCGTGCGCGTCGACTATCCACATGGCTGGGGCCTAGTTCGCGCATCCAACACCACACCGGTGCTGGTGCTGCGATTCGAGGCTGACACCGAGGCCGAACTGCAACGCATCAAGGATGTCTTCCACGCTCAACTCAAGCGTGTGGCACCTGATCTCCAACTACCGTTTTGATCGACTTGTTTTACCGGAGCCCTGAATGACCCTCGAACGTGATGCCGCCTCTAACGTCGCCAAGGTTTTGTCCGAAGCGCTGCCCTACATTCGCCGCTATGTCGGCAAGACGCTGGTCATCAAGTACGGCGGCAACGCGATGGAAAATGATGACCTGAAAACCGGTTTTGCGCGCGACATCGTGTTGATGAAGGCGGTGGGTATCCACCCGGTCGTGGTACACGGTGGCGGCCCGCAAATCGGCGATCTACTCAAGCGTTTGTCCATCGAGAGTCATTTTATCGACGGCATGCGTGTGACCGACTCGCAAACCATGGACGTGGTTGAGATGGTGCTCGGCGGCCATGTGAACAAAGAAATCGTCAACCTGATCAACCGCCACGGCGGCAGCGCTATCGGCCTGACCGGTAAAGATGCCGCGCTGATCCGGGCCAAGAAAATGGTTGTCACACGCCAGACGCCTGAAATGACCACACCGGAAATCATCGACTTCGGTCATGTGGGCGAAGTCACCGGCATCAACACTGATCTGTTGAACATGTTGACCAAAGGCGACTTCATCCCGGTCATCGCGCCGATTGGTGTAGGCCCGAATGGTGAGTCGTACAACATCAACGCTGATTTTGTGGCGGGTAAAGTGGCTGAAGCGCTGAAAGCCGAAAAGCTGATGCTGCTGACCAACATTGCCGGGTTGATGGACAAACAGGGCAAGGTGCTGACCGGTCTGACCACGGCACAGGTCGACGCGCTGATTGAAGACGGCACTATTTACGGCGGCATGCTGCCGAAAATTCGTTGCGCACTCGAGGCCGTGCAAGGTGGCGTGACCACTGCGCATATTGTCGACGGACGTGTGCCGAACGCTGTGCTGCTCGAAATCTTCACGGACACCGGTGTCGGCACGCTGATTACCAACAGCAAACCGGCTGCTTAAGCCGACTCCAAAAAAAGATCCCGCCCGGAGCTTCCGGGCGGGATCTTTTTTTTAGGCCTTCTTTACGGGGTGTTAAATCCCGTATTGCGCCCGATAGGCTTCAACGGCAGGCAGGTACTGCTTTAGCGTGTCGTCTTCGGCCAAGAATTGCAGTACTTGGTTCAAGGACACGATGCTGACCACCGGAATACCGAAATCGCGCTCCACTTCTTGAATAGCCGACAGCTCGCCATTGCCGCGCTCTTGGCGGTTCAAGGCAATCAGCACGCCTGCAGCTTTTGCGCTCTGGGCCTGAATGATCTGCATGACTTCACGGATGGCCGTGCCAGCAGTGATCACGTCGTCGATGATCAAAATCTCACCTTCGAGTGGCGAACCCACCAGGCTGCCACCTTCGCCGTGAGCCTTGGCTTCTTTGCGGTTAAAGCACCACGGCACATCGCGCTCATGGTGTTCAGCCAGCGCAACAGCTGTGGTCGCGGCCAAAGGAATACCTTTGTAAGCAGGGCCAAACAGCACGTCGAAAGGAATGCCGCTGTCGACGATGGCGGCAGCGTAGAAACGCCCCAACTGAGCCAGCGCAGAGCCTGTGTTGAACAGACCGGCATTGAAGAAGTAAGGACTTGTACGCCCGGACTTCAGGGTGAACTCACCGAAGCGCAAAACGCCGCGATCGATGGCAAAACGGATGAAGTCGCGCTGATACGCTTGCATGAAAAAGGCCCCAGATACCACGGATTTAGCTAAATAGTAAGACGGCGTGTATCATACACGCACGTGATTTTTGGGGCCATTTATGCGGATCATCAGTGTGAACGTCAATGGTATTCAGACGGCAGTCGAGCGCGGTTTGCTCAGTTGGCTGCAAGCTCAGAATGCCGACGTTATCTGCCTGCAGGACACCCGCGCCTCCGCCTTTGAACTGGACGATCCAGCCTACCAGCTGGATGGCTACTTTCTTTATGCCTGCGAAGCTGAAGTCCCTGCCCAAGGCGGCGTGGCTTTGTACTCGCGGTTGCAACCGAAAGCAGTCATCACTGGGCTGGGCTTCGAGACGGCCGATCGCTACGGGCGCTACCTGCAAGCCGATTTCGATAAGGTAAGCATCGCGACCTTACTGCTCCCTTCGGGGCAGAATGGCGATGAAGACTTGAACCAGAAGTTCAAGCTAATGGACGATTTTGCACGCTACCTGGATAAGCAGCGTCGCAAGCGTCGCGAGTACATTTACTGCGGCTCTTTGTATGTGGCGCAGCAAAAACTCGACATTAAAAACTGGCGTGACAGCCAGCAATCTCCTGGTTTCCTGGCGCCTGAGCGGGCCTGGATGGATGAGATCGTCGGCAGCATGGGCTATGTCGATGCCCTGCGTGAAGTTAGTCGTGAGGGCGATCAGTACAGCTGGTGGCCGGACAACGAACAGGCCGAGATGCTGAATCTGGGCTGGCGTTTCGACTACCAATTGTTGACCCCGGGCTTGCGCCGCTTTGTACGCAGCGCTCGCTTGCCGCGTCAGCCACGTTTCTCGCAACATGCGCCGTTGATCGTGGACTACGACTGGACACTGACTATCTAAGTGTTTTTTCGTAGTTATAAAAAATGCCCGTATCCCACGATACGGGCATTTTTTTTGCGGCGGCTAAGCCTGCAAATGCAGTGCCCGGCGCAGCATTTGGGGTGGCTGGCCAAAGGCGCGTATGAAGGCTCGACGCATGCGCTCCGGGTCGCCGAAGCCGCTCTCGCGCGCCACGCTGTCGATGCTGTGGGCACCCGATTCAAGCATCATGCGAGCCACCTCAAGGCGCAGGTTTTCGATGGCTTTGGCCGGGGACTGGCCCGTCTCGGTGCGAAATAAACGACTGAATTGGCGAGGGCTCAAATGGGCGACCTCGGCCAATTGCTCGACTGACAACTCTTCGCGCAAGTGCTCCTTGGCGTAGGCCAGCGCTGTTTGCACGCGGTCAGACTTTGGCGCAAGTTCCAATAAGGCGGAGAACTGCGATTGCCCACCCGCACGGCGATGGTAGACCACCAGTTTTCTGGCTACAGCGCGCGCCACTTCCACGCCCAAATCCTGCTCAACTAAGGCCAATGCCAAATCAATACTGGCCGTCATGCCCGCGCTGGTCCACAGCTTGCCGTCTACCGTGAAGATGCAGTCTTCTTCCAACTTAACCCTGGGAAAAGCCTCGCGAAAGGTGCGGGCGTGAAACCAATGCGTGGTTGCTTTGCGGCCATCCAGCAAACCTGCGGCAGCCAGCAGAAATGACCCGGTACAGGCTGAGGCCAGGCGGCGCGACGTGGTCAGGGCGCTCTGCAAAAAAGGGATCAACCCCGGCGTGGGCTTTATCAATTCGTTATCGCCCAGCACCAGCACCGTGTCGTAGCTGCGCTGCCCAAATGCTTGCGTCTCGACGCTAAACCCCATGGAGCTTGGTACCAAGCCGCCATGCTCAGAGATCAAATCCACTCGATAGAACGATTGCCCGCTAAACAGGTTGGCAAACTCAAAGACAGTGCTGTTGGACAGGCAAAGCATCTGAAAGCCAGGCGAGAGGAGAATACCGATGGTGACCATGAGCATGTCCTGAAAGGTGGGATATATGGCGTTGAAGCCAGCACCATAGGCTCATAACCTGAATCCTAACAAGGCCGACTCCTTACACGGCCATTTTGGAGCAAGCGTTATGAGTGAACACAAAGGCTATGCGCTGATTACGGGCGCTTCCTCGGGGATTGGTGCGGTGTATGCCGATCGTTTGGCGCAGCAAGGCTATGACCTGATTCTAGTAGCCCGTAACGAGCAGCGTCTGGAAGGTTTGGCAGCCCGGTTGATCTCGCAAACCCGGCGCGATGTTCAGGTGGTGGTCGCTGACCTTAACCAGCCGCATGATTTGGCGCGTGTCGCCGCCCTTTTGCAAGACGACAAGCGCATCAGCCTGTTGGTTAACAACGCGGGTGTGGGGGCGGGGGCCACGTTGCTGGAGTCTTCTGCTGAAGCAATGGACGCGATGATTTTGCTCAACGTGCTGGCGCTGACGCGTCTGGCAAAAGCCGCCGCCGGCAACTTCGTTGAACAGGGGCGCGGCACGATCATCAATATCGCCTCAGTCGTTGCCGTGGCGCCAACCTTATTGAATGGCGTATACGGCGGCACCAAAGCGTACGTGCTGGCCTTCAGTGAATCGCTGCAGCATGAACTCAGTGATAAAGGGGTAAACGTACAAGTCGTTCTGCCGGGTGCGACGGCAACCGGTTTTTTTGAGGTGGCCGGCTTATCGGTGAATGCCTTACCGAAGACGATGGTCATGACCACAGAAAATCTAGTCGATGCCGCGTTGGCAGGCTTGGCCCAAGGTGAGCCTGTGACCGTGCCGTCTTTGCCGGACAGCGCGGATTGGGCGGCCTTTGATGCGGCGCGCAAAGCGCTGGTCCCCAACCTTTCTCGCCGTGAACCCGCAGCCCGCTACGGCGTGACAGCCGCCTGACCAACCCTGTGGAGCTAGCTTGCCTCACGATCTTTTGATCGTTTAAAAAATCGCGAGGCCAGTCTGTGGCTTACTTGATTGGCCGCCAAGTGAAGGGGTAGCGGTAGGCCACCCCGTCATTGGCTTTGACCCCGGCAATCACCACCAGCACCACGGCGCCGATAAAGAGCAGGCCGAGCAAGACGAAGCCAATCAGTACAAACATCAGCACGTAGCAAATGGCCGAAGCAATCGCCACGGTGATCTGAAAGTTAAGCGACTCCTTGCCCTGTTCGTCGATAAAGGGATCGCTCTCGCGCTTAAGCTGCCAAATGATCAGCGGCCCAATCAGGTTACCAAACGGAAACCACATCCCCAGAAACGCCGCAAAGTGACAGAACATCGCCCATTGACGAGCTTCACGGCTCGGCTTGGGGGTTGAAAGGTCTGACTCAGTCATGGCGTTCTCCCGTCGATCAGTCAACCAAAGCGGCCTGTTGCAGTGCGAAGATTTCGGTCATGCCTTTTTGTGCCAGCGCCAGCATGGCGTTCAGTTCTTCCGGCTGGAACGGCGCGCCTTCGGCGGTGCCCTGAACTTCGATGAAACCACCGCTGCTGGTCATGACAACGTTCAAGTCGGTTTCGGCTGCCGAATCTTCAGGATAGTCCAGGTCAAGCACTGGCACGCCTTGATACATACCCACCGATACAGCGGCGATCATTTGCTTGATCGGGTCGCCGCCTTTGAGGCCGCCACGCTTTTTGATCACTTTTAGCGCATCAACCAGTGCAACCATTGAGCCGGTGATCGACGCGGTACGCGTACCGCCGTCAGCCTGGATCACGTCGCAGTCAACGTACAAAGTGATGTCGCCCAGCTTGGACATGTCCAGTGCGGCGCGCAGCGAGCGGCCGATCAAACGCTGAATTTCGAGGGTGCGGCCGCCTTGCTTGCCACGGCTGGCTTCACGCTGGTTGCGCTCGCCGGTAGCGCGCGGCAGCATGCCGTATTCGGCTGTCAGCCAGCCTTGGCCTTGACCTTTAAGGAAACGTGGAACGCCGTTCTCGACGCTGACGGTGCAGATGACTTTAGTGTCACCAAACTCGACCAGTACAGAACCCTCTGCGTGTTTGGTGTAGTTGCGGGTGATGCGGATCGGGCGCAGCTGATCGGCAACGCGACCACTTGGACGTTTCATGTGGGATACCTGTACGGGACGGAAAACTGCCGAGCATTATAAAGGCCACAGCCGATCAGGGCACATTTAAAACGCAATCCCCGGTCCCCTACTCTTAAGTACCTTTGCGACAGACGCCATTTGGGCGCGCCGGTCGCACTGCGTTACAATCCGCCGCCTTAATAGCCGATCGGCTTAATTCATCAGATCGCGAGGTACCTCCATGGTGCACAGCATGACCGCCTTTGCCCGCGTCGAGAGCGCCGGCGCTCAGGGCACCCTGAGCTGGGAGCTGCGCTCGGTCAACAGCCGTTACCTGGAGCCGCACCTGCGTTTGCCCGAATCGTTCAGGGACCTCGAAGGTGCAGTGCGTGAAGCGCTGCGCCAGGGTATTTCCCGGGGCAAGCTTGAGTGCACCTTGCGCTTTACCGAAGAAACCACCGGCAAACCGCTGCAGGTTGACCGCGAACGCGCCGCGCAATTGGTCGCCGCTGCCGAAACCATCGCCAGCCTTATAAAGCAGCCAGCGGCCCTCAACCCGCTTGAAGTACTGGCCTGGCCCGGGGTTCTGGTGGCCGACGCTAGCGACCCACAAGCCTTGAACAATCAAGCACTGGCACTGTTCAAACAAGGTCTGCAAGAGCTCAAGAATGGCCGCGAGCGCGAAGGCGCAGAGCTGGCCCGCTTGATCAGCGAACGTTTGACCGCCATTGAAGGCGACGTCGAGACCTTACGCGTGCTAGTCCCGCAAATGCTCGCTACCCAGCGGCAAAAGGTGCTGGATCGCTTTGCTGATATGAAAGCCGAGCTCGATCCGCAGCGCCTTGAGCAAGAAATGGTCATGCTCGCGCAAAAAAGCGACGTGGCTGAAGAGCTTGACCGCCTCAGCACGCACATTCTTGAAGTGCGCCGCGTGCTCAAGTCTGGCGGTGCCGCCGGTCGGCGTCTCGATTTCCTGATGCAAGAACTTAACCGAGAGGCCAACACCCTCGGCTCCAAGGCATTCGACCCGCGCAGCACCCAGGCGGCGGTCAACCTCAAAGTGTTGATCGAGCAGATGCGCGAACAAGTACAGAATATTGAGTAAGGTTCACCCCAATATGACCCACAGCACTGGCACCCTTTACATTATTTCCGCCCCTTCAGGTGCGGGAAAAAGCAGCTTGGTCAAGGCCCTGATCGATATTGAGCCGCAGATCCGCGTCTCGGTGTCGCACACCACCCGGGCCATGCGTCCCGGTGAAATGAACGGCGTGCACTATCACTTCGTGGAGCGCGAAGAGTTCGTGAAAATGATCGAACACGGTGATTTTCTTGAGCGTGCTGAAGTGTTTGGCAATCTATATGGCACGTCGCAAAGCTACTTGCAGCAGACGCTGGATGAAGGTCACGACCTGATTCTGGAAATCGACTGGCAAGGTGCCGAGCAGGTACGCAAACTGATGCCTCAAGCGCGCTCAATCTTCATTTTGCCGCCGAGCCAACAAGCTTTGCGTGATCGTCTGGATAATCGTGGGCAGGACAGTGCCGAGATTATTGACGGCCGTATGCGCGAAGCCGTGAGTGAAATGAGCCACTACGTCGACTACGACTACCTGATCATCAACGACGATTTTGCGTTGGCACTGGATGATTTGAAGGCCATTTTCCATGCAAGCCGCCTTCAGCAAAAACGCCAACAGCAGCGTTTTGGTAAATTACTGGCCGAACTGCTCGGCTAAAACAGCACTTCCCAAACCCCCTGCAAGCGCTTTACATTGGCGCTTACAAGGCTTTGGGTAGTGCACACGAAAAATCAGCGCTTCCCTAATGGCTGGTGATTTTTTAAACTGTTGAGTCCGCTCGCCCATCCGGGCAGCGCGCATATTGCATTTGCTACGAGGAAGACCATGGCCCGCGTAACCGTTGAAGACTGTCTAGAACACGTGGATAACCGCTTTGAGCTGGTCATGCTGTCTACCAAGCGTGCCCGTCAACTGGCCACCGGCGGTAAAGAGCCTCTGGTTCAGTGGGAAAACGACAAGCCTACCGTTGTTGCCCTACGTGAAATCGCGGAAGGCCTGATGAGCTACGAGTTTATCGCCAACGCTGAAATCGTCGAAGACGAACCGCTGTTCGCAGCGTTCGAGGACGAGTCCAACGAGGCGAACTAAGCCTATGCCCGGTCGACGTAGTACGGCGAAGGGTTCACAGTTTTGGCAGGAGGCTCCCTCATGCCGAGCATAGACGCCCTCGCCAATCGCTTGTCGGCCTACCTCAGTGCGGACCAGGTCAATCTGGTCCGACGAGCGTATTTCTACGCAGAACAAGCCCACGACGGCCAACGCCGACGCAGCGGCGAGCCTTATGTCACGCATCCGCTGGCAGTGGCAAACATCCTTGCCGACATGCATATGGACCATCAGAGCCTGATGGCGGCCATGCTGCATGACGTGATCGAAGACACCGGTATAGCCAAAGAAGCGCTTGTGGCGCAGTTCGGTGAAACCGTGGCCGAACTGGTCGATGGCGTCAGCAAGCTGACCCAGATGAACTTCGAAACCAAAGCCGAAGCCCAAGCTGAAAACTTCCAGAAAATGGCCATGGCCATGGCGCGAGACATTCGTGTGATTCTGGTGAAGCTGGCTGACCGCTTACACAACATGCGCACCCTCGAAGTGCTGTCCGGCGAAAAGCGCCGGCGGATTGCCAAAGAAACCCTGGAAATCTACGCGCCCATTGCCAATCGGCTGGGCATGCACAGCATTCGTATCGAATTCGAAGACCTCGGCTTCAAGGCGATGTACCCGATGCGCTCCGCGCGCATTTACCAGGCGGTGAAACGCGCCCGGGGCAATCGCAAAGAAATCGTCAACAAAATTGAAGAATCGCTCAGCCACTGCCTGGCCATTGATGGCATTCAGGGTGAAGTGAGTGGTCGGCAAAAGCACATCTACGGCATCTACAAAAAGATGCGCGGCAAGCGTCGGGCCTTCAACGAGATCATGGACGTGTATGCGTTCAGGATCATCGTCGACAAGGTCGATACCTGCTACCGCGTATTGGGCGCTGTACATAATTTGTACAAACCCCTGCCGGGGCGCTTCAAAGACTACATCGCCATCCCCAAAGCCAACGGCTACCAGTCACTGCATACCACGCTGTTTGGCATGCACGGCGTACCGATCGAAATTCAGATCCGTACCCGTGAAATGGAAGAAATGGCCAACAACGGCATCGCTGCGCACTGGTTGTACAAGTCCAGTGGCGACGAGCAGCACACGGGCACTCACGCTCGGGCGCGGCAATGGGTCAAAGGCGTGCTGGAAATGCAGCAGCGCGCAGGTAACTCCCTTGAGTTTATCGAAAGCGTAAAAATCGACCTGTTCCCGGACGAAGTCTACGTCTTCACGCCTAAAGGCCGCATCATGGAGCTGCCTAAAGGCTCCACAGCGGTCGATTTTGCTTACGCGGTACACACCGACGTCGGCAACAGTTGCATTGCGTGCCGCATCAATCGCCGTCTCGCTCCGCTGTCCGAGCCCCTGCAAAGTGGCTCCACGGTCGAGATCGTCAGTGCCCCCGGCGCGCGCCCGAACCCGGCCTGGCTCAACTTCGTGGTCACCGGCAAGGCCCGTACACACATTCGACATGCCCTAAAGCTGCAACGCCGCTCCGAGTCGATCAACCTCGGCGAGCGCTTGCTGAACAAGGTGCTCAACGGCTTCAACAGCGCGCTGGACAAGATCCCAGCCGAGCGAGTTCAGGCCATGCTCCAGGAATACCGCCTGGAGCAGATCGAAGACCTGCTCGAAGACATTGGCTTGGGCAACCGCATGGCCTACGTCGTCGCCAGACGCTTACTGGGTGAGGGCGAGCAACTGCCGAGCCCTGAAGGCCCACTGGCGATTCGCGGAACAGAAGGTTTGGTGCTCAGTTACGCCAAATGCTGTACGCCGATCCCGGGCGACCCGATTGTCGGCCACTTGTCTGCGGGCAAAGGAATGGTTGTGCACTTAGACAACTGCCGCAACATCAGTGAAATCCGCCATAACCCCGAAAAATGCGTCCAGTTGTCATGGGCCAAGGACGTTACAGGCGAATTCAACGTTGAATTGCGCGTCGAGCTGGAACACCAGCGCGGCCTGATCGCACTGCTGGCCAGCAGCGTCAACGCCGCCGACGGCAACATCGAAAAAATCAGCATGGACGAACGCGATGGTCGAATCAGCGTGGTCCAACTGGTGGTCAGCGTGCACGACCGTGTGCACCTGGCTCGTGTGATCAAAAAACTGCGCGCTCTTACCGGGGTCATCCGCATCACTCGAATGCGCGCGTAGCCACCTAATTACAAGGAGTCACCCATGTCCAAGACTGTTATCACCAGCGATAAAGCACCTGCTGCAATCGGCACTTACTCTCAGGCGATCAAAGCTGGCAATACCGTCTACATGTCCGGTCAAATCCCGCTGGACCCAAAAACCATGGAACTGGTTGAAGGTTTTGAAGCCCAGACCGTTCAGGTATTCGAAAACCTGAAATCGGTGGCTGAAGCCGCAGGTGGCTCGTTCAAAGACATCGTCAAACTGAACATTTTCCTGACCGACCTCAGCCACTTTGCCAAGGTCAACGAGATCATGGGCAAGTACTTCGAACAACCGTACCCAGCCCGCGCAGCCATCGGCGTTGCGGCCCTGCCAAAGGGTTCGCAGGTAGAGATGGATGCCATTCTCGTACTCGAGTAATGCTCTCCCGGCGCAGCGGCTTACTGCTGCGCCACCCCCCGCTTTAAAAGGATTCCACTATGCGCAAAGCGCTAGCTTTGTCACTGCTCGCCGTTTTTTTGGGTGGCTGTGCCAGCGAACCCGCTCCCCGCGATATCAGTGGCGTTTGGATTAACCAGGCTGCAATCGATGAAGCTGCCAACGGCGGCAACCTACGCGAGGCCTTGCTGGCCAACGGGCCGAACCTTGAATGGAAAATCGACACCAAAAACGCCAAAGCCAGCTACACCAATGGCTTTGAATGGGTCGAAGGCAAGCTCCTACCTGAGAACAATCGGGTATGGCAGGTCGACGTTTATGGCAGCTCGGCCACTCATCTGAGCCTGAATGGCGACCAGTTGATACAAGCCGCCGCCGACTCTGACCCACAGCAAACCTTTACTCGCTCGCCTGTACACTTGGCCAGCGATGCGCCTTTGGGCACAAATTTCGAACACGCGCTCAAATCGGCCTATCTGGGCGGTCAGTGGCGCGTAGTCAGCGGTACCGGGCAAGGCAACACAGTCACCTTTTTGCCCGATGGCAAAATCACCGGCCTGCCGAATCACAACGCCTACGCTTTATGCATGGCGGGTGATTGCGCATCGATGAGCGGTGAATACGACAGCCTGTGGTTGCAACAGGACGAAGTCGGCGCTGCACACCTCTTTGTTCGTAATGGCTCACAGCTTGAAATTTTCCAAGCGCTGGACTCTGCCAAACCTGACGAAATGCCCCAGTTTTATCCGGGCAAGCTGGAATGGCTGTTAGAAAAGCAGCTCTAACAACTGAATTTGCCCTGTCTCGCGATCTTTTGATCTTTTGATCTTTTAAAAGATCGCGAGACAAGCTCGCTCCCGCAGGGCAAGAGGTGTTAGCCAGCCAAAATGGCTGCATACCCCTCGCGATAACTCGGGTAACGTGGCTCCCAGCCCAACGCTTTTGCCCGCGCGTTGCTGCAACGCTTGCTACCCGCTCGCCTCACACTTGCCTCGGCGTCCCACTCCGTAACGCCCAGACGCTCACGCAACCAGCCCACGACCTCAGCCAACGGCGCCGGGTCGTTATCGACGCCTATATAACAGTCGTCTAGGGTTTTGCCGTGCCGGTCAGCCTCAAGCAAGAACGCTAAAAGCCCGCCCGCATCATCTGCGTGAATCCTGTTGCCATACAGCGGCGGGTCGACAGCGACCCGATACCCCTTGCGCACTTGCCCCAACATCCATTCCCGGCCCGGCCCGTAGATACCGGTCAACCGCACCACGCTGGCAGGTATGCCGCTGCGCAACGCAACCTGTTCGGCTTCAAGCATGATCCGCCCGGAATAACGCACGGCCTGCGCAGGCGAGGTTTCATCCACCCATTCGCCATCTTGCTGCACGTAAACGCCGCTGCTGGACACAAACAACAGGCGTTTAGGCTGCTGCCCATGCTGCTTAAGCCAACTCAGGGTGTGTTTCAAACCCTCGACATACGCCGCCTGATACCCGGCCTCGTCGTGATCCGTCGCAGCGGTGCAATACACCAGATAGTCAATCGGGCCTGTCGGCCAATGCGTCGGGCACGCCTCGTTGAACAGGTCTCCCGCGACACCAATGACGCCTGCGGGCAAGCGCTCGATAGAACGCCGCAATCCATAAACCTGCCAGTCATTGGCGAGCAACTGAGTGGCCAGACGACTCCCGACATCACCACAACCGACGATCAAAACTGAGGCTTTGGGCATCTGAAAACTCCTAACGAAGTGTTACAAAATGGAGTGAATGATCACGACCAAGGTCGTGACTTTCGAAAAAACAGGTGCAATTGCTTTTGTTAACAAGAATTACTTGCAATAATAACGCATCATTTGCCCTGGGTCTTAAGACGCGCTGTAGGGCAATTCTTCTTTTCCTTCTTCAGGTCCGGCTAGCATGACACGCAATCAACCCACCGCTTCGCCAACCCAGCTTTCGAGCCCATCACGCCTGTGGCGTGGGCTTGCGGCGCTGATGTTCAGCTTCTTGCTGGCACCTGCTGCGGCATTTGCCGACGAGCCTGCTGCTCCAGCCGTACCATCTGCCACCGAGGCTGCGGCCCCGGCTCCTGCGGCAACACCGATTGCGACTGACCCTGCATTGGCGCAAAGCGCTGGTGCTCCAGCCGATGAAGCCTCGCAAGTCGTGGCCGAAGAAGAAGACAACAGCCTGGGCATGGCCCACGACCTGTCGCCTTGGGGCATGTACAAAAACGCCGACATTATCGTCAAGATCGTCATGATCGGCCTGGCCATTGCCTCGATCATCACCTGGACCATCTGGATTGCCAAAGGCTTTGAAGTCTTGGGCGCCAAGCGTCGCCTGCGCGGTGAAATCGCCAATCTGAAAAAAGCCCGCACCCTTAAAGAAGCCAGCGAAACCGCGGCCAAAGAAGGCACGCTGGCGCACATGCTGGTGCAGGATGCCCTCGAAGAGATGCGCCTCTCGGCCAATAGCCGCGAGAAAGAAGGCATCAAGGAACGTGTGAGCTTCCGTCTTGAGCGCCTGGTAGCTGCTTGCGGTCGGAACATGAGCAGCGGCACCGGCGTGCTGGCAACCATCGGTTCCACAGCACCGTTCGTGGGCCTGTTCGGTACCGTGTGGGGCATCATGAACTCCTTCATCGGCATCGCCAAAACCCAAACCACCAACCTGGCCGTCGTTGCACCGGGTATTGCCGAGGCCTTGCTGGCCACTGCACTGGGTCTGGTTGCAGCGATTCCTGCGGTAGTGATCTACAACGTTTTCGCCCGCTCCATCACCGGCTACAAAGCGCAGGTGGCGGACGCTTCAGCAGAAGTGTTGCTGCTAGTTAGCCGTGACCTTGATCACCTGCCGCCCGAGCGCAGCTCGCAACCGCATATGGTGAAAGTGGGGTAATCGGCCATGGGCCTGCATTTAAAAGAAGGCGATGACGACCTCGCCGAGAACCATGAAATCAACGTCACCCCTTTTATTGACGTGATGTTGGTGCTGCTAATCATCTTCATGGTGGCCGCACCGCTGGCCACTGTGGACATTAAGGTTGACCTGCCGGCTTCGACCGCGAAACCGGCGCCACGCCCTGAGAAACCTGTGTTCCTCAGCGTCAAAGCTGACCAGCGCCTGTACTTGGGCGAAGAACCTGTTTCAGTTGAAGCGTTAGGCCCGACCCTGGATGCCAGGACTCACAACAACAAAGACACGACGATCTTCTTCCAGGCTGACAAAGGCGTGGACTACGGTGACTTGATGAGCGTTATGGATGCATTGCGCGCAGCCGGTTACTTGAAGGTGGGTCTGGTCGGACTAGAGACGGCAGCCAAGAAATGACCATAGCGCGCCAAAAGATGACGCGTTACGCAATCAGCTTGGCCGTGGTGTTGGGTGTCCATGCAGTGGCAGTGATTCTTGCCCTGCAATGGTCCAACCCACGGGCTATCGAACTTCCACCGCAAGCCATGATGGTTGATCTGGCACCGATGCCAGCGCCACCACCGCCTGCACCGCCGAAAGTGGTGACACCACCACAACCGCCGGCACCCGTGGAAGAGTTGCCGATACCCAAGCTGGCTGAAGCGCCCAAACCCAAGATTGCTGTTCCGAAACCGGTCAAACCCAAGCAAAAGCCTCAACCGCCTAAGCCTGTGGAAAAACCTGATCCGATTAAAGAAAAGCCGTCAGAAGAGAAACCAAGCGACGCAACGCCGACCAAGGCACCGAGCGAGAAATCGGCGGCACCCGCGCCAGGCCCGTCGCCACAACAACTGGCAGCCAAAGCCAGTTGGGAAGGAACATTGCTGGCCCACTTGGGCAAGTACAAAAAGTACCCGCCTGCAGCTCAATCGCGGGGTAAAGAAGGCCTAAACCGTCTGCGCTTCGTGGTAGATGCTGAAGGCAAGGTGCTGTCCTACGAGTTGGTAGGTCGCTCCGGCAATGCTGATCTGGACCGGGCCACCCTGGAAATGATCCGCCGGGCACAGCCATTGCCCAAGCCGCCGCCAGAAATGCTAACCAATGGCAGCATCGAAATCGTGGCTCCTTTCGTTTATTCCATCGATAAACGTCGGCGTTAACACTAGAAAGGGCACCTCAGGGTGCCCTTTTTGCATGTTGGATACCCCTATTACGTAGCAGTTGCCGAGCACCGCGAGGCTACGCCCGGCGGCGAAGCCGTCGTATAGCCAGGCATCGCAGCTCCCTGCATTTACGATCGCAGCGCAATCGGACGTAGCCTCGCAAGGCGAGTCAACTGCTACGGGAGGCATAGCAGTTAATCGAACATGAATACCTGCCGCAGTCACTGTGGTTCCGTAGGTAATGAGTGATAACGTGCGTCTATCGATTGCAGCCGTTATGCTTGGCCCGCAAACATAGGGACGCCCGCTATGACTCTTACAGAATTACGCTACATCGTTACGCTCGCCCAAGAACAACACTTCGGCCACGCAGCCGAGCGTTGCCACGTCAGCCAACCGACCTTGTCGGTGGGCGTGAAAAAACTGGAAGACGAACTCGGTGTGCTGATATTCGAACGCAGCAAAAGCGCCGTGCGCCTTACCCCTGTTGGTGAAGGCATCGTTGCCCAGGCCCAAAAGGTTCTTGAACAGGCCCAGGGAATTCGCGAACTGGCCCAGGCGGGTAAGAATCAACTGACAGCGCCGCTCAAAGTAGGCGCAATTTACACCGTCGGCCCGTACCTTTTCCCACACCTGATTCCACAACTGCACCGGGTCGCCCCGCAAATGCCGTTGTACATCGAAGAAAACTTCACTCACGTGCTGCGCGACAAACTACGCAACGGTGAGCTGGACGCGATCATCATCGCGCTGCCATTCCAGGAAGCCGACGTTCTGACACTGCCGCTCTACGACGAGCCGTTCTACGTGCTGATGCCGAGCGAACACCCGTGGAGCAAAAAAGAAACCATCGACGCCAGCCTGCTCAATGACAAAAGCTTGCTGCTGCTGGGCGAAGGTCACTGCTTTCGCGATCAAGTGCTTGAAGCCTGCCCAACGCTGGGTAAAGGCAATGACGGCGCCAAACACACCACGGTGGAATCCAGCTCGCTGGAAACCATTCGCCACATGGTTGCGTCGGGGTTGGGCATTTCGATCCTGCCGTTCTCGGCGGTCGACAGCCATCACTACGCACCCGGCATTCTAGCGGTGCGTCCACTAACGCCGCCGGTGCCGTTCCGCACCGTGGCCATTGCCTGGCGTGCCAGCTTCCCGCGGCCCAAAGCGATTGAAATCCTCGCGGACTCAATCCGCCTGTGCTCCGTGGCCAAACCACCTGTTGCGTCCTAAGAAGCTGAAATGAGCGAGCTGTCAAACGTGTCGGTCACCGCGCTCAAGGGCGTGGGTGAGGCCATGGCCGAGAAATTGGCCAAAGTGGGGTTGGAAACCGTTCAAGACGTGCTTTTCCACCTGCCATTACGCTATCAGGACCGCACACGCGTCGTGCCCATTGGTGCCCTGCGCCCAGGGCAAGACGCCGTCGTGGAAGGCCGAGTGATCGGCATCGACGTGGTGATGGGTAAACGCCGCAGCCTGCTAGTACGCATCAACGATGGCACCGGCGGGTTGAGTCTGCGCTTTTACCACTTCAGCAATGCGCAAAAAGAAAGCCTCAAGCGCGGCACCGAAGTACGCTGCTACGGCGAAGCACGACCCGGCGCTTCGGGGCTGGAGATCTACCACCCGGAATACCGCGCCATTACGGGCGATGAGCCGCCGCCCGTTGATACCACGCTCACGCCGATTTACCCCACCACCGAAGGCTTGACCCAACAGCGCCTGCGCCAACTCAGCCTGCAAAGCTTGGGCATGCTAGGGCCACGCAGCTTGCCTGACTGGTTGCCGCCGCAGTTGGCCAAAGATTACCAACTGGCTCCGCTGGACGAGGCAATTCGTTATTTGCATCAGCCACCAGCCGATGCCGATGTTGAGGAACTCGCGCTGGGCCATCACTGGGCCCAACACCGTTTGGCGTTTGAAGAGTTGCTGACCCACCAACTCTCGCAACAGCGCCTGCGCGAGAGCCTGCGGTCTCAGCAAGCCCCAGCGTTGCCTCATGCTAAAAAGCTGCCTAAACAATTTCTCGCCAACTTGGGGTTCCCGCCAACCGGCGCTCAGGTCCGGGTTGGCAACGAAATCGCTTACGACCTCAGCCAGCCCGAACCCATGCTGCGCTTGATCCAGGGCGACGTCGGCGCAGGCAAGACCGTTGTCGCAGCCCTCGCCGCGCTACAGGCGCTTGAAGCCGGTTATCAGGTTGCATTAATGGCGCCCACGGAAATCCTCGCCGAGCAGCACTTCATCAGCTTTAAACGCTGGCTGGAACCGCTGGGTATTGAAGTCGCGTGGCTGGCTGGCAAGCTCAAGGGCAAGGCGCGGGTCTCGGCACTGGAGCAAATCGCCAATGGCGCACCCATGGTGGTCGGCACTCACGCGCTGTTCCAAGATCAGGTGCAGTTTAAAAACCTGGCGCTAGTGATCATCGACGAGCAGCACCGTTTCGGCGTGCAGCAACGCCTGGCCTTGCGCAACAAAGGCGTAGGCGGGGTGATGTGCCCGCATCAGTTGATCATGACCGCGACCCCGATCCCGCGCACACTGGCAATGAGCGCCTACGCCGACCTCGACACCTCGATTCTCGACGAACTGCCGCCCGGCCGAACCCCAGTCAACACCGTGCTAGTGGTCGACACGCGGCGGGTCGAAGTGATTGAGCGGGTACGGGCCGCCTGCGCCGAAGGGCGGCAAGCCTATTGGGTGTGCACACTGATTGAGGAATCTGAAGAGATGACCTGTCAGGCTGCCGAAACCACGTTTGAAGACCTCTCCAGCGCATTGGGGGAATTACGCGTCGGGTTGATCCATGGCCGCATGAAAGCCGCGGAAAAAGCCGACGTCATGGCGCAATTCAAAGCCGGTGAACTGCAATTGCTGGTCGCAACCACGGTGATCGAAGTCGGCGTTGACGTCCCGAATGCCAGCCTGATGATCATCGAAAACCCAGAGCGCCTTGGCCTGTCCCAATTGCATCAGTTGCGTGGGCGCGTCGGCCGGGGCAGTGCCGCCAGCCACTGCGTGCTGCTGTATCACCCGCCGCTGTCGCAAGTCGGACGCCAGCGCCTGGGCATCATGCGCGAGACCAATGATGGCTTCGTGATCGCCGAGAAAGACCTCGAACTGCGCGGTCCCGGTGAAATGCTCGGCACCCGGCAAACCGGCCTTTTACAGTTCAAAGTGGCTGACCTTATGCGTGACGCCGACCTGCTACCCGCCGTGCGCGATGCCGCACTGGCACTGCTTGAGCAGTGGCCAAGCCATGTCAGCCCACTCCTGGATCGTTGGTTACGACATGGCCAGCAATACGGCCAAGTGTGAAAATTCGTACAGTAATTTGAGAAGCGGCCGATCAAGTACCGGGTTATCAAAATTGAGTTGCACCAATCGGATACAGATCATGACCAATGCCGCCAGCGCCATAGCCGTTACGAGTACGCCGCCTGTTATCCAGCAATTGCTCGATGAGCGGGCCATTGCGTATCGAGAAGTCCACGATCATCCGGGAGTCAGCCCGGACAGCAAGGTACAGGCCGTGCTGCTCGAGGATACGGCTGGCGCCTTGATGGTGTTGTTCGCGCAGAGCCAATTGCTCGACCTTAACCGCTTGGCCGACCTGATCGGACGCCGCATGAGCGCCGTGGCTGCGGACCGGCTTAAGGAGTTACTCGACAAACATGGCCTGAGCCAACTGCCGGGCCTGCCCTCTATTACACGTTCGTCCTGCCTGTACGAAGAGCATCTGTTACAGCAACCGCTGCTACTGATCAGCGCGGGAGAGCCAGGCCTGCTACTGGAAATAACCCGCGAAGACTTTCAGCGCTTGCTGGGCATCGCCAACTCCGGGCGCTTTGGCGAGCCCTTGAACGAGATCAAGCTCAACCTTAATCGCCCGGACGACGACAGCGAAGCCATCACCCACGCGGTTCAGGCCTTTACCGCTCGGCGTATCCAGCAACGGCTCGAAGCTACCATCGAGATACCCCCGCTGGCAGAGAGCGTGCGCAAAATCATGCGCTTGCGGGTCGACCCTGACGTCACCATCGATGAAATCACCAGCGTTGTCGAAACCGACCCGGCGCTGGCGGCACAAGTCATAAGCTGGGCTTCGTCCTCGTACTACGCCGCACCGAGCAAAATCCGCTCGGTTGAAGACGCCATTGTGCGGGTGCTTGGGGTCGACTTGGTGATCAACCTGGCGTTGAGCCTGTCGTTGGGCAAAACCTTGAGTTTGCCCAACGACCATCCGCAAACCAGCACGCCATACTGGCAACAGTCGATCTACACCGCTGCCGTAATTGAAGGCCTGACGCGTGCCATGCCACGCGATCAGCGCCCCGAGGTGGGCCTGACCTACCTCGCGGGGCTGCTGCACAACTTTGGTTACTTGTTGCTGGCCCACGTGTTCCCGCCGCACTTCTCACTGATTTGCCGCCACCTCGAAGTCAACCCGCACGTCAGCCACAGCGTGATCGAACAGCACTTGCTGGGCATTAGCCGTGAACAAATGGGCGCATGGTTAATGCGCTACTGGGGCATGCCGGATGAACTGGTGACGGCGCTGCGCGCTCAACACGACCCGGACTACACCGGCATTCATGCGCAATACCCCAACCTGGTGTGTGTAGCGTTGGGGTTACTGCGCAAGCGTGCGATTGGTCACGGGGCTTACGCGCCGCTGCCTGACACACTGTTCGAGCGCCTGGGCGTGCCCCGCGAGAAAGCCGAGGACGCTGTCAGCAAAGTGCTGGAGGCCGAGGTATTACTGCGCGAGATGGCGAACCAGTTCAGCCAGACCTGATTAGGCTTGTAGTCGCTGCCGAGGTACGAAGGCTGCGACTACGTTTTAAGAAGTCTTCGGCTTTTTACGCGGTTTGAGGTACTTGGTCAGGCCCTGAAACCAAATCACCTGCGCCGGGTTGCCCTTGATCTGGATCGACTTGTCCTGAATCCCCGTCATAAACGCCAGTTGCTTGTTCTTCGCCTGCATCGTGGCAAAACCATACGCGGCATCTTTAAAGGCAATCGCAAAGGCAGGCTCCGGGTATAAACCCGAATGGCTGGTAATACGCTGGTCTTTGACCTTGAAGTGACGGGCGACTTTACCATCGAGGGTTTGCAGCTGGAAAACCAGGTCTTTGTCGACCAATTGCTGCTGAAAAGCAGGGTTTTTACGGCTGGCTTTGCCCATCAAAAAGCCCAGCATCCAGAGCAGAAAACGAAATTTCATGTACGCGGCCTCGGGGGAATAATAAATAGCCGGCGCAGTGTAACGATTTGAACCAAGAACACCACATATCCGCAGCATTAGACGCAGATACACGATTTTTTACCACTTATGGCCGCATGATCGGCCAAGTCATCATCAAGAGCGGGCAAGCCAGCTTGCCCGTTCTTCAGGGCCGCTTCGCATAGCGGCCAAGCCCGGCTTACGGGTTGACGCTGTCTTTCAGGAATTTTCCCGGCTTGAACGCTACGGTGTTGCTGGCTTTGATTTTGACCGGCTCGCCGGTTTGCGGGTTTTGCCCGGTACGCGCACCGCGATGGCGCTGGATAAAGGTGCCGAAGCCGACCAGCGTGACGCTGTCTTTGCGGTGCAGGGCGTTGGTGATTTCTTCGAGCACTGCATTGAGTACGCGGCTAGCCTGCTCTTTTGTAAGGTCAGCCTTTTCAGCGATAGCGTTGGCGAGATCTGGTTTACGCATGATGAAGCCTCTTTGACGGTTTTTTGTTGTTATTCCGTGCTGCTCTTCTATGGAGCAGCAACCACGGCGCCGCAGGCTCTACTCTGCGGCAGACCGGTGTGAGGATGGCACGCGACCAACGCCTGCGCCACCCTCAGCAGGGTGTTTGTTGAGTCAAGGCAATGGTATATACGACAAAAGGTGCCGCTTTCAGGCCAGCAAAGCCGGTAGCTCTTTGTTCAGCGCCAGTTTGTCGCGAACAGCCTCCCCCGTGAGGGCGTAACCCAGTAGTTTTCCGTCAGCATCGCGGCACAGCGCTTTGATGTCTGCACCTTGCCCTTCCACGGTCCAGACACCTTCAAAGCCCCGCGGCACAGGCGAAACCACCAACGGGCAAACCGGGGTTTTAACGGTAATCGGCATCGGCCCGTAGCTGACCGCTGTCGGGTTGCCGGCCAAGGTTTGCGCCAGCGCCCGGGCGCAGCTCATCAGTGGCATCACATACAGCAGGCTAAGGCCATCAACCTGCGCGCAGTCACCCAGGGCGAAGATGTTGTCGTGGGAGGTTTTGAGGTGACGGTCCACCTCTATCCCGCGGTTAATACGAATGCCCGCAGCCGCAGCCAAGTCGGTGCGCGGACGCAAGCCAATGGCCGACACAACCACATCACAGGCAATGACGCTGGCATCGGACAAGTGTGCTTCGAGGCCATTTTCAGTGCGCTGCAAACGCGTAAGCACCGGGCCCAAGTGCAAACGCGCGCCCAGACTTTCGAGACCCGCCTGCACCGCTGCCGCAGCGGCAGGGTGCAGCAACGTCGGCATGACTTGCTCGCAGGGCGCCACCAAATCAACGTCGTAACCCCCTGCAATCAAGTCGTTGGCAAATTCGCAACCAATAAGCCCGACGCCCAAAATCAGAACCCGACGCTTGCCCGCAGCGGCGGCACGAAAGCGTGCGTAGTCTTCGAGGTCGTTGATCGAGAAGATCGCGTCCTGGGCATCACCTTCTACCGGCAGCTGCACCGATTGTGCGCCCCAAGCCAGAATAAGGTCGCGATACGGCACGGCTTCTTCACCGATCCACAGCTGCTTGTGGCCCGGATCAATCGCGCTGACCCGCGTATGGGTGCGTACTTGCGCCTTGAGTTGTTCGGCCATCGCACCGGGCAGGGCCATGCTCAAACCGTCAGCTTCTTTATTCTTGCCAAAGCCGGTCGACAGCATCGGCTTGGAGTAGGAACGCCCATCATCGGCCGTGATCAGCAACAGCGGGGTTTCGCTGTCCAGCTTGCGAAACTCCCGGGCCAGGTTATAGCCAGCCAGTCCAGTACCAACGATCACGACAGGTGCGTTCATTCCAATCTCCAAGGTGAATCAATTCAAAAGTGGGCGGCTCAGCTGATTTCGATCATCTCGAAATCCATTTTGCCAACGCCGCAGTCCGGGCACAGCCAGTCTTCTGGCACGTCTTGCCATTGAGTGCCGGGGGCGATGCCGTCATCCGGCCAGCCTTCTTTTTCGTCATAAATAAGTCCACAAACGATGCATTGCCACTTTTTCATGGGGGTTACTTCCTTAGGTTCAGGCTGGGACGAGGGCACAGGCTCTTATCGACCGGCTGTGTTGCTCGTTAAATTCAGGGCGTTTTGTACTGATCAGCACCAACAGATGCAAGCACGATTACTGCCAAAAGCGCTCAGCCGCTCATACCAGGATCCGCGTGATAAGCTCGCCGACCTCAATGGCTGCCAATTATGACCCACCGTGCCGCACATAACTTCCCCGCTGATCTGCGCCGTCTGGCTTGAGCAACGCCATCTTCCTGCGCTGCCTGACGAACTAACCCTCGACTGGCTATTCGATCAGGGCTCCCTGACCCGGCGCCTGACCGCACTTTCAAACGACGCCTTCAGCGTGCTCCCACTATTCGAGGGTTGGCAAACATTGCGTGCCGATGAATGCGCCGCGCTTGGCCTGACCGAAAACAGTGAAGGCTGGGTGCGCGAAGTGTATTTGCTTGGTCATCAGCAGCCGTGGGTATTTGCTCGCAGCGTGGCAGCGAAAAGCGCGCTGCAAGAGGGCGGTCTGAACATGGACGAACTGGGGACTCGCTCGCTGGGCGAGTTGCTGTTTTGCGACGACGCCTTTGAGCGCGGCGCATTGCAGGTATGCCGCTACCCGCGCGCCGGATTACCGGTCGCCAATCAGACCGACGGCCTGTGGGCGCGACGTTCGCGCTTTACCCGCGGCTCGCTGAGCCTGTTGGTGGCCGAAGTCTTTTTACCTAATATGTGGGCCGCCCTGAGTGCCCGGTCGGAGAACACCTGATGTACGTGAGCTTGCTCAAATCACTCAATCGCTTGAACCCGCGTGCCTGGGACTTTATTCAACTGACCCGCATGGACAAACCCATCGGCATTTACCTGCTGCTGTGGCCGACGTTGTGGGCGCTGTGGATTGCCGCCAAGGGCGTGCCTTCGCTGAGCAACTTGTTGATCTTTGTGTTCGGCGTGATCCTGACCCGGGCGGGTGGCTGCGTGATCAACGATTTTGCTGATCGCAAGGTCGACGGCCACGTCAAACGTACCGAGCAACGGCCTTTGGTCAGCGGAAAAATCAGCAGCAAAGAAGCGTTGGTGCTTTTTGCGTTGCTCATGGGGATCAGCTTCCTACTGGTGCTGTGTACCAACGCCCCGACCATCTGGCTGTCATTCGGCGGCCTGGCGTTGGCCGCTAGCTACCCGTTCATGAAGCGCTACACCTACTACCCGCAATTGGTCCTGGGCGCGGCGTTCTCGTGGGGCATGCCCATGGCTTTCACTGCCGAAACCGGCAGTCTGCCGGCGGCGGCGTGGTTGCTGTACATCGCCAACCTGCTGTGGACCGTGGGTTACGACACCTACTACGCCATGACCGACCGCGACGACGACCTTAAAATAGGCGTCAAATCCACCGCCATTTTGTTTGGCGACGCCGACCGCGTGATCATCCTCAGCCTGCAAGGCTTGGCGCTGGGTTGCTTGTTGCTGGCGGGAGCGCACTTTGATTTGGGCGGCTGGTTCCACCTGGGCTTGCTGGCAGCAGCCGCGTGCTTTGTGTGGGAGTTTTGGTACACCCGCAACCGCGATCCGCAACGCTGCTTCAAAGCGTTCCTGCACAACCACTGGGCCGGTTTGGCGATCTTCGTGGGCATCGTGCTGAATTACGCGCTGGCCTGACCCTGTAGCCGCTGACGAGGCACGAGGCTGCGATGGGGTGCGCAGCAGCCCTCTGCCTCTGAGATCAAGAGCGAAGGTTTTGATTTCACCGCAGCACAGGCACCAGCCGCAACGTACTGCGGGTGTTGGCCTGGATCTCGGTGTCGTCGATATGGGTGATGTCGTAGTCGCCTTCGATGTAGGCCTGCGCCTGGTCACTGTAGTGTTTGTCGAAGGGCACGCCGCTTTGGCCCACCGGGTTGATGGTCAGGCCGTGCGCGGGGTCGGCAAAGTCGATCACGCGGCGGGTCGACGGGCCATAGCTCACAGCCCACGGCGCATTGCCGAGTTTGGCGCTGAGGTTGTTCGGCACTTCGTGACTGCCAGGCGCCGCAAAAGGCCCCACGTTAAATAACCAATCCAATGGTTTTTGCCGCCCCAGCGGGTGTTCATGCGTCAGGGTGTGGGCGCTGCCCCAGCGCCATTGCGCAGGGTCATCGCCCAAGCTGGTCTTGAGCTGGGCGATGCTGTTTTGCCAAGCCAATTTGACGATGTCGGCGCGGGTCTCTTTGTGCGCCGTGTTGGGGTTGTCCCACCACGGCGAATCAGGGCTCGCAGCAAGGCGCGGCAAGGCCTCGTCAATCACGCGGGTAGTTAGCAACGTGTCAAACAGTGCATCACCCAGTTTGTCGTGCATCGTTGCCTGCGCCAGGCTGTACAAAAACTGGTTGAACACGGTGGCGGCAGTCGAGTCCAGCGGGTAGTCGCCTTGCCATTTCGCCAGTTGCTCGACTAATTTGCGCTCAGTTGGAGCGCTGACCACGTCTCGTAACACCGGCAACAATGGCTTGAGCACGCGCTGTCCATAGTCAGTGGTGGTGCCCAGTTGCAACGCCTTGCTGTTTTTAAGGTTCCATTTCACGCCCGGATCACTGAGCTGGCGATTTAACTGCTGGCCGCGATCCGCCAGGTTGTAGTAACCAGGGATCTGAATGCCGGTGGGCGACACCGGCTGAAAGTTGGCCGAGACGATGTAGCCCCGCGCCGGGTTTTCTTCCTGCGGGTTATCGCTAAACGGGTAAAAGCCGTCTTTGTCAGCCTCATTCGTGCTGCCATCAAGGATGAAAGCCGGGTTGACCCCCGCAGGTCGTTTGGGCAGTTGTGCAGCCGCCCACCAGCCAATATCGCCTGCGGCGTTGGCCCACACCACGTTCAAGCCAGGCGCCTGAATGTGCGTCGCTGCTGCCCGGGCCTTGTTCAGGCTGTCGGCACGATTGAGCTGGTAGAAGCCTTCAAGGATCGGATTTTTAGTCTCCAGAAAACCCCACCACATGGCGATAGGTGTCGCGCCCGCCGTGGCGCCCAGCACGTCGTTGACGATCGGCCCATGCGGGGATTGGCGCAGGGTGAACGTAACCGGCGCTTCACCTTTCACGGCGATCTGCTGCTGGCTGCTGCTCATGTCGACCCACTCGCCGTGGTACCACACTTGATTGGGGTTATCGGGGTTGGTCTTTTCAGCGATCAGGTCCAGGTCATCGTTCTGGAACATCGTGAGGCTCCAACCAAAGTCACTGTTGTTGCCTAGAAACGCGAACGGCACCAGCGCTTGGTGGTAGCCATACAGCTCAAAATCCGGCGTGGAAAGCTGCGCCTCGTACCACGCCGACGGGGTCGAAAAACGGATATGCGGGTCGCCCGCCAGCAGCGGTTTGCCGCTTTGCGTGCGGCTCCCCGACACCACCCACGCGTTACTGCCTTCAAACTGCGGCAAACCCGCGTGGCTCAATGCCTGATCGCTGAGCTGTGCCAACGCCCCTGAGGTTTTCCAGTCGCTGGCCGCAAGGACCGGGACTAAAACACCTTGAGGTTGCCAGTCGAGATCGAAGACTTTCAGGTAGTCGCCGCCCAGTTGGTCGCGTACATAAGTCAGTAGCGGCTCGGTACGAAAGGCAGCAGCAAAGCTGTAGGCCATGTAACCGGCGACGCTGATCGTATCCTCCGCTGTAAACGGTCTAGGCGTGATGCCCAGCAGGTCGAACTCCACGGGTTTGGCGTGGGTGGCCTGATACTGATTAATCCCGTCCAGATAGGCTTGCAAGGCCAAAAATGCCGGAGACTGCTGATCCAACTCGGTCACATAACTGGCCGCCCGCTCGCGAATGCGCAGGCTGCGAAACAGCTTGTCGGTGTCGACCAGTTTAGGCCCCAGCACCTCAGCCAATTCGCCCCGAGCCAGGCGACGCATGATCTCCATCTGAAACAACCGGTCTTGCGCCTGCACGTAACCGAGTACGCGGTACACATCCGCCTCATTGCCTGCCCGAATATGCGGCACCCCGCGCTCGTCATACCGCACCGTGACCGGCCCTTGCAGCCCATTCAGCGCAACCTGCCCCTGTCGCACGGGCAGTTTGCTTTGCACGTACCACACGCTGCCTCCGACAACGGCAGCGATAACAAGGGCGAGGGCGGTCAGGCTGCGTTTCATGGAGGGTTCCTTATCCTTTAGTCAGCACCGGCCCGTGATTACAGGGCGGCGCGAGCATCCTGCCACGGGCAATAACACCCCACCGCCATGGTGTGGGTGGCTCTCACCGCACGCCCCTGGCTCAAGGCCTGCAGAATGGGCTCGATGAAACTGTTGCTGGCGTTGCAGGTGGCGCCTTCGCTGTAGGGTCCAAAGTAGGCCAGTTGGCCGCTCCGGTCCCAGATGGCAACGGCCGGGCTGACACTCAGGTGTTCGGCACCCGGCAGGCTGGCCAAGGGTTTGATCGAGCCCAAGGTCGCCGGAAGCTGGCCGTGTGTACCAGGCTTTTGCACGGAGTAGAACTCAACCCCTTGCGGGGCATAAGTCGCCAGCAGTTCGCTCAGATGCTGCTGATTGCCAACGTTACACGGGCACGCGGGGTCCCAAAAATGCACCACGCGAATCGGTCCCGGCCCGGAGAGTTCGGCGGGCAGGCTGAGCACATCTCCGGCAAACAGCGCGGTTTGGTCGCTGAACACGCGAATGTAACGGCCTTGGAACCAGTCGTAGGCGGCCCACAATCCTACGCCGCAGGTCAGCACCAGCAGGCAGGTAAGCCAGGGTTTAGCGGTGGGCGCAGGCATGCAAAATGATCCTTAAGGGGCGCGTAGCTTGCCATGCTTGAACTGACAGATGAATATCGTCGGTCTATAAAGACTGTTCTGCCCCCATGCCCTTCTGTTTGGAACCCCTTATGCCCGTCGCGTTTTCTCCCGATTCACTGCGCACCAGCTTGCAGCCTCTGGTCGCTGGACAGCCGTTATCGAGGGAGGGTTTGGCGTACCAGCATTTTTATGGGTTGGACTTCACGCAGCGTACAGCGCCAGTGCGCCGCCAACTGGGACAGTTCAGCGCGGGCGGCTATGACCTCGTCAGCCAAGTCTGGTGGCCCGAGTCAACGCCCGTGGCAACGCTGTTTTTGGTTCACGGCTTTTACGATCACATGGGGCTGTATCGGCATGTGATTGAGTGGGGCTTGAACCACGGCTTTGTAGTGATCGCCTGCGATTTGCCGGGGCATGGGCTGTCGAGTGGCGAGCGCGCCAGCATCGATGACTTCTCGCAGTATCAAGAGGCGCTGCAAGGCTTGTTTATCGAGGCGCAATCGTTGGCGCTGCCGCACCCGTGGCACTTGATCGGGCAAAGTACCGGCGGCGCGGTGGTGCTGGATCATTTGCTGCGCTACGGCGATAAGAGCCCGGCCCAAGGCAAAGCAGTACTGATGGCACCGCTGGTGCGGCCCAAAGACTGGAAGTGGTCGAAGCTCAGCTATTTACTGCTCAGGCCTTTCGTTAAAGGTATTGAACGGCGTTTTAGCGAAAACACCAACGACCCCGATTTTTTACCCTTTTTACAGGCAGATCCCTTGCAGCCTGTGCGCCTGCCCACCGCGTGGGTGGGTGCCATGGCGCGCTGGATTCCGCGCATCGAAGCAATGCCTGCCAGTGCGCGACAGCCGTTGGTGATTCAGGGCCAGGCGGACAAAACCGTGGACTGGCAACACAACCTCAAGGTGTTGGACGCAAAATTCAGCCATCCCCAGGTGCTGCTAATTCCCAAAGCCCGACACCACCTGGCCAATGAAACGCTCGACATCCGCGAAGAGTATTTCGCGTTTCTCGATCGGCACTTCTGACCGCAAAACGGCCTCTGTAGGAGCAGCCGGTCGACGCTCGATTACTCCTACAGCCTTAATCCGGGATCGGCAGGTTTAAGCTCTCTTTTACTTCTTCCATCACGATGTAGCTCTTGGACTCACGCACGTGAGGTAGTTTGAGCAAAATGTCGCCCAACAGTTTTCGGTACGACGCCATCTCGGAAATTCGCGCCTTGACCAAATAGTCGAAGTCACCCGAAACCAAGTGGCACTCCAACACATGGGGCAGTTTGAGCACAGCACGTCGAAACTCTTCAAAGGTGTCGCCTGACTTGTAGTCGAGGCTGATCTCGACAAAAACCAGCAAGCTGCCCTGCAAGTGCTGCGGGTTGAGCCGAGCGTTGTAGCCCATGATGATCCCTTCGCGCTCCAGCCTCCGTACCCGTTCGGTGCAGGGCGTGGTCGACAAACCGACCTTTTCTCCCAGCTCGGTAAACGAGATACGGCCATCGGCCTGCAAGATGCGCAAAATGTTGCGATCAATCTTGTCCAGCTCACGCTTTGTTTGGTGATTTGTACGCATAGGAGATTCTCCTTTGTCAAAAGCGTTTTAGCCGAGAATTGTCGCCAAATATAGCCGTTTATACAGTGAAACTCACTGGCTAATGCTTCTTATACTGCCCACATCTTCGCTTTGAACAATAAACGTCTGCGGTTGGCCGCGATGAGGGATAAAAATATGCGCGTTATGATATTGGGTGGCGGCGTGATTGGTACTGCCAGCGCCTATTATCTGGCCCGAGCCGGATTCGACGTGGTCGTCGTAGACCGTCAGCCAGCCGTTGCGATGGAAACCAGCTTTGCCAACGCCGGCCAGGTGTCCCCAGGTTATGCCTCGCCGTGGGCGGCTCCGGGCGTACCGCTCAAGGCTATTAAGTGGTTGTTGGAGCGTCACGCACCGTTGGCGATCAAAGCCACGACCAATATCGACCAATACCTGTGGATGGCGCAAATGCTGCGCAACTGCACCGCCAGCCGTTACGCGGTGAACAAAGAGCGCATGGTACGTCTGTCCGAGTACAGCCGCGATTGCCTCGATGAACTGCGTGCCGAAACCGGCATTGCCTACGAGGCTCGCAGCTTAGGCACCACCCAACTTTTCCGTACCCAAGCGCAACTGGACGGCGCGGCCAAAGACATTGCCGTACTCAAAGAATCGGGCGTGCCGTTTGAGCTGCTGGACCGTGCCGGCATCGCCCGGGTTGAGCCGGCGCTGGCCAGCGTCACCGATATTCTGGCCGGTGCCTTGCGCCTGCCGAATGACCAAACCGGCGACTGTCAGATGTTCACTACCCGCTTGGCCGAAATGGCCAAGAACTTGGGTGTCGAATTCCGCTTCGGCCAAGATATTCAGCACTTGGACTACGCGGGGGATCGCATCAATGGCGTGATGATCGACGGCAAGCTTGAAACCGCAGACCGCTACGTACTGGCGCTGGGCAGCTACTCGCCACAAATGCTCAAGCCGCTGGGCATCAAGGCCCCGGTTTACCCGCTCAAGGGTTACTCGCTGACCATCCCGATCACCAACCCAGACATGGCCCCTACGTCGACGATTCTGGATGAGACCTACAAAATCGCGATCACCCGTTTTGACAACCGCATTCGTGTGGGCGGCATGGCTGAGATCGCCGGTTTTGACCTGTCGCTGAACCCGCGCCGCCGCGAAACCCTGGAGATGGTCGTCAACGACCTTTATCCTCAGGGCGGCGATTTGAGCCAAGCCAGTTTTTGGACCGGCCTGCGCCCAACCACACCAGACGGCACGCCAATTGTGGGCGCGACCCCGTTCAAAAACCTGTTCCTGAACACCGGCCATGGCACACTCGGCTGGACCATGGCATGCGGCTCTGGTCGCTTCCTCGCTGACGTGATGGCCAAAAAGACCCCTCAGATCAGCACCGAAGGCCTCGATATTTCTCGTTACGGTAACTACCAGGAGACTGCAAAACATGGCAATCCAGCGCCAGCTCACCAATAACCGTATGAGCCAGATCGTGGCTCATAACGGGACTGTTTACCTGTCCGGTCAGGTCGGCGACGACATGAACGCAGGGGTTGAGCAGCAAACTCGCGAGACCCTGAAAAACATCGAGCACTTGCTGGATCTGGCCGGCACTGACAAAAGCCACATTCTGTCGGTGACCATCTACCTCAAAGACATTGATGCCGACTTTGCGGGCATGAACAGCGTGTGGGATGAGTGGCTGCCTAAAGGCGTGCAACCTGCCCGTGCCACGGTTGAAGCCAAACTGTGCGAGCCTGAAATTCTGGTTGAGCTGTCTGTTGTGGCCGCACTGCCATAACGTTGCCGTTTTAAACACAGTCCCTCTTGCGGTGCGGCACGCGGTTTACGCCGCGGGCCTGCGCCGCTTTTTTATTCAACAGCCGTTAGAAGCCCGCCGCCATGCGCCCAGCCCGTGCCCTGATCGACCTTCAAGCCCTGCGTCATAACTACCAACTGGCCCGTGAAGTAACGGGGGCAAAAGCCCTCGCGGTGATCAAGGCCGATGCCTACGGCCACGGTGCCGTACGCTGCGCCCAGGCCCTAGAGGCCGATGCCGATGGCTTTGCCGTCGCCTGTATCGAAGAAGCACTGGAACTACGCGCCGCGGGTATTCGCGCGCCCGTGCTGCTGCTCGAAGGTTTTTTTGAAGCCGATGAACTGCCGCTGATCGTCGAACATGACTTGTGGTGCGTGGTGCATTCGCTGTGGCAACTCGATGCTATTGAGCAAGCCAAGCTCGCCAAGCCGATTCACGTGTGGCTAAAACTCGACACCGGCATGCACCGCGTGGGCCTGCACCCAAGCGAGTACAAAACTGCTTATCAGCGCCTGCAAGCAAGCGGCAACGTCGCGAAGATTGTGCTGATGAGCCATTTTGCCCGCGCGGATGAACTGGACTGCCTGCGCAGCGTCGAGCAGGTCGCCGTGTTCTTGGCTGCCCGTGACAACTTGTCTGCCGACGTCAGCTTGCGCAACTCACCCGCCATTCTTGGCTGGCCAAGTGTGCCGAGCGACTGGGTACGCCCAGGCTTGATGCTCTACGGCGCTTCGCCTTTCGAAGAAGACCAAGCCCTGGCCGCACGCTTGCAACCGGTGATGACCTTGGAGTCCAAAGTGATTTGCGTGCGTGAACTGCCCGCCGGTGAGCCGGTGGGTTACGGCGCGAAGTTCGTCACCCCTAAACCAATGCGTATCGGCGTGGTTGCCATGGGTTATGCCGACGGCTACCCGCGTCACGCTCCCACTGGCACCCCTGTTCTGGTGGCCGGTCAACGCAGTCAGTTGCTGGGCCGAATATCCATGGACATGCTGTGCATCGACCTCACCGATGTACCACAGGCAGGCCTCGGTTCAACGGTTGAGCTGTGGGGCAAAAACATCCTCGCCAGTGAAATCGCAGCAAAAGCTGAAACCATTCCTTACCAGATTTTTTGTAACCTGAAACGAGTGCCGCGCCTCTATTCCGGGAGTTGATGGGTTGTATCCAATAGGCGGCGCCTAAAGGGCACGCAGGTTTAAGGTCGAAGTGTTGTAAATACTGAACGCTATCGCCATGATGGCGGCTTCTTGACCTGAATCTGATCCCCTGGAGGCTCCCGCATTGGACGTCGGTGAACGACTGCAATCCATCCGCAAACTGAAAGGCCTGTCACAGCGTGAACTCGCCAAGCGCGCGGGCGTCACCAACAGCACCATTTCGATGATCGAAAAGAACAGCGTGAGCCCGTCGATAAGCTCCCTGAGAAAAGTGCTGAGTGGCATTCCGATGTCAATGGTCGAGTTCTTTTCCGAAGAAATCCTTCAGGAAAAACCGACGCAAATTGTCTACAAAGCCAATGAGCTGATAGACATCTCAGACGGCGCCGTGACCATGAAACTGGTCGGCAAGGCGCACCCGAGTCGGGCGATTGCATTTCTCAACGAGATTTATCCACCGGGTGCTGACACCGGGGACGAAATGCTGACCCACGAGGGCGAAGAAACCGGGATTCTTGTCGAGGGTCGCCTTGAATTAATCGTAGGCCTTGAGACGTTCGTGCTCGAAGCCGGTGACAGCTACTACTTCGAGAGTTCAAAACCGCACCGTTTTCGCAACCCGTTCGACGTCGCGGCGCGACTAATCAGCGCAGCCACTCCCGCAAATTTCTAAGCAAAGCGGCGCCCTACGCAGATCTAGAGGCGCCTGCGATTTCATTTCGCCAGCTCTATTCCCCCTTTGTTTCTAGGGTTGTTTCAGTGTGTCAGGCTAAACGGTATACTTTCGCCGCCTGCAAAACCGTGGTTGTGGGCGTGAATAGCCACCATTGAGGGTGTACGCGTGAACCTAATTATGAAAATGCTGGCCGTACCAGCAACAGTACTGGCCCTATGGGCTGTCAACGCTCAAGCAACGACTGATGATGACATCGCAAAACGCCTCGAACCTGTCGGCAAAGTCTGCATTCAGGGTCAAGAGTGCGCGGGCATGAGCGTGACGGCGGCAGTTGGCAGCGGTGGTGGTATGAGCGCTGATGACGTGGTTGCCAAACACTGCAGCGCTTGCCACAGCATTGGTCTGCTGGAAGCACCGAAAATTGGTGACACTGCCGCTTGGAAAGTGCGCGCCGACAAAGAAGGCGGTATTGATGGCCTGCTGGCCAAAGCCATCACCGGGCTCAATGCGATGCCCCCTAAAGGCACCTGTTCGGAATGTTCGGATGCCGATCTGAAAGCCGCCATCCAGAAAATGTCCGGGCTGTAATAAGCCAACACCTTTCTAGCAGCGAGCTTGCCTCACGGTCTTTTGATCGTTTAAACGATCGCGAGGCAAGCTCGCTCCTTGAAAGGGCATCTCGATTGCCTTGATCTTTGCAACCAAAACCGACCACTCTCGGTCACATCTCTATCACGGATGGTTTTGGAGGCTTAGATGGTGCAGTCCTGTTCGATCGAACACGCAGTCGATGAGGCGCTGGCTCGACTACCCACGCACATCCACCTCGGTTTGCCGCTGGGCCTGGGCAAGGCCAATCGTTTTGTGAACGCACTGTATCAGCGCATCAAACAGTTACCTGAGCGCCAACTGACGATTTACACCGCGTTAAGCCTGGGCCGCCCCGCGCTGGGTGATGGCTTGCAAAAGCGCTTTCTGGCCCCATTTTTAGAGCGCGTCTTTGGCGACTATATCGAGTTGGACTACCTCGCCGACCTGCACCGCGACAGCCTACCGGGCAACATCAACGTCCAGCAGTTTTTCATGCAGCCGGGCAGCCTGCTCAACAGCCCACCGGCGCAGCAAGATTACGTCAGCAGCAATTACAGCCACGCCGCCCGCGACATCAATGCCAATGGCTTGAATTTGGTGGCCCAGTTAATTGCCCGCGACCCGCAGGATGCCAATCGCCTGAGCCTAAGCTGCAACCCCGACATCACACTCGACCTGCTACCGATGATCGCCAAACGCCGTGCGGCGGGCGAGACCATTCTGCTGCTCGGCCACGTACACAGCGACTTACCGTACATGCCCGGCGACTCGGAGCTCAACGCCGACGATTTTGACCTGCTGATCGACGACGATGAGCGCACCACGCTGTTTTCCACGCCCAATATGCCGGTTGATGTGCAGGATCACTTTATTGGCCACCACGCCAGCACCCTGATCCGCGACGGCGGCACCCTGCAAATCGGCATTGGGGCGATGGGCGATGCGTTGGCGGCTTCCTTGCTGGCACGCCAAGCTGATAGCGAAGGCTATCGTGCCTTGCTCAACGACATAGATGTCACGCCGTGGCGCACCCTGATTGAGCGCGAAGGCGGGGTCGAGCCCTTTGCCCAAGGCCTGTATGGTTGCAGCGAGATGTTTGTGTATGGGCTCATGGTCTTGGTCGACGCGGGCATCGTGCGACGCAAGGTTTACCCGGATGTTGATCGCCAGACTCAAGCCAACGCGGGCACGCTGGACGAAAGTCTGCACACCGATGGCATCAGCGTTCACGGCGGTTTCATCCTCGGCCCAAGCGACTTTTACCAGCGTTTGAGCGAACTGCCTCACAGCAAGCGCGCCGAATTCAATATGACCGCCATCAGCTATATCAATGAGCTCTACGGCCAGGAAGCCTTAAAACGCCTGCAACGCCGTGATGCGCGCTTTGTAAACAGCGCCTTCACCATGACCTTGCTCGGCGCAGGCGTGGCGGATCAGTTACAGGATGGCCGCGTGCTCAGCGGCGTTGGCGGGCAATACAACTTCGTGGCGCAGGGGCACGCGCTGCACGATGCGCGGTCAGTGATCATCCTGCGCAGTTGGCGTGAATCCGGTGGTGAGGTGAGTTCCAACATCGTGTGGGAGTACGGCCACTGTACGATCCCGCGTCATTTGCGCGACATTGTGGTAACCGAGTACGGCATTGCCGACTTGCGCGGCAAAACCGACAAGCAGGTGATCGAGGCGCTGCTCAACATCACCGACTCTCGCTTCCAGACCGAACTGATCGCGCAGGCACAACAAATCGGCAAACTGCCTAACGACTTTTGCCTCAACCCACGCTTTGCTGACAACAGCCCGGAACGTTTGCAAGCGATTGCCGAACGCCATCCGCACTTGTTCCCGGAGTATCCGCTGGGCAGCGATTTCAGTGCACAGGAGCAAGACCTGCTACGCGCGTTGAACTGGCTCAAGAGCAAATTCAAGCTCACGCAGCTCTACGAACTGGGCAAGGCCACGCTCGACGCGCCATCACCGCAGACGTATCCCGAACACCTAGCGCGCATGCACCTCGACAACCCGGACGGTCTGCGCGAAGAGCTGTATCAGCGCGTGCTGCTGGCGGGGTTACAGGCGACAGGCAAATAACAAACATCGTCCGCGAACATGTAGCAGTTGCCGAGCCTGCGAGGCTGCGTCCGCTTGGTGCGGCACGCCGACGCAGCAGACGTAAAATCAAGCAATGCGGCGTGTCACTTAAACCCTGCACTTAGGGGTTTACGATCACTTCGCAATCGGACGTAGCCTCGCAGGCTCGGCAACTGCTACGAAATCAGCTTGCGGCACACCACAGAGTTTCCTACGCAAGGCCGTGTTATTCGATAAACGTTACTTTGCCACCGGCCAGGGATTGAACCCGTGCCAGGGACTCAACGCGATAGCCTTGCGAGTCCAGCTCGGCACGGCCGCCCTGGAACGACTTCTCGATCACGATACCCAGGCCAGCGACAGTTGCGCCCGCTTGCTTGATGATCGAAATCAGTGCCTGCGACGCTTTGCCGTTGGCCAGGAAGTCGTCGATGACCAGCACGCGATCCGTGCTTTTCAGGTGACGCGGGGAGATGGCAACGGTGCTTTCGGTTTGCTTGGTGAACGAATACACCGTGGCCGATAGCAGGTTTTCAGTCAGGGTCAGGGACTGGTGCTTACGGGCGAAGATCACCGGAACACCGAGGTTCAAGCCCGTCATCACGGCCGGAGCAATGCCCGAGGCTTCGATGGTGACGATCTTGGTGATGCCCGCATCAGCGAACAAACGCGCGAACTCATCGCCGATTTCTTTCATCAGCTGGGGATCGATCTGGTGGTTCAAAAAGGCATCAACCTTCAAAACCTGATCGGAAAGCACGATGCCTTCTTCGCGAATTTTCTTGTGCAGTGCTTCCAACGTAACGTCCTCAAATAGCGCCTATGCGCTGAAGGTAGAGTAAAAAGTAGTCGATTTTAGCGTTTTAACATCGCGCGTATATCGGCCAATGCCGTATTTCCGCGAACCGCTTTCACTTCGGTAGGTGTGTCGTCGTTGCCTTCCCAGGCCAGATCGTCCGGCGGCAACTCATCAAGGAAGCGACTCGGCGCGCAATCAATGATTTCGCCGTACTGCTTGCGCTTGGCCGCAAAGGTAAACGCCAGCGTCTCACGCGCGCGGGTAATCCCAACGTAGGCAAGGCGACGTTCTTCTTCGATGGTGTCGGCTTCGATGCTGGAGCGGTGCGGCAGGATCTCTTCCTCCATGCCCATGATGAACACGTAGGGGAACTCCAGACCTTTGGAGGCGTGCAGCGTCATCATCTGCACGCCTTCGGCGCCGTCTTCCTCTTCTTGCTGGCGCTCGAGCATGTCGCGCAACACCAGCTTGCCGATGGCCTCCTCAATCGTCATACCGCCTTCTTCGTCTTTTTCGAGGGTGTTTTTCAACGCCTCGACCAAGAACCAAACGTTAGACATGCGGTAGTCAGCGGCCTTTTCACTGGAGCTGTTGGTGCGCAGCCAGTTCTCATAGTCGATGTCCATGATCATGCTGCGCAGCGCGGCAATCGGGTCTTCACCCGAGCAGTGCTCACGCACGCGGTCCATGAAACGTTTGAAACGGGCCAGGCGATCGGTGAACCGACTGTCCAGATGCTCGCCCAAACCGATTTCGTCGGTCGCCGCGTACATCGAGATTTTGCGCTCAGTAGCGTAGTTACCCAGCTTTTCCAGCGTGGTCGAACCGATCTCACGCCGTGGGACGTTGATCACCCGCAGGAAAGCGTTGTCGTCATCCGGGTTCACAATCAGCCGGAAGTAGGCCATCAGGTCTTTCACTTCTTGACGGCCGAAGAAGCTGTTTCCGCCAGAGAGGCGGTAAGGAATCTGATGATGCTGCAACTTCAGCTCAATCAGTTTTGCCTGATAGTTGCCGCGGTACAGGATCGCAAAGTCGCTATAAGGCCGGTCCGTGCGCAGGTGCAGCGTCAGGATCTCGACCGCGACGCGCTCGGCCTCGGCGTCTTCGTTGCGGCAACGAATGACGCGAATTTCATCGCCGTGGCCCATCTCACTCCACAGCTGTTTCTCGAAGGCGTGCGGGTTGTTCGAAATCAGCACGTTGGCGCAGCGCAGAATGCGGCTGGTGGAGCGATAGTTTTGCTCCAGCATCACCACTTTGAGGGACGGGTAATCGTCCTTGAGCAGCATCAGGTTTTCCGGGCGGGCGCCGCGCCAGGCGTAGATCGACTGGTCATCATCGCCTACCACGGTGAACTGGTTGCGGCTGCCGATTAGGTACTTAACCAGCAAATACTGGCTGGCGTTGGTGTCCTGGTATTCGTCCACCAACAGGTAGCGCACTTTGTTCTGCCACTTTTCGAGGATGTCGGCGTGCTCTTCAAAGAGCTTTACCGGCAGCAGGATCAGGTCGTCAAAGTCCACCGCGTTGTAGGCTTTGAGCGTGCGCTGGTAGTGGGTGTAGACGATGGCCGCCGTCTGCTCCTTGGGGTTGCGCGCATTTTCCAGGGCTTGGGGCGGCAGGATCAGGTCGTTTTTCCACGAGCCGATCATGTTCTTGATTTCATCGACCCCGTCATCACCCGAGTATTCCTTTTGCATGATGTCGGTCATGAGCGCTTTGACGTCGGCCTCGTCAAAGATCGAAAAGCCCGGCTTGTAACCCAGCCTCGTGTGTTCCTTGCGGATGATGTTCAGCCCCAAATTATGGAACGTGCTCACCGTCAGGCCTCGACCTTCACCTTTTTTGAGCAACGTGCCGACGCGCTCTTTCATCTCGCGGGCGGCCTTGTTGGTAAAGGTCATGGCGACGATGTACTGAGCACGGATGCCACAGTTCTGAATAAGGTGTGCGATTTTTCGGGTAATCACACTGGTTTTGCCGGAGCCAGCACCGGCGAGCACCAAAAGAGGGCCGCCGACGTAGCTCACGGCTTCTTGCTGCCGGGGATTGAGTCGGGACATGACGGTTATAAGGGTCGGTGACGAAAAGGGCGGGTATTTTAACAGGCTGAGCAGATATTGCCGCCACTCTGCGACAGTGTGACGTAGCCCTCGATCTGAAATTGCCGCTTTTGGTACTTTGCCGCAGGCTACCTGGCCTATTTACGTCTACCGTTCGGTATGCGCAAGCTAGGTGCATTTGATAAACGGTGTCATTTGCCATTAGCCGATAGCACGCCATAATGCCCATCGCCTGAATTTATGCAGAGTCTAGGGAGCTAGCTTGTCTACGCCTGTCGAACCCTTGCGTTTGCTGCTACTGGCCAAAGAGCCGTCTTGGGCAGCGTTGTTGCGTGAGTGTCTGACGCCTATGGGAAGTTCGGTCGTATTAATGTGCGCGCCGAGCTGGGAGTCGGTGAGCTATTTGTTCGAAAACGATCAAAATGCGCTGCTCCTGACCACACCGGCCCAGCAGCCCCTCGCGGGCCGCTGTCGCCTGTCCACTGTATTGTTGCTGGATGCCGAGCCAGCGATGCCGCCCCAAGACGCCTGCGACTGGCTGGTCAGCACCAGCCTGAATACCGATGTGCTGCGCCGCTGCCTGCGCCATGTGCATGAACGCGGTGTGCTTGAAAACACGTTGCAACGCTTGGCCGAAGAAGACCCGCTGACCGGCATCGCCAACCGACAAGGCTTCCAAACGTTGCTAGCGGTGCGCCTGGCCGAAAACGATGGGCGCGGGATCGCCCTCGGGCATCTGGACTTGGACAACTTCCGCCATGCCAATGACGCGCTGGGGCATCAGGCTGGCGACCGCCTGATCCTGCAAGTGGTGGCACGCCTCAAAAGCCAACTCGAAGCCTGCGATCAGGTGGCTCGTCTGGGCAGCGACGAGTTCGCCCTGTTGATCGACACCCGCCGCGCCCCTGAGCGCGCCGCCTGGATGGCTGAGCGCATCACCGAGGTCATGGCCGAGTCTTATTGGATCGACGGCGAAAGCTTGCTGATCGGCTGCAGCCTGGGCATCGCCCACGCCCGCACCAATGCCGGAGCCGATCCCTTGATGTGGCACGCACACATCGCAATGCAGCAGGCCAAAAGCACGCAGGGCTGCACGTATCACGTATTCGACGAGCGCATAAATCGCAATGCCCGCTGTCTCGCTGATCTAGAGAGCGAACTGCGCCGGGCCTTGCGCCGTGACGAGCTTGAACTGCATTACCAGCCGCGTATGGACCTAAGCTCGGGCTTGATTGTGGGGATCGAAGCGCTGGTGCGTTGGCGCCACGGCGAACGTGGCCTGCTCGCGCCCAGCGAATTTGTGCCGCTGGCTGAGCAAAGCGGGCTAATCGTGCCATTGGGCTACTGGGTTATTTCCCGGGCCTTGCGCGATATGCAGGCGCTGCGCGAACACGGACTGAGCGCACTGCACATGGCCGTTAACCTGTCGTTCCGCCAGTTCCAAGACAGCCAGTTACTCTCAACCCTCAGCCGCTTGATCTCCGAGCACGGGGTTGATGCTCAATGGCTGGAATTTGAGCTGACTGAAACGGCAGTCATGCGCCGCAGTGACATGGTGAAACAGACCATGGATGCGCTGGGGCGACTGGGGGTGCGCTTCTCTCTGGATGATTTTGGTACTGGTTTTTCATCCTTTGTGCACCTCAATAGCCTGCCCATTACCCTGCTTAAAATTGACAAAAGCTTTGTCGGCGGCATGGAAGACCGCGAAGAGAACCGCAAGCTGGTACACGCGATGATCAACCTGGCGCACAACCTTCAATTGCAAGTCGTGGCCGAAGGCGTAGAAACCCCGGAGCAACTGGCGCTATTGCGTGATTTTGCCTGCGATCAGGTGCAGGGCTACCTCATCAGCAAACCATTGCCGATCACTGAACTGGTGGAGTATTTAACCCTTGGGGCTCAGCAGAAAGTAGCCCTCGACGCTCACTAACAGCGCCTAGAAAACTCGTAGCAGTTGTCGAGCTCTGCGAGGCTACGTCCGATTGCGTAGCGATCGTAAATCCTGAGCATCCTGTGTCATTTATCAAACGTGATAGCCCACTAACGACGGCTACGCCGCCGGACGTAGCCTTCGGCAACTGCTACGAGATACCACTACCCAGCGACTAGTTGCGCTACCTTCGCCGCCTTGCGCTCACGCTTGAGCATGCGCCGCACTTTCCATTCAAACGCCAACGTGAGACTGACTGACGAGCAGGCCAGGCCCAAGGCCAAGCCCCACCACACGCCCGTTGGCCCCCAGCCGAGTGTGAATGCCATCAGCCAGGCAGTCGGCGCGCCAATCACCCAGTAGCAGAACAGCCCAACCAGAAAGGTGGTCTTGGCATCTTTGAGTCCACGAATCGCCCCCATGGCGATGGTTTGCGTGCCATCAAACAATTCGAACCACGCTGCCACGGCTAGCAGGCTGACCGCCAACTCGAACACGGGGCGGAACGCAGGGTCGTTGTAATCCAGAAACAGACCAATCAACTGGTTCGGCCAGAACCAGAACACCACTGAAAACCCGAGCATGGCCGCCGCGCCGAAACCTATTCCCACCCGGCCCGCTAGGCGTGCCCGCAGCAAGTCACCAGCACCGTAATGCTGACCGATACGCATGGTGATGGCGTACGACATGCCTGCTGGAACCATGAACGCCACAGACACGATCTGTAACGCGATTTGGTGCGCAGCTAACTGCGTGCTGCCCATGGTGCCCATACACAATGCCGCGAATGCAAACAGCCCGACTTCGACGGCGTAGGTGCCGCCAATCGGTAAACCGAGGCGCCATAGTTCGCGTAAATACGTCAGGTTAATCCGCGACAGGCCTTGGCGAATCGGATAAGCGTCGTAAGCCGGGTGCTTATGGATATGCCAGGCCAAACCGAGCGCCATAAAGGTTGCGACAATTGCCGTTACCAAGCCAATGCCCATCAGTCCCAGTTTTGGCAGACCGAACATCCCGGTGATCAACGCGTAATTGAGCAGGAAGTTGGCCACGGTGCCAATTAGGCTGATCACCATGACTGGGGTTGCCCGACCCATGGCGCTGGTAAAACCGCGCAAGGCCATAAACGTCATATAACCGGGCAAGGCGAGTGGCAGCAGTAACAAAAACTCACCCGCCGTCTCAACGTTGGTCGGCGTCTGGCCAAATAGCAGCAACAGCGGTTTGATATTCCACAGTACCAGCGCGCCCACCAGGGCCAACGCCCACGCCAGCCATAACCCTGCCTGAGTCAGACGGGTGGCGCCTTCAATGTCGCCAGAGCCTTGGCGAATCGAGACGAGCGTGCCGACTGCTGCGATCACGCCGATGCAAAAAATCGACACGAATGAGTAGCTCGCGGCCCCCAAACTTCCACCTGCCAACGCCTCTGGACTCAGGCGAGCCATCATTAATGTGTCGGTCAGCACCATCAGCATGTGCGCCAACTGCGAGGCGATCAGCGGCCCTGCCAGCCGCAGAATGGCCCAGAGCTCGATACGTACTGGATGCTGTTTTGTCATTGGTTTGATTTCTTAAGTGCGTTGAAAGGCTGATTCTCGGCGCGTTAGGTAGATTAAGCAAAAGGATAAAAACGATTACTGGCATGACTAATACTCATGCTATATAGCGTTTTAAATGGCCTTCACGTCGCACAATCGGACTTTTCCTCATGAGTCGTAGTCTTCCTCCTCTTTATGCCTTGCGCGCCTTCGAGGCTGCAGCACGTCACCACTCATTTACCCGAGCGGGAGAAGAACTGTCGATCACTCAGAGCGCCATTAGCCGACACATCAAAACGCTGGAAGCGCATTTCGCCTGCCGTTTATTTCAACGCAACGGCCGCACCTTGCAACTGACTGAAGCCGCCCGCCTGCTGTTACCCGGTGTTCGCGAGGGGTTTAGCGCACTCGAACGCGCCTGTACTACGTTGCGCGCCGAAGATGACATCCTGCGCATGAAAGCACCCTCGACCCTGACCATGCGCTGGCTATTGGCCCGTCTTAGCCGTTTTCGCCATCTGCAAGCAGGAAACGAAGTGCAACTGACCAGCGCCTGGATGGACATCGACCATGTGGATTTTAATCTGGAGCCTTTTGACTGCGCGGTACTGCTGAGCAGCGGCCACTTTCCACCCGACTGGGAGGTCACGCTGCTGTTTCCGGAAATGCTGATACCCGTGGGTGCGCCCAACTTGCTGGACGATCAACCGTGGGATGCAAAACGTTTGGCGGGCACTGAGCTGCTGCACCCAACACCCGACCGTCGAGACTGGCGGCGCTGGCTCGACTGCATGGGCCTCAATGGCCAAATTTCACTGAAGGGCGGACAAGTGTTCGATACCTTGGAATTGGGCATGATCGCGGCTGCGCGGGGGTATGGCATCTCCATGGGGGACTTGCTGATGGTGGCCGAAGACGTAGCCCAAAATCGCTTGAGCCTACCGTTCCCGAGCGCCGTGGCCAGCGGTGAAAACTATTACTTGGTCTGGCCAAAAACCCGGCCCGGTGGCGAACGTCTGCGTCGTTTGAGCGACTTTTTACAAAATGAAGTCGCTGCGATGGAGCTTCCAGCGGTAGAGCGATTGGAGTAAATCGGCGGAATTATCAGTTTCTTCGCAATATTCAGAATCGCCCTACACATCGACCAAAACGACCCGCCATAGACTGCTTTCTTTTCTCTCAACAGGTAAAGCAGTTAATGGCTAATAACAGCTATATGACCCTTAGCGGCGTCAACAGCGGGCTCATGTCGGCCGGCTGCTCCACACCTGATTCCATGGGCAACAAGTGCCAAGCAGCGCACATTGACGAAATCATGGTGCTGTCTGTCGACCACAGCCTGCTCTCGGGCAACACCACCAGCGAGTTCGGCAGCAATGCCAGACATGCCCCGGTGGTGATCACCAAATACATTGATAAATCATCACCCCTGCTTGCAAAGGCACTGGATGACGGTGAATACGTGAAATGCGTTATTCACCTGTACCGAGCCTCAGCGACTGTCGGTGAAGAAAAGTATTACAAAATCGAATTACGCGAAGCCCGCATTGCACACATCACCCTCAGCGTGCCGCCCGCGACGTCACGCGGAGACTCGCAACCCGTCGAAATCGTGTCCATTCGCTACGGCGACATCATTCTGGAACATATCGCTGCCCGCACCAGTGCTGGCATGACCTGGCAGACGGGGAAATGAACGCCCCACTCTGCACCTTAAAAGACGTCGACCAAGCCGCCGAAGAACTGATGGCGCTTGGGTGCAAAGTCGGCGCCCGGCATATCAATGATGGCGCTGCGCGACTGGGGTTTTTGGGTGAAATCAGGGCTTTGGCAGAAGAGGTTTATCAAGATATTGAAGACGGGGTTATTAGTGCGGCAGAGGGGGTTGAGGCGCTTTGGGATGAGCATGAGGCGTTGCGGGATAAGGCGGGGTTTTATTTGACTAATGGGATTACGACAGCGGCAGGAGCAATGCAAATCAAAGCGGGAGTTACAGTAACGGGAGGAACCTTAGGCGTCGGATCTCCTTTCGGAGCTTTATTAATCTCACACGGTGTAAATAATATTTACGAAGGATCTGTAAACATTTACAACGGCCCAGAATATCTGAATGCGCAAGGCCCTATGAGATTAGGATATCAAACATTGATGGGAGGGATGAACGAGGGAAATATACTATATGGATCAATAGATATTCTTTCGTCAGCTGGCTCTCTTATGGTTCTTAAGCGCAAACCAAAATCCATACAGTTGTTCAGACGCGACCCCATCAACTTCGAGCACGCTTATAAACAGTCAGGAAAGCTGGCTTTGATATTTGAGGGAGTAGCTAACTTTGTTACGATCTTATCAATGACTCCTGAAAACAATCCCGAAGAAAATTAAATTTTCTCAAAAAACCCATACAGTCATACCACTCCCCGTAACCTTGGGATGTAAAAAATCAGTCCCACTACAGAAATCACAACATACACCACAATGTAAGTTACGCGCAGGTTAAAATCTTCTAAAAAAAACATCTCTTTCAGTGCCCAGACTACAATAGCCGTGTATAAAAGTGACGAGCCTAACACGAGAAATATAACAGCCAAATAATATCTAATGTTTTCAAAATTCATGTCACGCTCTCCACTGAGACAACACAACAACGCCTAATATTTTCCGATCACACATAACATCTAGACACTCACAACCACAACCACAGCTAACGTCTTACCAGTACTTTCGAAATTTAGGGATATAAAAGCGCACAGCTAGGACCACAACAAACAGGTATACGACACCCACCAAAATACGCCTATGAACTACTTCAAGCGGAATTACCTGAACGAAGCACCAAACAATAATTACCGAATAGGTCATAGATCCAGCTAAAAGAGCCAGATACATACCTAGTACTGATATTTTTTCTCTAAAACTCATATCGCTCTCCTTACAAATATTAAATTTCCGTCAATCAAGACAGGCGACAGGATCAACACCTATTAAAAACGATCACTAATTTATAGGTTGTAGTGACCGCAAACACACTCAATCTAAATTCTGCACCCTCAGCAACTCGTGCAAACCACATCTTCATTTTTGAAACCACACCTCGCGTAATATTTTAAATTGACAAAAGTATAAAGCTCCAAAAACCATACAAAACAAAATGCCTGATAAGAGCAATGGCGGCCTGCCTTCCCAATCGAATATATATCGAGCAAATGCGAGTAATAACGCAGTATAAAACCCTGACACACCAAATAATGCCAAGCACACGCTAACAATAGATACATCCCACCCAAAGCGCATAGATACTCCAAAAGTAATAAATACCGCAGTCACTATAGCCATCTACCCCAGATTTTCCTACCGCAGAAAAATCAACTTATTACTACTCCAAGCACTACCTAAACATGAGGAAAAGCTTGATATTTTATTTGCAACTATCGCCTATGCCAAATCGAATCCCACCTAGGAAAGTAAAATCAAAACCCAAAAATAGCAACAACCAAATATATGCATCCAGCGAAAAAATAAAGATACTTGTCACTAACAGTAAACACCACATCAACAGCACCCAATATAATAGCCGTCCAAAAATCAGAGGCACCTAGCACGGTAAAAATAAGGCCTAAAAAAGAACTGACAGTTAGCTTATTAATTACAACCCTCAAGACAAATCCTCCTATAAATGTTTATAGACTATAATCTCTACCTACCACATCTTACGCAAAACTAGCACGCTGTAACGGATACTCAAATAGACGAGAACACTATACAAAAAACCCCTCAAGAAAAAGAAGTACACCCCGCTTGAGCCTGTCAAAACCTCAACCCCCCATATAATCAGTTCAGCGTAAAATACACATGACGCTATAACAACCAAATACAGCCCAAGAATAGATATTTTTTCCCTCATAAATGCCAACCCTTTAAGACACAGTTTTCTAAAGCTCACAACCACTTCAAGTATCTATATTCACACAATCCCGCGGAGCCTTGGAATATGTAATTTCAACCCAAAAAAAACGATAACCACATACACAACGACATATACAATCTGCAATGTAATACCCTCCAGCAGAATTATTTTTTTAAGCGCCCAGACAACAAGCAATGTATAAAATATGGCACAACCAAAAACCAATAACGACACCATAAAACAATGCCTAATATTTTCATTGTTAATTTTAATCATCACCACTAATTGCCACCTCCCCTTTAAAAAATCCTGCAGAACAAGACGTCAATATATACACTCTAAACACTCCCTTAATCCGGTAATTTGCTAGGAAATAGCTCCAAAGAAATTAGTATTACTATAGTCATATATGCAAGAGCCTTATATAACCACCAGGGCACTCTACTCACCCAGTAACGCACAACCATAAATTGCTTCACTCCGCGAGAATGATTCAATTGATTTATACTTCGGTCTTCTGGAGCGTGAGACCTATAGACAATTATAAAAACAACACAAAAAAGCGCTACACGAACCACTGTAGCAGCGTGTCCTTTATCAGGAATGAACAGCAAAATAACTATCAACGAGAAAAATGCAATCAGCACAAGTCACCATAACTATCATTTAAGCTACTATTTTTGTGCGAACGGTAAAAACTCGAATATACCCCTCTATTTCAGGCTCTTCTACTAAAAAACCAGCTATTTCGGTTGTCGGGATATAGACTTCGCGCTTTAAAGAATAAACCGTATAAATTACAAGAACTTTCCTACAAGTAACATCAATCACCCAGCCACCGGCCGATACTGTAACGCCTCTGCCAAGTGCTTACGTTCTATACATTCCACCTGTTCCAAGTCGGCTAATGTTCGCGCTACTTTTAATAAACGGTGCGCGGCTCTTAGTGACAAGGTCATCCGCTCACACGCTGCCTCCAGCCAGTCGTTATCCACATCACTCAACCTGCACTGAGTTCTCACTCCCGGTAGGTCGAGAAATGCATTGGCACATCCCTGACGTTGCAACTGCCGCTCCCGCGCGCAAGCGACACGTGCAGCCGCGTTGGCGGTGGTGTCACCCGGCGCGAGGGGAGGGTTGAGCGATGTGGTTTCACGGGCCACCGTGAGGTGCAAGTCGATGCGGTCAAGCAAAGGGCCGGAGAGTTTGTTGCGGTAACGCTGGATCTGTTCCGGGGTGCAGCGGCAGCGACCTGTGGGTTCGCCCAAGTAGCCGCAAGGGCAGGGGTTCATGGCCGCGACTAACTGGAAGCGCGCAGGGAATCGCATGCGGTCCCGTGCACGGGCGATCACGATAAATCCAGATTCCATGGGTTCTCTGAGCACCTCCAACACTTTGCGGTCGAACTCGGGTAACTCATCGAGAAATAAGACACCGTGATGCGCCAAGGTGATTTCTCCGGGCTGCGGTTTGGAACCACCGCCCACCAAGGCCGGGCCTGAGGCTGAGTGATGCGGCTGGCGAAACGGGCGTTGCGGCCAGCAACTTAACGGCACATGACTGGCGACAGACTGGATGGCGGCCACTTCCAGCGCTTCTTGCTCGTTGAGTGGCGGTAGCAAACCGGGCAAACGGCTGGCCAGCAGCGTTTTGCCAGTGCCAGGAGGCCCGGTGAACAGCAGATTGTGGCTACCAGCAGCAGCGATCAATAACGCCCGCTTGGCCGAAAGTTGCCCCTGCACATCACTCAAATCGGGGTACGGTTTGCTCACGTGCAATAAGCCGCTGGCAGCATAGGGCTCAATCACCGCGCGCCCCGCAAAGTGCGCCACCACCTGCAGCAAATGCTCGACTGCGATCACTGTCAAACCCGAGGCCAGACTCGCCTCTTCGGCATTCGCCAGCGGCACCACCAAGGCCCGACCCGCCGCCCGCGCTGCCAACGCGGCGGGCAACACACCCTGAACCGAGCGAATGGCGCCGGACAACGCCAACTCCCCCAAACACTCCACCTGCTCCAGCGCCTTGGCCGGCAGTTGCCCGCTGGCAGCCAGAATGCCCAGCGCAATGGCCAAATCAAAACGCCCGCCGTCCTTGGGCAGGTCGGCGGGCGCCAAATTGAGGGTGATACGCCGCGCGGGGAAATCCAGCGTGGAATTAAGAATCGCGCTGCGTACCCGGTCCTTGCTTTCCTTGACGGCTGTTTCGGGTAGCCCAACCAACGTGAACGCCGGCAATCCATTGGCCAGATGCGCTTCGACCGTGACGGTTGGTGCCTCTACGCCCACTTGAGCGCGGCTGTAAACGATGGCCAGTGACATAACTCACTCCTTGAGTTCGCAAAGCACGCATCCTGCGCGAATCGAAGACCAAGGGTTGAGCTGGAATGGATACCGGATGTGTTGAACACATCCGGCAACTCCGTTTATTCACACTCCGATACCGCTTGCGTCGCCGCTTGCAGCGCATCGGCCAAATCACTGGCGTTGCGGCTGGAGTAAATGCTCCCGCCGGTGTTTTCAGCGATGCAGTTGGACAGCGAGCTGTCGCCAATATTGACCACATTGACGTGCAAGCGCGGCTGTTCAATGGCGATGTTCTGCGCCACTTTGCACACGTTTTGATCGCAGCCATCGTCGCCGTCGACGAACATCACAATCACCGCATCCCGGTTACGGCCATCCACCTTGCGCGCGGCTTTTTTCAGGCTAGCCGCCAACGGCGTGCCTTCGTTAGCGTGCAACCCTTGAATACCTGCAATCAGTTGTGGCCGCTGAGCCGCGGTGAACACGCCATGATCGGGTTGTTGAAAACACCCGGCGAAGGTCATCAGGCGCGTGTCGATGTCCGGGTGCAGGTTGTTGATCATCCGGGACAACGACGCCTTGGCCACATCAAGACGGGTGTTCGGGCTGAAGATTTTGACCGTGCGCGGGTCGTCATCGTCCGGTGTCGGCCGTGTGCCGAAGTACCAGTCTTCATCGGCTTTGGTCGCGTTGATGTTGAGGTTCATGGAGCCCGACGTGTCCAGAATCACCACAAACTCAGGCGGTAACTCCTGATGACTCGCAGCCGTGGTCCGGCATGCGTAGCTGCTTGATTTCGCCCACAGGTTCATCGGCGGCAACCGCCAATGCCACAACGCCCACAACAGCAGCCCCAACAGCAACAGCCCAAACAACAACCACGGCCAGCCACGCCACACCCGCCGCACCACCACGGGTCGCGCGTTTGGCGCCGGAGGCGCAGCAGGTGCGGGTGCACGAGGCGAGAGCCCCCAACGTACCACCACCGGGTCGCCGTTAATGCTGTACAGATTATTGAGGTCTGGCGGGCCAATCAGCGCGCGCAAACTGGCCGCTTGTTCGGTCTGGCCGCGAGCGCTCAGTTCATCGACCAATAACCCCAAGCTGGCTTGGCGCTGGTGATAACGCGCCAGCAAGGCCGCTTGCTGAACGTCGCTCAAATCATGGAAACGCGTAGGCTGACCACCCAGCTCACTCCACCACTCAACCACGTCGCCGCTGCCGATCCGCGGGATCGCATAAACATTCGCCACCGAAGGCGGAAAATGCTTAAGGATCAGCGCAATTTTAGCTTCCAGCGCGCCCAACCCCGTGGGGCTGGCGTGCTCATCCCGAGTAATGCGCTGCATCGTTTGGGTTCCTGAAAACAGTGTCGGCGGCACAGGGCCGCCGACGGTCTGGCCTGCACGGCTTACTCGTAACCGAGGCTGAATTGCAGTTGGTTAACCTTCTTTTGCAGCGCTTTGAGTTCCTGCTGCTTGGCCGCCACCTGCTCTGGGCTTGAGGTGTTCGCAGGCGCGACCTGCGCCGCCTTGAGCTGTTGTTCTAGGCCCGCGATCTGTTGCTGTACCTGAGCCTTGTTGCCCGTTCGCGCCTTGAGCGAGCCGAGCAACTGGTTCAGTGACTGGTTCAACGCCGCCTGAGCCTGTTGCTGCGCCTGCACGTTGGCCCGGGAGGCGACTTGTTGCGCGGCAATGTCCTCGTAGACCTGATGGAACATCGCGTTTTCTTGCTGCGACTGAGCCAGTGCAATTTCGTTTTGCCGAATCTGCGCGCTGTAACCACCGCCCGCGTCACAGTTCACTTTGGTGAACAACCCTGCGTCGCGGTTGCCGGCATCACACTCGCCCGGCTGGGTGGCGCAACCGGACAACGCCAGTAACGCTCCCAACACCCCTATTAATCGTGCGTTCATGGTCTCAACCCAAAGTGATCGCGGAGCGTTGGCTGTACAAGCCATCAACTTCTTTTTGCAGACTGACGACTTTCTCGTTCATCTTGGCGATGTTGGCGTCGATTTGCTGGATCTCAGGGCCGGCGCCCTGACTGCGCTCGACTTTCATGGCCTCGTTATAACCGGTGACTTTGCCCTGCATGTTTTTAACTTCAAGACGCAGTTGTTCGATGTTGCTGTCGATGCTCGCAATCTGTTTTTGCGCCTGAGCTTTGTCAATTTTCTTGCTCGCCAAGTCGCGCTTGATCTGCTCAACCTGCGCTTTGTCATCATTAATAACTTGCTGCACGGTCGCAGTACGCATCACGACTTTCTGCGTGTCCGACTGCACGTCGCTGTTGTACTTCTGCAAGCGTTGGTTGGTGTCGGCGTATTCGCTGCGACGTTGGTCCACGTAGTAGTTAGCGCCCATCGCCACGCCACACGCCGCCACACCCGCCGCGATCATGCACACCGCTTTGTTGTTGGGGTTACCCAGCACACAGGCCAACACCGCTGCGCCCGCGCCCACCGCGCACGCCTGATAACCTGACTTACTAAAAAATTGGGCATCCGTGCCTTGGGTCAAACGCGGGTCCGGTGCCGGAGCGCCCATGCCCAGCGAGTTGCTGCCCGTGGACGCACAACCGCTCAACAGCACGCCGGCTATGAGCATGAAAGACATCATGTATCGGGAAGAGGCCAACAGGCTGCGAATCATCGTATTTCTCCTTGTTGAAGCATGTAGTGGGCTTAGGGGGTGACAGATTTGCAGCTCTTCAACCAAGCATCAGTGTCGATTTTCTGCTTTTGCAGGTAGGTCTTCTGATTGGCCCAGTGCGTGCGCAAATACGGTTTGAGTTCTTGCAGTTGTTTGTTCTGGCTGATGATTTCTTCCATCACCGGCACTTGCGCCTCCAGCAGCGGCTGGCCGTACAAGGACGCGGACTCCACCAGGCTGCTGGCGTAGTAACGGCTGAGCTTGTGCAAGCGGTCCTTCTGCTCATCGAGCTTGCCTTTGCGCATGTCGCAGCTCGGGTCCTTGTCTTCGGACTCGCAGTTGAGGGCGTAATTTTTTTGCAGGAAGTCCAGGTATTGGCCGTCATCGAGCATCTTGGTACACAGGAACGCGCCCAAATTGAGGCTTGCGCGAATCGCCTGATCGCGGGTTTCTTCCTGTTGCTGGTTGCTGGCGCGCAACTGGTTTTCCAGGCTTTGCAGCTTCTCTTTAAGGGCTTTGTCTTCAACCCCTTGCGCCAGCGTGTTGAGCTCTTGCACGGTGCCTTTGTCACCTTCCTGAGGGCCGCTGCCGAGCTTTTTCCAGCTCTGCTCAATGCTGCCCACCCGCTCACGCGAGGTCAGGGTCGGGGACACCATCACCAGTCGCAGGCCGGTGGTTTTATTTTTAACCTGACCGTCCGCGTTGTAGTACGGCTCTTCCTTGCGCAACGACGTGCGCAAGTCGGCTTGCGGCGTCAGGTAGTTGCCGCCGCGCACCACATAGCCACCTGCCTGACCGTGCTGGCGGTCCAGTTTGTTCAAGCGAAACGGCTCGAACATCATCTCGTCGGCGTTACCAAGCATGTCGTGCAGGCCCAGCGGGTTGGGCTTTTGCAGGCCGCTCAGTTGCAATTTTCCGTTGGACGACTGGGCGCCACCAAACCACTCATAGGCGTTCAAGCCTTCTGGCATCGGATAGCGCGTGTCACTGAATTCCGCCGCGCCCACTTCCAGCCCGCCACGGGCGGCGAACTCCCATTCGGTTTCAGTCGGCAGGCGCAAAAAGCCCAGCGCGCCGTCTTCCTTAGGCAGTTTGGCAGCAGCGTTTTTGCGCAGCCACAGGTTGTACTTATCGCCCGCCTCGATGGCCTGCACCCAACTGATCGCCACCTGCGGCAAGCGCAACTTGTTCGACGGCGCAGGGCAGGTTTCGTCAGTCAGCGCCTGATACTGCAACTGGCTCATCTCGTACTTGGCCATCAGGTAGTAACGCGACTTGTCGCCCTTGGCACCCGTGAAGCTACCGGCGATAAACGTCGGCCGCTTCTGCTCGACATAGCCCCACTCGGCGCTGTCCTGGCCGATGTTGATCGGGTAGTCATCCAGCGGCCCGGTGACCGGGATGAACACCTTGCGAAACACCATCGCGCCATCGCAGGGCATCGGCAGCACCACGTCATTGGCGTCGGGGGCCGGGTTGTAATACTTCTCGTCCCAGCTCGCCGCAGACGCGTTGAGCCAAAAACCACAGCTCAGGGATGCGAGCAACAGCACACGTTTATAGCTCACGCAAACTCTCCGCAGGTTGGATGCTGATGGCCCGCAGTGCGCCGATCACGGCGACCAATGCAGCGACCAACAAGGCGATCAGCAGGGCTGCCAGCCCGTGCCAGATCGTGATGTGACAGACAAAAGTGCCGGTGGCCTGGCTGCTGCCCAGCAGGTGATCAAACAGCAGGCTGCCCACGCCATAAAATCCCAGCCCGCCGACATAGCTAACCAGGCTCAAGAGCATGGCTTGGGCGATGACAAAACCGGCCACAGCCGGGCTGCTGAAGCCCAACAGGCGCAGCACCGCGAGGCTTTTGCGCTTGCGGTCGATGTTGGCCAGAAACGCGCCGATCATCGAGGCGATGCAACCGATTAAGGCCGCCCCGGCAATCACGCCGAAAATCAGCCCCAGCACATGATTGATGGCTTTCACGTTGTCGATCTCCGCCAGACGGCTAGAGGTTTCGATGTTCTGCTGGTTCAGCCAGCGCTCCAGCGGCGCCACGCTGTCAATGTCACGGGCATACACCCGGGCTCGGGCGTACAGCGGTTTGAGGTCAACCTGCGGTTTACCGCTGTCTAGGCCAAATGCGGGCACCTGATAACCATCACGAAAGCGCTCCAACTCAAGCAGCAACGCGGGCGCGACAAACCCGGCAGCGCGGCCAAAGCGGGCCGCGTCAAGTACCGCCACCACCTCCAGATTCAACTCGCCGCGCTCATTAATGCCGTCCAGCCGACGCGGCGCGCGCAAGCGCACGCTGTCCCCGACGGCGGCCTGCAAGCGTTGCGCAGCGCGGGCGCTGAGGATCACTTGGTTGCCACTCAGGCGGCTTTGCGCCAGGTTCAGCAGCGGATCGTGGGCGTCCGTGGGGATGATTTCGGCGTTTTCGACAAAGCGTTGCAGGCCCATTAACAAGTCGGCCTGGGTGTTCAGCGAACGGGTTTGCCCAATGGCAAAACCAACCTCGGGCTGTTGGCGCAAGCGCTCGATCCAGTCGGTGTCGTAATTGCCGCTGCTGAGCATTTTCACTTCAAGGTTGCGCGGGTCGCTGAGCAGCTCGTTTTGCAACTGGCTGACTACCCCGTGCTTGAGCCCGAACAGCAGCAACAGCGGGGCGATCACCGCCACCAGCGACGCGGCGATGCAAAAAGAAACCTTGCGGTCATGCCAGAGGTCTTCCACCGCCAGCGAACCGAGCAGGCCGAGGCGACTAATCCATGGCTTCAAAGCGTGTTTCTCCCTGACGACTGATCGCCCCCAGTCGCGGTAAACCAAAGTCGCGCACCAGCGCCCAGTCGTGGGACACCACCAGTGCGCTCAAGCCCAATTCGTTGACCAGGCTCAGCAGCAATTCAAACAAACGCCTGGCGCTGTGCGGGTCGAGGGATGCCGTGGGCTCATCGGCCAGCAGCAATTGCGGCTCATGGGCGATGGCCCGCACACAGGCCACGCGCTGGCGCTCGCCGATCGACAAAGCCTGCGGTAATTTGCCGAGTAACCCCGTGAGGCGCAGCGCGTCGACAGCACGGTCTACCTGCTCGCTGGCAGCGGGCATCCCGAGCAAACGCCGGGGCAGACTGATGTTGTCGCGCACGCTCAAAAACGGCAGCAGGCCACCACTTTGCAAAATGAAACCCAAGTGCCGCGAGCGCACCGCCGACAAGCCCGGCTGGTCATTGCGGGCCAGTAACCGGGCAATATCCAGCGGCGCAGCGTGGGGTTCATGGCGACCTGGGCCGAGACTGAACTGGCGCAACTCAACAGGCTGTAATAACAGACCGATGGCTTCAAGCAAGGTGCTTTTGCCACACCCGCTTTCGCCGGTAATGGCCAGGATCTCTCCCGCTTTTACCTGCAACGCGGGCAAACGCACGCTGTGCGCCTGAGCGCCGCTGCCACGGCGCACGAGCATGTCCTGAATATCGAGCATGGGCGTCTCGTTAAGGCATCATTTCCAGCGGCACCGGGTACACGTTGTCCCGCGCATCGCTGTCGTTGGCCAAGGCTACCCAACGGTCCACGTCAGCGTTGTAACGCTGGTAGTGGCGCAGCTTGGTGCTCAGGTTACGAATGAATTTCTCTTGCGCCAGACCGTCCCAGCTCTTCCAGGTTTCTTCGTCCAGGTTGAGCACTTCGCTTTGGTACGGCAGGTCTTCGAGGTACTCACCGAGCACACCCATTTGCGCCAGTTTGGCGTTGCCGTTCTGCTTCAACTGATTGGGATCGGCGCCCATCGTCGCGGCCACCGAACGCAGGCGATCAAACATCTCGGTCGGTGAGATGAGGCCTTCGTTGGCGGCATCCAGAATCTGCTTCATCACGTCACTCAAGTCGCTGAGTTGCGACTTAGTCAGCAGCACCCGCACATCCGTAGTGGGGATGTTTTGCTTGATCAGGTCGCGGTCGGTGATCCATGCCTGAAACACCGGAGGCGCCTGGCTGTTGGTTTTTTCGCCCAAGTACGCCAGTTGCATGGCATGGCCGATCAAGGCGGCGTCATCGAGCATTTTTTGCTGAGCCGGGTCTTTGGGCGTCACGTCCTGCTTGGCGTTTAGCGCGCTGCCAATGGCGTCTTCACCCATGTAGGCGGCTTTGACCTGCGAGGTAATCGCACTCGCCAAGGCGTCTACTTTTTGACCAAACGCCTGCACGTCACCAGCGTTGACCGGGTAGTACAGCGACGTGTTGGTGCCCGGATAGGTCGACAGATTCTGATACTGCGCTTCAGCCTTGCCGTGATCCTTGATCCCGGCCGGGGTTTTCAAGTGCAGGGTGTAAATCGCCACGCCAGGGTTGGCCGCTTCGAGCCGCACTTGATCGGCGCTCATGCCGGTGCTGCTGAGCGTGTCATCACCGTCCAGCGCACTCGCGTCGGTGATCAGCACCACGTAACGAGCGCCAAATTGCGACCAGTCGACTTTGTCGATGCTGTGCATCACGCCCGCGTAGGCGTCCTCATCGAAACTCTTGCTCGAGACTTTGGCCTGCTTGAGATCCGCCACCTTGGCCAGGAAGTCTTCGCTGCCGGTGACCTTGTTCGGGTCAGCGTACATTTTGCTCACGTACTCCAAGCCCGGCACGGCCTTAGTGTTGGAGCGGAACGCGACCAGACCAAACTTGACCTGATTGCCTAGGTTCTCGCTCTCGATCTGTTTGTAGACCTTGCGAATCGCTTCGCGGGTGCGCTCGATGTACGGGTCCATGGAGATCGTGGAATCGATCACGAACACCACCGCTGCGCTAAATTCCTTCAACTGTCCGGCCTTGGTCGCGCCCGCATCGGGCGTCGCGGCGGCACCTGTTTGCAACGCTTTGTCGTCCGCCTTGCTCACCGACGCGACATTGAGCAGGCGCGTGCGAAAGCCTTCTTCAGTCATCACTTCTTCGCCGCTCAGCACCGGCAGCAAGTAGAACTGCTTGTGCAGGTCGACAAAGTATTCCGGCTCTTGGGCCAAAACGCCGGGCGCCAGCGTGCCTTGCTTGAGCTTGGCCCGCAGAGGCGCGACCTTGCTCACTGGGTCTGGCGCATCGAGGATGCCTTCCAAGGTGGCGCGGTCTTTGAAGAACATCAGCCGGTCGCGGTTCGCCGGGTTGGTGAAGGCCAGCGTGAGCTGCATTTTCCAGTCAGTGGTACACGCAGCGGGCAGCCAGCCTACCGTTTTACCAAAGCTGTCCGGGCCGACCTTTAACCACTCGGCATTCGCCGCTTGGGCGCGTTCGTACACGTAGAAACGGCTGAACGTCGGCTGCGCGGCACCCGGCGCACCGCCAGCGCTGCTGCTGAGTGTGCAACCCGGCGTGGTCAACACGCGCTGAAACAGGGTTTTCTTGCCTTCCTGAATCAACGGTTTGTCGTCCGCGAGGGCCAGCGAACTGCCCATGAACAACGCCAGCAAGGTGCTGGCAGCCAATGCAAAACGGCTCACGGTTTCAACTCCTCAAAACGGGCCTTGGCTTCAGCATTTTCAGGGTCTTGGCTGAGGATGGTTTCGTACCAGTAGGCGGCAGTCGCTTGATCGGGCTCAGCAAAGCATTGGCTGGCCTTATGGAATTTCGGGTCGTATTCATGGGCGTAGGCGGCCGCGATGAGTAGGTCCCCGGCTTGCGCACGGTTGGCGTACAGGCGCTGGGCAATGCCGCAATGGTTATTGGCCTTGGCCACGTTAATGATTTCCAGCAACTCAGCGCTGCCCGGCGACTTTTTGATGCAGGTCTGAACAAAGGTCAGCTCAGGCAACGTGCTCATGCTTTCCAGCGTGCAGGCTTCGGCGCCCGTCGGCGGGGGAGGCGTTGGGGCCGAGGTTGCCACGGGATCAGTGGCCGAGTGCTTCAGCCAGAAAAAGACCCCGGCGGCGATGATCGCCAGCAGGGCGATGATCAACGGGATCAGCCAAGCCTTCTTTTTGCCCGCCGCCGCAGGCTTTGGCGCAGCCGGGGCTGGAGCAGCACGCGCCGGCTCAACCACCGGTTCGATCACCGGCTTGGGTATCGGGGCTGGCTCAGGGACAGGGTCGGCAACCACCACCGGTGGCGTTTCAACGGGCGCGGCGGGCGCGGGCACGCTGCCCACCACATCGGCCAGAATGATGCCTTTCCATACCGGCGGCGCCGCCTTTTCATCGCCTGCAGCTCTGGAGGTCACGTCACGGCCGGGCAGCACCACGCCGTAATCCTTGATCCCCGTCGCGGGCTCGTTGAGCACGAAACTGAACGCGGTATCGACGCTGCCTTCCAGCAGCGTATCAACGATTTTTGGGCCGACCAGCACTTCCAGGCTTTTGCCATCGGCAGCCAGCGGGAACTCCGGCACCTGGAACCAGAACGGGTTGTTGCTCCATACCTGACCTTCATGCAGGTATTGGTCGTCGCTGTTGCGCTGGAGGGCGAACTCCAACTGCTGCTGCGAGCCCTTCCAACCTTTGATCACCAGACGGGCATAACCGTGGGCGTGTGGCTCTAAAGCGAGCAAATTGACTCGAATCGACATTGCTTAAATCGCCTTGTAGGCCTTGAGCACTTGGCCCAGCCGTTCATTTTGTTCAGGGGTTATTTCACTACCAGCGCCATGCCCGGCATTCGCTTCGGTCATGGCGGCCAGGGCCGACATCCAGTCTGTAAGGAAGGTCATGGCGGGCACGCCGACTTTTTCAGGCAGCGTCGGCAGGTAATGTTCCGGCTCAGGCTCGTACAACGCCTGCGGCGTAAGGCTGTTAACCGGAGGGTAAAAACCAAATACAGGGTTGCCGTGGCGGGCGCGGCTAGCGGGGCGCTCAGTGACCGGTTGGGTGAAATAACCAAACCAAGACACAAAGTCGCGCAGCACAATCTGCACTTCGAGCACTTGGCGTTCGGCCAGTCTTTCGCGGCGCGCGTTGGTTTCAGAGCACTTGGAGACAGCCGCGCTCAGTTGCTCCAGCACGTGGGCGCGATAGGCCCCCACGATCACTTCCGCGACCACGGCATCCATCAATTTTTTGTCGAAGCCCAGCAGCGCCAGCAAGCCGGTGTTGTTGCTCAAGTGGCGCAAGTGCGAGACCCACATGTTGAACGCAGCACGGGCGAAACGTTGGGCACTGTTTTGCGGACCTTGGGGCCTGGCCAAAGGCGTATCGGCCTGGACTACCTGACCGCTGACCGGCTCATCGTCATGACCGTCATCGAACGCCCAACCACTGTTGATCGGCGCAACGGGCGCCGCGTCTGGCTCGACCTCGGCCGAGGCGACGAGCACCTCGTTGTCGTACTCACCGCTGAGGTACAACTCACGCACCGCGGCCACCGGCAATTGCAGATGGCTGATGAAATCACCCAGTTTCTGACCGTGCAGGCGCAGGCCCGAATAGATCATTTGCGCTTGGGCACGCTTGGCTTCAATGGCGCCTTCGCCGTCGGGCATGTGCCATTCGGACACGCCTTGGGTGGTGAATGAAGTCAGCAATTCTTCGAGCCGTTCACGCTGACGCTGGAGTTTGAAGTCCAAGCTGGCAACCGCCCGGATGCCCGAGATGATGCGTGCCATGCCACCGTCCCCGCCCAGCACCGCTTGCAAGGCTTCGGCTGGCTGGCTGAAGTGCTTATGGGCCTCTGGTACTTCTTCAAACGCGCTGCCGATGTCATCCAGCACTGGTTGATATTCAGGCAGTAGGCCGGTTTCGAGGCGATTGCTGTCGTAGCCCACACAGATGAGCTCTTGGTGGGGCTTACGCACCAAGTAGGTGTTGTTGAACGGCACACCATCGGCCCAGTTATGGAGCCAGTCATGACTGCCAAAACGCTCGGTCATCGCAGCCTGGATCATCCCGCCCCAACTCTTGGGACGCAGCCCCGGTTCCATATTGATCAGTGTGTTGAGGCGCATGTCGAACATGGTCATGGCCCAGATCAAACCACTGCTGCGGGTGGCGCGTTCCTTGGGGGTCGCGCCTTGAGTGTTTTCAATCCAGCGGGTCAGGATCGGCCCAATTTCGTTGATATCGATGCCTCTGTTCGAGTTGGTGCACAGCACCAGAGCGTTCATTTCCTGGTTGTCGGTGTAACGCTCGAACAAGTACGACACTTTGCCGCGCAAGATCAGCTGCGACACCGGGTTGTCGCCTTCCCTCAAATCCGGATCACTGATCTTGGAAAAATCGGTGAGCGACATGCGCCCGCGATAGCCGGGGAAGTCGAGCAGGTCGACCTCGTTCACAATCGGGTCTTTGGGGGTTTCAACCAGCCGGAAGGTCATCTCCGAGGTCAGCGCCGCCAAGTGCGACACCAGCACGCTGCGCGGTGTTTGCAATTGCCCGTTGAGCAATGGGCGCACGTCGATAGGGTGGTCTTGGGCGGTGCCAAAGCGGGCCAGAATATCCACGCTCATGATGCTGTCGGTCTGCGCATCACGGCCTTTGTCATCACGGCGGTACAACGCGTGCAGCGGTGCAAACACCGTCGCCGGCAGTCCCAACTGGTGCAGGTTGCCGGCCAGCGAGGTGTAGACGTCTTTGAGCGCTTGCTCATTGCCCCACAACAGCGAAAACAGCTGCGTGCGCTCTGCCACCGTGAGGCGTGGCGCGAGCTTGAGCACGCGCGGCCAATAGGCGTGGTCGAGCAGGCTGACAGCGTTGGCAAAACTGGTTTGGAAGTAGTCCCACAACGACACCACATCGTCGGCGCTGATGCCCGGCAGCACAGGCCCGTTTTCACGCCCCTCGAACGGTTTCAATGCGGCCTGGATCACCTCATCGGTGATGCGAAACGTGACCCGCGACTGATCAAAGTCCTTGAACCAGGAGTTACCCAAAATCTTGATCAGGTCGGCTTCACCCAACAGCTTGAGTTCGACGGGGTACTGATCGTCATCCGAGGGCTTGGCATGCCGACTGAAGCGCGTCACCAAGCCCGTCGCTTCCTTGCCCGCACCGGGCGGATTGACGTGCTTAAGGAAGTCGACACGGTGCTCGCCCATCATGGTTTCCAGGCGCTCGTTCTGGCCCACAGCCAGCGACAGAATCAAGTACGACTTGCCTGCTTGCGAGGCACCAAAAAAGCCGAGGGTCATCGGCCGGGTGGCAGCACGCTCATGGTTCGCCGCCTCGTTGCGCACGCGGTGCAGGTCATAGCTCAGATCATCGGCCTGACCGTCCAGGCTCGGCGCTGTCGGGCGGGTTTGCTCAATCCAGTCCAGGGCGCTGGTCGCACCGGCATGAACGGCTGCCCAACGAGCAGACAGGGCTTTTTGTTCCGGGGTCAGTTCGTTCATGAGTGCTTCACTGTTCCGCTGTCGAGCCAATAGGTGTTGTCCCCCAGCTTCGACACCAGCAGGGTGTTGAACTGCAGGTGTACGTCATTTTTGTCCAGGCGCTCCGCTGTGTTGGAGGTCACGCTGCGCACCTCCAACTGATCGCTGACCAGGCCGGCGTTGGCCGTCTCCGGGTTCTTCGCAACCTTGAAGCGCACGCTGGCCACGGCGCTGCTGCCATCACGGGTGCCGGTGGCCATTTTGCGTTTGCCTTCATCGGTGAAGCTCAAGCTGTACAGCGGCGAGGCCGCCCAGCGCTCAACACTCAACTGACGGAAGCCCAGGCGGATGGCCGAAGGCATGGCCAGGGCCGGTGTCACCGCCTGTTCTTCTTCGCTGTCCCCGGCCAATTGGATGCAGCCGCGCTCGGTGCGAATATCGCGGAACAGCACGCCGCGGTCGCGGATGCTGTTGTCCAGGTCGATGACCCCGATGTGTTTGATGGTCGAGTACGGCACCAGCTTGTCGACCCGCAAGTAAAAGCCGTGAACACTGTGGTTGGCGCACAACAGGCAGAGCATCGCACCGACCGCTGCGGTGCTTTTCGGGTCGTCAATCAAGCCGTTTTTGTGGAAAGGGTACCAGCCGCCCGTGCGGTAGCTCTGCATCGGTACGATGCGCCCCGGCACCAACGGCAGGTTCTGCCGGATAAACGCCTGCACGCCGGGCAGGCGCGAAGGCCGACCGGTCAGCAGCAAGACGTCGCACGGGTAATGCCCGATCACTTCACACAGCGCACTGAGCGGCTTAACAATGTTCACGCCGTTATTCAGGAACATGCCGTGAAGGGTGGGCAGGTCGAAGGTGATTTTGGTGTCCAGCAGGTCGAAGACTTCACCACCCGTATCACGGCGCACCGCACCACTGACGTAGTTCAGCACGCTGGGGTTAATGTCGCTTTCGGTCAGCAATTGCCGGTAGGTGTAGGTCACGGGTGCGGCCGGTGCCAACGGGTCGAATTGCTCGTACGCCTTGAGCAACGCTAGCCCCAGCGGGGTAAGCACTTGCAGGTTAAGTTGTTGGCGCAACACCTCATTTTGGGTGCCGATGGTTTCGCTGCCGCACAGGCGGGACAGCAACGAGTCCGGCGACTCGACCTTGGCCTCGCGAAAGCCGCGCTCCAGGCTCGGCAGTACGACGCGGTGAATCATGTCCAAGAGGATGTCATCGCCCGCGATCTTGAAGCTGTCGCGAAACAGTTGCTTGGGCACGATGTGCACGTTCATCCCGTGTACCGCAAGGGCACCCGGATCAATGCGGTACTCGGTAATCACCAGGTCCGTGGTACCGCCACCGATATCAATGCTGGCCACGGTAATGCGATCGCGGTCGACTTTGTCAGGGCGGGCCAGGGTGGCAAAAAACTCTTCCGGGTGACCGGCAAAGTTCTCGGCAATTTCGGTGTAGAGGTACACCAGTTGCCCGCACGAGGCCTCATCCCAGTCGATGTTGATGAGCGGCAGCGGGGTGGTTGGGGGCTCCGTTTGATCGGTGTACGGATCCTTGTCGCTGTTGTGCCAGCCCATGCTTTTCCAGACCAGGCCAATGGCTTGCGACATACGCTTGCCCAGGATGCTGCGTTCAGCCTGTGGCATGCCTGGCGGCACGGTCAGGGTGATGCTGTTGAGCTGGCGCGGGATGCCGGTTCGGCCTTGGCGCGAACGCTGGGCCGGGCTGTTGATCTGTCCCAGCGCTTGGGTCAAGACCTCGGCCAGCATGAACGTCATCAGCGAGCTGCGCGAATAGAGCGCCTTGAACACCGGCATTTGATCGTCTTCAGGAAGGCTGTACAGCGCCTCACCAAGGTTGTTGATCAGGTGCGAAAACGGGGCGGCCGTCGCAGGTGCCTCACTGTCATTTTTGATGTAGGTATTGCTGAAGCGCCAACCATGTTCATAGGCGTTTTCATCCCACAGGTAGCGTTTAGGGCTGGACAGGCCGGTTGAGCCTTCGGTGCCACGTCGCAGGCTGGCCAAACGCCCGGCCTCATTGCCAACCCGGGCAATGGTCGGCCATTGGAACGCATAGTGGCGCCCGCTTTTGCTCGAACAATGATCTTTGCCAAACGAGGTCTTGGAGAACTCAACTCGGCTTTCAAAGGGCTGGTTGTAGACATGCTCTGGGGCTAGCAGGTCGCGCAACTCCAGCACGTAATTATTATTGAGGCCCATGCGATCAACGCCCTGGTTCTCAATCAAGATCCCGCAGGTGCGGGAGTTACCCACGTCCAGAATCAAGTCGACCGGAATCGGTTTGTTCTGACTCTTTTCGCCGTTGGCGATCACCACCAGCTCTGGCATCACAATCACCGGCTGTGCCGGGTTCGGCCCAAATTGCTCGACCCGCTCAAGCAGGCTCAGCAGATTCAGGTAATGCGCTTGCGGGTGCTTTTCATCTTCTTGGTCTTGCAGCAAGTCGCGGTCAACCCGAATGCTGGCGTCACGGAACGCTTCCAACAGCCACTCCTTGACCCACGGCAAATCCTGGAACCAGCGCATTTGCGCCAGTTTGGAAGCGACGCGAAACGACACCCCGGAGCTGACGTCTTCGTCATTGGGCGCCATGTAGGCCATGCCTTCTTTTTTGCGGATTACACGCGTGTCGAGGGCCAGCGTCAGGCGGTAGGTGTTGCCATCAATGTCTGGCTCCGCGAGCTTGACGAAGCGCATTCGCGCCCAATTGCTCGGGCCTTGATCAAAGGTGTAGGGCGGCATGTAGCGGAAGAACGGCAAGGGCAGCCAAACCCCGTCCAGCAGGGCGAGGCTCTTGCTGATCGGCAGCCAAAAGTCTGGCTCGGCTTGTTGCCGTTTCTCGTGGTCAATTTCGTAGAAGTACGACTCGTCGGTGTGCACCTGCAAACGGCACAACACGTCGCCATCGATCAACGTAAATGCGCCGTTGGGGGACGTTATCTGGTCCTGACGGAAGGCGAAATCCATAAACTGGATGCCCGTATCACTGACCAGTTTTACAACGTCTTCAAACTGGGTAACTTCTGGCAACATGTCGAAATCTTCCCGTGCTTATTCGCCCATCTGCCGCATGGAGATGGGAAATTGCTTGTCTTCATAAATTCCGCTGCAGTCAGCAATGCTCTTGGCACCCTGACGGCAATCAACCTTTGGCATTTCGTAACGGCTACCGTCGCCGCAGGCCGCCTGGCCCAGACTGTTGATGGACAGGTTGCCGCCGTGCATGGCCGCCGTGACCGGGCCTGTGCAACTGATGCCGTCGGGCTTGCGCACCACAACCTCGCCTTTACCGTCTTTGAACTGGTACTCCAAGCGCAACGGCTTGCCGGTGGTTTTATCCTGAATGCCAGCCCCGGCGCGGAAACGGCCGTTGAGGAAGTCTGCCTGGCCGTCAGCCGCTTCAGACGGAATGCTCAACGGCGGGCCGGGCACCTCGGG
>NZ_ALJC01000092.1 GCF_000282975.1 Pseudomonas psychrophila HA-4
AAGGCGACAGCCACTTCGACTACGACGCCTACGGCAACCTCAGCCAGGAACGACGCGGCGCAGGCCAGCGTCTCACCCGCGATTACCACTACGACAGCCAACACCGACTGATCGGCATCACCCTGCCGGACGGCAGCCACGTAACCTACCGCTACGACGCGTTTGGCCGTCGCATCGCCAAAGAAGTCGACGCCACCACCACCCACTTCATCTGGCAAGGCGAGCGCCTAATCGCCGAAAGCGCGCAACAAAAAGGCCTGCAAGGCATCAGCCACTACTGCAGCTACCTCTACGAACCGGGCAGTTTCAAACCCCTAGCCCAGCTACACGGCGAAGGCGCCAAAGCACAGATCTACCACTACCAACTCGACCACCTCGGCACCCCGCAAACTCACCGACGCACGCGGCAAAATCGTCTGGTCAGCCAACTACCGCGCCTACGGCAACGTCCTCAAACTCGACATCGCAGACGTCATCAAGGGTTGCCCCTAGGGCTTAACGCCCGGTTCCGGCCCGCCCATTTCCGGCGTTATCTCAGGCTCTACGTCTACCTCGGGCTCCCCCACCACCTCAACCCCATCGACCATCTGGTCCTGCACCACTTGCTCATCCACTCGTGGGTCAAGCGCAGCTACCAAGGGTGAGCTGGACATGCTGTCGGGCATGGCGACGTGGTTCAGCGGTGCGTCGTCGACCTGGTGCAGGTTGGTGACGGCGTTCGGGCGGATGCGCCACACCAGTATCAGGCTGGTGACGCTGAAGAATGCATAGAGCATCTGGCTGCCGAGTACTTTCATCAGTACCCCGGCCAATAACGGTCCGACGCTCGCACCAATGCCGTAGGTAACGAGGAGCATGGCGGTTAGCGAGACTCGGCGCTCACTCTCGATGTGGTCGTTGGCAAAGGCCACGGCCAGTGGGTAGATACAAAATTGCAGCAGCGCACACAGGAAGCCGGCCACAAACAGGACTTCGACGGGCACTTCGGGAAAGATCGCCAGCGGTAAGGCTGCCACACCCAGCAGAAAAGCGAAGATTCGGATAAGCAACGGTCGGTCATAGCGGTCTGACAACCAGCCCAGCGGCCATTGCGACACTAAACCTGCAAAGATGCAGCACCCCATGTACAGACCAACCAGTTCGGTCGATAGCCCTTGTTGCGATGCGTAAAGCGGTGCCAAGCCGTAGAACGAGCCGATCAGCAAGCCTGCTCCCATCACGGCGATCAGTGACTGCGGGACGCGCGTGATGAAGAATTTTGGGTCCATCGGCGCAGGCCGCAAAGGCGCCGGGTGGATGCGTCGGGTCATGGCTACCGGTACCAGGCACAGGGCGAAGCATATAGCCACCAGCATCAGCAGTTCAGGCCCCAACTCAGGGTGGACGACCAAAATCAGTTGCCCGAGCATCAGCCCCAAATAGGAAGCAATCATGTACAGGCTAAATACAACCCCACGTTGTTTGGCATCGGCCTGCTCGTTGAGCCAGCTCTCGATGACCATGTACTGGCACATCATGCCGAGGCCGACGATAAGACGCAGCAGCAACCAGGCCGGCAGCCAGTCGGTCAGGCCGTGGCACAGCACCGCCGCACCGACGATACCGGCGCACGTTGCGTAGGCCCGGATGTGCCCGACCCGGGCAATGAGTCGGTGCCCCAGTTTGCCGCCCAGTACCAGACCGCAGTAGTTGGCAGCCATCAGGGCACCAATCCATAACCCGTCGACATTGTCAGCCGCCAGACGCAAGGCGAGGTAGGTGCTCAACAGACCCGAGCCGATCAGCATCATCAGCGAGGCAAAATATAGCGCTCGAAAAGACTTCCAGATTTGGTGCATTGGCTTTCCGTGCGGCTCCTTGTGCAGGTCATCAGCGACCTCAAGGCCGCCAACTGTTACAGATTCGAACGGGCATGTGCCCGTCTGAACAATTAAGCCTGAACCGCCAAAACGCGACGTTCCCAGGGGGTTATTTCGTCATGAAAGCTGGTCAGTTCCAGGGTCTTGGACGCAATGTATCCTTCGATGAACTCATGGCCGAACAGTTCCTTTGCCAGTTCACTGCGTTTGAGACGCTCAAGGGCAGCATGCAAGGTACATGGCAGAGACAACGCTTCAGGCACCTCGAACACACCCTGAATCGCAGCGGTCGGTTCACGCTGATGCTCGATGCCGTACAGGCCGGCTGCCAGACTCGCCGCAATCGCCAGATAGGGATTGGCATCGGCGCCCGGCAAACGGTTTTCGACCCGCCGCGCAACGGGGACGCTGGCCGGGATGCGCAACCCGGCGCTGCGATTGTCGTGTGACCAGCATGCATTGTTCGGTGATGCAAACGGGTGGTAGAGGCGCTGGTAAGAGTTGACGTTGGGTGCAAACAGCGCCGTGAAGTCAGCCATGCACGCCTGTTGCCCCCCGATAAAGTGGCGGAAGGTAGCCGTTGGTTGCCCCGCCTCATCGCTGAATACGTTACGCCCGCTGCTCGTCTCGACCACACTCTGGTGAATATGCATCGAGCTGCCCGCCGTGTGCGCCAATGGCTTGGCCATGCACACCACCGTCAGGCCATGCTTGAGCGCAACTTCCTTAAGCAGGTGTTTGAACAACAGCGTCTGGTCGGCCAGCAACAGCGGATCACCGTGCAACAGGTTGATCTCGAACTGGCTTACGCCCATCTCGTGCATAAAGGTGTCACGCGGCAAATCCAGCGCGGCCATGCACGCATAGACTTCATTGAAGAAGGGCCGTAGACCGTTATTGGAACTGATGCTGAACGCCGACATGCCGTCTTCGCGGCGACCGTCCAGCCCGACCGGGGGACGGAACGCTTGAGTCGGGTCAGGGTTGGCGGCAAATACAAAAAACTCAAGTTCGGTGGCCACCACAGGCGCCAGGCCTAGGGCGGCATAACGGGCGATCACCGCTTTCAACTGGCCACGGGTCGACAGACGCGAGTCGGTGCCCGTCAGTTCAACCGCATCGCAAATAACCAGTGCCCGTGGCGTCTGGCTCCATGGCAAACGGTAGAGCTGCGCCGGGACTGGAATCAACGCGAGGTCACTGTCGTCGCTGCCGTAGAAACGTGCCTCAGGATAGCCACCCATGATGCATTGCAGCATGACGCCTCGGGCCATTTGCAAGCGCCGTCCTTCGAGAAAACCCGCTGCGGTCATTACCTTGCCACGCGGCACGCCATTCAGATCCGGGGTCACACATTCAATCTCATCAATGCCCGCTAATCGCTGCGCGAGTGAGCCGTGACCATCGGTCGTCATGACACTTTCCTTGTTGGTGTGCAAACCGCGAACGGCAATGCGCACAAAATACGCACCCGCCGTTCGTGAATTCAAGCGAGCAGCGCATAAATCAGAATAAACCACAGCGCTTGTAGCCGCTGTCGAAGAATCCTCGCTGCAATAACCCGCCTTACTGTGCGTTACGACTGAAGATGCGGATCACTTCATCCAAGTGCTCGGCCATGGCCTGACGCGCAGCGTGCGGGTCATGCTGTTCGAGCGCTTGCAGGATGCGCCGGTGCTCGTCTTCGGAACGGTGCGGCATGTCATCCGAGGTGTAGTGGCTTTGCAGGCGCTGAAACATGCTGCCGTAACGATGGCCCAACAAATGTTGAATCATCAGCGCATAGGCCGGGTTGTCTGAAGCTTGGGCAATGCGGATATGAAACAGACGGTCGCCGGGATGGGTGTGTGAGTCTTCGCGGTTGTCCTGCACGTTGCGTTCGAACGCCTCGCGAATGCCAGCCAATTCGTCATCGCTGGCATTCAGCGCCGCCAGCGCGGCCGCCTCGGGCTCAATTAAACGCCGGGCCTGAAGCAGCGCAAACGGCGGAATCTCAGCGCTGAAATCCACTTCAATACCCAACTCCGGGTCCAGCTCTATCCACTGGTTGCGTGTGGCCTGGGCCATGACGGGTTCGTTGGAGACCACTTGCACCGGCGGCACACACACAATTACCCCGTTGCCGACACGCACGTCTACCAAGCCGATGACTTCCAGCGCAATCATCGCTTCACGGACCGACGCGCGGCTCACGCCCAACAACTTGGCCAACTCGCGCTCGGCCGGCAAGCGGCTGCCCGGCGGAAATTCACCGCTGTCGATCAAGGCCCGTAGCTGATCAGCAATCTGCCGATAAAGCCTTTGGTTATCAATAACTTGGAATGGCATCGTGAAATTAGCTCTGGTGTGTGCAGCGACTCGCGAGCGCTTTTTCAAGAAAAAGTCACTTGTTGAAGCTTGAGGTGCATGCTACAAAAGGCCCAATGGCCTGACCATTGGATGGATAACGTAAAGCGATAATAGCAAAAACTTATCCCGACGCTGAGTCGATTTGCCAGTTGCTACGCCCTTAATGGCCTGACCATTAGTCCACAATGATCAGCCAACAATAAAAACAATCGACATTGTTATGGAGCACCCATGGATCTTTCCGGCAAACGCGTGCTGATCACAGCCGCAGCCCAAGGCATTGGCCTCGCCAGTGTCCAGGCCTACCTCGCCGCTGGCGCCGAAGTCTTCGCCGCCGACATCAATGCGACCGCCCTCGCCAAGCTTGAAGGCGCGCGCTCTCACCTGCTGGACGTCACCGACGCGGGCGCCATTGAGCGCCTGGCCGAAGAAATCGGCCCGCTGGATGTGCTGTTTAACTGCGCAGGCGTGGTGCACAGCGGCAATATTCTGGAATGCAGTGAGAAAGACTGGAACTTCGCCCTCGACCTCAACGTGACCGCCATGTACCGCATGATCCGCGCCTTTTTGCCGGGCATGCTGAGCAACGGCGGCGGCTCGATCATCAACATGGCCTCGGTGGCTTCCGCCGTTAAAGGCGTGCCTAACCGCTTCGCCTACTGCGCCAGCAAGGGCGCAGTGATTGGCTTGACCCGCTCTGTCGCCGCGGACTTTGTGAGCCAGAATATCCGCTGCAACGCCATCTGCCCCGGCACCGTCGACTCCCCTTCCCTGCGTCAACGCATTCGCGAACAAGCCGAACGCGAAGACCGCAGCGTGGACGAGGTGTACGCCGCCTTCGCCGCCCGCCAGCCGATGGGCCGCATCGGTACGCCAGAAGAAATCGCCCAATTGGCGCTGTACTTGGGCTCAAGTGCCAGCGGCTTTACCACCGGCACCGCACAAATCATTGATGGCGGCTGGAGCAACTGATCCAGCCCCGATTTTGACTTTGATTGTATGTGAGCGGGTTTGCTCGCGATTGCATCACCGCAGTGCTTCAGACAAACCAAGTCGCCAGCATCGCGAGCAAGCCCGCTCCCACAGGATTCTATTCCCCAACCTCAAGGACTCTTTATGAAACTGCTGCGCTACGGCGAAAAAGGCCAGGAACGTCCCGCTCTGCTCGATAACAACGGCCAACTGCGTGACTTGTCCGCAGTGGTCACTGATATCGCGGGCGACACCCTCAGCCCGCAAAGCATTGCCCGCTTGAAAGAAATTGACCCGTCTACCCTGCCGCTCGTCCAAGGCTCTGCGCGCATTGGCGCGTGCGTCGGCCAGGTCGGAAAGTTCATCTGCATTGGCCTTAACTACGCCGACCACGCCGCCGAAACCGGTGCGGCCATCCCCGCCGAACCCGTGGTGTTTAACAAGTGGACCAGCGCCATCGTCGGCCCGAATGACAACGTCGAAATTCCGCGTAACTCACGCAAAACCGACTGGGAAGTCGAGTTGGGCGTGGTCATCGGCACAGGCGGTCGTTACATCAGCGAAAGCGACGCAATGGAGCACGTGGCGGGTTATTGCGTGATCAACGACGTGTCCGAGCGCGAGTTTCAGCTGGAACTGGGCGGTACCTGGGACAAAGGCAAAGGCTGCGACACCTTCGGCCCGCTCGGCCCATGGCTGGTGACCCGCGATGAAATCGCCGACCCGCACCAACTAGACCTGTGGCTGGAAGTCGACGGCAAGCGTTACCAGAACGGCAACACCCGGACGATGATTTTCCAGATCCCGAAAATTGTCAGCTACCTCAGCCAATTCATGAGCCTGCAACCCGGCGACGTGATTTCCACCGGCACCCCGCCCGGCGTTGGCCTGGGCATCAAACCCGAACCGGTTTACCTGCGCGCTGGCCAGCACATCCGCCTGGGCATCAGCGGGCTGGGCGAACAAAACCAACGCACCGTCGACGCCGAATAAGCGGGAGCACGCCATGACTACTATTACCGCCGTACGCGTTGAAGACATTCGCTTCCCCACCTCGCAATCACTGGACGGCTCGGACGCGATGAACCCGGACCCTGACTATTCAGCGGCCTACGTTATCCTCGAAACCGACACCCCGAGCCTCGAAGGCCACGGCCTGACGTTCACCATTGGCCGCGGCAACGAAATCTGCTGCGCTTCGATCAAGGCCCTCGCGGGCCTGATGGTGGGTCTTAAGCTTGAGTGGATCGCCGAAGACATGGGCCGTTTCTGGCGCTACGTGACCAGCGACAGCCAACTGCGCTGGATTGGCCCCGACAAAGGCGCCATTCATTTGGCCACCGGCGCCGTGGTCAACGCCGCATGGGACCTGTGGGCCAAGGCCGAAGGCAAACCGGTGTGGCGTCTGGTGGCTGACATGAGCCCCGAACAATTGGTGCGCTGCATTGATTTTCGCTACATCACTGATTGCATCACCCCCGCCGAAGCCCTGACATTGCTGCGCGAACGTGCCCAAGGCAAAGTCGAACGCCTCGCCTTACTCGAAGCCGAAGGCTACCCGTGTTACACCACCTCAGCGGGCTGGCTGGGTTATGCCGATGAAAAACTGCGCAGACTGTGCCAGGAAGCCGTCGACGCGGGCTTCTCCCACGTCAAATTGAAAGTCGGCCACGACCTGCAAGACGATATCCGCCGCGTGCGTATCGCCCGCGAAGTGCTCGGCCCGGATCGTCAGTTGATGATCGACGCAAATCAGGTGTGGGAAGTCGACGCGGCCATCGGCTGGGTGCGCGAACTGTCGTTCGCCAACCCGTGGTTTATCGAAGAACCGACCAGCCCGGACGACGTTGAAGGCCACCGCAAAATCCGCCTGGGGGTCAGTCCGGTCAAGGTCGCGACCGGCGAAATGTGCCAGAACCGCATCGTGTTCAAGCAACTGATCATGCGCGAAGCGATAGATGTGGTGCAGATTGATGCCTGCCGCCTCGGCGGGGTTAACGAAGTACTGGCCGTGCTGCTGATGGCTGCCAAGTACAACTTGCCCGTGTGCCCGCATGCCGGTGGCGTAGGCCTGTGCGAATACGTGCAGCACCTGTCGATGATCGACTACCTGTGCATCGCCGGGACTCATGAAGGCCGCGTGGTCGAATTTGTTGACCATTTGCACGAACACTTCGAAGACCCGTGCGTGATCCGCAATGCCGCCTACATGCCGCCACAGGCGCCCGGCTTTTCGATCCAGATGAAAGCCGCATCCCGCGAGCACTACCGCTATCGGGGCTAAACCACACCACTGAACGGGCGGAGTACAACAACAATGTCGTCCACAGACCCACTGCGACTGGATGCGCATCAGCATTTCTGGCGCTATGACGCTGCCGGCTATCCCTGGATAGGCCGCAACATGGCGTGCTTGCTTCGGGACTTTACCCCTGATGATCTGCGGCCCTTGCTTGATCAGGCCAAGTTCGATGGCTGCATTGCCGTGCAAGCCCAAGCGCGTGAAAGCGAGACCGATCGGCTGTTGCTGCTGGACGAGCGTTTCCCGTGGATTCGGGCCGTGGTGGGCTGGGTCGCGATGTTCTTCTTTATCTCGATCATGTTCTCAACCCTGTTTGCCATGGTCGTGAAAAACCTCGGCGCGCATACCAAGCGCGGCAGCTCATTCATGATCATGGCCACCGCTGCCGTGGCCTACCTGTTGCCGATGAGCTGCTTTGTGATTGTCGAGGCCTATACCCGCGCGCCCCTGAAAAATCGTTAATCGCTGTATTCCACAAGAAAAATAACAGGAGCACATTATGTCTAATCCGGTATTGAAACAGGCCCTCAGCAAGATCCGCTGGCGCATTTTGCCCTTTGTCGCGTTGATGTTCGCGATGGCGATTATTGACCGTTCAAACATTGGCTTTGCCAAACATGCCCTACAGGCCGACACCGGACTGAGCAACGCTGCCTTTGCCTTGGGTGCAGGTATTTTCTTTATCGGTTATGCCGTGTTTGAAGTGCCTAGCAACCTGATGCTGCACAAAATTGGCGCCCGCATCTGGCTCAGCCGGATCATGGTCACGTGGGGCTTGGTGTCAGCGGCAATGATGTTTACCCACGACGAAACCAGCTTCTACATCCTGCGTTTCTTGCTCGGTGTAGCCGAAGCGGGCTTGTCGCCAGGCGTGGTGCTGTACCTGACCTACTGGTTCCCGCAGAACCAGCGCGGCTCGGCCTACGGCATTTACTACTTTGGTGTGCCGGTGTCGCTGATGGTCGGTGGCCCGGTGTCTGGCTGGCTACTCGAAAGCGCGCAATTTGGCCTGACCGGCTGGCAATGGATGTTCGTCACCGAAGGCCTCGCCGCCTCCATCATCGGCGTGTTCGCGTTCTTTTATCTGACCGACAAGCCGCGTGATGCCAAATGGCTGAGCATTGAAGAAAAAGCCGCCGTCGAGCATGAATTGGAAAAAGAGCATCTGCTCAAGGCCGACAAAGGCCCATCGTCGTGGCGCTCAGCGCTGATCAACCCGCTGGTGCTGTACTTCACCCTCATCTACTTCACGATTCAGGTCAGCGTGTATGGCGTGCTGTTTTACCTGCCGACACGGATCGCCGAACTTCTCGGCACCGGCATCGGCTTGAAGGTCGGCCTGCTCACCGCGATCCCATGGATTGCCACCGTCATTGTGCTGTTTGCCGTCACCCGCTACGCCGACCGCAAAGGCCAGCAAACCCGTTTTGCCGCGCTGATGCTGGCATTGGCAGCGGTGGGCATGGTCGGCTCGACCTTAAGCGGCAGCCTACCGTTGGTGATCCTCGCGTTCTGCTTGGCCGCGGCAGGTTTTATCACGGTTCAACCGTTGTTCTGGACCTTGCCGACGCGCTTTTTGAGCGGCGCTGCGGCGGCCAGCGGAATCGCCGTGATAGGTGCGTTGGGCAACCTGGGCGGCTTTCTGGCACCAACGGTCAAAACGTGGGCCGAGGGCTACTTCAATAGCACGCACGCCGGGATGTACTTCTTGGCCGGTACGGCACTGATTGGCGCATTGATGCTGCTGCGTTCAGCCAGAAGCGGGGGGGCGCCGGGCAAACGGATTGATCCAGCCCGAGTGGCGCCATCCGCCTGACGAACAGGCAGTGAGAGCGGGCTTGCTCGCGAAGGCAGCAACGCGGTATGGCAGGTGCACCGCGTCGCCAGAATCGCGAGCAAGCCCGCTCCCACAAGAGATAAAAGGTTCCTCTGGGTATTTCCTCAATCAAGCGCGTACACTGCCGAAGTTATTTCGGTATGTTACGAAGGAAAGAAGTCGGTCAAATTCCGACGCGGTCGCGCCACTGTAGTCGGCTCCTTGCCGAAAGCCAGATCTTCCTTTGCCTTATGCACTCTTGCCGGGACGCGAAATCCCAGAGGTAATCATGGCTTACAGCGCTTCAACTCAGACTGACATCTCCATTCCTGCCATTCCCCTAGGCGACATTTTGCCTTGGGCGATCTTCGGCGGCCTGTTGCTGATGCTGGCGATTTATTTCGTCGGTGCCGAACAAGGCGCAGTGGCCGTTTTCAAGGGCATGTACGTTCACGAATTCGTACACGACGGCCGCCATCTGCTGGGCTTTCCCTGCCACTGATCCGAGGATTTCTACATGACTGGTCGTTTACTCGTCAGGGGCATGCTTGTCGGTCTGATTGCTGGCCTGCTGGCTTTCGGCTTTGCCAAAATATTTGGTGAGCCACAGATTGATAGCGCAATCGCCTTCGAAGAAAGCATGTCCCACTCCCACTCCCACGGTGATGCCGAGGAAGAAGAACCCGAATTGGTCAGCCGCGAAGTGCAAAGCACGTTCGGCCTGTTGACCGGGGTGGTGGCGTACAGCGCGTCACTAGGCGGCATTTTTGCCTTGGTGTTTGCGTTCTCGTTAGGCCGCATCGGCAACGTAGGCCCGCGCGGCCTGTCTGCGCTATTGGCGTTGAGCGCGTTTGTGGTGCTGTTTCTGGTACCGGGGATGGTATACCCGGCCAACCCGCCGTCTGTGGGCGACCCGGATACCATCGGCAAGCGCACGCAGTTGTTCTTTCTGATGCTACTGGTGTCGGTTGCAGCTGCGGTGATTGCAATCAGTGCGGGCCGCAAGTTCATCGCCAGCTCGGGTCTGTGGAATGGCGCGATCAAGGGCGTAGCGCTGTATCTGGTGATTGTCTCGATCGCGGGCTTCCTATTCCCGACGTTCAATGAAGCGCCGGACGGGTTCTCAGCCCTGCTGCTGTGGAAATTCCGCGTGGCAGCGGTGGGTATTCAAGTGGTGATGTGGACCGCCTTGGGCCTGATTTTCGGTGCAGTGGCTGAACGCTTGCTACTAGCGAACAAACCTTACAACGCCTAAATCCCCCGTAGGAGCACGCTTGCTCGCGATCTTTTGATGGGTCAAAAGATCGCGAGACAAACTCGCTTCTTGGGTGATTCATGCCGTTGCGGGGACTCCATCAACGCGTGAAACAGGTGCAGAAGGCTCTTTAAGCAGAACAAAGTAGGCGACTGCCGAGCACAACGCGACCACCGCACTGATCACGAAGGCCGACGAGAACGAGCCACTCTGTTGCACGCTGAACCCGGTAAGGATCGGCGCAATCGAGCCCGCCAAATAGCCGCCAAAGTTCTGGATAGAACCAAACGAAGCCACACGTTCAGACGGCACGATGGTGTTGACGATCATCCACGCCGTGGCGCTAGAAATGTTGATGAAGAACATGGTCAGACACAGCAGCACCACGCACGCCACGACGTTGGTAGTGAAGGCCACGATCAGGGTAAACAGCGCCCCGCCGAGCAAGCCCAAAATGACCATGAGTTTGCGGCTGGCCAGTACCCGCATACCGCGCGCCACCAATTTGTCGCAGCAGCGACCCGCAACGATGGTCCCCACCGCTCCAAACAAGTAGGCCAGTGAAACCACCCAGGCGGTGCGGTACAGGTCCAGGCCGTGCTCACGCTCGAAGTAGCCCGGCAACCAGGTCAGGTTGAGCCAGATCATGTAAATCACGCCCATAAAGCCCAGAAACGCGCCCCAGGTGTTGCGGTCTTTGAACAGTGACGTCCAGCGCAGTTTTGGCGCCTTTTTTTGCTGCACTTCCACCGGCTCTGCACGGCCAGTGGCGGCCATGTATTCGGCTTTGCTTTTGTAGAACTTGAACCAGCACACCGCCAGCAGCAAGCCGATGATGCCCGTAAGAATGAACATGCCGCGCCAGCCCAGGTGCACCATGAACAGCGTCAGTAAAGGCGGCGCCAAGCACGGGCCGATGCAGGTCGACGACCACACCCAGCCGGTGGCAGTGCCCCGCTCTTGAGTGTCAAACCACTCGGACAAGGCTTTGGCCGCCGAGGGAAACACCGGCGCTTCGCCAATCCCCAGCAAAACCCGAAGGCCAACCAGATGGCCGTAGCTGCTGAACAAACCAAAGGCGCCTTGTGCGAGCGACCAGACCACCAAGGAACCGCCGAGCGCCAGCTTGCTGCCGAGCTTGTCGATCAACGCGCCGAGGGGTAATTGCGAGAAGGCGTAGGCCACGGAAAAAGCTGAAAGCATGATGCCCATTTGCATTGGGCTGATGGCCAGATCTTTCTGGATGGAGGTGTTGGCGATGGAGAGCGCACTGCGATCGAGGTAGTTGACTACGCCAATCAGGAACAGGAAAAAAATAGTCAGTGTCTTGTAGTTTTTTATTGTTTTCATACGCGCCTCTAATGAGCGATGGCGCCCTACCCGAGTGCAAGCACGGGTGGACGACCTGCACTCTAGAGCGCCACTTGTGCGCTGCCCAATCACAAGATTCCATCAGTCAATAACCCCGAGTTATTGAGGCGTCTGGCGGGCACCACGCACGGCATCGGGGCCGTTTAACAAGGCGTCGATAAAGGCCTTCATCGACCAACTGGGGGGCTCGTTGCGCCGGGTAATGATGCCGTAGTCGGCCAGAACCAGCGGAAAAGGCAGCGCCAGACGGGTTAGGCGCCCGGCCTGAATTTCGGGCTCGGCCATGGACTCGGCCAGCATTGCGACCACCGGGGCGGTTTGCAGCAACTGCATGGTGGTTTGCAGCGAGACGGTTTCGACGGTGTTTTCCGGGGTTTGCATGCCCGCTTCGACAAAGGCCCGCTCCAGCCGCGCGCGCATCGGCGTGCCTGTCGGGTAGACCACCCACGGCCAACTCCCGAGTTCGTTCAGCGGGATTTCGCTGGCGCCTGCCAACGGGTGCTGGCTGCCCGTGACCAAGCACAGCGGTTCTGGCGCCAAGGCTTGAAAATCGAACAGTTCACGATGGCGATCGAGGGTAAAACGCGCCACCACCAAGTCCAGTTGCTTGTGTTCAAGCATGGTCAGCATATTGGCGCTGGTGCCTTCAAGCACTTCAATCGTCAACAGTGGCCATTGCTGTTTGACCTCGACAATCGCCGCTGGCACTGCAATGGCCGTGGCCGCATAGATGGTCCCGATCTTCAGAAAACCATGCCCGCCTTGGCGCAGATGGTTGATCTGGACGACGAACTGCTGGGAGTCGTTGAGGGCGATTTGTGCAAAACGCGCCACGTGGCTGCCCAGGTCGGTGAGCGACATGCTGCGCGGCAGCCGCGCAAACACATCAAAGCCCAACTGGTGCTCGATCTCGCGCAGCATCTTGCTGACCGCAGGTTGGCTGATGCTCATTTCCTGGGCGGTGGCGTGCATGTTTTGCGTGCGCGCCAGGGTGTCGATCAGCACCAAATGGCGGAACCGTAACCAGTTGCACAGTTGATTGAACCCGACATCTGCCATCCGATAACCTCCAGTTATTAAGGCTTGAGAATATCTCATTGGCGATTATCGGAGCGCAACATTAGTGTTAAGCCGTTGGGCCAAATAAAAATAATGGAACTGCTCTCATGAACCTCGCCAACAAACGCGTTCTTGTTACAGCTGCGGCCAATGGCATTGGTCGAGCATCGGTACTGGCCCTGCGTGATGCCGGTGCGAACGTGATCGCTACCGACCTGAATATTGACGCCCTGCAAGACATCCCTGGCATTCAAGCGTTGCAACTGGACGTGACCCAGACCTCGGCCATTGAGGCCATCAGCCAGCAGGTTGGCACGCTTGACGTGTTGTTCAACTGCGCGGGGTTTGTGCACAGCGGCGCATTGCTGGAGTGCGATGACAGCGCTTGGCAGTTCTCCTTCGACCTTAATGTCACGGCCATGTACCGGATGATCCGCGCCTTTTTGCCGGGCATGCTGGCAGCAGGCGGTGGCAGCATCATCAACATGGCCTCGGTCGCCTCCAGCATCAAAGGCGTGCCCAACCGTTTTGCCTACACCGCCAGCAAAGCCGCAGTGATTGGTTTGACCAAATCGGTGGCCACTGATTATGTCGGTCAAGGTATCCGGTGCAACGCCATTTGCCCTGGCACAGTGGACTCGCCCTCGCTGCGCCAGCGCATTGGCGAACAGGCACGCGAGCAAGGGCGCTCGGAGGCCGAGGTCTATCAGGCCTTTGTTGATCGCCAGCCCATGGGCCGCATTGGCAACGTTGATGAAATCGCCCAATTGGTGCTGTACCTGGCCAGCGATGCCAGCAGCTACACCACCGGCACCACCCAGATCATTGATGGCGGGATGAGCGTTTAACCCTCCTACAGAAAAATAAGGTTTCCAATTCAATACAGGAGCTTTTATGAAACTGCTGCGCTACGGCGAAAAAGGTCAGGAAAAACCCGGTCTGCTGGATGCCCAAGGCAATATTCGCGATTTATCGGCGCACATCGCCGATGTCGCCGGTCTAGCACTTGCGCCTGCAAGCCTTGCAGCGCTGAGCGAGATTGACCCGTCCACCTTGCCGCTGGTCAGCGGTTCGCCGCGCATTGGCGCCTGTGTGGGTCAGGTCGGCAAGTTCATCTGTATCGGCCTGAACTACGCTGACCATGCTGCCGAGTCAGGCTTGGCAGTGCCTTCGGAGCCGGTGGTGTTCAACAAATGGACCAGCGCTATTTGCGGCCCCAACGATGACGTCGAAATCCCCCGCGATTCGACCAAGACCGACTGGGAGGTCGAACTGGGCGTGGTCATCGGCAAGGGCGGTCGCTACATCGATGAAAGCAATGCCCTGGACCACGTCGCCGGTTATTGCGTGATCAATGATGTGTCCGAGCGCGAGTGGCAACTGGAGCGAGGTGGCACTTGGGACAAAGGCAAAGGCTTCGATACGTTCGGCCCGCTTGGCCCTTGGCTGGTAACCCGTGACGAAATCAGCGACCCGCACCAACTCAAGCTTTGGCTTGAGGTCGACGGACAGCGCTACCAGAACGGCAATACCAACACCATGGTGTTCCAAGTCCCGGCATTGATTGCTTACCTGAGCCGTTGCATGTCGTTGCAACCGGGCGATGTGATCTCCACCGGCACGCCGCCGGGTGTTGGGCTGGGCGTTAAACCCGAGCCGATCTTCCTGCGCGCAGGCCAGGTCATGCGCTTAGGCATCGAAGGCCTCGGCGAGCAACGCCAACGCACCATACAAGCTGACTGATTCAGTGCTCGAACAACTATAAGAAGCAGGAGCAACACATGCGCATTCTCATCACTGGCGGCACCGGTTTTATCGGCAAGCAACTGGCTCAACGCCTGGCAGACTTGAACACCCTGACCCTCGAAGGCGAAGCGCCACGCACCATTGAACGCATCGTACTGTTCGACGCCTTTGCCGGTGAAGACGTGCCCAATGATCCGCGCATTGAGCTGGTGACCGGCGATGTGGCCGACCCCGACGTCATCGCCCGCGTCACCGATGGCGTGGACTTGGTGTGGCATTTGGCGGCGGTGGTCAGTTCGGCCGCCGAGGCGGATTTTGACTTGGGCATGCAGGTCAATCTGCACGGCCTGATGTTGCTGCTCGAAACCCTGCGCAAACAAGGCACCTCGCCGCGTCTGGTGTATGCCAGCGGTTTTGCCGTGTTCGGCGGCAAGCTGCCGGACGTGGTCGACGATGACACCGTGCTCACCCCGCAATCGTCTTACGGCATGCAAAAAGCCGTCGGTGAGTTGCTGGTGGCCGACTATGCCCGCAAAGGGTTTGTCGACGGACGCGTATTGCGCCTGCCAACTGTGGCCGTACGCCCTGGCAAGCCTAACAAAGCGGCATCGACCTTCTTCAGTTCAATCATCCGCGAGCCGCTGGTGGGGCTACCGGCCGTGTGCCCAGTGCGCCCGGACACACAGGTGTACCTGACGTCGCCACGGCGCATTGTTGAATCGATGCTGCTGGGCATGACCCTGTCGCCGAAAACACTCGGCGGCGAGCGCATCATCCCGCTGCCAGGCGTGACCACCACCGTGGCCGACATGGTCTCGGCGCTGCAACGCGTGGCGGGTGATGAAGTCACCAAGCTGATTCGCTGGGAGCCGGACGCGACCATCCAGCGCATTGTTGAAAGCTGGCCGAGCAAGGTCCAAGCACCTCGTGCGCGTGCATTGGGCTTTACCGCCGACCCGGATTTTGATGCCATCGTGCGAGCGCACATAGAAGACACCGCTGTCTGATCCCCCCCTGTAGGAGCGAGCTTTTAAAGACCAAAAGATCGCGAACAAGCTCGCTCCTACAGAAAAACAACAATAAAAAATGAGGCCGTGCGATATGACCACACCACTTCCAGATGTCACAGACATCGAACAACAGACGATCAAACGCGTTACCAAACGCATGATCCCCTTTCTTATCCTGCTATTTGTGGTCGCCTTTCTGGATCGCAACAACGTCGGATTCGCCGCGCTGCGGATGAACGACGACATCGGCATCAGCCAGACCTTGTATGGCCTGGGTGCGGGTATTTTCTTCCTCGGTTACTTCATCTTCGAAGTGCCGAGCAACGTCTTGCTGCACCGCTACGGCGCCCGCGTATGGATCGCTCGGATCATGGTGACCTGGGGCATCATCGCAGGCGCCATGGGCTTTTTGCAGACACCGGTGCACTTCGTTTCGCTGCGTTTTCTGCTGGGCATTGCTGAAGCCGGGTTCTTCCCGGGGGTGATTTACTTGCTGTCGCTGTGGTTCCCGAGCCGCTATCGCGCCCGCATGATCGCCACCTTTTACCTTGGCGTACCTATCGCTCAGGTCATCGGCGCACCGCTGTCGGTAGGCCTGATAGAAATGGGCGACGCGCTGGGTTTTGTTGGCTGGCGCCTGATGTACATCGTTGAAGCCGTACCCGCCGTGATCTTGGGCGTGGTCTGCTACTTCTACCTCACCGACCATCCTCACCAAGCGCACTGGCTGACCGATGAGCAGCGCAACTGGCTGATCAACACCCTGGAAAACGAAGAGCGCAACAAACCGCTGGTGGTGGGCATTCAGCCGACCAAATGGGAGATGATCCGCAAAGCGTTGTCCAGCCGTCAGGTGTGGCTGCTGGCGCTGGTGTACTTCGGGATTACCTCGGGCTCCAACGCCATGAACTTCTTTATGCCCACTGTACTGGCGTCGTTCCGTGGATCGTTCGGGCTGGAAATCGGCCTGATGCAAAATGGTCTGATCACCGCTATTCCTTACGCCTTGGCCGCTGTTGCAATGATCTGGTGGAGCCGTCGCTCTGACCGTCTGCAAGAACGTCACTGGCATGCGGGCGGTGCCGCGATGTTGGCCGCCATCTCTATCGCCGTGGCGCTGTGGCTCAACCAGCCGTGGATTATCGTGATCGGCTTTATCTTGTTGGCGATGGGCGTTTACAGTGCGATCAACGTGTTCTGGGCGGTGCCTGGTCAGGTGCTAACAGGCCTTGGGGCCGCCGCGGGGATTGGCTTGATCAACTCTATCGGCAACCTCAGCGGTTTCATTGGTCCATACCTCACCGGCTATCTGTTCAACGTGACGGGCAGCTACACCCCGGGCTTCCTGGTGATTGCCGCACTGGTCGGCGCCGGTGGTCTGGGCATGGTGCTGATGCCGCGCAACAAAGTTTCTCTAGGTAACTCGACACAATCTGCATCCGTGGGAGGCAAGGCATGACCCTGCAAACCGTAGCGTTTATCGGCACTGGGATCATGGGCAAGCCCATGGCCCGCAACCTGCTGCACGCCGGCTATCCGGTACGGGCCTGGAATCGCTCGGCCACTAAGGCGCAGGAATTATCTGCGCAAGGTGCCGAGGTATTTGACACACCGGCCTTGGCGGCAGACGGCGCTCAGGTGCTGATTTGCATGCTCAGCGACGGCCCCACCTGTGACGACGTGCTGTTTGGCGAAAACGGCGCGGCGAGGGCCTTGGCCCCCGGCGCGCTGGTGGTGGTGATGAGTTCGATTCCCGTCGAAACTGCCGTTGAACACGCCCGTTTGAGCGCAGCCCTGGGGCTGCGCTACCTCGACGCTCCGGTGTCGGGGGGCGAGCGCGGGGCACGCGACGCCAGCTTGGCGATCATGGTCGGCGGCGAAGAGGCTGCGTTCGAGCAAGGCCGCGACGTGCTGGCGGCCATGGGCCGGCCAGTACACGTTGGCCCGGCAGGAACAGGAGAACTGTCAAAGCTGGTCAACCAGTTGATCGTCGCCAGTACTATCGCCGCTGTCGCTGAAGGCCTGCTACTGGCCGAACGCGGCGGCGCCGACCCAAGCAAAGTGCACGAGGCGTTGATGGGAGGGTTTGTCGACTCGCCGATCTGGCGCCAACATGGTCAGCGCATGCTGACCAACGATTTCACCCCCGGTGGCCCGGCCAAGTGGCAGCTCAAAGACACACGCACTGCCTTGGCCCATGCACAAAAACTGGGGCTTACACTGCCGGTCGGCCTGCGGGTCGACGGGCTGTTTCAATCCATGGTTGACGCCGGTGACGGCGAACTCGACCACGCGGGGCTGATCCGTCAGCTACGCCGCCACAATTCACTGCCTGAATAAAAATAATCTGCTGGAGCCTGCCATGACCGATTCAACCCCACGCCGCCTACGCAGCCAGTTATGGTTCGACGATCCCAGCCATGCGGACCTGACGGCGCTGTATGTAGAGCGTTACATGAACCAGGGGCTGACCCGTGCCGAGCTGCAATCGGGGCGGCCGATTATCGGGATCGCCCAGACCGGCAGCGACTTGACGCCGTGCAACCGCCATCACATTGAACTGGCCAAGCGGGTCAAGGATGGCATTCGCGACGCAGGCGGGATCCCGATGGAGTTCCCGGTACACCCGATTGCCGAGCAATCGCGCCGCCCTACCGCCGCGCTGGACCGAAACCTGGCCTATTTAGGCTTGGTGGAAGTGCTGCACGGCTACCCGCTGGATGGCGTGGTGCTGACCACCGGCTGCGACAAAACCACCCCGGCGTGTCTGATGGCCGCTGCCACGACAGACTTGCCGTCCATCGTGCTGTCCGGCGGGCCGATGCTCGATGGTTGGCACAAAGGCCAGCGTATCGGCTCAGGCACCGTGCTATGGCATGCGCGCAACCTGCTCAGCGCGGGCGAGATTGATTACGAGGGGTTCATGACCCTGACCACGGCATCGTCGCCATCGGTGGGCCACTGCAACACCATGGGCACTGCGCTGTCGATGAACGCGCTGGCCGAGGCGTTGGGCATGTCACTGCCTGGCTGTGCGAGCATCCCGGCACCGTATCGTGAGCGCGGACAAATGGCCTATGCCACGGGCATGCGGATCGTTGATCTGGTGCGTGAAGACGTGCGCCCATCGCAGATCATGACCCACGCCGCCTTTGAAAACGCCATTGCCGTGGCCTCGGCACTCGGTGCATCCACCAACTGCCCGCCGCACCTAATTGCCATTGCCCGTCACAGCGGCATCGACCTGTCGCTGGAAGATTGGCAGCGCGTGGGCGAAGACGTGCCGTTGTTGGTGAACTGCATGCCCGCCGGTGAATACCTAGGCGAAAGCTTCCACCGCGCAGGTGGCGTCCCGGCAGTGATGCACGAACTGGACAAAGTAGGCCTTCTGCACCGCGATTGCCTGACCGTCAGTGGTCGCAAAATGGGCGAAGTAGTAGCCGATTGTGTGACCGGCGACCGCGACGTGATCCGCTCCTACGAAGACCCACTGATGCACCGCGCAGGCTTTATCGTGCTCAGTGGCAACTTCTTCGACAGCGCGATCATGAAGATGTCGGTGGTGGGCGAAGCCTTCCGCAAAACCTACCTCAGCGACCCGGAGCAACCCAACAGCTTTGAAGCGCGGGCCATTGTGTTCGAAGGCCCGGAAGATTATCAGGCCCGCATTAACGACCCGACGCTGAACATCGATGAGCGCTGCATTCTGGTGATTCGTGGCTGCGGCACCGTGGGCTTTCCCGGCAGTGGCGAGGTGGTGAACATGGCCCCGCCTTCTACGATGATCAAGGCCGGTATCGACTCGCTGCCGTGCATGGGTGACGGTCGCCAGAGCGGCACCTCGGCCAGCCCGTCGATCCTCAACATGTCGCCTGAGTCAGCGGTAGGCGGTGGCCTGTCATTGCTGCGCACCGGCGACCGCCTGCGCGTCGACCTAAATGCGCGCAGCGTCAACCTGTTGGTCGACGAAGCCGAACTCGACGAGCGCCGCAAAGAACCGTTGCCACCCTTGGCCCCGTCACAAACCCCGTGGCAGGAGTTGTACCGCCAATTGGTTGGCCAGTTGTCCACGGGCGGCTGCCTGGAACCGGCCACCTTGTACTGGCGCGTGATCCCAGAAAACGGCCCGCCTCGCCACTCTCACTAACTGTCATACCGCCCTTAAGGAGCGAGCTCTCAAGATCAAAAGATCGCGAGCGAGCTCGCTCCTACAGGGGGCGTTCGCGCAAAATTTAAGGATTGCCCTATGAAAACGCTGCAATTAAACATTGAAAACTCCCTGCCGCAAGACTGGCAACGCGCAACACTGGTCGGTCGTGTCTGGCTACCCGGCGAGCGTGGCGGCCCGGCGGTGGTGGTGATTCGTGACGGTGAAGTGCTCGATTGCACGGCCCATTTCCCAACCCTGAGCCTGCTGCTGGACCACGACCAGCCGTTGCAGGCCGTGCGTGAAATCAGCGGTACTTCGCTGGGGTCAATTCAGGACCTGCTGGCTAACAGCAGCGAACAGCGCGACCCTGCCAAACCTTATTTATTGGCCCCTGCCGACCTGCAAGTAATCAAAGCTGCTGGCGTGACGTTTGCGTCGAGCATGATCGAACGCGTTATCGAAGAAAAAGCCGGCGGCGATGCGCTGCGTGCCGAAGAAATACGCGGCATGGTGCACGCCGTCATCGGCGACAACCTGCGCGACCTCAAGCCCGGCTCGCCAGAAGCGATGCGCCTCAAACAGGTGCTGATCGAACAAAAAATGTGGTCGCAATACCTGGAAGTCGGCATCGGCCCGGACGCAGAAATATTCACCAAGGCACCGATTCTGGCCGCCGTGGGCAGCGGCAACGCAATCGGTATCCATCCGGGTTCGAGTTGGAACAACCCTGAGCCAGAAGTGGTGCTGGCCGTCGACAGCCGTGGCCGCATTCACGGCGCGACGCTGGGCAATGACGTCAACCTGCGCGACTTCGAAGGCCGCAGCGCGCTGCTGCTGAGCAAAGCCAAAGACAACAACGCCTCGTGCGCGCTCGGGCCGTTTATCCGCCTGTTCGACGAACACTTCAGCCTCGACGACGTGCGCAACTGCGAAGTGACCCTGCGCGTTGAAGGCCAAGACGGCTACGTACTCAACGGCAAAAGCTCGATGAACCAAATCAGCCGCGACCCGGCCGACCTTGCCGAGCAGACGCTAAACGAAAACCACCAATACCCGGACGGCTTCGTACTGTTCCTCGGCACCCTGTTCGCACCGACCGACGACCGCGACCATCCGGGCCAAGGGTTTACGCACAAGGCCGGGGATGTGGTGAGCATCTCGTCCACCAGCCTGGGCGCCCTGCACAACCGTGTGACGGGCAGCGATCAGGCACCGCGTTGGACGTTTGGCGTAAGTGCATTGATCAAGAACCTGGCGGGGCGTGGGTTGTTGGGGTAGGTCATTGCCGATAGGTGTTATGCGGCCCCCACAAGGTGTAGGGCAGGCGCTGATTTACCAGCGCCTGTAAAGACAAAGCTCTCATACCCATCAGATCAAGCGACACACCCAATAAATAGCGTCAACTCCACTATTTGGGGCTCGTCTAAAAGCTTCGCGAACAGTTTTGCTTGGTCGGGTGTTACCTCAGTCTCCCACCCACCTGCCTCCTCTAACGCTTTCCAATCCATAATCCCAAGTGCGTCAGCCTCAAGATCTCCCCCCAAGGCCCGCTTAAATTTCAAAGAATCATCCGGGTCCGGCTCCGGTAAAAAACCCGTTATTTGTAAATACATCGTTTCAGTCCTATTTAGAGGTGGTTCGCCCATTTTTGGCAGGTTTTCTTTGCTCGCCAGTATCGGCATCAAACTCCCCTAAGTGCTTGCCTTGTTTGTCATATATTTCGACAGCACCATGCTGGAAATCCCACTCATAAATTCGCCCTTTACGATCTGTCCATCTACGCCGCTTATGTCCACCTCCTTGCACGCCAGACTTCGGACGTACGCGTGTAGCCTCAGGAAAAGCTGCCAATAAATCGGGCGGTTTGTGATAACCATGCCCCGGCACATTCAAAACAATATAAAGCGGCAACACCCCCGAATCAGCCGGGAACACAAGAATGAAGTCCTTGTAGTCCGGCGGGTAGATCGGGTTGACGATGATGGTGTCGGCGTTTTTAGTTGGCGGGAAGATCCAAATATGCGGCGTGGGTGACGCGCCTTTTAAGGGGGGAATGCCGAGGGTGTT
>NZ_ALJC01000093.1 GCF_000282975.1 Pseudomonas psychrophila HA-4
CCGGAAGTGGGGCGAATTATAGGCCGTTGAAAATCTGAGTCAAGCCTTAATTTGAATTAAGTGGCCAGTACTGTCTTCTTCTTATATAGGCGAGGGATTCGACGCATCACCGGCGGGATCCGCAGCAGCAAAAGGCACGCTCCTATAAAGGCATAGATCGACCACTCTTTCAGGTCTGCACGTACAATCCACAACATATGCAACAGACCCAGCCCAACAACCACGTACACCAAGCGATGCAGCTTCTTCCAACTAGCACCCATTCGCCTTTGACTGTAACGATTGGAGGTCACCGCCAGAGCCAACAAACAAAGTGCCCCCAAGCTGCCGACAATAATGTAAGGCCGCTTACTTAGTTCTACCCCCAACTGAGACCAGTCGAGCCCAAGCACAAAGAACAAGTAGGCACACAGGTGCAACATCACGTAGGCAAAACACCACAACCCGATCTGCCGGCGGACCGCAATCCACCCCGGCCAGCCCGTCAGCTTTTGCATGGGCGTCATGCACAGCGTCACCAGCAACAAGACCAGAGTCCCGAGCCCCAGACGATCAACCAACACCTTTCCAGGATCCGGCCCCAAAGCAAAGCTCCACGCCGCATAGAGCCAGTACAAAGGCCAGATAGCAGCCGCCATGAATACGCCGAAACGCCACAGTGGAAATTTCATCAGTAATTCTTCCGCAGATCCAATCCGGTATATAAAGAAGCGACTTCATCCGCATAGCCATTGAACATCTGCGTATCCCGCACATTAGGGCTAAACAAGTTGCTCGGCAGACGTCGCTCACGCGCTTGCGTCCAGCGAGGGTGATCGACTTGTGGGTTCACATTGGCATAGAAGCCGTATTCATTAGCCGCAATACTCTGCCAAGTGGTTTTCGGCTGCTCCTCAACCAGGCTGATTCGCACAATCGACTTCACACTCTTGAAGCCATACTTCCACGGCGCAACCAAACGAAGAGGCGCACCGTTCTGATTCGCCAACTCACGGCCATACATCCCCACCGCCAATATGGCCAGCGGGTTCATCGCCTCATCCAGACGCAAGCCTTCTACATAGGGCCAATCAATCAACGCAAAGTCTGAGCGCTGGCCCGGCATGATTTTCGGGTCCTTCAAGGTTTCAAAGCGTATGAATTTAGCTTTCGATGTGGGCTCAACCTGCTTAAGCAACGCTGACAAGGGAAACCCCATCCAGGGAATGACCATTGACCACGCTTCTACACAGCGCAACCGATATATCCGCTCCTCTAATTGGTAAGGCTTCATAAAGTCCTCAAGGGCATAACGCCCCGGCTTACCCACCTCGCCATCCACGACCACCGTCCACGGCTCGGTTTTCAAGGCGCCGGCGTATTGCGCCGGATCACCTTTATCAGTACCAAACTCATAGAAGTTGTTGTAGTGCGTGGCATCCTTAAAGGGTGTGACGGCCTCCCCTTTGACTGTCACTGCCTGCCACTGGGTCTGCGGGAGTTTCTCGGTAAACCAGCCCGGCGCCTTACCCGGATCAACATCCGCGTAGCGCGAATCGTCAGTGGCACTCGCCCAACGCGGCAGGGCGCTAACGGCTAGTCCTGCAAGCGAACTGCCCAGCAAAGCACGACGGGATAAATAGAAGGACTCAGGCGTGACGTCCGACTCTTTGCAATCGGACGCTTTTGGTAACTTGATGAGCATGGCAACTCCGCAGTATTGGAGGACTGATGCCCCAATAGACTACGGAGTATGGGAGAAATTACATCATTGGCCGGTTTTGTTACGGCGCAGGTGCAATAAATACTGAATCGGCCCCGATGCGGCATACACCAAGAAGGCCAGTAGCAGAATGCGCGGTGGATCACTGAATACCACTGCAAACACCAGCACTACCGCCAAGATCGCCACAAATGGCACACGCCCCTTCAAGTCCAGCTCTTTAAAGCTGCTGTACTTAATGTTGCTGACCATCAGCATGCCCGCAGCAGCCACCAACAAGGCAACCAGGAACGACATTTTCGAACCCTGGATGCCGTAATCACTGAACGCCCAGACAATACCTGCTACAACGCCGGCGGCGGCCGGGCTGGCCAAACCAATAAAGTAACGTTTGTCAGCAGTTCCGACCTGCGTATTGAAACGGGCCAAACGCAAAGCAGCGCCCGCAACATAAATGAAGGCAACCATCCAGCCAACCTTGCCCATGTCCCCCAGCGCCCATCCAAATGCAAGCAGCGCAGGCGCCACGCCAAACGCAACCATGTCCGACAATGAATCATATTCAGCGCCAAAAGCGCTTTCGGTATGAGTCATACGGGCAACACGACCATCAAGGCCGTCCAAGACCATGGCTACAAAGATCGCGATGGCCGCAAACGCAAAATACTTGCTCGCACCCGCGGCATCGCCGGCACTCATGGCGCTTTGAGCACTCATAGAGCTGATGATCGAATAAAAACCGGCGAACAGGTTCGCCGTCGTGAAAAGGTTCGGCAGCAGATAGATACCACGATGCCGGACTTTGCGACCTTCAGCGTCATGCCCTTCTTCGACATGTTCATCGATAGGTAGCAGGCTATCGGCGTCAGGAGCCTGTTTTGGCTCTTCGGGACGTTCGCTCATGGACATTACCTTGCAACGATATGGAAAGTTTCAATAGAGGCTTGCAGATCAACAAACACCCGCAAACGATCCTGCTTTATACCAGAAGCCGCCGCGTAAACGAAAAAACGCGGCCTAGGCCGCGTTTTCTCTGAATCGTACTGACTTAGTTTTTTGCTTTGTCGACGATCTTGTTCGCGCCGATCCAAGGCATCATCGAGCGCAGTTGCTCGCCGATAACTTCGATGCCGTGAGCAGCGTTGTTACGACGCTTGGCGGTCATCGATGGGTAGCCGGTAGCACCTTCGCTGATGAACATCTTCGCGTACTCACCATCTTGAATGCGCTTCAGAGCATTGCGCATTGCTTGACGGGACTCAGCGTTGATCACTTCAGGACCGGTTACGTACTCGCCGTACTCAGCGTTGTTGGAGATCGAATAGTTCATGTTGGCGATACCGCCTTCGTACATGAGGTCAACGATCAACTTCAGCTCGTGCAAGCACTCGAAGTAAGCCATTTCTGGCGCGTAGCCAGCTTCAACCAACGTTTCAAAACCAGCTTTAACCAGCTCAACAGTGCCGCCGCACAGAACGGCTTGTTCACCGAACAGGTCAGTTTCGGTTTCGTCTTTAAACGTGGTTTCGATGATGCCGGTACGACCGCCACCCACGCCTGCCGCATACGACAGGGCTACGTTTTTAGCGTTGCCCGAAGCGTCCTGATAGATCGCGATCAGATCAGGGATGCCGCCGCCTTTAACGAATTCCGAACGCACAGTGTGACCCGGCGCTTTTGGCGCGATCATGATGACGTCAAGGTCAGCACGCGGAACAACCTGGTTGTAGTGAATCGCGAAACCGTGGGAGAAGGCCAGAGTTGCGCCTTTCTTGATGTTCGGCTCGATTTCGTTCTTGTACAGAGACGACTGGAACTCGTCCGGGGTCAGAATCATAACCAGGTCAGCAGCGGCAACAGCGCTGGCAACGTCAGTAACTTTCAGACCGTGAGCTTCAGCTTTGGCGACAGTAGCCGAACCTTTACGCAGACCAACGGTAACGTCCACGCCGGAATCTTTAAGGTTGCACGCTTGAGCGTGACCCTGAGAGCCGTAACCGATGATGGCTACTTTTTTGCCCTGGATGATCGAAAGGTCGCAGTCTTTGTCGTAATAAACTTTCATGATTTTCCTTTATGTATCCAGGCCATTCAGGCCATTAGCACTTGTTAGATTTTAGATGCTGAGTACTTTGTCGCCACGGGCAATACCCGTCACGCCACTGCGAACTGTTTCCAGGATCGAAGCGGTACCAATCGACTGGATGAAACTGTCGAGCTTGTCGCTGGTGCCTGTCAACTGCACGGTGTACACGCTGGCGCTGACATCAACGATCTGCCCTCGGAAAATATCCGTAGTGCGTTTGATCTCTGCGCGCTGAGCACCAGTAGCCTTGACCTTAACCAACATCAGCTCGCGCTCGATGTGAGCACTCTCCGACAAATCAACCAGTTTGACCACTTCGATCAGCTTGTTCAGGTTTTTGGTGATCTGCTCAATCACCTCATCATGCCCCACGGTCGTCAACGTCAGACGCGACAAAGTCGGGTCTTCCGTGGGCGCCACCGTCAGGCTTTCGATGTTGTAGTTACGTTGCGAGAACAGCCCAACAACGCGAGACAGAGCACCGGGTTCGTTTTCAAGAAGCAAAGAAATAATGTGCCGCATGATTAAGTACGCTCCGTCTTGCTCAGCCACATGTCGCGCATGGAGCCATCTTTGATCTGCATCGGGTAAACGTGCTCACTGGTATCAACCTGAATATCCAGGAACACCAGGCGATCTTTCATGGCGAAGGCTTCTTCCATCTTAGGCTTCAGGTCTTTGAGATCGGTGACCCGAATACCCACATGCCCATAGGCCTCGGCCAACTTGACGAAGTCAGGCAGCGACTCCATGTAAGAGTGCGAGTGACGGCTGCCGTAATTCATGTCCTGCCATTGGCGCACCATGCCGAGAACACCGTTGTTCAGGGTGATGATTTTTACCGGCAGGCCATACTGCAAGCACGTCGACAACTCTTGAATGTTCATCTGAATACTGCCCTCGCCCGTCACACATGCGACGTCAGCATCAGGGAAGCTCAGTTTTACACCCATCGCAGCCGGGAAACCGAAGCCCATCGTGCCCAGACCGCCCGAGTTGATCCAGCGATTAGGCTTGTTGAAACGGTAATACTGGGCAGCAAACATCTGGTGCTGACCCACATCGGACGTCACAAAAGCATCGCCCTTAGTGACTTCACAGAGCATCTCAATCACAGCTTGTGGCTTGATCTTGCTACCGTCACCTTTGTCGTAAGGGAACAGGCCGCGATCACCGCGCCACTCATCGATCTGCTTCCACCAGCTTGCAACCGCTGCAGGGTTTGGCTTCTCGCCGATGTCCTTGAGGATCGCAACCATTTCGGTCATAACGCTATCAACCGGACCGACAATTGGCACGTCTGCCTTGATGGTCTTGGAGATGGACGCAGGGTCGATATCAACATGAATAATCTTGGCGTTCGGGCAGAACTTGGAAGCTCCGTTGATGACTCGGTCATCAAAACGTGCACCCACCGCCAGGATGACGTCAGCATTATGCATAGTCATGTTGGCTGTGAAGCTGCCGTGCATACCCAGCATGCCAATGAACTGGCGGTCTGTGCCCGGGTATGCACCCAAGCCCATCAGCGTATTGGTCACGGGAACGTCGAGCATTTTCGCCAGCTCGGTTAACGGTGCTGCACCGCCACCCAAGATAACGCCGCCGCCTGCGTAAAGAACCGGGCGCTTGGCCGCCAAAAGCATTTCAACCGCTTTGCGGATTTGCCCAGAGTGACCACGCACAGCCGGGCTGTAAGAGCGCAACTTGGCTTTTTTCGGGAAAACGTATTCGAATTTTTCAGCCGGATTGGTCATGTCTTTCGGAATATCTACCACCACCGGACCCGGACGGCCGGACTGCGCGAGGTAGAACGCCTTTTTCATGACTTCCGGGATTTCGGACGCATGCTTGATCATAAAGCTGTGCTTCACGATAGGCCGCGAGATACCGATCATGTCGGTTTCCTGGAAGGCATCAGTCCCGACCATAGTGCTAGGCACCTGACCAGAAATGATCACCATCGGAATGGAGTCCATGTAGGCAGTCGCAATACCGGTGATGGCGTTGGTAGCACCCGGCCCGGATGTTACCAATACCACACCGGCTTTACCGGTGGCACGGGCATAGCCATCAGCCATATGGGTTGCAGCTTGTTCGTGACGAACCAGGATGTGGGTGACGTCCGGTTCCTTGAACAATGCATCGTAGACATGCAAGAGAGCACCACCAGGGTACCCATAGATATATTTGACACCTTCGTCACGCAAAAAGCGGACGAGCATCTCACCGCCAGATAAAAGCTCCACGTTGTTCACCTCTAAAACGCCAGAATACCGTTCACAAAAATACGAACGGGTCTTAATAGGTTTACTTCTCAGCAGAGCATGAGCGACGGTGGTCGCCGACTACGTCAGCACTGACTGAGCAAGTATTGGGAGCCCCCCAAATATTGCGGGGTTTTCCCACCCAGCGCGAGGTAACGCGTTGCGGGTGTAACAGGTCGGCGCGGGTATGCGCCTCATGATCTGCTGAGAGGGTCTGCTTCTGGCAGTCCCTGTACAGCGGTCTTTGGATTCTTCTGTTTCAGCCTCTCCAAGTCAAGCAATAATTGCGCTTTTTTCCAACTAAGCGCATGAGAACATAGAAGAAACCGAGTTGATGAGGGATAAAACTCGCGTAAATGGCGCAAAGCGGTAGAAATATGCGCAAGACTGCCGAAAAAAACGGCAGCCAGGCAATTAACGAGCGTCGACGATCAATTGGTCGAATTTTTTCAGCGCAGTCCGCAATCCAAGACTCTCTTGTGGCCGATCGGCATAGACCATCTCAGCCATCTCAAGAATCCCCGACGCATTGGGCAGAGGAAGATCCTGCTCAAGTATCTGCTTCATCCTTATCAGAAAGATCCATTGCAACCACTGATGGAAGTCCAACGTGTCGACAGAGAATGGCTCAACACTGCTCAGCGCTTCAGCGCTGGGAGACACCTCGTCCCACCAGCCCTGCACGCGCAACTCACGTTCAATCAGCAATAATTGTTCGGCAATCGCTGGAAATCGGACATCCATCAGAGACTGACCTTGGCTTTTTGACGTGCCAGTGCAGCGCCCGCCGCATCACCTTGTTTGTCACGCGCTTGGGCGATCAAACCCCACAAGCTCGCCTGCAAATCCGGACGGCCACTGGCAAAGGTCAAGCCACGACGAGCAAACTGCTCAGCCTGGGCGGCATCGCCTTGGGCCATACGCACTTGCGCCAGACGGTAAAGCACTTGCGGTTCTCGGGGCGCCACGCGCTGCGCCCGCTCAAGGCTCGACGAAGCACCGTTCAAGTCGCCACTCGCCTGTTGCTGCTGAGCCGTAGTCAGCAACGCCAATACCGGCCCATCTAGCTGCTCATCAGCGGCAAGGCCACTGCTGCTGGACGGAATGCCGCTCGGCGTAATAGGCGCCGGAGCACTGTACGTCGTTGACGGCGTGTAGCTGCCAGTGCTGAGCGGCGCAACGGCTGCCGGGCCTGGGGTAATCGGCCCTGGCGTGAACGGCTGGCTGCTGATCGGCGTTGAAACGGCCGCGCCGCCACCTGGGATCATCACCACTACACCCGAATCCTGAGGAATCGCCTGGGCCTGCGTTGCACGCGGCGCAGCAGCCTGTGGGTAACTATTTGTCGTGCGCTGCGACGAAATGCGTTCGCTGTTCGACACCGGAACGCCGGAGTCGACCACAGGGATCGACCCCTGTGGCACGCTGGCGCAACCATTGAGCAAAGCTAGGGCTGAAACAGCCGGAATCCACCACTTATTCACGTCAAACCCTCTTTGCTTAATTCAACCAGCCCTTGACCCAATCCATCACGGCTTCGCCTGTCGCGGGCGCCTGCGCGCCACAACCGGCCCCCGCAGGTGGCTCACTGCCGCGAATATACGGCATCTGCACCGCGCCCGGGCAGTCAGCGGCAGAGCCTTGCCCGGTATGCGGGTCAATCCAGGCCTGAACAATGTTGTCCGGCTGCGGCATATCAAGCGGCAATGGGTCAGCCTTGCTCATAAAGCTGGTCCACACCTGCAAGGCGCCACTCGCGCCAGTAAATGGCGTTTTGCCGTTGTCATCACGGCCCAGCCACACCACCGCCAGCAAGTCCTGACTGAAACCTGCGAACCAGCTGTCACGCGAATCGTTACTGGTACCGGTTTTACCCGCTAACGTGAGATTTTTCGGCAACACGTTATAGACCGAACGCCCCGTACCTTCGCGCATCACGTGCTGCATCGCGGTCTGAATCAGGTAAATAGACGCAGGGTCGAAGCGCTGCTGGATCTGGAACGGATAACGTTTCAGCGGCTGGCCTTCAGCCGTCAACACACTGCGAATTCCGCGCATTGGTGTATTAAAGCCGCCGTTGGCCAATGTCTGATACATCGTCGCCACTTCCATCGGGCTCAGCGCCCCAGCGCCGAGCAACATTGAAGGGAATGCCGGGAATTCGCGCTCTACACCCAGCCGCGCCAGCGTCTTGAGCACATTAGGTACACCGACTTGCTGCCCCAACCGAACGGTACCGAGGTTGTAGGAGTTCATCATCGACTGATACAGGAAAATCGTGCCGTGCGAGCGACGGTCATAATTCTGAGGCGTCCAGACCTGGCCATCGGCTCCTTTGATCGATATCGGTTCATCCGACAACCAACTCGTCAGCGTGAACTGGCTCGGCCGTTCAAGTGCAGTCAGATAGACCGCCGGTTTGATCAACGAACCAATGGGACGCACCGCGTCCAGCGCCCGGTTGAAACCCGCGTAGCCTGGTAAGCGGCTGCCGATCAACGCTTGAACTTCACCGGTTTCCGGGTTGGTCACCACCATCGCCGCTTCGACTTCATCCGAACCTTTGCGCCCGGCCAGACGTTTAAACGTATCGCCAACAGCTGCTTCAGATTTCATCTGCAGAATGGGGTCGAAACTGGTGAAAATTCGCAGCCCTTCTTCGGTCAAGTCTTCGTCGCGATAATCTTCACGCAGTTGGCGTTTGACCAGGTCCAGGAAGCCCGGGAATGAGCTGTCCGCCAAGCTGCCTCGTTTAGTCACACCGAGCGGCATCTTCTTGGCAGCGGCCACCTGCTCTGCAGTCGCAACACCCTGTTGCTCGAGCAAATCGAGCACCAAGTTACGGCGCTCAAGCGCCCGCTCAGGGTAGCGACGCGGATTATAGGCAGAAGGTCCTTTAACCATCCCTACCAGCAACGCCACTTGGTGCAGCTTTAGCTCAGACAAAGGCTGACTGAAGAAGAACTGACTGGCCAAACCAAAACCGTGCACGGCACGCTGGCCGTCTTGGCCGACAAACACCTCGTTGAGGTACGCCTCAAGAATCTCGCGCTTGTCGTAGTGCATCTCCAACAGCAGCGCCATCATCGCTTCTGTCAGTTTGCGGGTCAGGCTGCGTTCGTTGGTCAGGTAAAAGTTCTTGACCAACTGTTGCGTCAACGTACTGCCGCCCTGGCGCATTTGCCCGGACGACGTATTGACCCACATGGCCCGAATGATCGACTTGGGCGACACACCAAAGTGATGATAAAAATCGCGGTCTTCCACCGCTACCAGCGTATCAAGCAGGTACGGCGGTGCTTGATCGATATTGATCAGAATGCGGTCTTCAAGGTTTTTCGGATAAATACCGCCAATCAACAGCGGCTCAAGCCGTACTACGGGTAACTTGGCGCCGTTGGACGCGGAAAGCTCTGATACATAATCGCCAGAAAAACGCACACGCACAGGCTGCGCCTGCTCAGCGCCTTCATAAAACTGGAAGCCTCGCGTGTTGAGGTCAACCGTGTTGCCATTTACCGACGCCGCGCCGGGGCCATTGACCACACTTTCGCGGCGATAGCCCAGCGCATCGAGCTCCGTCAGGAAGTCGTTCTTGCTCAGCTTTTGGCCGACAAAAAGCTCCAGCGGCCGCGCGTAGACCTTGGCAGGGATGCTCCAGCGCTTGCCGGAGAACTTCTCCTGAACGATGGCATCGAGGTAAACAGCAAAACCTGCCAGCACAACCAGGCCGACGAGGCTGAGCTTCAGGGCCCAGCCCAGCCAGGGCCGAAGGCCGCCAGAAGGACGTTTGGAGCGAGTGCGGGGGGATCGAGTTCGAGTCATGGCGCGAGATTATACGCACTTTGCTCATGTTCATCATGCGCGTCCGGCGGTTTGCACGACCGCTGTCAACAGCCATAATGGCGCATCGAATTTTCCCGCCTTAGAAGGACCGACCGTGAGCCAGAACCTGATTGCCGCGTTACAAAATCCGAGCTTATACCCGCATAAAGTCGACGGGTTTCAGGTTATCGAGACCCACATATCTTGGGTCATCCTCACTGGGCCCTACGCCTACAAACTCAAAAAACCGGTTAACTTCGGCTTTCTTGACTTCACTGAACTCAGCGGCCGCGAATTCTTTTGCAACGAAGAACTGCGCCTCAACCAACGCCTAACCGAAGGTCTGTACCTCGACGTATTGCCTATTACCGGCACCATTGAAGCACCCCAACTAGGCGGTGATGGCCCTGTCATCGAATACGCGCTAAAAATGCGCCAGTTCCCGCAAAGCCAACTGCTAAGCACACTGCAAGCCAATGGCGAGCTGACTGCCGCGCACATCGACGATATGGCCCAGCAAATCGCCCATTTTCATACTAATGCCCCGCATGTTCCGCTTGAACATCACCAAGGCACGCCCGAAGCGGTCATGGAGCCGGTGCGTCAGAACTTCGAGCAAATTCGCCCTTTCCTTTCGGACAAGGCCGACTTGCAGCAACTCGACGCACTTCAGGCTTGGGCTGAGGCCAGCTTCACCCGCCTCAAGCCGCTTCTGGAGCAACGCAAGGCAGAAGGCTTTATCCGCGAATGCCACGGTGATATTCACTTGGGCAACGCGACAATGATCGACGGCAAGGTAGTGATTTTCGACTGCATCGAATTCAACGAGCCTTTCCGCTTTACAGACGTGTACGCCGACGCAGGGTTCCTTGCCATGGACCTTGAGGACCGTGGCCTCAAATCGCTCGCACGACGTTTTGTCAGCCAGTACCTAGAGCTGACCGGCGACTATAAGGGCCTTGAACTGCTGAACTTCTATAAAGCCTACCGCGCTTTGGTTCGCGCCAAAGTCAGTCTGTTCAGCATGCCAGCCGAGGCCGGCGCCGTTCAGCGCGCCGCCACGCTGCGCCAATACCGCAACTACGCCAATTTGGCTGAAAGCTACAGCACGATTCCTTCACGCTTCCTGACCATTACCCACGGCGTTTCGGCTGTCGGTAAAAGCTCCGTTGCCATGCGTCTGGTTGAATCCTTGGGGGCCATTCGTTTGCGCTCCGACGTTGTGCGCAAACGATTGTTCGGCGAACAGACTACTGACAACACCATCGGCCAAGGCATTTACAGCGCCGACGCCAGCGCTACGACCTACAACAAACTGCATGAGTTGGCAGGCATTGTTCTGCGCGCAGGTTTCCCCGTGGTCATTGACGCGACCTACCTCAATCGCGAACAACGCGATGCCGCTGCCAACGTCGCAGAGGCCACGGGCGTACCGTGCTTGATCCTCGATTGCACCGCACCCGACGCCGTAATCGAAGGCTGGCTGGCCCATCGCAAAAGCATTGGCAGCGATCCGTCCGACGCAACCATCGAAGTCGTCAAGGCACAACAAGCAAGCCGCGAACCACTCGGCGCGGATGAAATCCTGCGCAGCAAGCGCGTCGAAACCAACAACAGCAAAAGCCTCGATACACTGATTAGCGATATCCGCCAACGTCTGCCTGGTCTATAAGAGCTGGTATGCGCCGTGAAACCGCAATGGTTTCGCGGCGTACCGATAGTGGCGCTATAATATCATCGTGCACATCCATCAGGAGACGCTCCATGAGCCGCCCAGTCTTGCTTGAATCGGCGCTCTACTCGTTACTGCATAAAGACGATATCAGCGGGTTTAACCAACAGCGCCCATCTGGACACGTCGATATGCGCGGCGGAGACTTTCGCGGGCTCGACTTACGAACGCTAAATGCCGATGGGGTCGACTTTACCGATGGCTACTTTCGCTCTGCGGACCTGCGCGGCGTGGACTTGCGTAATACCTGTATCGAAGGCGCCAGCCTCGCCCACGCGCAAATCTCAGGCGCGTATTTCCCGGTTGAACTGACGGCTGATGAAATTCTGATGTCGGTTAATTTCGGCACGCGTTTGCGCTACCGCACTAAATAAAGCAAATACGACACCCGCCCCAACACCAGAGCGGCGTTGAGCTTGGACTTTAAACGTATGGCAGACGCTCTAGCCTTGGCCTCTCAACGAGAGGCTCATATTGGCCTAACGCCAACTTCTTCATCTATTCCCCTTGCTTGTTCCAAAACCGACTAACGCCCGGCGACTTTCCTATCAGCCGCTACACTCATACAGATCCGTTTCATCTCGTAAACGCTGAGCTCACGCCGTCGCAAGGAGGGCTGATGCACGATGAACTCCAGCATCTAAAAAACCTCGGAAAAACGTCAGCACAGTGGCTGCACGCAGTCGGTATTCACAGTGCCTCAGACTTAAGGCGCCTTGGGGCAGTGGATGCCTACCGCGCGGTTAAGGCTCGAGGCTTCCGAGCATCGAAAGTGCTGCTGTATGCCATTGAAGGCGCCCTGCTGGACGTTCACTGGAACGATATACCGACGGAGCGAAAAGTGTTTCTGAACAAGCAGGTGGAGAGCTTATCGACACTGAAAAAAAGCTAGCGTGCACCGTTTATCGGGCCTGCAAAAAAAGCTCAAAAACAGGTATTGACTTGAAAATGAGAATTGTTATTATTACGCCATCTGGTCGCGAGACCAGTCGATCTTCTGGAAGGCCCTTGGTTCGGACTCTCAGAAAATCTCCTCATCAGGCTAATCACGGTTATTTGACCCGGCTCTTGCCGGGTCTTTTTTTTACGATTGAAAGCTGTCTACTAAACGCCGCCTGCTAGCGCGCAAGAATCACCGGATGCCCTAGCTCCGGGTGCGACTGCACCAACACATCCAGACCAAACACAGCTTTCAACACGTGCGGCTCCAACACGTGTTGCGGGCAATCCAGCGCACGCGGGCAACCGTCTTCAAGCAGTAACAAGCGATCGCAATAACGCGCCGCCAGGTTCAAGTCGTGCAGGATGATCAATACCGCTGCACCACGATCAGCGAACGCACGAATGGCTTTCAAGGTGGTGTGCTGATGCAAAGGGTCAAGCATCGAAGTTGGTTCATCAAGCAACAACGTTTGCCCATTTTGCCCCGGCCATAATTGCGCCAGCACCCGCGCCAGATGAACCCGCTGACGTTCCCCCCCCGACAAAGCCAGATAACTGCGACCTGTCAAATACTCGACATCCGCCGCTTGCAAGGCCGCACAGATAATTTCAGCGTCACGCACACTCCCGGTCTGATGCGGCAAGCGGCCCATGCCAACCACTTCTTCAACACGAAATCCGAAGTCGAGGGTCGAGGTTTGCGGCAACACAGCTAGACGTTGCGCCCGCTCGCTGCCTTTCCATTGACTCAAAACCTGGTCGTCTAGCCAGACCTGCCCGTCTGTCGGCGCCAACTCCCCGCACAACGCAGCCAAAAGCGTGCTTTTGCCCGCGCCATTGGGGCCAAGCACGCCCAATACCTCGCCCGGACGAACATCAAGGGTGACATCAGTCAGCACCACTTTTGAGCCACGGCGAATCTGTAAATGTTCTGTGCGTAGCATCAGTGGCGGCCTCGCAACAGTAAGTAAAGGAAAAACGGCGCGCCCAATAACGCAGTCACAATACCAATCGGCAGCTCTGCCGGGGCCAAGACCAGACGCGCAATCAGATCAGCAAACAGCAGCAAAGCGGCGCCAGCCAGTACAGACGCAGGTAACAACACCCGATGATCAGGGCCCGCCAGCAGTCGTACCAAATGCGGCACCACCAACCCGACAAAACCGATCATGCCTGCCGCGGCTACCGCCGCACCCACGCCCAACGCAGTGCAGAACACCAACTCACGCTTCAGACCTTCAACATTGACGCCTAAATGATTGGCTTCAGATTCACCCAATAACAACGCATTCAGCGCACTTGCGCGACGTGGCAACCACAAAGCAACCCCCACCGTGACAATCAGCAGAGGCCACAGACGTGAATAACTGGCGCCGTTCAGGCTCCCTAAGTTCCAGAACGTGAGTGTGCGCAACGTCGCGTCATCGGCCAGGTAAGTAAACAGCCCGACGGCCGAGCCGGCCAACGCCGTCAACGCGATACCCGCTAGCAACATCACTGCGACATTGGTCTGACCGTTGCGTCGCCCAAGCCGGTACACCAACGCGGTCACACCCAACCCGCCGAGAAACGCACAGAGCGACAGCAAATACGGCCCCATAACGTCTGGCAGCCCGCCAAATGCCGCACCGCCAACAATCGCAATCGCCGCCCCTAGCGCAGCACCACTGGACACGCCCACCAAACCCGGGTCGGCCAGAGGGTTACGAAACAGTCCTTGCATCGCCACGCCAGACAGCGCCAGCACGCCACCAACCGCCAGCCCGAGCAGGGTCCGGGGCAAACGAATCTGCCCCAGAATCAACTCGGCTTGCTCCAACCCTTCGGCCTGAATCGGTACGCCGATCAAACGCAGTGCCGCACGCAAGGTGTCAAAAAGCGGCAAGCTAACCGGGCCCAATGCCAGCGATAACCAAATTGCCAGCAAACACAACGCACTCAGCCCAATAAATAAAGAACGCGGCTTAACCAGCGTCCTCATGGGTTGGCCGACGCCGCAGGGTAAAACTCAGCGGTCAGTTGCTTCAAACTGGCCGGCAAACGAGGGCCTAGGCCGCCCACCAAAAGCGTTGGGTCCAACTCATAAATACGTCCGTCTTTGGCGGCGCGAATCGAGGCCAGAATCGGGTTCTCTTTAATCAGTGCTTTACGTGCCGCCTCCCCTGTCAGGCTGCGGTCTGCAAACACCAGCACTTCAGGGTTCAGACCTGCCAGCGCTTCGACAGAAAAAGGTTTATAGCCGGTGTGAGTCGCCAGGTTGTGCCCGCCTGCCTGAGTCAGTAGCCAGTCTGCGGCGGTGTCTTTGCCGGCGATTAACGGCTTGCCGCCCGCATGCCCGAGCAGTAGCAGCACACCGGGTGACGAGTGGTTGGCCTGCACCTGTTTGACCTGCTGCTGGTGCTCGTCCAACTGTTGTTGATAAGCCTTAAACAACTGCACAGCCTGCGCCTCATCACCCAGCAGACGCCCCAAATGCGTGAGCGTGCCCTGCAGACTTTCCAGGTTGGCCTCTGCTGAGAACATTTCGACCGGGACACCCGCATTGCGAATCTGCGCCAGAACAGGCGGCGGGCCGATTTCGTCTGTGCCGATCAACACATCCGGTTTCAAGCTTAAAATCCCTTCCGCCGAGAGCTGACGCTGATAGCCAATGCTGGGCAGGGATTTAAGTGATTGAGGATGTTGACTGGTGGTATCGACCCCAACCAATTTAGACTCTGCGCCAAATGCGCTGACCCACTCCGAAAGCGCCCCTCCAGCGCTGACCCAACGTTGCGGCAACTCGCCAGCCAAGCAGGCATGACTGATCATAAGGCCTGCACAAAGCATTATTAGGCGGGTACTCAAGCGCATACAGGGCGTTCCTTGATAAGAGGGCTCAACAGGACAACGGTTTTGCCGCGCAGTCAAAACAGCACACTGCAAAGCAAGCGGCCATTTGATAATTGTTTGCATTTGCACGTCAACCTCTTAACCCGGCTCAAACGCGCTATCTACCCAAACATCAGGGTAGGTTAAGGATTGCAATGAAGTTTTTATGCCCCTCTGCAACGCTGGCCGAAGGCGCCAGCCTGGGTTTCGAACAGGACGGCGCGCGTGTGTTCGCAGTTCGCCGAGGCGGTCAGGTGTATGCCTACAAAAACCGCTGCCCGCATCGCGGTGTGCCGCTGGAGTGGCAACCCAATCAGTTCCTCGACCCCAGCGCCAGCCTGATTCAGTGCGCAACGCACGCGGCGCTGTTTTTGATTGAAACCGGGGAGTGCGTTGCCGGGCCTTGTGCCGGGCAGTTTCTGACAGCCCTCGATTGCCACGAAGACAATCAAGGAATCTGGATGACACCAGAAGAATCAGAGGATGACGTCTAATCGGCGATCAACCACCACGGAGTCAGAGGTAAGACTCACGCCATACGCCAGCACGTGCACCCCGGCGGCGACCGCCTCGCGCAAGGCTGCGGCGTAACCGGGATCGATTTCCTGCGCCGGTCGCACAGCGTCGATGCCGGTGAGATTGACGCAGTACAGTTGCACGGCCCGCACACCTTCACGGGCCAGACTGGCCAGCTCACGCAAGTGTTTGGCGCCACGCTGGGTGACGGCATCCGGAAAAGCCGCTACCCGAGTGCCATCAAACCCCAACGTCACGCTTTTAACCTCAACGAAGGCAAAACCGTCTGGGTACTCCAGACGAAAATCAATCCGGCTGTTTTCCTGTCCGTAAGCCACTTCACGCTTGAGCGCGGTAAAGCCGTTCAACTCCGTGATGACGCCTGCCAGCAACGCTTCCTCGATCAAACGATTGGCGCGCCCGGTGTTCACGCATGCCAGCCGTCCTTGCGGGGTTGTGCTGATTTCCCACGTGCCCGGCAACTTGCGTTTGGGGTCATTGGAGCGACTGAACCAGACCTGCCCGCCCTCCACCATGCAATTGAGCATCGAGCCGGTATTCGGACAATGGATGGTCAGCAACTCGCCCGAGGCTGTCTCAATGTCCGCTAAAAAACGCTTGTAGCGCTTGAGCAGACGTCCTTCTTCTAACGCGGGGAAGAACTGCATCAGTGTGTCCAGGTCCGCAAACCACGAGCGATCCGCTCTACGGCTTCTTGCAAACGCGGCAGGCTTTGAGTGTAGGCAAAGCGCACATGATGCCCGGCCTGAAACCGACCAAAGTCCAGGCCCGGAGTGAACGCTACGTGCTCCGTTTCCAAGAAGTGCCGGCAAAATGCAAATGCATCATCACCAAACGCGCTGATATCGGCGTACAGATAGAACGCACCTTCGGGTTCAACCGCAATCCCGAACCCAAGCTCACGCAAGGCCGGCAACAGAAAATCGCGGCGACGCCCAAACTCGGCGCGGCGCTCTTCCAAAATGGCCAGTGTTTGCGGCTCGAAACAGGCCAGTGCTGCGTACTGCGCCATGCTCGGGGCGCTGATGTAGAGGTTCTGCGCAAGCTTTTCCAAATCGGCCACCGCCTCAGGGGGCGCCACCAGCCAGCCCAGGCGCCAGCCCGTCATGCCGAAATATTTGGAGAAGCTGTTGAGCACAAACGCACTGTCATCAACCTCCAGCACGCTGGCCGCCTCGCAACCATATGTCAGGCCGTGATAGATCTCGTCCACCACCAAATGACCGTTGCGCGCCTTGATCGCCGCCGACAACGAGGCCAGCTCATCGCGGCTTAAAATCGTGCCCGTCGGATTGGCAGGCGATGCAACCAACGCCCCTACGCTGTCTTGATCCCAGTATCGCTCGACCAAATCGGCAGTCAGTTGGTACCGAACGTCGGGACCGACCGGCACCAACTGCGCGGCACCTTCGACCAAGCGCAGGAAATGTCGATTACATGGGTAGCCGGGATCTGCAAGTAACCAGTGTTTGCCGGGGTCTACCAGTAGGCTGCTGGCTAAAAGCAAAGCACCGGAGCCTCCTGGAGTGATCAGAATGCGTGAAGGATCAATATTCAGGCCGTAACGTTGCTGGTAAAACCCGGAAATAGCTTCACGCAACTCAGGCAAGCCTCGCGCGGCGGTGTAACGCGTCTTGCCAGCAGCCAACGCCGCCTGGCCCGCTGCAATAATCGGCTCAGCCGTGGTGAAGTCCGGCTCACCGATCTCCAAGTGAATCACATCGTGCCCCGCCGCTTGCAGTTCGTTGGCACGCGCCAACAACGCCATCACGTGGAACGGTTCGATCGCGCGACTGCGCGCACTGTAAGACTGAGCCATGAGCCTGCCTTCCTGGGTAAGCAAAAGCCCGATTCTACCCAAGCACTGTCACAAGGGAGAGCGAAATAGAGTCTTAGACTGCGCATGACTAGAACCAAACGGCGCAAGCATCGGTCATAGGTCGACTAAAGTTATTAATTAGCCACTAATCTCAAGCATCACAGGCTCTGTACACAGCAACTGACAATGGGCTAGACAACCGGGAGTAGCGCGGTCCGATTTGATCTGGTAAGTTCGCCCGCTTGCAGCCGCAGGGCCGGCAGGTGTCGGTGATGTTGCAATCCTGCGCAATGGATTAGAAGAATGAGAGGCGGTCCATTTCATGCCCACACAAGCAAAGCAACAGAATAGTCAACTTAGCGGCTTCGAACCCTACGTTGAACAGAAGGGTGAAGAGTACATGGGCGAGCCCATGCGTAAGCACTTCACCAAGATTCTGCAAAAGTGGAAACAGGACTTGATGCAGGAAGTCGACCGCACCGTTGATCACATGAAAGACGAAGCGGCAAACTTTCCTGATCCAGCTGACCGCGCAAGCCAGGAAGAAGAGTTCAGCCTGGAACTGCGTGCCCGCGATCGCGAGCGCAAGCTAATCAAGAAAATTGACAAGACCTTGCAACTGATCGAAGACGAAGAATACGGTTGGTGCGAGTCTTGCGGCGTCGAAATCGGTATCCGCCGGCTCGAAGCACGCCCCACTGCGGACATGTGTGTAGACTGCAAAACCTTGGCTGAAATCAAGGAAAAACAAGTCGGCAAGTAATCGTCGGTTTGAACTAATGGGGCGTGCGAACGCCCCATTTTTGTTTTTGTAATTTGGCCACCCAGCCCTGTAGCCGCTGCCGCAGGCTGCGATAAGGACCAAAGGGCCTTCAAAGCACCAAGACTGCTACGCACCCCATCGCAGCCTTTGGCAGCGGCTACAGGATTTATGCCATGACGGCTGTTTCAAACCCCTCCTACATCGGGCGTTTCGCCCCAACGCCCAGCGGCCATCTGCACTTTGGCTCGCTGGTTGCCGCCCTCGCCTCGTATCTTGATGCACGCTCTGTAGGCGGGCGCTGGCTGTTGCGTATGGAAGATCTCGATCCTCCGCGCGAAATGCCCGGCGCCCAGGCCGCGATTCTGGATGCGCTGCAACGCTATGGCTTTGAGTGGGACGGCGAACTGGTTCGCCAAAGCGAACGCAACGACGCCTACGCGCAGGTGCTGGACCGATTGTTTAGCCAAGGCTTGGCCTATGCTTGCACCTGCTCACGCAAACAACTCGAAGGCTATAACGGGATTTATCCGGGGCTTTGCCGCAATGCGGGTCACTCGATGGACAACGCCGCCATACGCGTACGTGTGCCCGAGCTGGAATATGCGTTTGAAGACCGCGTGCAAGGCGTATTCCACCAGCATTTGGGACGGGACGTGGGCGACTTTGTGATTCGTCGCCGCGACGGGCTGTACGCCTATCAATTAGCCGTGGTGCTCGACGATGCCTCGCAAGGCGTGACCGATATTGTGCGTGGCGCTGACCTGCTGGATTCCACGCCGCGCCAACTCTACCTGCAAGAACTGCTCGGCTTGTCGCAACCTCGCTACCTGCACGTGCCGTTGATCGTACAGCCGGATGGCCACAAACTCGGCAAATCGTACCGTTCGCCGCCGCTAACAGCCGAACAGGCCAGCCCCTTGCTACTTCGCGCCTTACGCACATTGGGCCAAGCGCCCGACCAGCATCTGAATAGCGCCAGCCCGCGAGAAATCCTCGAATGGGGCATCGCACACTGGAATGCCGAACTAATACCGCGTGCGCTCACCCTGGCAGAAGCGCAATTACGCTGACACCCCTTGCAGGTTGCCAGCCATCCGTTACCATCGCCGCACGTTTTTAGGGCATGCGGCCAGCAAAAGTGAGGGCAGAATGTATATCTATCGTTTGGTCCTGTTGCTGGTTGTCGGGATTTACCTGTTTTCCCCCGCCATCATGGATTGGTGGATTGACGCGACGGGCGCCTGGTACAGGCCGTATCTGCTTTGGCTGATTCTGATCGTTGTGACCTTTATTCTTCAGAGCCAAAAAGATGCCGATGAGCTTTAGCCTGACCCAGATGGTGCTGGTCAGCGCCGCCTACTTGCTGGTGCTGTTTGGCGTGGCGTGGATCAGTGAACGCGGCATGATCCCGCGTGCCATCATTCGTCACCCGCTGACCTACACCTTGTCACTGGGTGTGTATGCCAGCGCTTGGGCTTTCTATGGCACCGTAGGCCTGGCTTATGAATACGGCTACGGCTTTTTGTCCAGCTACCTCGGGGTTTCTGGCGCGTTTCTACTGGCCCCCGTCCTGCTCTATCCCATTTTAAAAATTACCCGCACCTACCAGCTCTCATCGCTGGCCGACCTCTTTGCCTTTCGTTTTCGCAGCTCCTGGGCGGGGGCACTGACCACCATTTTCATGCTGATCGGCGTGTTACCGCTGCTGGCCCTGCAAATCCAGGCCGTGGCGGACTCCATCAGCATCCTGACCCGCGAGCCGGTCCAGCACCGCGTGGCCCTGAGCTTTTGCGCGATGATCACCCTGTTCACGATTTTCTTCGGATCTCGGCACATTGCCACCCGTGAAAAACACGAAGGGCTGGTGTTTGCGATAGCCTTTGAATCAGTGATCAAGCTAGCGGCCATTGGCGGAGTGGGCCTCTACGCGCTGTACGGCGTATTTGATGGCCCACAGCAACTGGAAGTGTGGTTACTACAAAACCAGACGGCTCTCGCGGCCCTGCACACCCCGTTGCAAGAAGGGCCATGGCGCACCTTGCTGCTGGTGTTTTTTGCCTCGGCCATTGTGATGCCGCACATGTATCACATGACCTTTACCGAGAACCTCAACCCTCGCGGGCTGGTCAGCGCAAGCTGGGGCTTGCCGCTGTTCTTGCTGTTGATGAGCCTCGCGGTACCGCTCATCTTGTGGGCTGGGCTCAAACTGGGCGCCACCACCAATCCCGAATACTTCACCCTGGGTATCGGCATCGCAGCCAATAGCAAATCCTTGGCGTTACTGGCGTATGTAGGCGGACTATCGGCCTCCAGCGGGTTGATCATCGTGACCACGCTGGCGCTGTCGGGCATGGCGTTGAACCATCTGGTGCTACCGCTTTACCAGCCACCCGCCGAAGGCAACATCTACCGCTGGCTGAAGTGGACCCGCCGCGCACTGATTGTGGCCATCATCATGGCCGGCTACGGGTTCTACCTGCTGTTAGGCGCAGAGCAGGATCTGGCCAACCTCGGCATCGTGGCCTTTGTCGCCACGTTGCAGTTTTTGCCGGGTGTGCTCTCGGTCCTGTACTGGCCCACCGCAAACCGACGCGGCTTTATCGCCGGTTTGCTGGCCGGGATCGTGGTGTGGATGGTTAGCATGCTGTTCCCGCTGGTCGGCAACTTCCAAGGTTTCTACATCCCGTGGCTAGACATGATCTACGTGCTGGACGACACCAGTTGGCACATGGCAGCCATCGCCTCGCTCGCCGCCAACGTGCTGATGTTTACCCTGATCTCCTTGTTCACCAATGCCAGCCCCGAAGAAGCCAGTGCCGCCGAAGCCTGCGCTGTGGATAACGTTCGCCGCCCACAGCGCCGCGAATTGCATGCCGCCTCCCCTCAAGAATTCGCCACCCAACTGGCCAAGCCTTTGGGCGCCAAAGCGGCGCAAAAAGAAGTCGAGCAAGCCTTGCGCGACCTGTACTTGCCGTTCGACGAGCGCCGTCCTTATGCCTTGCGCCGTCTGCGCGACCGAATCGAAGCCAACCTGTCAGGCCTCATGGGCCCAAGCGTTGCCCAAGACATGGTCGAGACTTTCCTGCCTTATAAATCAGGCGGCGATAACTACGTTACCGAAGACATTCACTTCATCGAAAGCCGGCTTGAGGACTATCACTCGCGCCTGACCGGTCTGGCCGCCGAACTCGATGCCCTGCGCCGCTATCACCGCCAAACGTTGCAAGAACTGCCAATGGGCGTGTGCTCCTTGGCCAAGGATCAAGAGATCCTGATGTGGAACAAAGCCATGGAAGAGCTGACCGGCATTCCTGCGCAACGTGTCGTGGGCTCTCGCCTGAGCACCTTGGGAAACCCGTGGCGTGAACTGCTACAAGGCTTTATCGACCTGCCCGACGAACACTTGCACAAACAGCACTTGGCCCTCGACGGTCAGACTCGCTGGTTAAACCTGCACAAGGCAGCCATTGATGAGCCTCTGGCACCGGGCAACAGCGGCCTGGTGTTGCTGGTCGAAGATTTAACTGAAACACAAATGCTCGAAGACAAATTGGTTCACTCCGAGCGTTTGGCCAGTATCGGCCGACTGGCGGCGGGCGTGGCCCATGAGATCGGCAACCCAGTGACCGGCATCGCCTGCTTAGCGCAAAACCTACGTGAAGAGCGCGAAGACGACAGCGAGCTGACCGAAATCAGCAGCCAGATTCTCGAACAGACCAAACGCATATCGCGCATTGTGCAGTCGTTGATGAGCTTCGCCCACGCCGGCAGCCACCAGCACAACGACGAGCCCGTATGTCTGGCCGAAGTCGCACAGGATGCCATTGGTCTGCTGGCCCTGAACCGGCGCAATTTTGAAGTCCAGTTCTACAACCTGTGCGATCCCGACCACTGGGTCGACGGCGACCCGCAACGGTTGGCTCAGGTGCTGATCAACTTGCTATCAAACGCCCGTGATGCCTCCCCTGCCGGCAGTGCAGTGCGCGTCAAAAGCGAGGCCAGCGAACACACGGTCGATCTGATCGTGGAAGACGAAGGCAGCGGTATTCCGAAGAACATCATGGACCGATTGTTCGAACCTTTCTTCACCACCAAGGACCCTGGCGAAGGCACCGGTCTGGGCCTTGCACTGGTCTATTCCATCGTTGAAGAGCATTATGGACAAATCACCATCGACAGCCCGGCTGACATTCAAAGCCAACGCGGAACCCGTATCCGGGTGACATTACCGCGTCATGTCGAAGCGACGTCCGCTGTGAACTGAGACCGTCGAGAGAACCGAATCAATGCCGCATATTTTGATCGTCGAAGACGAAACAATCATCCGCTCCGCGTTGCGCCGTCTGTTGGAGCGTAATCAGTACCAAGTCAGCGAAGCTGGTTCGGTACAGGAAGCACAAGAGCGTTTCAGCATTCCCTCGTTCGACTTGATTGTCAGCGATTTGCGCCTGCCAGGAGCGCCAGGCACCGAGCTGATCAAGTTGGGGCAAGGCAAGCCGGTGCTGATCATGACCAGCTACGCAAGCCTTCGCTCAGCCGTAGACTCGATGAAAATGGGCGCGGTCGACTACATCGCCAAACCCTTTGATCACGACGAAATGTTGCAAGCCGTCGCGCGCATTCTGCGAGACCGTCAACACCCGCAGAGCGTGGCCGTTGAACGCCCAGCGACCAAGGCCGGCGGTGCCGACAAAAGCACCGTGGACAACAGCAACGGTGAAATTGGCATCATTGGCTCGTGCCCGCCGATGCTCGACATGTACAGCAAAATCCGCAAAGTGGCCCCGACTGACTCCAATGTATTGATTCAAGGCGAATCCGGTACAGGTAAAGAGTTGGTCGCACGCGCCCTACACAACCTGTCCAAACGCGCCAAAGCGCCAATGATTTCGGTCAACTGTGCGGCCATTCCCGAATCGCTGATCGAGTCCGAACTGTTCGGCCACGAAAAAGGTGCATTTACCGGCGCCAGTGCAGGGCGTGCAGGGTTGGTAGAAGCGGCCGATGGCGGCACCTTGTTCCTCGATGAAATCGGTGAATTGCCACTCGAAGCTCAGGCGCGCCTGTTACGCGTTCTGCAAGAGGGCGAAATTCGCCGCGTCGGCTCGGTGCAATCGCAAAAAGTCGATGTGCGGCTTATTGCGGCAACCCACAGAGACCTCAAGAACCTAGCCAAGGTCGGCCAGTTCCGCGAAGACTTGTACTACCGCCTGCACGTCATCGCACTCAAGCTGCCTGCTTTGCGTGAACGAGGCGCTGACGTCAACGAAATTGCCCACGCCTTCCTCGCCCGCCAAAGCGCCCGCGTTGGACGCACTGACTTGAAGTTCGCCCCCGACGCAGAACGCGCCATTAGCCATTACACGTGGCCAGGTAACGTTCGCGAACTGGAGAACGCAGTCGAGCGCGCCGTCATCTTGTGCGAAAGCCCGGAAATTTCGGCTGAACTGCTGGGCATCGACATTGAACTCAGCGATTTGCAAGACGACGACTTCATGGGCCTGGCCCCGCAGCAGAGCATCAGTAGCGGTAACACTAGCCTGGACCCAACCGAAGACCTGTCACTGGAAGACTACTTCCAGCACTTTGTTCTGGAACATCAAGACCACATGACCGAGACCGAACTGGCCCGCAAACTCGGGGTAAGCCGTAAATGCCTGTGGGAGCGTCGCCAACGCCTAGGTATCCCCCGTAGAAAAACTGGGGTCGCGAGCGAAAACTGAGTCCGGTAACACGCGCAGCGGTGAAAAAACTGTTACCGCTGACGATTCACGTAACAAAAGCCGGGGTTTACGGTAACGAAACCCCGGCTTTTTTTGGCCCTTTAAAAAGTCAAAACCGTCAAACCCCCCTATTTTGCTGGGCTGTGCAAAAGTTGGCACGACCCCTGCTATATGTATTCGTACAAGAACAATAAGAATCACAGCAACACACAATAAAAATAAGACGTATCGGCTCACGCATAACAAAAACAACACGGCGGAGGCGCAGCTAACTGATTGTTTTGGAGAGGCGTTGTAAATGGGGGTTACCCCACGACTAGGCAGAGAACAACAAAAACTGCACTTAAAGCAGAGCCTGAACTAGTTGGATCATTGATCACATCAACACAGCGACCAAAGCAATCCGTTTGCTCTTATCTCTCAATTTGAGAGGGCTACGCAGGAATAACCTCTGTAGTCAGGGCACTTAATAAAAACAAAAAGCCCGAAAAACATAATAAAAATAGAGCATGCAACTAATTCTGGGGGAGCTTCGGCTCCCCTTGTGCTTCCTGCGATTCAGCAAAAACCGCTTACACGCTCTAACTCAACCCTCTTGCAACTGTTTTAGCGTGCCGCTTGTAGCTTCGCTCGCAAGAGCGGCTCAGCGTCCTACACCATCCCCTGACTAAATGCTAGAATCCCGGCCCATCATGCGGTCATTCTTCGTTTTGGCCGAACATTCCTTCAAACAGTGCATCCCATGCTGAAGAAGCTGTTCCAGTCACTCCGTTCTCCCAAGCGTCGTACGCAACAACTGCGTAGCACCCCTGAAGTGCTCAACAGCAGCCAACACTCGCTGCAACGCGCCCAGTTCAGCCGTTACGCGGTCAATATTGTCGAGCGCCTGCAGAACGCCGGTTACCAGGCCTACCTGGTCGGTGGTTGTGTACGCGACATGCTGCTCAACATCACCCCTAAAGACTTCGACGTCGCCACCAGCGCAACCCCTGAACAGGTGCGTGCCGAATTTCGCAACGCGCGAATCATCGGTCGGCGGTTCAAGTTAGTGCACATCCACTTTGGTCGCGAAATCATTGAGGTCGCAACCTTCCGTGCCAATCACCCGCAAAACGACGAAGAGGAAGACAGCAACCAATCCTCTCGCAACGAAAGCGGGCGCATTTTGCGCGACAACGTTTACGGCACCCTTGAAGAAGACGCTCAGCGTCGTGACTTCACGATCAATGCCCTCTACTACGACCCGGTCAGCGAACGCATTCTCGATTACGCAAACGGCGTACACGACATCCGTAACCGCTTGCTGCGCCTGATCGGTGATCCGCAACAGCGTTACCAGGAAGATCCGGTGCGCATGCTGCGAGCTGTGCGTTTCGCTGCCAAGCTCGACTTTGGTATCGAAAAACACACAGCAGCACCGATCCGAGATCTGGCGCCCATGCTGCGTGAGATCCCGGCAGCACGGCTATTCGAAGAAGTGTTGAAGCTGTTCCTCTCTGGCAATGCCTGCGACACGTTCGAAATGCTGGTCGACCTTGAGTTGTTCGATCCATTGTTCCCGGCCAGCGCCGAAGCACTGGAGCACAACCCGACGTACACCCACACGCTAATCAGCGAAGCCTTGCGCAACACCGATCTGCGCATCAAGCAGGGCAAGCCAGTAACCCCGGCCTTCCTATTTGCTGCGCTGCTGTGGCCTGCTCTGCCTGCTCGCGTGTTGCGTCTGCAAGACCGTGGCATGCCGCCTATTCCAGCCATGCAGGAAGCCGCCCACGAACTGATCGCTGAGCAGTGCCAACGGATTGCCATTCCCAAGCGTTTCACCATGCCGATTCGCGAGATTTGGGACATGCAAGAACGCCTGCCGCGTCGGAGCGGCAAACGCGCTGACATGTTGCTGGACAACCCGCGCTTCCGTGCTGGCTATGACTTCTTGCTGTTGCGTGAAAGCGCCGGCGAACAGACCCATGGCTTGGGCGAATGGTGGACTGATTACCAGGACGCCAATGACAGCGGCCGTCGCGATATGATCCGCGACTTGAGCAACAACAAAGATGACGGCACCGGGACCGCCCCGCGCAAACGCCGCCGCACCAGCAGCAGTAAACGCAAACGCGGCACCGGCGCGGACGAGTAAGCGATGGAGCGGATCTACATCGGCATGGGCAGCAATCTGGCTGACCCGGCAGACCAGTTGCGCAGCGCCGTACAGGCGCTGACGCAACTGCCTGACTCCCGCTTCGTCGCAGTGTCGGCGTTCTACCAAAGCGACTCACTGTTACCCGGCCAACCGCGTTACACCAATGCCGTAGCCGCCATCGACAGCACGCTGGCACCTCTGGACTTGCTGGATGCGCTGCAAGCCATCGAGCTGGATCAAGGTCGCGAACGCCATGAACGTTGGGGGCCGCGCACGCTTGATCTAGACATCCTGCTATTCGGCGATCGACTGATCGAGGAGCCTAGACTCAAGGTTCCGCATTACCACATGCACGCCCGCCCCTTCGTTTTGTATCCGTTGGCCGAACTGGCCCCTGCCTCACTGACGCTCGCCGATGGGCGTAGCCTCGAACAGTTGCTGGCAGACTGCCCGTTTGTCGGCCTCGAGCGCCTTGAACGTTAAGCTGAAACGAATCAATAATCCCGGTAACACCCCCGCGGTAACACCTCTAATTGACTTCCAGTGTTCCCGTCACGACTATAGGCGTCCCGCTGCCGTCCATTGGACGGCGCACTGTGAAAAGCAGGCGTTGTAAGCACCGTCCATAAAGGTGTTCCTGCCTATACGATCAATCACGTGCGTAACGCGCTGTGGTTATCACACTGCCTGACGAGGATCCTTTTTCATGCCGGCTATCACCCTGACCACCCTGCAAAGCCTTAAGCAAAAAGGTGAAAAAATCACCATGCTGACGTGCTATGACGCCACCTTTTCTCACGTCTGTAATCAGGCCGGTGTGGAAGTGTTACTGGTGGGCGACTCCTTGGGCATGGTCCTGCAAGGGCATGACAGCACGCTGCCAGTCACTACCGCAGAAATGGCGTATCACGTGGCCAGCGTAAAACGCGGCAACCAGGACGCACTGATTCTCGCCGACCTGCCCTTCATGGCCAACGCGACACTCGAGCAAACCTTGAACAACAGTGCCCAGTTGATGAAAGCCGGCGCGCACATGGTCAAGGTAGAAGGCGCCGTCTGGCTCTCAGAATCCATCCGCTTGCTGACCGAGCGCGGCATTCCCGTGTGCGCGCACATGGGCCTGACCCCACAAACTGTGAACGTGTTGGGTGGTTACAAAGTCCAGGGCCGCAACGAAGCTCAGGCCCGCCAAATGCGCGCCGATGCTATTGCTCTGGAACAAGCAGGTGCGGCTATGTTGCTGCTGGAATGTGTGCCGAGCGAGTTGGCCCGTGAAATCACCCTTGCGGTTAAAATCCCGGTAATCGGCATTGGCGCTGGCAGCGATACTGACGGCCAGGTTTTGGTGCTTCACGACATGCTCGGCCTTTCCTTGACTGGGCGCGTCCCAAAATTCGTAAAGAATTACATGGCGGGTCAACCCGACATTCAATCGGCACTCAGCGCTTACGTGGCTGAAGTCAAAGCCGTCAGTTTTCCTGGTACCGAACACGGATTCTCTGCATGAACACAGTAAAAACCGTTCGCGAGTTGCGCGCCGCAGTCGCCCGCGCCCGCAGCGAAGGTAAACAAATTGGCCTCGTACCCACCATGGGTAATCTGCACAGTGGCCACGCAGCGTTAGTGACCACCGCGGCTCAGCAAGCAGACTTTGTGGTGGCGAGCATTTTCGTCAACCCGTTGCAGTTCGGCGCCAACGAAGACCTAGATACCTATCCGCGCACCCTCGCGGCCGATCAGGAAAAACTCCTGCAAGCAGGTTGCAACCTGTTGTTCGCCCCGACGGTAGAAGAAATGTACCCCCACGGCATGGCTGGCCTGACCCGCGTGACGGCGGCACAACTCAGCAATGAACTGTGCGGCAGCCGCCGACCTGGGCATTTCGACGGGGTCACGACGGTCGTTGGCAAATTGTTCAATATGGTTCAGCCCGATCTGGCGATCTTTGGGCAAAAGGACTACCAGCAATTGGCCGTTATTCGCGCCATGGTTAATGACCTGAACATCCCGGTGCAGATCATTGGTGAGCCGACGGTACGTGCCGAAGATGGCTTGGCCTTGTCGTCGCGTAACGGCTATTTGACCGAAGAGCAGCGTCATGTTGCGCCCGCGCTGTATCGGCATCTGAACGAGATCGTTCAGGCCATAAAAACTGGCGAGCGTGATTACCCGCACTTGGTTAGCCAGCACCTGCAACGTATCGAAGCAGAAGGGTTTCGCCCCGACTACTTGGAAATCCGTCATGCGCTGACCTTGCTGCCAGCGCAAGCCAATGATCGTGACATCGTGATTCTCGTCGCAGCGTTCTTGGGCGCAACTCGCCTGATCGACAACATACACCTGAATCTCGACAGCTCACTGTAAGAGACAGGCTACTCGGAACAGCGGATTAACCTCCCCCATGATCCAACACTGAAAATCGTGTAGGTCCCGAGTAACATGCTTGTGACAAAAGTTACTCAGTAGTGTCAGACAAAGCCGAGACAGAAGCAGGCGCGAGGTTTACTGTAATCGCCCTGCTTCTGAATGAAGCGCAGAAGCAGACCGACCGAAATATCGATATAAGAACGAAGGTTTCGGTGTTTTCAGTGTCCAAAAGGCAGTTCAAGCAAAAGGATATTCGCAGCGATGGCGTACTACCGCACTCCTCATGACGTTACCGCTCTGCCCGCTTGGCAAGCGTTGAAACTCCACCGTGCCGACATGCAGCATTTCAGCATGCGCGATGCATTCAACAACAACCCTAAACGCTTTGAAGATTTCACTCTGAGCAGTTGTGGCTTGTTTCTGGATTACTCGAAAAACCTGATCACCGATAAGACCCGTAGTTTGTTGGTAAATCTAGCGAACGAGGCCGACCTCAAGGGTGCAATCAAGTCGCTGTTTGAAGGCGAAATCGTCAACGCCTCCGAAGGCCGTCCTGCCCTGCATACCGCATTGCGCCGCCCAGTGGCCGACAAGCTGTCGGTGAACGGCGTAAATATCATGCCGCAGGTACACAAAGTCCTGAACCAAATGACCGAACTGGTCGGCCGGATTCACGACGGTCTGTGGCGTGGCTACACCGAAAAGCCGATTACTGATGTGGTCAACATTGGTATTGGCGGCTCGTTCCTCGGCCCAGAGTTGGTGTCCGAAGCACTGCTGTCCTACGCCCAAAAAGGCGTCCGCTGCCACTATCTGGCAAACATCGACGGCAGTGAGTTCCACGAACTGACTGCAAAACTGCGCGCTGAAACCACGCTGTTTATCGTGTCGTCGAAATCCTTCAACACCCTCGAAACCCTGAAAAACGCCCAAGCTTCGCGTGCCTGGTACTTGGCTCAAGGTGGCTCGGAAGCCGAGTTGCATCGCCACTTTATCGCGGTGTCGAGCAACAACGCGGCCGCCGTCGCATTCGGGATTCGCGAAGAAAACATCTTCCCAATGTGGGACTGGGTGGGCGGTCGTTATTCGCTGTGGTCGGCTATTGGTTTGCCGATTGCATTGGCCATCGGCATGTCCAACTTCAAAGAGCTGCTGTCCGGTGCCTACAGCATGGACCAGCACTTCCAGAACGCGCCATTTGAACAAAACATGCCGGTCTTGATGGCCTCTCTCGGTGTTTGGTACGGCAACTTCTGGGGTGCGCAAAGTCACGCGATCCTGCCGTACGACCACTACCTGCGCAACATCACCAAGCACTTGCAACAGCTGGACATGGAGTCCAACGGCAAGAGTGTGCGTCAGGATGGCACTCCTGTGACCACCGACACAGGCCCGGTCATCTGGGGCGGCGTGGGTTGCAACGGTCAGCACGCGTATCACCAATTGCTGCATCAAGGCACCCAACTGATTCCGGCCGACTTCATCGTGCCAATCGTCAGCTTCAACCCGGTGTCCGATCACCACCAGTGGTTGTACGCCAACTGCCTGTCGCAAAGCCAAGCGCTGATGCTGGGTAAAACCCGCGAAGAAGCCGAAGCTGAATTGCGCGACAAAGGCATGAGCGAAGAAGAGGTGCAAAAACTGGCGCCGCACAAGGTGATTCCAGGCAACCGCCCGAGCAATACGCTGGTGGTTGAGCGCATCAGCCCGCGCCGTCTGGGTGCATTGGTTGCGTTGTACGAGCATAAAGTCTTCGTGCAAAGCGTAATCTGGGGCACCAACGCCTTCGACCAATGGGGCGTGGAGCTGGGCAAAGAGCTGGGCAAGGGCGTTTACAATCGCCTGACCGGCAGCCTCGAAGAGCCTGCCGACGATGCATCGACCCAAGGTCTGATCAACTACTTCCGCGGACGTCATCGCGGTTGATTGATGGCCAGCCAGTCTCCCCGACTGGCTGGCATTGAGGCTTCATGGAATTTATCCGTCGTCCCATCGAACGCCAAATCATGAGCCTGACCGGGCTTTCGCTCGGCCAGCTCGACCTCGAAACCCCCAAAGGCGACCCCGGACTGTTTGGCCCGGACTCTATCAGTTGGCGTGTGCACGGTGACTTCACCAGCATGCTGATTGGCGGCATCAGCGCCTTGATGCTGCAAGCCTTGCACCCGCTGGCCTTGGCCGGGGTGTGGGATCACTCCAATTTCCGCCAAGACATGCTGGGCCGGTTACGCCGCACCGGGCAGTTCATTTCCGGCACTACATTTGGCTCTACCGCAGACGCCAACTGGTTGATCGATAAAGTCCGCACTATTCACCTGCAAGTCATTGGCACCGGGCTTGATGGCAAACCTTATGCCGCCAGCGACCCTGAGTTGCTCACGTGGGTGCATGTGGCAGAAGTCAGCAACTTTCTCGCGGCTCATCTTCGCTACCGCAATCCGCACTTGTCCGCCGAAGATCAGGACCGTTACTACGATGAAATCGCCTTGGTCGCTGAACGACTGGGCGCCACGCAGGTGCCGCGCTCACGCCAGCAAATCGCCGAGTACCTCGACCAGATTCGCCCACAGTTACGGTGCGATGAACGCAGCCATGAAGTGATTCGCCTGCTGCTCAATGCACCCGCCCCTAGCCTGCTGGCCAAACCGTTTGGGGCACTGATGATGCAGGCCGGGATTGATTTGCTACCCGATTGGGCCAGCGATCAGCTTGAGCTTGAGCAACGTCCTGTCACACGACAGCTAGTGCGCTCGTGTGTTAACAGCACCGCGCCGATCTTGCGTTGGGCCGTGCGCAACGGTTCTGTGCAACGCGCACGGCGGCGCATGGGGCTGGGTGTCTGAATCGTAGGCAAGCCCGCTGCCACAGGTTTGAGACGTACGATCACCCTATTCTGTTAAACTGCCGCGCCTTATCTATCCCAAGGCGCATCGCATGTCTTCCTTGAACCAGGCGCTGCGCGCCGCTCTCGATAATCGTCAGGATTTGCTGGCCGAGCTGCACGCTCAGGGCACTGACTGCTATCGCCTGTTCCACGGCAGCCAAGAAGGTGCCGGCGGTTTAACCATCGACCGCTACGGCCCGCAACTGTTGGTGCAAAGTTTCCACCAGCGCCTTGAGCGCGATGATCTGCTGCAATTGCATGACGCCATCAATCGCCACTTAGGCCTGGAATTACTGCTGGTCTACAACGATCGTTCGCAAGGTAACTCGCGCATTGATCGTGAAGACACGGTGTACAAAGCTGAAGACGCCGCGCTGGCTGACATGGTCGGCCATGAATGGGGCCTTAAATACCGCGTGCGCGGGCGTCATGCTGGCCAAGATCCGCTGCTATTCCTCGACTTACGCAATGCGCGCGGCTGGGTCAAACAGCACAGCGCCGGTAAAAGCGTGCTCAACCTGTTTGCCTACACCTGTGGCGTAGGCTTGAGCGCAGCCGCCGGTGGTGCCAGCGAAGTCTGTAACCTGGATTTTGCCGAAGGCAATCTGGCAGTAGGCCGTGAGAATGGCCTGCTGAACCCACAGCTGAAGAAGATGAATTTTGTGCAATCTGACTATTTCGCCGCCATCCGCCAATTGGCCGGGCTGCCGATTATTCAACGTCGCCACAAATTGCCAGCTTATCCGCGCCTGGAGCAACGCGAATATGATGTGGTATTGCTCGACCCGCCAGCCTGGGCCAAGAGTGCTTTCGGCACGGTTGACCTGCTGCGCGATTACCAAAGCCTGCTCAAGCCTGCAGTGCTCGCCACAGCAGCGAATGGTGTGCTGATCTGCTGCAACAACCTGGCAAAAGTCGGCATGGACGACTGGCGCGAACAGGTACTGCGTTGCGCCGAAAAAGCAGGTCGTCCAGTACGCGACTGGCAAGTACTGACACCCGCAACGGACTTCCCGTCGCAAGATCAACAGCCTCCATTGAAAACGCTGATCTTGCAGTTCTAAAAAACTCGCAACAAAGGGAAAAGTCCTACCCTAAATAAGGCGCCCATATCGGAACCGGAAACGCGTGCCATACTCAAAGGCACTCCTGAACGTAAAGACGACGCCCCACATGCTCAAAGGATTGATCCGCGCCATTGGCGCAGTGCTAACTGCTATCGCAATTTATAGCGTGCTGGGCTTCTTTATTTTGCCCGGCATTGGCTTGCGTGTTATCAACCAGCAGTTGGCCAATTACGCAACGGTTCCCGCCAAACTCGACCGGTTAGAGTTCAACCCGTTTAGCCTAGAACTCACATTGTGGGGCTTTCGCGTCGGCGAACCTGGCAAGGAGCAAATCGGCTTCGAGCGCCTTTACACCAATGTGCAGGTCGACAGCCTGTGGACCAAAGCCTTGCACTTGACCGACCTGCAGTTGGACAAGCCAAAGACTGAGCTGCTGTTTAACAAAGATGGCTCACTCAACCTGGTTCAGTTGTTCAAACTGCCAGCCAGTGAACCCACGCCCGAACAGCCTGAGAGCAAACCTTTCCCTGTCCGCATCGACAATATCAAGCTGGCTGACGGCTACCTGCATTTCACAGATATGCGGCCGAGTGAACCGATCGAGTTTTTGTACGACTCGATGAACCTTGAACTGAAAAACCTCAGCACTCTGCCCAAAGACAACGCTGATATGACGCTCGTGGCAATGGGTCCGGCCGGCGGACGGATCGATTGGAGCGGTACGCTGAGCCTGGTGCCCATTGCCTCCGAAGGCAAACTTAAGGTCACCGATGGCCAGATGAAGGTCTGGTGGCCATATGTCCGGGATGCGCTACCGCTGGCACTCGAAGACGGCGTGTTGAATTTCAGCACGGACTACACGTTGAACTTGGCCAAAGACACTGAAATGGTCTTGAGCAACGTTTCCGCCAGCCTTGCTCCATTCAAGATCAATGCCCCGGACGGTCGGCCACTCGTACGCCTAGAGCGTTTGAATGTCAGCGACACCACGGTCGACCTCGCCAAACAGCGCGTGGTTGTCGGGAAAATCCAGAGCAACAACCTTGAAACGTGGGCCTCGCGGGAGAAGGATGGCCAGCTCGACTGGCAAAAGCTGTTTGCCAGCCAACCGTCCAAGCCTGCGCGAAAAGCTGACGAGACGGTGGCGGCTGGAGCGTCCAAGCCAGCATCCGCGCCTGCTGTACCCAGCAAACCATGGCAAGTGCTGCTTAAGGATGTGGAACTGCGCGATTACCGCGTGCACCTGGCTGACAAAGAGCCCACTACCCCAGTGGCGCTGGACATCGGCCCGCTCAATCTGAAACTGAAGAACTTCGACAGCCTCAATCAGTCGCCCTTTAGTCTCACGCTCGACACCGGCATTGGCAAACAGGGCAAGCTGGCGGCCAGCGGCAACGTCAACCTGAGCCCGATGGGCGCACGACTGAAAGTCACCACCAAAGACATCGACCTGCGAGTAGCCCAAGCCTACATCGACCCGTTTATTCGTCTAGAACTGCGCAGCGGTATGCTCGACAGTGATTTGGAGGTCAACCTAAAAAGCGTTGAGCCATTGGCTTTTACGGTAGAGGGGCGAGCCCAAATTGATCAGTTGCACACTTTGGACACGATGAAAAATCGCGACTTCCTTAAATGGCAGCGCTTGGTGCTTGAAGATATTAAGTATCAACATGACGACAACGTGTCGATCTCCAAGATCAACATCACACAACCGTACGTGCGGTTCATGATCAACGATGATCGCACCACCAACATCGATGACTTATTGATTCCTCAACCTGCCAACAGCGGTGCCAAAAGTGCTACCAAACCCGCAGCCAAGGAAAAGCCACTGGGTATCTATGTCGGTGGTATTGCCATCAATGATGGCTCCGCAAACTTTGCCGACTTCAGCCTGACGCCAAACTTCGCCACGGCCATTCAACAGCTCAATGGCCAAATCGGCAGCATCAATAGCCGCGAGGCTAAGCCCGCCAGTGTCAATATCGCAGGTAAAGTTGACCGTTACGCCCCCGTGACAATCAAGGGCAGTGTCAACCCTTTTGACCCAATGGCCAGCCTCGATATCGCCACCAGCTTCAAACGTGTCGAGCTCACTACACTGACGCCCTACTCCGGAAAATTCGCCGGCTACCGAATTCGCAAAGGCCGTCTGAGCCTAGATGTTCACTACCTGATCACCAAAGGCCAGCTTAAGGCCGAGAACAAGGTAGTCATTGAGCAATTGCAACTCGGCGAAAAAGTCGACAGCCCGGACGCTGTGAACCTGCCACTGAAACTGGCTATTGCTCTGCTCAAAGACACAGACGGCAGAATCTCTATTGAATTGCCCGTGACGGGCGATCTAAATAATCCGCAGTTCAGTGTGATGCCAATTGTTTGGCAAACCCTGCGCAATCTGGTGATGCGTGCCGCACAAGCGCCGTTCAAGTTTATTGGCGGGCTGATCAGTGGCGGGGGGGCCGAAGACTTGGGCACGGTGTCATTCGTTCCTGGATCGAGCGATCTGAGCCCTGATGCACAAAAAGCCCTGAACTCACTGGCAGAGGCCTTGAAGCAACGTCCAGCCTTACGTTTGGAGATTGAAGGCACTGCTGCACAAAAAAGTGACGGGCCGCTCATTGCGCAAGACCGACTGGAGCGCGAATACCAGTACAACTACTACAAAATTCTCCAGCGCCGTGGCGACAAAGTACCCGCTCAGGCATCGTTGCTTAAAGTGCCCGATGACGAGAAAGGCCCCTTACTGGAAGGCATCTATCGCACACGCCTCAAGCAGCAGCCTCCTGCTGAGTGGGGTGATCTGAGTCGTGATGAGCGCGCGGCCAAGATGAGCGCTGCACTCATCGACTTCTGGAGTAAAAGCGAAGTGCTATTGCGTCAACTGGGCCAGGACCGCGCCAGTAGCATCAAGGACTACCTGGTGGATAAAGGCGGGTTGGCCGATGAACGAGTGTATTTTGTCGATGCCACACTCGGTGAACCTGAAAGCGACGGCCGAGTGGTCTCGCCATTGCATCTGGATAGCGAGTAAATCCGATTCCGCAGTTGCATAGCCTGCTAGGCAACTGCTACGAGAGAAATTGCACGCACCCGCCGAAGTAGACTCTATTCCTTCTTCCAAATAGAACAGCCCTCGACGCATAACGCCGAGGGCTGTAATGACCACGTCCGTGTGGCCGTCGCATGAACCATTTTCGAAAGCCAGCAGGTCAATCGGTTAGATCACCTGCTCCTGCTTCCCCCCCCGGTTCTACGAAAAAGGGAGCGTTATTCAGCTTTCAGGCCATCGGCCGAAACAGCTTGAACGCCTTTGATCTTTTTAGTGATGTCGACAGCAATTTTCTTCTGTGCATCAGTGATAGCGACTGTAGAGGAAAGCGAAACTACGCCTTTGTTGGTTTCAACTTTGATGTCGGAACCTGGAATGCCCTTCTCGGTCAACAGGTCAGATTTAACTTTGGTCGTGATCCAGGTATCAGAAGTAGCTTCCTTGGCTTTAGTGACTTCGCCAGCAGCTACGACCATAGGCGCCTGAGTCGTTGCTTGAGCAGCAAATGCAGCATTGGCCATAGTCAGGGTCAGAGCGGTGGCAGTTGCGGCAGCGATAGCGAACTTCTTCATACGAGTAACTCCTGTCTTCTTAAAAATCTGCGCCGTCTCACGGCAGCAGGGTTACAAGTACTATTGCAGGGCTTGTGCCAACTTTTTAAAACAATTAAACCCTTATAAATCAATAACTTAGAAAATGATTAAATTCTCGTGATCGTGCAGATTGCATGACTCTGTTCAATTCTGCATGCAAGTTGCGGCTTTTGAATCATGGCCTTTTGCACTGGCTTTACCGCAGGTATAAAAAAAGGATCCCGAAGGATCCTTTTTTCAAAGCAGGTGTCGGCAGCGATTACGCTTGCGACGCCTTAGCAGCAGCAACGTCTTTGATGGACAGTTTGATACGGCCGCGGTTGTCCACGTCCAGTACCAGTACTTCCACTTCCTGACCTTCTTTCAGAATGTCAGTCACTTTCTCAACGCGAGCGTCGCTCAACATGGAGATGTGAACCAAGCCGTCTTTGCCTGGCAGGATGTTTACGAATGCGCCGAAGTCGACGATACGCTCAACCTTACCGATGTAGATCTTGCCGATCTCGGCCTCTGCGGTGATGCCCAGAACGCGCTGACGAGCCGCTTCTGCTGCTTCTTTGGACTCGCCGAAGATCTTAATCGAACCGTCGTCTTCGATATCGATCGACGCTTTGGTTTCTTCACAGATTGCACGGATGGTCGCGCCGCCTTTACCGATAACATCACGGATTTTGTCGGTGTCGATTTTCATCGCAATCATGGTCGGAGCGTTTGCCGACAGCTCGGTACGCGACTGACCGATGATCTGGTTCATCTGACCCAAGATGTTCAGGCGAGCTTCCAGGGCTTGGCCCAGAGCGATCTCCATGATTTCTTCGGTGATGCCTTTGATCTTGATGTCCATCTGCAGCGCGGTAACACCTTTAGAGGTACCGGCTACTTTGAAGTCCATGTCGCCTAGGTGATCTTCGTCACCCAGGATGTCAGTCAGAACGGCGAATTTCTCGCCTTCCTTAACCAGACCCATGGCGATACCGGCAACCGGCGCCTTCATCGGAACACCAGCGTCCATCAGTGCCAGGGATGCGCCGCAGACCGAAGCCATGGAGCTGGAACCGTTAGATTCAGTGATTTCCGATACAACACGAATGGTGTACGGGAACACGTCAGCAGCAGGCAGCATGGCCTGAACCGAACGACGGGCCAGACGGCCGTGGCCGATTTCGCGACGACCAGCGCCACCCATACGACCACACTCACCTACCGAGAACGGAGGGAAGTTGTAGTGCAGCATGAACGGGTCTTTTTTCTCGCCTTCCAAGGTATCCAGCAGTTGTGCATCACGGGCAGTACCCAGTGTTGCAACGACCAGCGCCTGAGTTTCGCCACGGGTGAACAGAGCAGAACCGTGGGTTTTTGGCAGAACGCCCACTTCGATGTTCAGAGGGCGAACAGTCTTGGTGTCACGACCATCGATACGCGGCTTGCCGTTTACGATGTTTTCACGAACGGTGCGGTATTCGATTTCGCCGAATGCAGCTTTAACTTCGCTGGACGAAGGCTGACCTTCTTCACCGGACAACTTGGCAACCACTTGGTCTTTCAGTTCGCCCAGACGAGCGTAACGGTCGGCCTTGATGGTGATGGTGTAAGCCTGGGAGATCGCTTCGCCGAACTCGGCACGGATAGCGCCCAGCAGTGCGGTAGCTTCTGGGGCAGCAGCCCAGTCCCACGTTGGTTTTGCAGCTTCAGCAGCCAGCTCTTTAACAGCCTGAATCACAACTTGGAATTCGTCGTGGGCGAACAGTACAGCGCCCAGCATTTGGTCTTCGGTCAGCTCTTTGGCTTCCGATTCAACCATCAATACGGCTTCCGATGTACCGGCAACAACCATGTCTAGGCTTGAAGCGGCCAGTTGCTCGTAAGTCGGGTTCAGCAGGTAGCCAGTGCTTTCGTGGTAAGCAACGCGGGCAGCGCCGATTGGGCCATCAAAAGGAATACCGGAGATTGCCAACGCAGCCGAAGTACCGATCATCGCAGCGACGTCCGGATCGGTTTTTTTGCTGGTGGACAGAACGGTGCAGACAACCTGCACTTCGTTCATGAAGCCTTCCGGGAACAGTGGACGGATCGGACGGTCGATCAGACGCGAGGTCAGGGTTTCTTTTTCGGAAGGACGACCTTCACGCTTGAAGAATCCACCTGGGATTTTACCCGCGGCGTAGGTTTTTTCTTGGTAGTGAACAGACAGAGGGAAAAAGCCCTTGCCTGGATCGGCTTGTTTGGCACCGACTACAGTCACCAATACGCTGACGTCATCGTCAACGGTGACCAATACTGCGCCGGAGGCCTGACGGGCGATACGGCCAGTCTCGAGGGTAACGGTCGACTGACCGAACTGGAATTTTTTGATAACCGGGTTCACGGTGTCCTACCTTCTTTGTGGCTCTTGGGGAACGGGTTTCTTGCGAAATACGGGTGCACTACCGGGTCATACCCGATTCAAGATGCTTACGAAAACCGCCGGTAGGGCGAGCTTTCGTAAGAATCCGGCTGTCCAGATAAAACTTGAGGCTGGAAGCCTGCCGTGCGCCTGTGGGAAACCCACAAACGCACGACAGACGACCAGCCTCTAGCAACATCGCTATTAGCGACGCAGACCCAGGCGAGCGATCAGCGCTTTGTAACGCTCAACGTTCTTGCCTTTCAGGTAGTCCAGCAGCTTACGACGCTGGTTTACCATGCGGATCAGACCACGACGGGAGTGGTGGTCTTTGCTGTTTGCTTTGAAGTGACCTTGCAGCGTGTTGATGTTAAAGGTCAGCAGTGCAACTTGCACTTCTGGAGAACCTGTATCACCTGGAGCTTGCTGGTAGTCTTTTACGATTTCTGCTTTGTGTTCAACTGTCAGTGCCATGAGGCATTTCCTTTCATTAGGGGTCTGCTTGCGAGCAAGACAGATCCAATAGGCCGAGGACAAATCCTCGTATTTAAATGTGAGATGTGACCGTGCCTAATAACAGCCACCCTCTTTCCAGTTCGAACCGGGACATTACACCCCAACTCGTTCTGCTCCGGTCATTCTGACCGAATCAGTCGACGCGGCGCGATACGCCCGTCTTCGCTCACTTCACCGATACCGATAAAGCGACCGTTGTGATCTTGTACCCGCACCATGCCGAACTTCGGGGCATCAGGAGCACGTACCGGTTGGCCATTGAGCCAATAGAACGCGCTGGCCTCCGAAAAATGCAGCAACGGCCAGTCCAGCAAACCGCTGTCCGATGGCATCAAGAAGCGATCAACTGCTTCATTGCCGCCTTCGGCGTGTACAGCTTCCAGCTCTTCGAGCGTGACTGTTTGGGCCAAGCTGAAAGGTCCGGCGTGCGTACGGCGAAGCTCTGCAACGTATGCACCACACCCCAACTCTTCACCAATATCTTCCACGAGGGTACGGATATAGGTGCCTTTGGTGCAGTCAACGGACAAGCGCGCAGTGTCGCCTTCGCTGGCCAGTAATTCGAGGCGGGTAATAGTAACAGAACGCGGTTCGCGCTCCACCACTTCACCTGCACGAGCCAACTTGTAAAGCGGCTGACCGTCACGTTTAAGTGCCGAGTACATCGGCGGTATCTGACTGATTTGCCCACGAAATTTAGGCAAAACAGCTTCGATATCGGTGCGACCAACGGTCACTGGACGCGTGAGCAAAACCTCACCTTCGGCGTCCGCAGTGGTCGTGGTCTTGCCTAATTGCATCAGGGTTTCATAACCCTTGTCGGAATCGAGCAGGTATTGCGAAAACTTGGTGGCCTCGCCAAAGCACAACGGCAAGACGCCGCTGGCCAGTGGGTCGAGGCTACCGGTGTGCCCTGCCTTCTCGGCATTGAGCAGCCAGCGAACTTTCTGCAGGGCCGCGTTGGAGGTAAATCCTAGCGGTTTATCGAGCAGGATGATGCCGCTGACGTTACGACGGATACGCTTGACCTGAGCCACCGGTTACTCCTTGGTGTCTTCAGGAGCGAAAGCGTCAGGGTGCTGATTGTCCTCAGCCACTGCACGCTCGATCAAAGCGGACAGATGGGCACCGCGCACGACGCTTTCGTCGTAGTGAAAGTGCAATTGAGGCACGCTGCGCAGTTTCATTTCGCGCGCCAATTGCATGCGAAGGAAGCCAGCTGCGGAGTTCAGAACTTTAATGGTCTGAGCAATATCTTCTGCGTTGTCCTGCCCCATTACGGTGATGAAGATCTTGGCGTGACCCACGTCACGGCTGACTTCAACGGCAGTAATGGTGACCAGACCCACGCGCGGGTCTTTGACTTCACGACGGATCAGTTGGGCCAGCTCGCGCTGCATCTGATCGCCGATACGTTGGGTACGGCTATATTCTTTTGCCATGTCTTGTTACCTGTTACTCACCCATGGGAAACCCATGCGTTCTGAAAGCGGCAAACGCCCGGCCAGACATAAGCCGGACCGGGCGTTGCGTTTAGAGTCCAGGCCGAGCACGTTGCATTTGCATGCCCGTGCTCATCCTCGCTCTTGAGGCTCGCGATTTAGAGGCTGCGAGCAACCTGGACCTTCTCGAACACTTCGATTTTGTCGCCGACTTTAACGTCGTTGTAGCTCTTAACGCCGATACCGCATTCCATGCCAGCACGCACTTCGGACGCGTCATCTTTGAAGCGGCGCAGGGATTCCAGCTCGCCTTCGAAGATAACGATGTCTTCGCGCAGTACACGGATTGGACGGTTACGGTGAACAACACCTTCCAGCACCATACAACCGGCAATCGCACCGAACTTAGGCGAACGGAATACGTCGCGGACTTCAGCGATACCCAGGATGTTCTCCCGAACGTCGCTGCCAAGCATACCGGTAAGGGCTTTCTTGACGTCTTCGATGATGTCGTAGATGACGTTGTAGTAACGCATGTCCAAGCCTTCTTGCTCGACAATCTTGCGAGCGCCAGCATCAGCACGCACGTTAAAGCCGAACAATACAGCGTTGGAGGCCAGTGCCAAGTTAGCATCGCTCTCGGTAATACCACCGACACCGCCGCCCACTACGCGCACTTGCACTTCGTCGTTACCCAGGCCGCTCAGAGCGCCCTGCAGAGCTTCCAACGAACCACGGACGTCAGATTTGAGGACGATGTTAAGCGTCTTCTTCTCTTCCTGGCCCATGTTCTCGAAGATGTTTTCCAGCTTGCCTGCGTGAGCACGCGCCAGTTTCACTTCGCGGAACTTGCCTTGACGGAACAGGGCAACTTCACGCGCCTTCTTCTCGTCGGTCATTACGCTCATCTCGTCGCCAGCATCTGGCGTTCCGTCCAAGCCGAGAATCTCGACAGGGATGGATGGACCGGCTTCCTTGATTGGCTTGCCGTTCTCGTCGAGCATGGCGCGGATGCGGCCGTAGTTGGAACCAACCAGAACCATGTCGCCTTGGCGCAGGGTACCGTCTTGAACCAGAACAGTCGCAACAGGGCCACGGCCTTTGTCCAGGCGGGACTCAACCACTACGCCACGACCAGGAGCCGATGGAGTTGCTTTGAGTTCCAGAACTTCAGCTTGCAGCAACACGGCTTCGAGCAACTCGTCAACGCCAGTACCCATTTTCGCCGAGACCGAAACAAACGGAGTGTCACCACCCCACTCTTCCGACGTCACGCCGTGAACGGACAGTTCGCTACGGATGCGATCGAGGTCAGCACCTGGCTTGTCGATCTTGTTCACTGCAACCACCAGCGGCACGCCAGCTGCTTTCGCATGCTGAACAGCTTCGATGGTTTGCGGCATTACACCGTCGTCTGCAGCCACAACCAGAATCACGATGTCAGTAGCCTTGGCACCACGTGCACGCATTGCGGTAAACGCAGCGTGACCCGGGGTGTCGAGGAAAGTGACCATGCCGCGTTCGGTTTCAACGTGGTATGCACCGATGTGCTGTGTAATACCACCGGCTTCGCCAGCAGCTACCTTGGCACGACGGATGTAGTCGAGCAGGGACGTTTTACCGTGGTCAACGTGGCCCATTACGGTCACAACTGGTGCACGGGAGAACGACTCGCCTTCAAACTTCAGGGACTCAGCCAAGGAATCTTCCAAGGCGTTGTCGCTGACCAGAGTCACTTTGTGGCCCAGTTCTTCAGCAACCAGTTGGGCAGTTTCCTGATCCAGTACCTGGTTGATGGTCGCTGGAGTACCCAGCTTGAACATGAACTTGATGACTTCGGCAGCCTTGACCGACATCTGTGCGGCCAAATCGCCAACAGTGATGGTCTCGCCAATCTGTACGTCACGAACCACAGGGCCGGTTGGGCTCTGGAAACCGTGAGCGTTACGCTTCTTCAGCTTGCTCTTGCCACGACCACCGCGACGGAAGCTGTCGCTTTCTTCGTCGGAGGTGCGCGGTGCAACGCGTGGAGTTGGCGCTTTTTCTTTAACAGAAGCACGATGCGGAGCGTTTTTGCGCTCACCATCGCCACTCCCGCGACGATTGTTATCGTCAGCACGTGGTTTGTCTGGACGACGCTGCTCATCCCGCTTGCGAGCATCTGCTGCTGGAGCAGGTGCAGCAGCCGGTGCTGGCGCTGCTACCGGTGCAGTGTGCACAGGTGCAGGAGCAGCAACAGCTGGCGCAGCAGTCGGAGCTGCAGGCTGGCGTCGCGCTTCTTCTTCGGCGCGACGCTTGGATTCCTCTTCAGCCTTTTGACGTGCAGCATTTTCTACTGCACGGCGTTCATCCATCTCACGTTTGCGCTCGGCTTCAATTTCTTCCGGGCTTTGCTGTACGAAGACTTTCTTCTTACGTACTTCAACGCTGATGCTTTTGCTTCCAGCAACACGCAGGGTACTGGTGGTTTTACGCTGCAAAGTGATTTTGCGCGGTTCTTCCACTTTCGCCTTGTGGCTGCTTTTCAGGTGAGTCAGCAGAGCTTGCTTCTCACTGTCGGTCACATTCTGCTCGGCGGCGGTGTGCGGCAGACCTGCCTCACGCATCTGCTGCAACAGGCGCTCAACCGGTGTTTTGACCTCATCGGCCAGTTGTTTCACCGTGACTTGCGTCATGCATTTCTCTCCTCAGGCCGCGCCTAATTACTCGAACCAATGGGCTCGGGCGGCCATGATCAACTTGCCGGCACGATCATCGTCAATGCCGTCGATGTCGAGCAGGTCGTCAATAGACTGCTCGGCCAGGTCTTCGCGGGTAATTACGCCGCGCACCGCCAGTTCCATCGCCAAATCCTTGTCCATACCCTCAAGCGAGAGCAGGTCTTCGGCCGGATGGGCGTCTGCCAGCTTTTCCTCAGTAGCGATGGCTTTAGTCAACAAACGATCCTTGGCCCGAGCGCGAAGCTCGTTGACGATATCTTCGTCAAAGCCGTCGATGTTGAGCATTTCTTCCACCGGTACGTAGGCAATCTCTTCCAGGCTGGTGAAGCCTTCATCAACCAGCACCTGCGCCAACTCTTCATCAACTTCCAACTCTTCGATGAAGTTGCGCAGGATGTCGCCGGTTTCTGCTTGCTGCTTAGCCTGGATGTCCGATTCGGTCATCACGTTCAAGGTCCAGCCAGTCAACTGGCTAGCCAAACGTACGTTCTGACCGCCGCGACCAATCGCCTGGGCCAGATTGTCTGCGCCAACGGCGATGTCCATTGCATGGGCATCTTCGTCGACAATAATTGCCGCTACTTCTGCTGGCGACATTGCGTTGATCACGAACTGCGCCGGGTTGTCATCCCAAAGGACGATATCCACTCGCTCCCCACCCAATTCGCCGGACACTGCCTGGACGCGCGAACCGCGCATACCAATGCAAGCACCTTGCGGATCAATGCGTTTGTCTTTGGAGCGAACGGCTATTTTAGCGCGTGATCCTGGATCTCGGGAGGCCGCCATCACTTCGATCAGGCCTTCAGAGATTTCTGGAACTTCAATTCGGAACAGCTCGATCAACATCTCTGGCGCTGTGCGCGACAAAATCAGTTGAGGACCGCGGTTCTCAGTGCGAATTTCTTTTAACAATGCGCGAAGGCGTACGCCAACACGGAAAGTTTCACGCGAGATGATGTCTTCACGGGCCAGCAACGCTTCAGCGTTGTTGCCCAGATCGACGATCACGTTGTCACGTGTCACTTTTTTAACGGTGCCAGAAATGATTTCGCCCAAACGCTCGCGATAAGCATCGACGACTTGAGCACGCTCAGCTTCGCGGACTTTTTGCACAATAACCTGCTTGGCAGTTTGTGCAGCAATCCGACCGAACTCGATAGAATCGATCTTCTCTTCGATAATATCGCCAGCTACAGCGCCTGGCTGTTTCGCTTGGGCCTGGTCTACCGCCAACTCGATTGCTGGATCATCCAGATCTTCGTCTTCGACCACAGTCCAACGACGGAAAGTCTCATAGTTACCGGTGTGGCGATTGATTTCCACACGCAGATCGACTTCGTCTTCAAAACGCTTTTTGGTAGCGGTGGCCAGAGCCAGCTCCAGCGCCTCAAAAATTACGTTTGCCGGTACGCCCTTTTCATTGGACACCGACTCAACAACCAGCAGTACTTCTTTGCTCATCGTACGCCTCGCCTTTCGCAAGCCATTGGATCCGCGGGATCCGCGTCTCAGTCAAAACTGGGAATAATGTTGGCCTTGTCGATCATATCGATCGGCAACAGAAACTCGTGGTCATCAACTTGCACCACTACGTCCTGTTCTTCTACGCCGCGCAGAAGGCCCTGAAAGTTGCGTCGCCCCTCAAAGGGTGAGCGCAGCTTGATCTTTACTTGCTCGCCGGTGAATTGGCCAAACTGCTCAAGAGTGAACAGCGGGCGCTCCATGCCAGGAGAAGAAACTTCAAGGGTGTATTCAACAGAAATAGGATCTTCGACATCCAGAACGCCGCTGATTTGGCGACTGACAATTGCGCAGTCATCCACCAAAACGCCGCCTTCCTTGTCGATATACACACGCAACATTGAATGGCGGCCCTGAGCCGAAAATTCAATACCCCAGCATTCATAGCCAAGGGCCACGACCACCGGGGCCAACAAGGCCTGCAACTCTTCTAGCTTGCTCGACACCTGAACCCCCTAGTGCATGTTTGTGCATGCTGTGCAAAATAAAAAAATGGGCGAAGCGCCCATCTCTGAAACGTCGTTGAATACCGACGCTATAAAGTGTCCAGTTAACAAAAAGCCCCTAATAAGGGGCTCCGCTAAAACTGGTTGCGGGAGCCGGATTTGAACCGACGACCTTCGGGTTATGAGCCCGACGAGCTACCAGACTGCTCCATCCCGCGACAAAGCTGGAGCGGAAGTATACGTTTGATCCCTTTCAGGGTCAATGTAGCCTTCCACATACAAGAAAGCCCGCTACTGCGGGCATTCTTGATAATTGGTACCGAGAAGGGGACTCGAACCCCTACACCCTATGGGCACAACCACCTCAAGGTTGCGTGTCTACCAATTCCACCACCTCGGCAATACTACAGTTACATCATGAAACCCGTTTTACTTTTGCTCTTGAGCTGGAGGCACGTCAGTCGCTGGAGTAGCCGACTTTTGCTCATTAAGCACCGGCACATCATCTGAAGCCGGTTTTTGCTTTGGCGCTTCTAACACCGCTGGATCTGGCAAACCTACTTGAGTCAGCTCATGAGCTTTCTCTTTAGCAAAGTAACCTAACCCTAGGCTGGTTATGAAAAAACCTGCGGCAAGTATAGCAGTAAACTTACTAAGAAAGGTAGAGGAACCTTGGCTTCCGAACACAGTATTTGATGCGCCTGCTCCGAAAGATGCTCCAGCATCCGCACCTTTACCCTGTTGCAGCAATACCAGGGCAATTACGCCCAATGCACCCAACAGATGAAAAACGACTACGACTGTTTCCAGCATTTTCTCAGTTTCCCGCGGCGCGACAAATCGCACCGAACTCATCTGCATTCAGGGAAGCCCCACCAATGAGCCCCCCATCGATATCCGGCATGCTGAACAGTTCGACCGCATTGGCCGCCTTCACGCTGCCGCCGTATAGAAGTCGCACACCTTGTGCAACCTCAGAATTCTTCTGCGCCAGTTGTGCGCGAATGGCCGCATGCACATCTTGCGCTTGCTGCGGTGTTGCAGTCAGCCCGGTACCGATAGCCCAGACCGGCTCATATGCAATCACTGCATTTGTAAAAGCATCAATACCGAACTCATCAATGACAACGTTCAACTGACGCTTTACAACCTCAAGCGTTTGCCCCGCTTCACGCTGCTCAAGGGTCTCCCCTATGCACAACACTGGCGTTAGGCCAGAAGCTTGAGCTGCTGCAAACTTGCGATTAAGTGTCTCATCCTGCTCACCCAAAATCAGGCGACGCTCAGAGTGACCCACAAGCACCAATTTGCAACCCGCATCCACCAACTGACTCGGAGAAATCTCCCCAGTCAGCGCACCTTGCTTTTCGTCGATCGCGGCATCCTGAGCACCAACCGAAATTGGCGTACCTTTCAAGCCATTGATTACACGATCAATAAACAAGTCAGATGGGAATACCGCAATCTCAACACCGCTAGGCAAGGCCAGATTACGCAGACCGTCGATCAGCTCAGCGACGCTGGCGCGGGTACCGTGCATCTTCCAGTTACCAGCTACCATAGTGCGACGCATGCTTTACCTCGTCGGTCAAAGTGGGCGCAGATGTTACCCAACCACACCAGCGCTGGCAAGCCGAATTCAGGCACAAACTTCACTTACCAGCTTTGCCAGCTCTTCTGCGTAGCCACGAACCATTTTTTCGTCGTCACCTTCCACCATGACACGCACTAACGGCTCGGTACCCGACTTGCGCAACAATACGCGTCCACGGCCTTTCATCGCCTCTGTAACACGCGCACACGCTTCTTTAATGGCGGGATGCTCAACAGGATTCACGCCACCCGCGAAGCGTACATTCAGCAGCACCTGCGGACATTTTCGCAACGCCTGACGGGACTGAGCCAGCCCTTCACCACGTCGACGTAGCGCCAACAAAACTTGCAGAGCCGCAATGATCGCGTCGCCCGTCGTGGTGTGCTGAAAGCAAACGATATGCCCGGAGTTTTCACCACCAACCTGCCAATCATGCTCTTGCAGGCTAGCAATAACATAACGGTCTCCAACATTGGCCCGTACAAACGGAATGCCAAGGTCGGCTAGCGCCAGTTCAAGCCCTAGATTACTCATCAGCGTTCCGACAACACCGCCCTGCAATTTTCCGCGCTCATGCAAATCACGCGCAATGATGAACAACAGCTCATCACCGTCGACAATGGCACCGGTGTGATCAACCATCAGTACTCGGTCGCCATCGCCATCAAAGGCAATACCCAAGTCAGCCTTCTCAGACAAAACCGCTGCCTGCAACGAGCCCATATGGGTCGAGCCACAGTTGTCATTGATATTCAGGCCATTAGGTTGAGCCGACAAAACAGTGACGTTCGCACCCAACTCTTTGAACACGCTCGGCGCAACTTTATACGTTGCACCATGCGCGCAATCGATAACGATCTTCAGACCACTGAAGTTCGTACTGGTCGGTACGCTGCTTTTGCAAAATTCGATATAGCGGCCGGAGGCATCATTGATACGCGACACCTTGCCCAGCTTGTCAGAGTCCACGACCGTCATCGGAGCATCCAGCAGCTCCTCGATCATCAACTCAACCTCGTCAGGGAGCTTGGTCCCCTCACCCGAAAAGAACTTAATACCGTTATCGTCATGAGGATTGTGCGATGCACTGATCACGATACCCGCTTCCGCATGAAAAGTGCGCGTGAGATACGCAATCGCCGGCGTAGGCATTGGCCCCAGGAGCATTACATCTGCCCCAGCTGCTGACAAACCGGCTTCCAGAGCTGACTCAAACATATAGCCCGAAATGCGCGTGTCTTTGCCGACCAAGATTCGACAAGCGCCCATGCTACGAAACGCCATCCCCGCAGCCCAACCCAACTTGAGCATAAAATCTGGGGTAATCGGATAAACGCCGACGCGACCGCGAATACCGTCGGTGCCAAAATATTTCTTCGTCATAAGTGCTCCATTGTTCTTAGTCGGCGGACTCTACCGCTGCGATCATCCGTACCACATCAACCGTTTCAGCAACGTCATGGACGCGAAGAATACGCGCCCCTTTAGTCACAGCAAGTGCTGCCAGCGCAAGACTGCCATAAAGACGCTCACCCACTGGCCGATTCAACGCCTGCCCAATCATACTTTTGCGCGACACACCCACCAGCAACGGCCGCCCTAAAGCATGCAGGGCCTCCATGTGCTTAAAGAGACTCAGGTTGTGTTGCAGTGTTTTTGCAAAGCCAAATCCCGGATCAAGGACGATACGTTCAGTTGCAATTCCGGCAGCCGCACAGTACTCCATGCGCTCAACTAGAAATGCCGAAACCTCACCCACCAAATCGGCGTAATGCGGATTATCCTGCATATCACCGGGCTCACCCAGCATATGCATCAGACATATCGGCAAACCCGTGGCAGCAGCAGCCTGCACGGCACCTTCTCGGCGCAGCGAACGCACATCATTGATGAGACCAGCCCCCAAGCGCGCAACCTCAGTCATCACGATTGGCGCGGAGGTATCGACCGAGATAATCACATCAAGTTCACGACTGATGCGCTCGACAACAGGGGCAACCCGATCAAGCTCTTCTTGTGGCAACACCACGCGAGCACCTGGGCGCGTTGATTCACCACCCACATCAATCAAACTTGCACCCGCCAACACCATAGCCTCGGCATGGCGCAAAGCCGCATCTGCCGGAGCAAAGCGACCGCCATCAGAGAACGAATCAGGGGTGACATTAAGAATACCCATAACATGCGTACGGGTTAAATCAAGAACCCGGTTGCCGCAAGGCAACCGGGTCAGGGACTGAGCAGAAGTCATTTCAAGCCTTAGTGATCAGCAGCAGGGCCGCCGATAGGTGCTTCAGGACGCTCGGTTTTATCCAGAGGCGGCGCAGTTGGTGTACCTGTGCCACCGCCTTCCCAGTCACGCGGCTCGCGTGGAGGGCGACCAGCCATGATGTCATCGATCTGATCAGCATCGATCGTCTCGTATTTCATCAATGCATCAGCCATCGCTTCCAGCTTGTCACGGTTGTCCGTCAGGATCTGCTTGGCCGTGCCGTAGCACTCATCGATGATGCTGCGCACTTCAGAATCGATCAGCTTGGCTGTCTCGCCCGAAACGCTAGCACCTTGACCGCCACCACCGCGCCCTAGGTAAGACTCGTCATCTTCGGCATACATCAGCGGACCCAGCTTCTCGGACAAGCCCCATTTGGTGACCATGTTCCGCGCAATCTGGCTCGCACGCATGATGTCGTTGGATGCACCGGTGGTCACACCGTCAAAACCCAAGGTCATCTCTTCAGCGATACGACCGCCGTAAAGCGAGCAAATCTGGCTGATCAACGCGCGCTTGGAGAGGCTGTAACGATCCTCTTCCGGCAGGAACATAGTGACGCCCAACGCACGACCCCGCGGAATGATCGACACTTTGTAAACCGGGTCATGCTCAGGCACGACGCGACCAACAATTGCGTGACCCGCTTCGTGGTAAGCCGTATTACGCTTTTCTTTATCCGACATCACCATCGATTTGCGTTCGGCGCCCATCATGATTTTGTCTTTGGCCAGCTCAAATTCTTTCATTTCAACAACGCGCTTACCGGTACGCGCTGCGAACAAGGACGCTTCGTTCACCAGGTTAGCGAGGTCAGCACCGGAGAACCCCGGAGTACCACGTGCAATCACACCCGCCTGAACGTCATCACCCATCGGCACTTTCCGCATGTGCACTTTGAGGATTTGCTCACGACCACGAATGTCTGGCAAACCAACCACTACCTGACGGTCAAAACGGCCCGGTCGCAACAGCGCAGGGTCAAGCACGTCAGGACGGTTAGTGGCGGCGATTACAATGATGCCGTCGTTCATTTCAAAGCCGTCCATCTCAACCAGCAATTGGTTGAGGGTTTGCTCACGCTCATCATGACCGCCGCCCATACCAGCACCACGGTGACGACCGACTGCGTCGATTTCGTCGATGAAGATGATGCAAGGCGCATGCTTTTTAGCTTGTTCAAACATGTCACGAACGCGGCTTGCACCGACACCCACAAACATCTCAACGAAATCGGAACCGGAAATCGTGAAAAACGGAACCTTAGCTTCGCCAGCAATCGCCTTGGCGAGCAACGTTTTACCGGTACCTGGCGGGCCAACCATCAGCACGCCACGAGGAATACGACCGCCTAGGCGCTGGAATTTTCCTGGATCACGGAGGAACTCAACTAGCTCACCCACTTCTTCTTTGGCTTCATCACAGCCTGCGACGTCAGCCAAGGTCGTTTTGACTTGGTCTTCGGACAACAGACGCGCCTTGCTCTTGCCAAAGCTCATCGGGCCGCCTTTACCGCCGGCACCGCCCTGCATTTGACGCATAAAGAACATGAAGACAGCGATGATTACCAGAATCGGGAAGCTCGCAACCAACAGTTGAGTCCAGATGCTTTGCTGCTCAGGCAATTTGCCCTCAACAGTCACATGGTTATCAACCAAGTCACCGATCAAACCGTTGTCCTGAATAGCCGGACGAATGGTCTTGAAGGTATCGCCATCGCTTCGTTTGCCGGTAATCACGTAGCCATCCACGGCAACGCGCTCGACCTTGCCATCCTTAACTTGCTGGATGAAGTCGGAATAGTTGAGGGTTTGTGGCTCGTTTGGACTGGAGAAGTTGTTCATCACTGTCACCAAGACAGCTGCGATGATCAACCACAGGATCAGATTCTTTGCCATATCGTTCAATTAGCTACCCTCTGAAGCAAGCCCCGCTACTGAAGCGTGCTTCGCATGATATTCACCGGCATAACTTACTACATTGCCTACAACCCTTGCAGGCTCCGTCTGTAACCCTTTGTGAAACTTTGACTACACAATATTCGTTATGACAGCACTGTAAAGCGATACAAAAAAACTTATCGCCCCTGTCAGAGACGTTCATCACTGGCAGAACCCTCTATGCCACGGAAGCCACGCCCCAGCAAATACTGCTCGCGGGAACGGTCTCGTGACGAGGTTGGCTTGCGCATCTGCACCTTATCAAAAAGCTTGCGGATGTCTTTGTGGTATTGATCGAAGCCTTCTCCTTGGAAGACTTTAATCAAAAAATCACCACCTGGACGCAGAACTCGCCCGGCTAGATCCAGTGCCAATTCGCAGAGGAACATTGCCCGCGGCATATCTACAGCTGCCAATCCACTCATATTGGGGGCCATATCTGAAATCACAAGGTCTACTTGTGTATTTCCGACCGCCTCTAGAATCTGAGCCAATACAGCGTCCTCGGTAAAGTCACCCTTAATGAAGGTCACGTCCGGGATGCTGTCCATGTCCAGAATGTCCGAAGCGATCAGTCGCCCTTGGCCACCGATCAGACGGCTAGTCACCTGCGACCAGCCACCCGGGGCTGCGCCCAGGTCAATCACCGTCATGCCCGGACGAATCAAACGATCACGTTCCTGGATCTCCAGAAGCTTGTAACTTGCACGCGAACGATACCCGTCTTTTTGCGCCATTTTGACGTATGGGTCGTTGAAATGCTCTTTCAGCCAGTTAAGGCTAGTCTTGGAACGGGCCACGGGCCACCTCAAAAATATAAACGGGTCGTGATTAACTGGGCGGTCCCGGACTCGCTCGGGTAAACTGGCCGCCGCTTTTTACAAGATCAGACACAGGGGTCAGATTATGCCGCTCACTCAAGAGCAGAAGAAACAGTACAAATCCATTGGCCACCATCTGAAACCAGTATTGACTGTGGCTGATAATGGTTTGACTGAAGGTGTTTTAGCCGAACTCGAACGCGCATTGGGCGATCACGAGCTGATTAAAATCAAAGTCAACATCCTGGATCGCGAATCCCGCCTGGAGGCTATTGCAGAACTGTGCAAGTCCGGCAAAGCGGAATTGGTACAGGTTATCGGCAAAATGGCGCTTCTGTACCGCAAGAACGTCAATGTTAACAAGCATCTGTCGAACATCCATCGCTTCAAGTGATGCCGACAGGGGTCAAGGGCGCGCCTGCGCGCCCTGACACCTTCCAACAACTGCCCGCGCAATGCATCGGCAGCCAGAACCGCCCAACGCCCTACATCCCGAAAGCAAAAAACATCACGCGGCAAGCGCTACATTTAAAGCGCGCCATGCGATGTCTTGAAAAACAACCGCGCCACTCTATTCAGACCAGCACCGCTCAAATTCTGTGTAAAGCAACCGCAAGCTGCTAACCCACAACACCGAGCCGGCGGCCAAAGCAGAGCGCCCGCACGAAGCGGGCGCTTTTACTTAGATGTGACGTACTTCGATAATCTCGTACTCAATGACGCCGCCCGGTGTTTTCACCGCCACCACATCACCCTCTTCCTTGGCAATCAAGGCGCGAGCAAGTGGCGAACCCACTGAGATTTTTCCGAGCTTGAAGTCAGCCTCATCTTCACCCACGATCTGATAAGTCACGCTTTCGTCAGTTTCAACGTTAGCGATCTCAACCGTGGTGCCGAAAATCACTTTACCGGTATGAGGGATAGTCGTGACATCAATGATGACCGCGTTCTGCATGCGGCCTTCGATATCACGAATACGCGCCTCAACCATACCTTGCTGCTCACGAGCAGCATGGTATTCAGCGTTTTCTTTCAGGTCGCCAAGCTCACGTGCCGTGCCGATGTCTTGGCTCAGCTTGGGCCGAACAACCTTGGTCAGGTGTGCGTGCTCTTCTTCCAGGGCTTTCGCGCCCTGGACGGTCATTGGGTATTTGATCATGCCTTCAATCCTGCGTGTAGATCCTGCAAGCGACGGACGGTTTTTTCAGGACCGAACTTAAGCGCTTCGCAGATCGCTTCGCCAGCAGCAATAGTCGTGGTGCAGTAAATCTTGTGCTGCAAAGCGTTGCGGCGAATGGAATAAGAGTCAGCAATCGACTGACGACCTTCAGTTGTGTTGATGATCAAAGTGACTTCGTCATTTTTGATCATATCGACAACGTGCGGACGACCTTCGGTCACCTTGTTCACGCGGCGCACTTTCAAGCCAGCGGCTTCGATGAACTTGGCAGTGCCCGCAGTCGAAACGATCTCAAAGCCGAGGCTGATCAGGTCGCGCGCAACACCCGCCACCAAAGGCTTGTCGTCGTCACGCACACTGATAAACGCAGTACCGCCAGTTGGCAGAACCTCGCTTGCGCCCATCTGCGCCTTGGCGAACGCTTCACCAAAGGTGTCACCCACGCCCATCACTTCGCCCGTCGACTTCATCTCTGGGCCGAGGATCGGGTCAACACCCGGGAATTTGGCGAATGGGAAGACCGCCTCTTTCACGCTATAGAAGTTAGGAATGATCTCTTTAGTGAAACCAATCTCCTTCAGGGTTTTACCAGCCATTACGCGAGCAGCGATCATTGCCAGCGAGACACCGATGCACTTGGACACGAAAGGAACGGTACGCGATGCACGCGGGTTCACTTCGATCACGTAGATGTCTTCACCTTGCAGCGCCAACTGCACGTTCATCAGACCTACAACGCCCAACTCAAGGGCCATTTTCTTGACCTGCTCACGCATCTCGTCTTGGATGTGCAGCGGTAGCGAGTACGGCGGCAGCGAACAGGCGGAGTCACCTGAGTGAACACCAGCCTGTTCGATGTGCTGCATGATCGCGCCGATCACAACATCGGTACCATCACAGACAGCATCAACGTCCATTTCGATTGCACAGTTCAGGAAGTGATCCAGCAGCACAGGGCTGTCATTGGACACTTTCACCGCATCGCGCAGGTAACGCTTAAGTTCCTCTTCTTCGTAAACGATTTCCATCGCACGACCGCCCAACACGTAAGAAGGACGAACAACCAGCGGGTAACCGATCTTGCCGGCAGCGCGGATGGCTTCGTCTTCGCTACGCACAGTGGCGTTAGGCGGCTGACGCAGGTTCAGGCGCTCAACCATTTGCTGGAAGCGCTCACGGTCTTCCGCACGGTCGATGGCGTCAGGGCTGGTGCCGATGATCGGTACGCCAGCCTCTTCCAGAGCGCGAGCCAGTTTCAGCGGGGTTTGACCGCCGTACTGAACAATCACACCTTTAGGCTTCTCAACACGGACGATTTCCAGCACGTCTTCCAAGGTTACGGATTCAAAGTACAAGCGATCCGAGGTGTCGTAGTCAGTGGAAACAGTTTCCGGGTTGCAGTTGACCATGATGGTTTCGTAACCATCAGCACGCAGCGCCAGAGCCGCGTGAACGCAGCAATAGTCGAACTCGATACCTTGACCGATACGGTTCGGACCACCACCCAGAATCATGATCTTGTCACGGTCCGACGGGTTGGCTTCGCACTCTTCCTCGTAGGTCGAGTACATATAAGCGGTGTCTGTCGCGAACTCAGCCGCACAGGTGTCAACACGCTTGTAGACCGGAAACACTTCCAGCTTGTGACGGTGGCGACGCAGGTTTTTCTCGGTCACACCCAGCAGTACAGCCAGGCGCGCATCAGAGAAACCTTTGCGCTTGAGACGGTACATGGTGTCGCGATCGATCGAAGACAGGCCTTGAGTCTTGATCTTCTCTTCGTCCTTGATCAGATCTTCGATCTGTACCAGGAACCAAGGGTCAATCATGTTCATGCCGAAGATATCTTCAACAGTCATGCCAGCGCGGAACGCGTCAGCCACGTACCAGATACGCTCAGCGCCCGGCACAGTAAGCTCGCGCTTAAGCACGGCCATGCTTTCCGGGTTGCTCAGGTCGAGCTTTGGATCAAGGCCGCTAACACCCACTTCCAGACCGCGAAGGGCTTTCTGCAGCGATTCCTGGAAAGTCCGGCCAATGGCCATAACTTCACCTACAGACTTCATCTGCGTGGTCAAACGCGCATCGGCTTTTGCAAATTTCTCGAATGCAAAGCGTGGCAGCTTGGTCACAACGTAGTCGATGGACGGCTCGAAGGACGCAGGTGTCGCGCCGCCAGTGATTTCGTTTTGCAGCTCGTCCAGGGTGTAACCGATCGCCAGCTTGGCAGCGATACGCGCAATCGGGAAGCCAGTGGCTTTGGAAGCCAACGCCGAAGAGCGGGATACACGCGGGTTCATCTCGATCACGACCATACGGCCAGTGTCCGGGCAGATACCGAACTGAACGTTGGAACCGCCGGTTTCAACGCCGATCTCACGCAGTACCGCCAACGAGGCGTTACGCATGATTTGATATTCTTTGTCGGTCAGGGTTTGCGCCGGAGCAACGGTGATCGAGTCGCCAGTGTGCACGCCCATCGGGTCAAAGTTTTCGATCGAGCAAACGATGATGCAGTTGTCCTTCTTATCGCGGACAACCTCCATTTCGTACTCTTTCCAGCCAATCAGCGATTCGTCGATCAACAGCTCTTTGGTAGGCGACAGGTCTAGGCCACGCGCACAGATCTCTTCGAACTCTTCACGGTTGTAAGCAATACCGCCACCGGTGCCGCCCATGGTGAAGGACGGACGAATGATGCACGGGAAGCCCAGCTTTTCGAGAACCGCGTTGGCCTCTTCCATGCTGTGAGCGATACCGGAACGCGGGCAATCTAGGCCGATGGATTTCATCGCCTTGTCGAAACGCGAACGGTCTTCTGCTTTGTCGATGGTATCGGCGTTAGCACCGATCATCTCTACGCCGAATTTCTCCAGAACGCCTTCGCGCTCCAGGTCCAGCGCGCAGTTCAGAGCCGTTTGGCCACCCATGGTTGGCAGCAGCGCGTCAGGACGCTCTTTTTCGATGATCTTGGCAACTGTCTGCCACTTGATCGGCTCGATGTAAGTTGCATCGGCCATGTCCGGGTCGGTCATGATGGTGGCTGGGTTAGAGTTCACCAGGATAACGCGGTAACCCTCCTCACGCAGAGCCTTACAGGCCTGGGCGCCGGAATAGTCGAACTCGCAGGCCTGGCCGATAACAATCGGGCCAGCGCCGAGAATCAGGATGCTTTTAATGTCTGTACGTTTTGGCATGGGTTTGTCACTCAAATCCGCAGGTCTGTCGGCAAGCCGTCGATCAGTTTCCTGAGCCACCCAAGGGGCCGCCAGATATAGGGGCCGCCCTTAGGCTACTCATTGCAAAGGGCTGATCAGCGGCGCTTGGCCATCTCATTGATGAAGCGATCGAACAGCGGTGCAACGTCGTTCGGGCCCGGGCTTGCTTCAGGGTGGCCCTGGAAGCTGAAAGCGCTCTTGTCGGTCAGCTCGATACCCTGCAAGGTACCGTCGAACAGCGACTTGTGGATGGCACGTACGTTGGCTGGCAAAGTCGCCTCATCAACCGCAAAGCCGTGGTTTTGGCTGGTGATCATCACAACACCGGTGTCCAGGTCTTGAACCGGGTGGTTCGCGCCGTGGTGGCCATGACCCATTTTCACGGTCTTGGCGCCAGACGCCAGTGCCAGCAACTGGTGGCCCAAGCAGATGCCGAATACCGGGATCTCGGTTTTCAACACTTCTTGAATAGCCGTGATCGCGTAGTCGCAAGGCTCAGGATCGCCTGGGCCGTTGGACAGGAACACGCCATCAGGGTTAAGCGCCAAAACATCACTGGCCGGCGTTTGAGCAGGTACTACCGTCACGCGGCAGCCACGCTCAACCAACATACGCAGGATGTTCCACTTTACGCCGTAGTCATAAGCCACTACGTGGTAAGGCAGCTCGCTGGCTTCAATCGTCGGGTGACTGTCAGTTGCCAGGTTCCAGACGCTCGAACGCCACTCGTAGGCTTTTTCGGTGCTGACGACTTTCGCCAGATCCATGCCTTTCAGGCCAGGAAAGCCGCGAGCAGCTGCAATTGCCGCTTCATCAGAGATGTTCTCGCCGGCCATGATGCAGCCGTTCTGTGCGCCCTTCTCGCGCAAGATGCGAGTCAGACGACGAGTGTCGATACCGGCGATTGCCACAACGTTGTTGGCTTTCAGGTAGTCAGACAGCGACATTGTGTTACGCCAGTTGCTTGCAACCAGCGGCAGATCACGAATGACCAAACCTGCGGACCAGACACGATCAGACTCGGCATCTTCCGGAGTAGTGCCGGTATTGCCAACATGCGGGTAAGTCAGGGTCACGATTTGCTGAGCGTAGGAAGGATCCGTCAGGATCTCCTGGTAGCCAGTCATTGCGGTGTTGAACACCACCTCACCAACGGTCTGACCGTCGGCCCCAATGGCTTCGCCGCGAAAAATGCTGCCATCAGCGAGGGCGAGTATGGCTTGCTTAGTCAAGAAGACCTCCCGTAAATAAAGCCTGAAAGGGCGATCGCAGGTTGTAAAAAAGCGGAGTGACGTATAGACACGTCACCCCGCTTCTTCATCGAATATCTGCGCGCTTTTAGTGGACACACTAAAGCTGTAGCTTACAGAAAAAGGCTTTTTTGGTCTACCGCTAAAGAGCCGAAAAGGCAGAGGAATGCGACAGGTCATCGCTTAGCGGTTAAAAATCGGGCTGTTGATTGCGCAACAGCCCGATTTTACAGAGTCAACTCAACGCAGGTCGAGCACATCTTGCATGTCGTACAAACCAGGCTCACGCCCGTCGAGCCACAAGGCAGCACGAACAGCGCCCTTAGCGAAGGTCATGCGACTGGATGCCTTGTGGGTGATTTCAAGACGTTCACCCTCAGTAGCAAACAGAACCGTATGATCGCCAACCACATCGCCGCCGCGAACGGTTGCAAAACCAATGGTCTCGCGCTCACGGGCGCCGGTATGGCCTTCACGGCCGTAAACCGCAACCTTTTGCAGGTCACGACCCAGCGCATCAGCTATCACCTCACCCATACGCATGGCCGTGCCCGACGGCGCATCAACTTTGTGCCGGTGATGGGCTTCGATGATTTCAATATCCGCATCATCACCCATCACTCGCGCCGCCATATCGAGCAACTTGAGCGATAAGTTGACGCCGACACTGAAATTCGCCGCAAACACAATCGGAATGTCTTTAGCCGCTTCAACCAGCAACTGCTTCTGCGCAGCGCTCAACCCCGTGGTACCGATCACCATGGATTTACCCGCCCCGCGGCAAAAAGCCAGGTTATTCAGCATCACGTCAGGCAGCGTGAAATCGATCAGCACATCGAATTCATCAGCAACACCCTCAAGGCTTGCTGACAGCGGCACACCTATGCCCCCAAGAGACACGAGCTCACCCGCATCAGCACCCACCAGCGAACTGCCCGGACGGACAACCGCCGCGGTCAGACCACACAGCGGTGAGCGCTGCTGCACCGCATCAATCAGGGTTTTGCCCATGCGCCCGGCAGCGCCCATCACAGCTATACGTCGCATGCCCAACCCCTTATAAGTCGCCGAAGAAACGCTTCACACCTTCGAACCAACCGGTTGCGTTCGGCGAATGACAGCTATCGCCTTCCAGCGTCGAACGGAACTCTTCCATCAACTCACGCTGACGACGGCTCAGTTTCACAGGCGTCTCAACCACAACACGGCACATCAAGTCGCCAACACCACCGCCACGAACCGGAGCAACACCTTTACCGCGCAGACGGAACTGCTTACCGGTTTGCGTACCTTCAGGGACTTTCAACTTGACGCGACCGTCCAGCGTCGGCACTTCAAGCTCGGCACCCAGTGCAGCATCAGCAAAACTGATTGGCACCTCACAGAACAGATCCTTGCCATCGCGCTGGAAAATCGCGTGCTCGCGCACATCGATCACAACGTACAGATCTCCCGCCGGGCCGCCTTGTACACCCGCCTCGCCCTCACCAGACAGACGAATACGATCACCCGTATCGACACCCGCTGGCACTTTAACGGAAAGGGTTTTGTACTCTTCTACGCGACCTTCGCCCCGGCAACTTTCGCACGGATCGGAAATAATCTTGCCCTGACCATGACAACGCGGGCACGTCTGCTGAACAGAGAAGAAGCCCTGCTGCATACGCACCTGACCAATACCGCCACAGGTCGTACAGGTCACCGGCGAAGAACCTTTCTTCGCGCCAGAACCGTCGCATGGCTTGCAATTAACTAACGTCGGCACACGAATATTGACCGTGGTACCGCGCACAGCCTCTTCCAGGTTCAGCTCCAGCGTGTAGCGCAAATCGCTACCGCGCTGAGCGCCACCCCGGGAGCCGCCACGGCCACCGCCAAAGAAATCACTGAATACATCGCCGAAGATATCGGAGAAGTTCTGCCCACCAAAACCAGCACCGCCGCCGCCCATTTGCGGATCAACACCCGCATGGCCGTACTGGTCGTAAGCAGCACGCTTGCTGGAGTCCGACAGCACTTCGTAAGCCTCGTTCGCCTCTTTAAACAGCTCTTCAGAGGCCTTGTCATCCGGATTCCGGTCCGGGTGATGCTTCATTGCGAGACGACGATATGCTTTTTTCAGCTCCACCTCAGTGGTGGTCCGTTCGACACCCAATATTTCGTAATAGTCGCGCTTTGCCATAATTCTTTGCACTCTCAAGGACGTTTGGAAAAACCCTCCCGAGCCTCACCAAACCCGCTGAGCCTGAACAAACAAGGCTCAACTCACGTCTTTTCAACGATATTGGTTTTTAATTAACAGCCAATGCATTGGCTGGCAGGAGCGGTTACTTCAGACAGATGCACATAAAACGCCTGCCCCAACCGCCAGCATTCGACCTTGTCGCATGCTGTATAAATTCCTCTACTCCAGACACGCCAACGCGGGAGCAAGCTCCCGCGCGGCGACATCCTACCAGTCACCGCTTATGCGCGGTCAACCGGCCGACCAACAAGCTAATTACTTGTGGTCTTTAACTTCTTCGAACTCAGCGTCGACAACGTCATCCGCTTTTTCAGCCGAATCAGCTGGCTTAGCCGCTGCGTCTGCCGGGTTCGCCTGCTCTGCGTACATTTTCTGTGCGACTGGAGCAGACACCTTGGACAGCTCTTCAACCTTGGCTTCGATAGTCGCCTTGTCGTCGCCTTTAACAGCGGCTTCCAGAGCAACTACTGCAGCTTCAATTGCAGTCTTCTCTTCCTCGGTAACTTTGTCGCCAGCATCAGCAACCATTTTACGAGTCGAGTGAACCAGTGCGTCGCCCTGGTTACGCGCTGCCGCCAGCTCTTCGAACTTACGGTCTTCCTCAGCGTTGACTTCAGCGTCACGGACCATCTGAGCAATTTCTTCCTCGGACAGACCCGAGTTCGCCTTGATCACGATGGACTGAGACTTGCCAGTCGCCTTGTCTTTTGCACTTACGTGCAGGATGCCGTTGGCATCGATATCGAAGGTTACTTCGATCTGAGGCACGCCACGTGGAGCCGGTGGAATGTCAGCCAGGTCGAACTTGCCCAACGACTTGTTCTGAGCCGCTTGCTTACGCTCACCTTGCAGCACGTGAATGGTCACAGCGCCCTGGTTGTCGTCAGCAGTCGAGAACACTTGCGATTTCTTGGTAGGAATCGTGGTGTTTTTCTCGATCAGAGCAGTCATTACGCCGCCCATGGTTTCGATACCCAGCGTCAGCGGGCTTACGTCCAGCAGCAGAACGTCTTTAACATCACCGGCCAATACCGCGCCCTGGATAGCAGCACCCATTGCAACCGCTTCGTCCGGGTTCACGTCTTTACGTGCTTCTTTGCCGAAGAACTCAGTTACCAGCTTCTGTACCAGCGGCATACGAGTCTGACCACCGACCAGAATCACGTCGTTGATCGCGCCAACATCGATGCCAGCATCTTTCAGAGCCAGACGGCAAGGCTCGATGGTGCGCTGAACCAAATCTTCAACCAGCGATTCCAGCTTGGCGCGCGAAATTTTCACGTTCAAGTGCTTAGGACCGGTGGCGTCTGCAGTGATGTACGGCAGATTCACGTCTGTCGACTGGCTCGAAGACAGTTCGATTTTGGCTTTTTCAGCGGCTTCTTTCAGACGCTGCATCGCCAGCGGATCACCTTTAAGGTTCATGCCGCTTTCTTTCTTGAACTCGTCCACCAGGTAGTCGATCAGACGGATGTCAAAGTCTTCACCACCCAGGAACGTGTCACCGTTGGTCGCCAGCACTTCAAACTGGTGCTCGCCATCAACTTCAGCAATCTCAATAACCGATACGTCGAAAGTACCGCCACCCAAGTCATAAACGATGACAGTGTGGTCGCCTTTCGCTTTATCCATACCGTAAGCCAGAGCAGCTGCGGTAGGTTCGTTGATGATGCGTTTTACGTCGAGACCCGCGATACGGCCGGCGTCTTTGGTCGCCTGACGCTGGCTATCGTTGAAGTAGGCCGGAACGGTAATCACCGCTTCAGTCACTGGCTCGCCGAGATAGTCTTCGGCGGTCTTCTTCATTTTCTTCAGAATTTCAGCCGAGATTTGTGGCGGCGCCATTTTCTGGCCGTTCACTTCAACCCACGCGTCGCCGTTATCAGCCTTGGCGATCTTGTAAGGCACCATCTGGATGTCTTTCTGCACAACTTCTTCGTCAAAACGACGACCGATCAGACGCTTCACCGCGTACAGAGTGTTATGCGGATTAGTCACTGCCTGGCGCTTGGCCGACTGACCAACCAGAATTTCACCATCGTTAGCGTACGCAACGATCGACGGCGTAGTACGCGCGCCTTCTGCGTTTTCGATAACTTTTGCTTTACCGTTTTCCAGAACCGAAACACACGAGTTGGTGGTTCCGAGGTCAATACCGATAATTCTGCCCATGCTAACTCTCCCTAAACTTAGATTTTGTTGCCGCAGCAGTGATGACCAACTGCGGCATTACTTAAACGCTTGACTTCTAAATGGGGGCCTTGCGACCGATTTCAAGCCTGCTCGTCAATCGATGGCGAAACCGGCGCTGGCGCTTTGCTGACTAAGACCATAGCCGGGCGAAGTAAGCGACCATTGAGCTGATAGCCCTTTTGAAACACCTTGAGCACACTGTTTGGCTCCAAGTCTGCGCTTTCCTGCATTGCCATCGCTTGGTGAAGCCCGGCATTGAAGGGTTCGCCGTGAGGATCAATGGCTTCCAACTGATAACGCTTCAGGGTGTCCTGGAACATTTTCAGGGTCAGCTCGATCCCTTCACGCATTGGACGAATGTTCTCGTCATCTGGATTAGACAGCTCAAGGCCGCGCTCCAGACTGTCGATCACCGGCAATAGATCGCCAGCGAACTTTTCCAATGCAAATTTGTGTGCTTTTTCAACATCCTGTTCGGCACGACGGCGAACGTTCTGCAAATCAGCAGCTACACGCAGAGCTTGATCATTAGCAGCAGCCAGTTGCTCCTCGAGCACCTGTACACGGGCCACCAGATCTTGACCTGCAACATCGGCGGCCTGATTAGCATCTTGGTTCTGCGTATCCATAGTCTGTTCGTCTGCCATAGATTTCTCCTTTCAAACATCGTCCGCGAGCTCAACTCGCGCTTCTGCCAAGGTATATGGGGTCGCAATTTTCAGGTTCAAGAGCCAAAAACGACTAAGAAAAGCCTCCCTCCCCCTTAAATGCACCACCCGTGTATTAAAAACGGCCTAAAAAAGCCTAAAAACCAAGCAAATAGAACTAAGCACAACCATTGTCAGCACGAAACAAAACACTGTATAAATAACCAGACATTACGTTTTGGAGCGGCTCCCATGCTGGTGCACCTGTCCGTACACAACTACGCCATCGTTGAACATCTCGATCTTGAACTCGATCGCGGGATGAGTGTAATCACTGGTGAGACCGGCGCCGGTAAATCGATCATGCTGGATGCGCTCGGTCTCACATTAGGTGACCGTGCAGACAGTGGCGTGGTTCGCCCCGGAGCCGACAAAGCCGACATTCTGGCCACCTTCGACCTGCAAGACATTCCCGAAGCCCGGGCTTGGCTTGCCGAACGCGACCTAGAGAGCGAGGGCCCGTGCATCTTACGTCGCGTCATCACCGCCGAAGGCCGCTCACGGGGCTACATCAACGGCACCCCTAGCCCGCAAGGCGACTTGAAAGCCTTGGGCGAATTGTTGATAGACATTCACAGCCAGCACGAGCACCAGTCACTTCTAAAGCCCGACACTCATCGCCGACTGCTCGACGAATATGCAGGGGCCTCCGACCTGGCCCGCCAGGTGCAAATGGCCGCACAACGCTGGCGCCAGACCCGCCAAGAACTTGAGCACCTGTCCAATTCGGGGGACGAACAGCGCGCACGTCATCAACTGCTGAGCTATCAGCTCGAAGAGCTCGAAACCTTGTCACTGGGTGAAAACGAGCTGGAAGAACTGGAGCAGGAACACAAAAACCTGACCAACGCCGAAACCTTGCTGACTATTTGCCGTCAAGTTGTCGAACAGTGCAGCGAGAACGACTCTGGTAACGTCCTCAATGCACTCACGGTAAGCCTGAATCGCTTGTCGAGCATCAATAACAACTCCGGTTCATTAAGCGAAGCAGCCGACCTGCTGGCCAGTGCGCAAATTCAGGTCGAAGAAGCCGTAGGCGAACTCAATCGCTTCCTCGATCATTTCGATGCCGACCCGGGCCGTCTTCAGTACCTCGAAGAACGGCTTGACACCATCTATAGCCTCGCACGCAAACACCGCGTGCAACCGGCTGACGTTGCCGCCCTGCAACAAAACCTGCTCGATGAACTGGAAACACTCAACGCGAACGATGAAAACATCGAGCGCCTGACCCATGAATTGGCTTCTTACACTCGCCACTATCAAGAGTGCGCGCGCGAACTGAGCAACCTACGCGGACATGCCGCGACCCGCTTGAGCAGTGCCGTAGAAGAAGAAATCCAGCGCTTGGGCATGCCCGGCGGTCGCTTTGTGATTGAGTTGCGCCCGCAGAGCAGCAGCGACCCAATGCCTCACGGCCTGGAACATGTCGAGCTTCTGGTCAGTGCCAACCCCGGCCAACCACTCAAAGCGTTAGCCAAAGTAGCGTCTGGGGGCGAGTTGTCGCGTATCAGCCTTGCCATTCAGGTCATCACGGCACAAACCTCGCGCGTACCAACCCTGGTATTCGACGAAGTGGACGTGGGCATTGGTGGCCCAACAGCCGAAATTGTCGGCCAACTACTGCGCCGCCTGGGCGAGCGTGGGCAAGTACTGACGGTTACTCACCTGCCGCAAGTAGCCGCTCAATGTCACCAGCACCTCTTTGTGCACAAGGTTCGCGAAAGCGAGACAACACGCACGGCCGTCTCAAAACTGAGCAAAAAAGAACGTGTAGAAGAAGTGGCCCGCATGCTCGGCGGCATTGACCTGACCAAAGAGTCGCTAGCTCACGCAAAGAAAATGGTCGTCACCGCAAAAAATCTCGCGGCTTAGCGACGAACGGTCACGGAAAATCATTTTCCAGACAGCACGAAGGCGACTCAGAGGTCGCCTTCGTTCGTTTCGCGAACCGAAATTCGCGCGACATGCTTACTTAATTTTCTTGCGTACGTACAGCACCAAGTTGTGATCCACCAACTCAACGCCGTGCTTGGCCGCGATAGCGTGCTGCAATTTTTCGATGTCTTCGTCGAAAAACTCAATCACTTCACCGCTGTCCACATTGACCATATGGTCGTGGTGGCCGCCATCAGCATCAGCCAGCTCAAAGACCGCATGACCGCCATCAAAGTTGTGGCGGATCACCAGCCCAGCTGACTCAAACTGAGTCAGCACACGGTAAACCGTGGCCAGACCGACGTCTTCGCCAGCCTGCATCAGCGCCTTATAGACATCCTCGGCACTCATGTGACGCTGCTCGGCAGAGTCAAGCATTTGTAGAATCTTGACTCGTGGCAGAGTCACCTTAAGTCCAGCCTTACGTAGTTCGCTATTTTCAACCATGGTTAGCTTTCTCGCGGAAGCCGCTTCGCAGCTTCTCTTAATACGGGTATGATCGGCGTTTACGTTGTCCCAGCCAAGATAGTGGAAGTCGCCCACCGATGCAAAACACCAAGCTCTTGCTAACCAGTTTCACCTTTGTGGGACTGCTCGCACTCGCCGGTTGTTCATTCCCCGGGGTTTACAAAATCGACATCCAACAGGGCAATGTCGTCACGCAGGACATGATAAACCAGTTGCGCCCGGGAATGACCCGCCGGCAAGTGCGGTTTATTATGGGCAACGCCCTGCTGACCGATACATTCCACCCTGATCGCTGGGATTATTTGTATAGCCTGCAGCCCGGCGGCGGTGAACGCCAACAAGAACGCATCAGTGTGTTCTTCAACCAAAACGACCAACTCGTCAGCTTGTCAGGTGATTTCAAACCTGGTGTAAGCCGCGACGAAGCAATTCTAGGTAAAGAAGGTCCATCCGAGGTGATCACACCTACAGATCCGGTACCGGCCCCTGCCGAGAAGAGTGATGTTCCTGCCAAACCGGGATCATTGCTCGATCAAATCCAGAAGGACGTCGACGGGGTTAAAACAGTACCTGTCCCGACGCCAACGCCTCTGGATACCAACGAGCAATAAACGCTCGTTGCAAAAAAGCCCGGCGTGCCGGGCTTTTTGTTGTCTGCACTAAAAGAGCTGCTTACAACTCGCTCAATCGCTTGGCCTCAGCCGCTTTAGCGGCACGCTGACGCCTGATCTCCTTAGGATCAGCCAGCAGAGGTCGGTAGATCTCGATCCGGTCACCTGCCTGTACCACGCGAACCTGCGGGTCCATCACCTGCCTGCCAAAGATACCCAGCGGACAATCTGCCAGGTCCACTTCAGGAAACGCCTGCCCGATCCCAGACGCCAACACCGCAGCACGCAGTGTTGTGCCCGCGGGCACCGTCAATGCCAACAACTGCTGGCGATCGATGGCCGCATATACCACCTCAATGTCTATCACCGGCTCAGCCATACAACTGCTTGGCCCGCTGACAGAAGGCATCAACCAAGGTGTTGGCGGCCTGATTAAACAAAGGCCCCAGGGTCGCTTTAACAATGGCCCCTGCGTAATCGAAGGTCATGTCGAGGCTGATTTTGCAGGCTTTCTCACCCAATGGCTTAAACACCCAAAGCCCGTGCAGCTTGGTAAATGGACCCTTTTCGAGGTTCATCTCAATTGATTGGCCCGGCACCAACGTATTACGTGTGACAAAGTGCTGGCTCAAGCTACCTTTAGCCACACCCAGGCTGGCGCGCATCAGCACCTCAGTGCTTTCAATAATCTCGGCCGATGAGCACCACGGCAAAAACTCCGGGTAGTGCGCCACATCGTTGACTAGGTCATACAGTGCCTGCGCCGGATAGGGCAGCAAGGCGGAACGTTGGATATGGGTAGTCATGTCAGCGTTATTTCCACAGCTGGGCGGCAAACACAATCAGAATGCCGAGTGGCGCCACATAGCGCATCAATAAAAGAGTCAGAGCAAACAAGGGCAGCATGATACGCGAGGTTAGAAAATTACGCCCAACCACCCAAAAAAGAGCGCGTATTGTCCAGGAATCAATCTACGTGCTCAAGCGCACAGGTTGACCGTAGCCGACTCGCTCGCAACTCCCTATAATGCCGCCCCTATGGCTAAACAGAAGAAGCACCCTACAGGGACCATCGCGCAAAATAAAAAGGCGCGACACGATTACTTCATCGAACATCGGTTCGAGGCTGGTCTGGTCCTGGCCGGCTGGGAAGTAAAAAGTCTGCGTGCAGGCAAAGCACAGCTGGTCGACAGCTACGTGCTACTCAAGGATGGTGAAGCATGGTTGCTTGGCAGCCACATTTCTCCCCTGACGACCGCCAGCACCCACGTTATTGCCGACCCGACGCGCAGCCGCAAACTGCTGCTTAACCAGCGCGAGCTGGAAAAGCTGTTTGCCTCAGTGCAGCAGAAGGGTTACGCCTGCGTCTGCCTCTCGCTTTACTGGAGCAAGCACTTGATCAAGTGCGAAATTGCCCTGGGTAAAGGCAAGAAGGAATACGACAAGCGTCATACCGAGCGTGAGCGCGATTCTGATCGCGAACTGCAGCGCGCGGTGCGCAATAAGGGCAAGGAAGACTAGTTCCTCCTCCCTAACGAGTAGGAGCGAGCTTGCCTCGCGATCTTTTGATACTTAAAAGATCGCGAGGCAAGCTCGCCCCTACTCGTCATTCACAACCCATTACGTCGTTCTGCACGCGCTACGCGCTGAACTTCCTGACGCACTTCCTCCAGTACTTCCTGCACATACATCAGATGGCGGCTCGCAACTTCCCGCGCATCCTCTGCCCTGCCTTCGATAATCGCCAGATACAACTCGCGATGCTGACCAATCAGCATGTCGCGCGTTTCGCTGCGCTGCTTGTACATGCCGCCAATGTTGGTCACCACATTGCGCTTAAGCAAATCGAACAAGCCGCGAATCGTATGCAACAACACCGCGTTATGGCTCGCTTCGGCGATGGCCAAGTGGAAGCTGGCATCCGCTTCGCCTTCCTCGGCGCGCTCCACCTCGTCGACCCGCGCATAGCAGTCCTGCAAGCGCTCAAACGCCATCCGCAATCGCTCGCGGTCCATATCAGTGGCCCGCAACGCCGCGTAATACGCGCAAGACGCCTCAAGCGTATGACGAAACTCCAACAAATCGCGCTGCGCCTCGGGGTTGCTCTCCAGCAGTTGCAGCAGTGGATCACTGAACGTCGAGCCCAACGATGTCGCCACGTAATTGCCGCCGCCCTGACGACTGACCAACAAACCTTTGGCTGCCAGCTTTTGAATCGCTTCACGCAACGATGGGCGCGACACACCAAATTGCTCCGCCAGCGCACGCTCTGCCGGCAAACGCTCACCGGCCTTTAACGTGCCCTCGAGAATCATGCCCTCGAGCTGCTCGACAATATCGTCCGACAAACGGCGCTGACGAATTTGATCAAACCCCATAACTGCTCTCCACGCTCCCGACCACACGCCGGGCCCTCTATTCTCGCCGATTCACGCTCGCCAGACACCTATCAGAGAAGACGCCTTTGACCCCATCAGTTGCCCTGACGACAAATAGCGCGACTAAAGATTTAAGGGCGGCAAATTGACACATACCACATAAGGCTTTTAACCTAGCCAACAGTGATTGTAAATTGGTAATACCAATTACCCAAGTACACTCCACTGCATCGACCAATAACAATTAGGGGCCACCCCATATGCAAACTTGGCAACAGCTCTACAATCCGCTCGGCAGCCTCGGCCTGTCCGCTCTCGCGGCCGTTATTCCCATCGTGTTCTTCTTTATGGCCTTGGCCGTGTTCCGTCTCAAAGGGCACGTCGCTGGCAGCATCACCTTGGCATTATCGATTCTGGTCGCGATCTTCGCCTTCCAGATGCCTGTCGACATGGCTTTCGCCGCAGCGGGTTATGGATTTGCCTACGGCCTCTGGCCCATCGCCTGGATCATCGTCGCCGCGGTGTTCCTCTACAAACTGACCGTCAAAAGCGGCCAGTTCGAAATCATCCGCAGCTCGGTACTCTCGATTACAGACGACCAGCGTCTGCAAGTGCTGCTGATCGGTTTCTGCTTTGGCGCGTTCCTTGAAGGCGCTGCCGGTTTTGGTGCTCCGGTCGCGATTACCGCCGCCTTGCTAGTAGGCCTGGGTTTCAACCCACTGTACGCCGCCGGCCTGTGCCTGATCGCCAACACCGCGCCCGTAGCGTTTGGCGCACTCGGCATCCCAATCATCGTGGCAGGCCAGGTCACCGGCATCGACGCGTTCAAAATCGGCGCCATGGCCGGTCGCCAACTGCCTCTGCTGTCGCTGTTCGTACCGTTCTGGCTGGTATTCATGATGGACGGCCTGCGCGGCGTGCGTGAAACCTGGCCTGCTGCACTGGTTGCCGGCCTGAGCTTCGCCATCACCCAGTACTACACCTCCAACTACATTGGCCCAGAACTGCCGGACATCACCTCCGCACTGGCCAGCCTCGTCAGCCTGACTCTGTTCCTGAAAGTCTGGCAGCCAAAACGTACCGCAGGCGCGCAGATTGCGGGCGTTACCTCTGACGTCATCGTTACCGGCAGCACAGGCGGCTTCGGCAAACCAACCAACCTCATGGTTTCGCCTTACAGCCTGATGCAGATTTTGAAAGCTTGGTCACCGTTCCTGATCCTCACCGTACTGGTCACTATCTGGACCCTCAAACCGTTCAAGGCCATGTTCTCGGCAGGCGGTTCGATGTATGGCTGGGTGTTCAACTTTGCAATCCCGCACCTTGATCAACTGGTCATCAAGACCGCGCCAATCGTTACCGCCCCAACGGCGATTGCAGCCGTGTTCAAACTGGACCCGATCTCAGCCACCGGCACGGCCATTTTCTTCTCGGCCTTGATCTCGATGCTGATCCTGAAAATCAACGTCAAAACTGGTCTGACCACTTTCAAAGAGACCCTATACGATCTGCGCTGGCCGATCCTGTCCATCGGCATGGTGTTGGCGTTTGCCTTCGTCACCAACTACTCAGGCATGTCCTCCACCATGGCATTGGTGTTGGCGGGTACCGGCGCGGCATTCCCATTCTTCTCGCCGTTCCTTGGCTGGCTGGGTGTATTCCTGACCGGCTCCGACACCTCGTCGAACGCCCTGTTCAGCTCGCTACAAGCCACCACTGCACACCAGATCGGCGTGAGCGACACCCTCATGGTGGCCGCCAACACCAGCGGCGGCGTGACCGGCAAAATGATCTCCCCGCAATCAATCGCCGTGGCCTGTGCGGCAACTGGCCTGGTAGGTAAAGAGTCGGACCTGTTCCGCTTCACCCTGAAACACAGCCTGTTCTTCGCAACAATCGTCGGCCTGATCACCCTAGCCCAGGCGTACTGGTTCACCGGCATGTTGGTGCACTAATAAATAGCGCTATGGTTACTGCACGTTAAAAGCGCCGGGGTTATACCCGGCGCCAATAATTCACTACCCGGTCCGCCTTGCGGCTGAAGAGGGTTTTCAGCCGCGACCGTGGACACATAACCGGGACCACCCGGAGACGCCTGATGAGCGAGCTTTTTTACAACGCCGTGCCAAACGCGACCCGTGTCGCCCCACCCCTTCCTACCCCTCGCCGATACCCTGCGCACAAACCCCGCAAGGTCTACCTGTTCGGCACCTGTGTCGTCGACCTGTTCTTCCCTGAAGCCGGGATGGACGCGATTCACCTGATCGAACGCGAAGGTATCGAAGTTGATTACCCGCAAGGCCAAAGCTGCTGCGGACAACCGGCCTACACCTCGGGTTACACCGACCAAGCCCGCGAAGTTGCCCGCGCCCAGCTAGCCCTGTTTGCCGAAGATTACCCTGTGATCGTGCCCTCCGGCTCCTGCGCCGGCATGCTGCGCGAGCACTACGAAGACCTGTTCAAAGACGAGCCCGAGGCCTTGAAAAAGGTTCATGCCTTAGCCGAACGCACCTTTGAACTCACCGAATTCCTGCTGTTCGTGTGCAAAGTGCAATTCAAGGACAGCGGCGCGCCTGTCAAAGTCGCACTGCACACCTCATGTTCTGCCCGCCGCGAAATGAACACCCACCTGCACGGCCGCGAAATGCTCGCTCAACTGAGCAACGTGGAGCGCATCGACCATAGCCATGAAAGTGAATGCTGCGGCTTTGGTGGGACATTTAGCGTTCGCATGCCCGATATTTCCGGCGCCATGGTCGCCGACAAAACCCGAGCCCTGATTGAAACCGGCGCGCACCAAGTGCTGACCGCCGACTGTGGCTGCCTGATGAACATCAACGGTTCGCTCGAAAAACAGAAACAAGCCCTACGCGGCCAGCACTTGGCCAGTTTCCTGTGGCAGCGCACCGGAGGTGGACAATGAGCACCAGCACACTGATTCGGACCGTCGCCGTAGAAGAAGACTTTCGCGAGCGCGCCCATGAGGCATTGGGCGACAAGCAACTGCGAAACAACTTTCGCAGTGCCATGGATTCCCTGATGACCAAACGTGCGGTGTCCTTCAGCGATGCCCATGAGCGCGAACATTTGCGCGCCTTGGGTAATGCGGTCAAAGCCCGTGCCCTGTCCAAACTGCCCGACCTGCTGGAACGATTAGAGGCCAACCTGACCCGCAACGGTGTACAGGTGCACTGGGCTGAAACCGTCGAAGAAGCCAACGAAATCGTGATGTCGATTGCCCGCCGCCGTGCCGCCACGCAAGTGATCAAAGGCAAGTCGATGGTCAGCGAAGAGATGGAGATGAACCACGTGCTCGGCGCCCAAGGCATTGAATGCCTTGAGTCCGACATGGGCGAGTACATTGTTCAGCTCGACAACGAGAAGCCGTCCCACATCATCATGCCCGCGATCCACAAGAACGCCGGGCAAGTAGCCGACTTGTTTCATGAAAAGCTCGGCGTGGAATACACCAAAGACGTCGACCAACTGATCCAGATCGGTCGCCGCGTACTGCGTCAAAAGTTCTTCGAAGCCGACATCGGCGTGTCCGGCGTCAACTTCGCCGTGGCTGAAACCGGCACCCTGCTGCTGGTCGAAAACGAAGGCAACGGCCGCATGTCGACCACCGTGCCGCCCGTGCACATTGCCGTGACCGGGATAGAGAAAGTCGTCGAAAACCTGCGCGACGTTGTCCCGCTGCTGTCATTACTGACCCGCTCAGCCCTTGGCCAGCCGATCACCACCTACGTCAACATGATCTCCGGCCCACGCAAACCCGGCGAACTCGACGGCCCCGAAGAAGTGCATCTGGTCTTGCTCGACAATGGCCGCAGCCAGGCCTTTGCCGACAGCGAACTGCGCCAGACCCTCAACTGCATTCGTTGCGGCGCCTGCATGAACCACTGCCCGGTGTACACCCGCATCGGCGGTCACGCCTACGGCGAAGTCTATCCCGGCCCGATTGGCGCGATCATCACCCCGCACATGGTCGGCCTGGCTAAAGTCCCGGATCACCCGAGCGCCTCGTCGCTGTGCGGCGCCTGTGGCGAAGTGTGTCCGGTAAAAATTCCGATCCCGGCCTTGCTGCGTCGCCTACGCGAAGAGAACGTTAAATCGCCAGACGCCTCGCCTCGCATCATGCGCGGCCAGGGCAGCAAGTACTCGCGCAAAGAACGCCTCATCTGGAACATGTGGGCCAAGCTCAACAGCTCGCCCGCCCTGTATCGCGTGTTCCTCAAGGCTGCTACACGCCTGCGCGGGTTGACGCCAAACAATGTCGGGCCGTGGACCCAAAACCACAGCGCCCCCAAACCCGCCGCCCGTTCGCTGCACGACATGGCCCGCGAGCATTTGGCCAAAAAGTCGGGAGAATCGCGATGAGCGCCAAGCACAACATCCTTAACAAACTGCGCAACAGCCTGACCGGCACGACACCTGTGCCCGACAACTTCGACGAAGTGCTGGTGACAGAGCCCTGGACCTACACCCCGGAGCAACGCATCCCACAACTGCGCAAGTTGATGGAAGCGGTACACACCGAAATCCACCTCAGCACCGAGCAAGGGTGGCCCGCCCTGTTGGCGCAATTGGTCACCAACCGTCAATTGCCAAGCCTGCTGATCGCACCGACCACGCCACACGGCCAAAAAGTGACAGCCCATTGGGCGCTGAACCCTACGTTGCCAACACTTAAAGCCTACGACCGCCCGGTAGAAGAATGGAAAGCCGAACTGTTTAACGACACCCCGGCCAGCTTCACCACCACCTTGGGCGCAATTGCCGCGACCGGCAGTTTGATCATGTGGCCCACCCCGCAAGAACCGCGCCTGATGAGCCTGGTGCCACCGGTGCATTTTGCGTTGCTCAAGGCCAGTGAAATCCGCGACAACTTCTACCAAGTGCAGCGCGAAATGAACTGGACTGCGGGCATGCCGACCAACGCATTGCTGGTGTCTGGCCCGTCGAAAACCGCGGACATTGAACAAGTACTGGCCTACGGTGCCCACGGCCCGAAAGACCTGGTGGTGTTGATTCTGGAGGACGCATGAGTCTGCCCGTTACGTTTGCACGTGATGCCGAACGGTTGATCCCCCAAGACCGCCGCTTCACCGACCCGCTTTCCACCTTGGCCTTTGGCACCGACGCGAGCTTTTACCGGCTGATCCCAAAACTGGTGATCCGCGTCGAATCCGAAGACGAAGTGGTCGAGTTACTGCGTTTGGCCCGTCGCGATCAAGTGCCCGTGACCTTCCGCGCGGCAGGCACCAGCCTGTCGGGCCAGGCTATTAGCGACTCAGTGCTGATCGTGCTCGGCGACAACTGGAACGGCAAAGTCATTCGCGAACAGGGTTTGCAAATCCGCCTGCAACCCGGCGTGATCGGCGCTCAAGCTAACGCCTGGCTGGCCCCGTTCGGACGCAAAATTGGCCCTGATCCGGCCTCGATCAACGCCTGCAAAATTGGCGGCATCGTTGCCAACAACGCCAGCGGCATGTGCTGCGGCACCGCGCAAAACACCTACCACACCCTGGCCGGCATCCGTGTGGTACTGGCCGACGGCACCCGAGTCGACACTGAAGACAAGGTCAACATCGCCGCCTTTAGGCAAAGCCACGCCGCGCTGCTCGACCAGTTAGGAACGTTGGCCCGCGAGACCCGCGCCAACGCCGAACTGGCTGCAAAAATTCGCCACAAATACCGCCTGAAAAACACCACCGGCTTGTCACTTAACGCCTTAGTCGACTTTGATGATCCGCTGGATATTCTCAGCCACTTGCTGGTAGGCAGCGAGGGCACGCTGGGCTTCATCAGCTCGGTCACCTACGACACCGTCATCGACCACCCCAATAAAGCCTCGGCGCTGATCGTCTTCCCCGACGTTGAAACCTGCTGTAACGCCGTGACCGTGCTCAAAAGCCAGCCCGTGTCGGCCGTTGAACTGCTAGACCGCCGCAGCCTGCGCTCGGTGCAAGACAAACCCGGCATGCCAGCTTTCGTACAACAACTGTCGGACAACGCCTGCGCCCTGCTGATCGAGTCCCGCGCAGCAACGCAGACCTTACTGCACGAACAATTGGCGCACATCATGGCGTCGCTGGCGGGTTTCCCTGTTGAGAAGCAAGTCGACTTCACCGAAAATCCGGCCGAAAACGCCAAGCTCTGGGCGATTCGCAAGGACACGTTCCCAGCCGTCGGCGCGGTGCGCAAAACCGGCACCACCGTCATCATCGAAGACGTCACCTTTCCGGTCGAGCAACTGGCCATCGGCGTAAACCGCCTCATTGAACTGTTCGACAAACACCATTACGACGAAGCGATCCTGTTCGGCCACGCCCTCGAAGGCAACTTGCACTTTGTGTTCACTCAGGGCTTTAACAACCCTGAAGAAGTGGCGCGCTACCAAGCATTTATGGACGACGTAGCGCAATTGGTGGCCGTGGAGTTCGGCGGTTCGCTCAAAGCCGAACACGGCACCGGGCGCAACATGGCGCCGTTTGTTGAACTGGAATGGGGCAGCGACGCCTACCAACTCATGTGGAAACTCAAGCGTTTGCTTGACCCACAAGGCATCCTCAACCCCGATGTGGTGCTCAGCGAAGACCCGCACATCCACCTTAAACACCTCAAGCCAATGCCTGCGGCCGACGAGATTGTGGATAAGTGCATCGAGTGCGGTTTTTGTGAGCCGGTGTGCCCCTCAAAAGGCCTGACCCTCAGCCCACGCCAGCGGATTGTCATCTGGCGCGACATCCAGGCCAAAAAGCGCGCTGGGGTCGACACCCGTGAGCTGGAAGAAGCCTACGCCTACCAAGGCATCGACACCTGCGCCGCTACCGGCTTGTGCGCCCAGCGCTGCCCGGTAGGCATTAATACCGGCGAGCTGGTGAAAAAGCTGCGCGCCCGCAGCGCCAACAGCGTGAAAACCGCCGACTGGCTGGGCAATCACTTTGCAACCACGCTGCAAGGCGCGCGCTTCACCCTGCACGTGGCCAATGGTGCGCGCATGCTGCTGGGCGCCCCGCGCCTGGGCAAAATCTCGGCCGCGCTGACCAAAACCAGCAAGGGTCGCGTACCGTTATGGACCAACGCCATGCCGCAGCCCGAGCGGGCGATTCGCCATAGCCCGCAGGTTCTCGATGCACGGCCCCGCGTGGTGTATCTGGCGGCCTGCGTGTCGCGGGTCATGGGCCCGGCGGCGGGCGACAAGGAACAAATGTCACTGCTGGACAAAACCCGTGGCCTACTGGAAAAAGCCGGCTACCAAGTGATCTTCCCCGACAACATGGACAGCCTCTGTTGCGGCCAGCCGTTCGCGTCCAAGGGCTACGCTGAACAAGCCGAGCACAAACGCCAGGAACTGATCGGCGCCTTGCTGCACGCCAGCCGTGGCGGCGTCGACCCCATCTACTGCGACACCAGCCCGTGCACTCTGCGTCTGGTGCAAGACCTGGGTGAAAGCCGCCTCGACCTCTACGACCCGGTGCGCTTCATCCGCACCCACCTTGTGGATAAGTTGAACTTCATCCCGCAAACCGCACCGATTGCCGTGCATGTTACGTGCAGCACCCAGCACCTAGGCGAAAGCCAAGCGCTGATCGACATCGCGCGACTGTGCAGCACGAACGTAGTGATACCGGAAGGGATTCATTGCTGCGGGTTTGCAGGCGACAAAGGCTTCACCACCCCCGAGTTGAATGCCCACTCACTGCGCACCCTGAAAAACGCGGTGCAACATTGCAGCGAAGGCATTTCGACCAGCCGCACGTGTGAAATTGGCCTGACACAACATGGCGGAATCGACTACCACGGGCTGGTCTACTTGGTAGACCGCGTCAGCACGCCGATAACCCTGTAGGAAGTACCGCAGGCTGCGATCTTTTGATCTTTAAACATCGCAGCCTTCGGCCGTTTCCTCAGTACCCGGATAAAAAGTCAGTAACTGTCTGCCAAGCAACAGTTCATAAACAAACTGTTGTTATCTGCACCCCACGAAAAACTCCAAACAACTGATTTTAAAAGAAAATAATATCGGCACAGATTCTGCAACGGCACAGATCCACCCGCATTCAAAGCTGTTTAGCCCATGTCATTACCTACTTACAGATCGTCCGCCCCGTCTTCCACGTACTCGACCCCGCCCGCGTCTGTTGATGAACTCATCGCCCGGGTGGACAAACTGTTGCCGGAAATTGCCGAGGGCGTGATCGAACGCGAACGTAATCGCCAACTGCCTTATGCCGCACTGAGCAGTCTGGCCGCCGCAGGGGTGCTCACATGCCGGATACCCAACGCATACGGAGGTCCCGGCGGCACTGTGGAAGACGTCATCGGATTGCTGATACGCATCGCTGCGGTTGACTCAAATGCAGCCCAAGCCTTGCGCCCAGGCTTCGGATTTCTCGAAGGGCTGCTCGCCTCTCAAAGCGACAACGCAGAGCAGGATCGCGCGCTGTGGTTTGATCGTTACTTGCAGGGAACAGTCGTCGGCAACGCAGGCTGGGAAGTGGGCGGCGCCAATGGTTCGGTCAGTGCACGGCTTGTGCGCGAAGGCGATCACTACCGGGTCAATGGCAGTAAGTACTACAGCACCGGCGCGCTATACGCGGATTGGGTATTGGCGATTGCACTGGATGAAAACGACCAACCGCTTTCATTTGTATTGCCACGTGACCGCGAAGGGCTGGAACTCATTGATGACTTCGACGCAATGGGCCAGCGCCTGACGGCCAGTGGCACAACGCACCTTAACAATGTAGTGGTCTACCCCGAAGAACTTCGCCCGCCGCGTGCCGTAGACGGCAAGCGCAGTATCATCACCCCATTCGTGCAATTGTTCCTCGGCGCAGTGGAAGCCGGCATCGCCCGAAACGCCCTAAATGACGCGAAAGATTTTGCCCAACATCATGCACGACCCATCGTGCACAGCAGCGCAAAACGCTCAGTAGATGACCCCTACGTGGAACTCAGTGTCGGCGATATTAGTGCGCGCGCCTACGCAGCGGAAGCTGTGGTCTTACGTGCAGCCCAAGCGATAGACCGTGCCTGGAGCAACGGCCTAGATGTCGACTCAATCGAAGAGGCCGCCATCGAAGTGGCGCAAGCTCAATACATCGCCGCCGAATCAGCGCTCAAGGCTGCCGAATTAGTCTTCGATGTAGGAGGCGCATCTGCTACCGGCCGCAGCTACAACTTGGACCGGCATTGGCGAAACGCGCGAACAGTGGCCAATCACAATCCACGTCACTGGAAGGCTGCGGCAGTCGGCGCCAGCCACCTCAAGGGCACTCAACTCCCAACGTCCGGACTGTTCTGAACGAGCGGTTTTTACTATGACGCGTCTGTCGCCAAACAGACGCGTGCTGCTTTAGTGCGTCGTTAAACCATCCAGCGATTTATCGACATACGCCTTGGCCAGCTCCGCCAAGTGTAAAACCGACAGCACCAGATCTCGCGAATGCCCGCTCAAACCATTCCCCGCCTCACTTGCCGAAGCACCCACACAGCGCAACAAGTCTGACGCCTGGGCCAAAGCCGCTTCTAAATTGACGCTTTGCGAGATGGCATACGTGGCCTGATCCACGTGCCGTGGAGGCTTATGGTCCTGCAGGTAGTAATTGAGGGCGCGATCAGTGGCTGCGCGGTCTAACGACAGTGCATCGCACTGAGCAGCAGCTTGCGAGACAAGCGCTGGCGGATCAGGAACAATTTTATTCATAGCGTTCTCCAAATTTGTGGAGCTGCCATTAGTCGCGACTAAACGATGGGGTGGCAGCCGTACGCAGGTTAGTCGACCGGCAAACTTGGAAACCGGCGCACTCGAAAGTGCCCTGCGCACGGCCACCATAAAACGAGAGGCCGAAAAAAAGCGCCTCGCGGAGGTGGCGCCTTGCGCCAAGTTTACAAGCCGGGCGACTAAACCCGACCGCTGAAAAGCAGCGATGGGCCGAGACTATTCCCCGAAATGAACAGGCGCAAGCGAACGGGAGTTTCTAGGAAGTTTCGCCAGATTGAAAGAGATCGGGCCTACGAAAGCACTAATAGCGCCCCATTATCGGGCACAAAAAAAATCATCGAATAGTGGCTAAATAAAAGCAGAACTCCTGAGTGTGGCTATAGTCAATTGGCTTAAGGCCCTAATGTTTAGGGCATATAACCGAGCCCGGAGACACCGGGCCTAACTGTGCACAAGGAGCTTTCCCCTATGAAACGTACCGTGCTTGCTGGTCTTTTTGTTAGCGCTGCAATGTTGGCCTCCCCGGTGTTTGCGGCTGAAGATCTGTGCCAGATCAACCTTCAGAAAATCGACGATGCGGTCGCGACCCTCAACGCGACCAGTGAGAACACCAAAAAGGATATCCACGATTTGGTCACCAAGGCCAAAGATGAACAGGCTGCTGGCAAAACCGAAGACTGCATTGCGACATCAACCCTCGCACTGCAACGACTGCAAAACCTCACCAAAGGCGGCGACGATAAGTAAGCCGTCGAGGTTGGCCTTCTGCGCCGAATTGGCGTAGACTGCGCAGCTTGCTGGTTACGGCCAGCAAGCATCGGGGCCGTTTAGGATTCGACGCCGGTTGCGAAACTCTAGGTGCATGCCGAGTTGGTAACAGAACTCGTAAATCCACTGTTGCAACTACTTATAGTTGCCAATGACGAAACCTACGAGGGTCAAGCTCTCGCAGCGTAAGCTGCCTTAGCCATCCTCCTGGTACCTTCGGGTCCAGCAATCACTAGGGGATGCCTGTAAACCTGAAGTGATTGTCATATAGAACAGGATCGCCGTGCAGTACGTTGTGGACGAATCGGCTAAAACTTACACAACTCGCCCAAAGCACCCTGCCCTTCGGGTCGCTGAGGGTTAACTTAATAGATACGGCTAAGCATGTAGTACCGACAGCGGAGTACTGGCGGACGGGGGTTCAAATCCCCCCGGCTCCACCAAATAGCAGTTTAGACCTGTCTCAGACAGTCTACGAAACACCCCAAGAAGCCCGCCCCGTGCGGGCTTTCTTGTTTCTGGCTGTATTTCCTTATCTCCCCCTATCTCTTCTCTTCGTGTATCCCCTCATGTACCCTTTGATACAAGTTGAAACTGAGGGATACAAGGGAATGAAGCGCTCTGAGATCAAGCGGCGGCCAATGGCAGATACTGTGCTCGCCACCCTGGAACCCGAAGCCAAGGAATACCGCGAACTCGACGGTAGCGGCCTATACCTGCGCGTCCGTCCCGACGGCAATAAGGCCTGGCAATTACGCTATAAGAAACCAGACGGCAAATGGTCATGGCTTGGCCTTGGCGGTTACGGCAAATGTGACCACCAACTGACAGGCGCCCAAGCCCGCCAAAAAGCGGCAGAGCTACAAGCTGATGCAGCGCAAGGCGGTAACCCCATGGCAACCAAGCTCGCCAGAAAGGCTGCCGAAGCTGAAGCCGCCAACAATACCTTCGAGCATCTGGCCCGTGAGTGGTACGCCAACAAGCGTAAAAGCTGGACGGATGGAACGGCAGTCAGAACCATCGGCGCGCTGGAGCTTCATGTATTTCCCGTGTTAGGCAAGCGCCCTTATACCGCCATTCTCCCAATGGAATGGATGGGGCTTCTGCGTGGCATGGAGCAAACCGGCATCGTCGAGCAGACCAGCCGCGTACGTGGTATGTGCCGAGAAATCTATGACCTAGCGCGTGTCACCGGTCGCGCCACTCATAACCCGCTTGAGGGGTTGCATAAGTTCCTGCTAACCAAGCCGGTCGAGAACTACGCCCATGTATCCCTTGATGAGTTGCCTCCGCTGTTGAGAGCCATCCGGGCCTACCCGAGCGCAATTGACGTTCGTATCGGCCTACAACTGCTTTCCATGCTCGCCTGTCGTCCATCTGAACTGAGAGAGGCACAGTGGGATGAGTTCGACCTGGGCAAAGCGCTATGGACCATCCCTGCCGAGCGAATGAAGCGCCGCCGCGAACATCTTGTGCCCCTGCCCCATCAGGCTGTCGAATTGCTGTGTGGCCTGCGCAATCTCACTGGAGGTTATCCACTGCTGTTCCCTGGTCGCAGCGACACTACCAAGCCCCGCAGCAACACCGTGTTTCTGATGGCCCTGCGCCGTCTGGGCTATGAAGGGCGCCAAACCGGGCATGGTTTCCGACACATCGCCTCAACGATCCTCAACGAACACGGCTTCGACGAAAACCACATCGAGGCGCAGCTATCGCACATCAAAGAGGGGGTGGCCGGTGTTTACAACAAAGCCCAGTACCTGGCTCAGCGCACGATCATGATGCAGTGGTACGCCGACTATCAGGACACCCTAGCCAAGGGCAATGTCGTGTCGATCAAGAGGGCCTGATGCGGCCCTTCCATTGTCCGCATAGACAGATATAGATTGAAAATATTACTGTGCAAATGAACAGCTAAATTTATTCAAGGTTGCCCTTCGATGAGGCAAATCAATGCGTCGACGACAGGGGGCGGGCATGAAGAAGTTATTCAAACTAAAGAAGTGGCTTACGCTTGAGGAGACCGCAAGGCGCCTATCCAGCGTTGCTGATGAGGAGGTATCTCCGGCTGACGTGTTACGGCTCGCCTTGGATGGCCATCTGACAATTTCAGCGGACTTCGTAAATCACGCCAGAGGCAAGCTTTGGGAGCGTGTGCCGCTGGAGTCTGCGCGGACATTCACTTCTGATGGAAGCCATTTTCCTGACAGCCAACCCTACACTGTATTGATCGGCGTGCTGCTTAATGAGGAAGAGGTTCTCCAACCGGTTGTGCAATACGGCGACCAAGAGCCACTTGTCATGCACGGAGTCTTTGACCTGACCATGTGGGGCGCTGAAGAGTTGGATATTGAGCACTTTTATCAAAAACTTACAGACGGCCCTGATATTGCCTTAATGAATTTGGAGGGGCCATTCCTGCGCGGGGATGATGGCCAGATCTATCAGCTTTTAGAAAGCTTCGACCAAAACGAACATTCTTCTGGCTCTCTCGCACACCTGAGAAGCCTTGAAGATCATATTGCCGCCGAGGGTATTGAGCCCGAAAAGGCGAAAAAAATACGCGAGTGGCATAGCAATCAACGCGTTCAGTTTTCTGAAAGGATGAAAGCAAACAAGAAGATAGATAACTACTATCCAGCTTCCCGCTTACCATCAGACTGCAGACTTGTTGTGCGAAATGAAGCGATTAGGCAACTGGAGGATCAACTGTTGAAGGATGAGTCTGTGTCCGCCCCTATATCGCCAAACGACCCGAAACCCTCACATTTCCTGACGATCTCGGCCCTTCTTGGGATGCTCGAGGAGCCCGTGAAAAACGCTAGACCAAATGGCTTGAAGCAGTCGGGGATAAAGGATGCAATCCTTGAAAGGTGGGAGGGCCGAGGACTTAGCAAACGCACCCTAGATAGTATTTTCTCGGCGGCGAACAAGGCCGGAAAGATCCGCGAGTAATTCAGGCGGCACCGTAATTGCGGAAGAAGTTACCGCAATTGCGGCGATCTAGAATCTAGACCTGTACATGCTTATCCCGTCAAACATAAAGCGGGATAAAAAAATGCACACAGTTCATACCCCTACTCAGTTCTCTGTCGCAGCGACGCAACACTTCGACCCAGCCAACACACTCATTCGTATGCCAGATCTGGAGGCCATCACCGGCCTCGCCCGCCCCACCGTGTACAAGCGCCTCAAAGATGACCCGACCTTCCCTCGCCCAGTACCGCTGAGCAACAGCAAGTCACGCGGTTCGCCGGTTGGCTTCGTGCTGGCCGAGGTTCAGGCCTGGGTGCGCCAGCGCATCGCCCTGCGAGGGGAGGCGGCATAAATGAAAGCCAAAAAAATGGCCGACCAACAGGCCAGCCTCGAAAATACTCACGTAGAGAATACCGGCGGAACGGTAAAGCGCGCTCGTCTTTTAGAGCGCCTGCAAGCCGGTCCTATCGACACCTTCACCGCCATTCGTGAGTTGAACATTTTCCGCCCTGGTACCCGCATCAAAGAGCTGCTCGGCCTGGGCCACAAGATACTGAAACACACCCTTGCATTGACTGACGATCAAGGCCGCACGCATCGAGGAATGGCTCTTTACTTCCCCTGTACCAACCCGCCAGCCGAGGTTAGGGTATGAGCGCTCGAATCATCCCCTTCGACTACGAGGGTCAAGCCGTGCGGTTCAACGCAGATGGCTGGCTTCATGCGACCGAGATCGCGGAACGCTTCGGTAGGAAACCAGCGCACTGGCTAGAACTCCACTCGACCAAGGAATATATCGAGAGGCTTTCCGAGCGGATGGCGGAAAGTAATATCGGGGAATCCGACATTACACTGGTGACCACACGGCGTGGCAATACCTCAACCAGCGGCACTTGGCTCCATCCAAAACTGGCGGTGAAGTTTGCCCGATGGCTTTCAGTAGACTTTGAAATCTGGTGCGACGAACAGGTAGACGCCTTGGTACGCGGCGAACTCAACTCGCGGTCTATGGCTCGCCGCCAGGCCGCTATCGGATACCGGAGCTTGTGTGACGCCCTGTCATTGACCCATGAGGCCATAGGCAAGATCACTAAGCCGCACCATTACATGAACGAGGCCAGGCTTATCAACGAGGTCATTACCGGGACCTTCACTGGGCGCGACCGTGACCAGCTGTGCCAGGCTGAGCTTGAGCTGATAATGCTGGTAGAAAACCGTGATGCGCTCCTGATAGGTCAGGGCAAGGACTTTGCTGAGCGCAAGGCGGCATTGCATCAATACGTCCGTAACCTGCAGAACAAACACCTACGGAAGTTTGCCGTATGACGCCCGTTCAATCATTCCCGAGTGTTGCCAAGTTCGCTCAGCGACGGTATGGTTCGCCCGTCGCTGCAAATTCAGCGATTTGGGTTTGGTCACTCGATAAAGCAAAAGGCGCACAAGCGCCCCATAAGAACGCAGGCGCTTTTTTTGTGCCCGTCGTTTCGAGTTATGGCGGCTGTGTGTGGGAGGCGTACGCGCCTGCCGGGTTCCTTTTGCCCCGGTTGACCAACCTGCATACAGTCCGCCTCCATTCGTTTGGTCACGAAGGTGGCGGCTCCCCAGCAAAAGGAGCTGTACCCATGCAACACATCCTCCGCCTCAATCCGTACAAAATCCGCGCACTTGCTCACCGCAGCATGGCCCTGAGCGCCCTCCGGGCAAACTCATCCCTGTCCGTCCGTCTCGCTCGCTACAACAACCACATGGAACAGGTACGCACCCTGGAGTCTGTTGGGTACGCCCAATGAGCACGCAATCAACCATTGCCAAAGAAACTGTAGAAAACACGCTCAACGCCCAAGACCTGAGGGTGTAAACCATGAAAATTCAAAACGGCGCTGATGCGCTGGCGGGATCGGCTTGCCCGAAGAAAGCCACCGAACTGTTCTACGTCACCAAACCGAAGGCGCCCAAGGCGCTACCGGAGCCATTTATGACCGAGATCGACGCTGATTGCGGGCACGTAGCTATGCGGAGCGCTGACGCTCAGGCGACGGCCTGCCTGGTCGACTCAATCGACGAGCTGACCTATTGGCATGCGGTGAACAATGGCCGGGGCTATCGAGCCTTCGTCGGGAGCGCCAACCATGGGTGACGATCCGCTTCATAGTCTCGTACTTCCCAGACTGGATGGAGTGAGACGGTCAGCAACGAATAACTACATGGCCAAATGTCCTGCACACCAGGACAAGTCACCATCGTTAAGCGTGGCGTCTGGCGTTGACGGTCGCGTACTGATTCATTGCTTCGGCGGCTGCGCTACCTCTGATGTCCTCACCGCTGTCGGCCTTGAACTCAAGGACTTGTTTGCGGGAAATCTGAGCGACACAGCACGACTCGACTACAAGCGAAAGTCTTTGGAGAGCGCCCGCAATCAGGCAAGACTGATCCAGACCATTGCTGCCGCTCAACTAGACCGTGGAGAGGCTCTGAGCGCCATCGATCTGGAGCAGTTACAAACTGCCGTAGGACGAGAGCGAGAGATCAATGATCAGCTCGCAGAACTTGACGTTGATCGGACAGTGAGAGTTGCTCCCGACAGGCCATGCTGGGCCGTTTACGAGAATTGGGTGAGCAGCGAGAAAGGCCGCAGGCTGAAACCCGGTGTGTACTGGCATGGCTTTAAGCGCACCGCCGCCGATGATGCCGACGAAGACAAGACAGACCGCCCGATCACTGACGAATGGATCTCCACCCCCGTGACTGTGACCGCTCGCACCACCAACAGCGACGACGGCAGCGAGGGACGCCTGCTGCGCTTGGTGACCGAGAGCGGCATCAAGGAATGGATCATTCCCATGGAGGTGTTCGGCGGTAGCGGCGAGGACGCCAGGCGCCAACTGTTCGGTATGGGCGTAATCATTGCGCTCAAGAAACGTGGCGCGTTCATGGAGTACTTGTTGGAGCAGAGCCCCGCCGAGGTATTCGCCACTACATGCCGACCGGGCTGGCATGAGTCGGGCGCCTTTGTACTGCCAGGTCGCACCATCGGCAGCGACAAGGTGCGCTATCAAGCCAGCGGCAAAGGTCAGAACCTATTCAGCCTGCGCGGTGACCTAGAGAGCTGGAAAACCGAAGTCGCGGCCAAATGCGAGGGCAACCCGGTACTCACCCTAGCGGTGGGATGCGCGCTGGCTGGCCCACTGCTGAGTTTGGTGGGCGTGCTGGGCGGTGGCGTTCACTTGGTGGGCGACAGCTCTAGCGGAAAGTCGCTGGCACAATTAATCGGCTCGTCGGTATGGGGTGATCCCGGCATTTTTGCCGCGTCATGGGATATGACCAAGGGCGGGCTGGAGATCGAGGCTTCGGGACGCAATGACACCCTGTTACCCCTGGACGAGATCAAGCGCGCCGATCCCAAGCGCGTGCAGGAAATGGCCTACTCACTGGCGAACGGCCAGGGCAAAGGCACCATGACCCGTGAGCGCGAGGGGCGGGCCAAGCTGAGTTGGCGCCTGCTGACTCTATCCAGCGGCGAACGATCATTATCCGAACACGCGGCCATCGGCGGCAATGCGGCCCACGCTGGCGCTGAATTGCGCATGGTAGATGTGAACGCCGGTACTCGCACCCACCGCGCCTTCGATGAATTGCACGGTCTTATGGGAGCGGACTTTCATCGCCTGCTGACCGTTGCTGTCGGCGCCCACCATGGGCATATCGGGCCAGCATTCGTGGAGACTCTACTCGCTAGTTATGACCGCCCCGGATTGCTGGAAGACTTCGCCGATATCCGCGCCAAGTTCACCGAGGACAACGCTCAAGCAGGACGTGTAGCGGATCGCTTCGCCGTCATTGCCCTGGCCGGAGAAATGGCCATCAACTACGGCCTGCTGCCTTGGACGCAAGGCAGCTCCCTGGCCGATTGCCAGTTGCTATATAGCGAGTGGCTGAGTCGCGTGGGCAGTGGCAATGCTGAAGACCGCCAGATCCTATCCGGCATCCACGACTTCCTCGACAAGCACAGCAGCAGCCGCTTCTCCGACGTAAACGCATCAGAAGATGACACCAAGGTGTTCAGCCGGGCCGGGTACTGGGAGTTATCAATGGGTAAGCGCTTCTACCTGTTCAACAGGTCGGCACTGGTCGAGGCCGCGCACGGGTACGGCCTAAGCCGAGTGATTAAGGCGCTCGACGGTGCTGGCGCCCTGGCTAAACGCGACACCGACCGGGATAGCCGTAAGACCAAGAAATACCGCGTTCCCGGTGGCGGCTCGCTCCGGCTGTACGTGATTGATCCCGAGGTCATGGACGCCGAAGGGGGCAGTGTATGACCACCAAACGCCAATGCCCAAATTCACAGGAACCTAGTTTTGTGGGGAACCGGGGGAACGGGGGAACGGCAAGTAAATCCGTGGCCTGTAGCCGTTCCCCCTTATTGGATGTATGGGGAACAGGGGGAACACAAACATGTTTTTGAAGATAAGAGACTCTGCATTCATGAGCATCTGGTTATCACTGTTCCCCACAAAAAAACATGGGGAACTTAAACCCCCTCTGAAAGCCTTGGAAACACCGGATGTTCCCCCCGTTCCCCCGTTCCCCCAACTTATTTTCACAGACACATTTTGGATGTATGGCGAATCAGGCGAGGCGGCGTAATGAGCCTCCTATCCGGCCTGCTCGATCATGTGCCACCGACCATTGCAGGGACTACCTCCCAGAAGCTGGTGAGTTGCCCTCAGTCTCGCCCGCACTTAGTGCTGACCAAACCTGTCGAGCGTCTACTCCCGTTCGTTGCTATCACGCACACCAGCGCTGCCAGTGCCACGCCTGAGTGGCGCAACGCACGCGATCAATACCTCAACCACATCATGGTTTGCCGTTCCTGTTACGCGCCCACCGGACGCCATTGCACGGTTGGCTCCCAGCTGCGCGCTAGCTACGACAGCAAAACGATGGAGGCCCAGTAGCGTAGGAGGCTACGCCGCAGACCAGCAATGACCAACACCAGTAATACATTCGCCCTTTAGGGACATTTTGTGGCGAGTAACCGGGACCATAACCAAATTTGGTGACCACTTTAAGCGGTGCTCTAGACATAAAACCTAATGTTTCACCGACCCAGAGAGGCTTCTGGTGGTAAGCGTCCGGCGAAGTCACCTATCTGAAGGATATTCTGGCTCGCCTTCCGACGCGGCGGGCAAGTGAGATTACGGAGTTGCTGCCGCATAAGTGGGCGCCCGTTTAACTACGCAAGACGTGTTCGCCGGACGCTTTCCGAATTTCGCCGTAAGGGGCCTGCGAACACACCTTCCGAGCCAGGCCGATGAGTGTATGCGTCCGGCCAACGCACCTTCCTGACCCCGACATTAAAGGCGTGTCGCCTATGAAGTCGTACCTCTAGGGTGAGGTTTTGCAGCGATTCTGTATGGATATGGGTAGGGAGTGGGGTTAAGCTCGGGCGGACATTAATACGCCAAGGAATTAGCGATGCTGCTCGGGCTCAATCTTCTAAAGAAAACCAAGGACGAATTTCTCACAGATCTTGCCAATCTGGCCAAAGCGAAAGACACCCTGATATTCATTGATACCAACATCCTGTCATACCTCTTCAAGCTCCACTCCGCTGCGAGGCAAGAGTTTTTTGACTGGGCGGTGGTGGCAATTAGCGAGCAGCGTCTTTATCTACCAGCGTGGTGCGCAGGTGAATATCTGGCAAGAGTTAGAGAAAACCTGCTTCATACTTACACCCCAAAAAGTAAAGGGGACGACCAGCCGAGGAAGGCCCTTGAGGCTATGCTCGATACTGCCTCATTGTTTGTAGATGACGCAGTACTCAGGTCAACCACCTATTCCGGCACCCGAACTGAATATTTAGCGGGCTTCCGTGAAGCTATAGACGGCCTCAAACAATACACGCAGGCGTTCAAACACCAATTTGACCCGGACAAAATCCACGCTGAAATTGAGGAGCATCTGGGGCCGGCTGTGCTTGAATCGCCCATCGCCAAACTCTGCGACCGAGCGGCCAAAGAGGGTCCTTCACGGATTGAACATCGGTTGCCTCCTGGCTTTCGGGATGAAGCGAAACCTGAAAACCGCTTAGGCGATTTGATCATTTGGTTGGAGATTCTTGAATATAGCCTTGTGCGAAAAGACGACTTTGCTCACGTGCTCTTTTTGACTAATGATGAGAAGTCGGACTGGGTTTACGTGCCGGCAAAACGACTTGATATGACGCGTACCGGCTTAAAACCGATTCCAAACAATAATCCTCATCTAAAGATTATCGATCCCCGTCTGGTTTCTGAATTCAAGCAGGTAATCGGCCATCCGCAGGTCTCGATTTGCACCCTATCTACCCTGGTGCAGGGTCTATCCAAAACTGACCCTACGACTGTCGCCCAGCTCGCCGCTGCAATCCAGATCGAATTGGTAGCAAGCGAAGGGCTAGCGGCTGAAATCAATACGTCCGTGCTGGAACAGGCAAATGCAGAAGTGGAAATCGAACCGGCTCCTGAAGCGATACCTGAAGTTGATCCTCCAGCGGAGCATGCAGCCGGTGATCATGGGGTCGATGCAGTCAGGGTTCCTGATGTAGCCCCAGAGCCGCCTGTCCAGGCAGCCCCGGCCGACCATGCGGCTCCCGATCCTGGAGATGAGATAGCTGGCGCCATCCAGTTGGAAGGTTATCGAGATTCAACCTATCAGGCGGATGCCCCTGGTGAGCTCAACGACATAATCAGCTCTCTCCAATCACACAATTGGTATATTCAGAACCCTGCTATAGAAAAGCTAGGAACGATCATCCGAGAAGACTTCCCCCCCACTTCTTGGTTTGTTTTAGGTCGCAACATCTATCAGGCCGCGTGTGGGAACGCACAGAAGGCTATGGATTTCATATCTAACCTGGATACTCGCCTTAAGCAGTTCCCTGACCCCATCTCGAAATACGTACTAGCAGGTATAGTTTTCGAAATTTATTTCGACAGCAAAGGCGCGCTGCGCGATTCGCCAAAAGCTGGCTACATAGCCAAACCGTTGTCCCTTCTCGCCAAAGCTGACTATCCGGATGTACGCGCATTTATCAGATCAAAGCTGGAGCTCGCTGGTGCGCACCTCTTCTTCTCCCCTGGTGACGACCAACAGCATACGGTGGCCGTTCAGTCGGAACCAGTCGAAACTCAAGACGTTCTCGACGCCGGTAAGCGAAGAAAACTGACATCGATTTCCCTCGACGGACGCCAAATTCTAATGGATGCTCCGCCAGAGGAGTATCGTTGGTCGACCCGCTATAGGGTGTCCTATAGCAGCACAGATATTCTGGAGGACATCTCCACCAGCCTGTCGATTCCTCGCTGGGCGCTCACTTTGCTACTGAATCCGGAAGTCGATGCCAACGTTCGATTTGTCCTCCCCGAGGATCGCTGGTTTATACCCGGCATCGTGCTTGAAGCAGATGGCGCGGAAAGAGCGTAAGCGTCCGCCCAACTCACCTTGCGTAAGTCAGGCCGGTACCCACTGATGCGGCAGCAATTGCCCGATATCACTAGCCCGCTGCGTCGGCAGCCGCGTCAGCACATCTTTAAGATAGGCATACGGATCATGCCCATTCATGCGCGCCGATTGAATCAAACTCATGATTGCAGCCGCCCGTTTGCCACTGCGCAGCGACCCGGCAAACAACCAGTTCGAGCGTCCGAGTGCCCATGGCCGTATCTGGTTCTCAACCTGATTGTTGTCGATGGGCACAGCCCCATCGTCCAGGTAGCGCGTCAGCGCTACCCAGCGTTTCAGGCTGTAATCGAGGGCTCTAGCTGTGGCTGATCCGTTGGGCACCAAGTCGCGCTGGGCCAACATCCAGTCATGCAGTGTTTTGATGATCGGTACCGCCATTTCCAGACGTATTCGCCAGCGATCTTCATCATTCATGTCCCGCGCTTGGCGTTCGACCTCGTACAAGCCGCTGATCGTGTGCAGCGCTTGGGAATCCTGGCGATAAGGGTAATCGCGTCCGCTTAAAAATACGCGGACACCATCGCCCTTAAAGCTGGAGTTCGGAAGGTGAGTTCGCCAGACGCTTACTTCTGGTGCGCTTTCCAACGGCGTTTTTCAAGTTACTTGCGCGAACCAAGAGGTCCCGAAGCACGTCCTTCTATTATTGCTTGCCCGAACCCACGGGTTTAGCGAGTTTTGTTGGATTGCAACACTACCCTGGGTCATCTTTCCGTAACCCTCCGGCATATCAGCTTGCGCTCTACGGAGCTTGATCTATGGTCAATCTATCAGCGCCATCAATTGACCGAGAATCATGTCATGACAAATGCGGCTCTTCTAAAACAAGCGATGCAATACCTCGACCTGACAGGCGTGGCGTTAGCAGAACGGGTCACTGCGTTGCGAGAAGATGAAAAGCGGACTGCACCTGAAACGATCAGTCGTTGGTTAAACGGTACAAACCCTGTTGATCCTTTCCTAATGGGATGGATCACAGAACTAGTACGTTCGAAGGTCATCAAGAACATCGAGCCGATGGTTGAACTGCCCAAGGACGGGCTCATCATCGCAGTGGTCAACCCGAAAGGTGGCACTGGCGTGACCAGTCTATGCATGAATTTGGCCGCAACCGCAAAGTCACTGCACATGAAGACAAAGTACCTTCACGCTGAATATGAAGAAGCTCGGCACGGTGCTGAGATAGTCCCAATGCTTCTCGAACCACTGCGGATTGAATGTCCCGATTTGAGCCCAGAAAAGATCCTTGGATATCGCCCATCGCGTGGGGAAATTGTGTTTGTGGACGTGTCCAACAGGCTCGCAAAGGACTCATTCATATGGCCCTCCGCGCCTGATACCAACGCGCCCCCCAAGCCAGATCCTAAGGGCTTCTTAGGCCGCTTCCGCCCCGACCTCTATCTCATTCCTGTTAACCTAGAGAGCTATATCGAGGCTTCTCCAGTCAAACTGCTCATCGATGCAAACGTCCTACACGCTCCAAAATGGATTGTGCACCGGCCTCGCTCGATGTCCATGAACTTTGCTTCCGTGGCTGCTGAAGCAGGCCTAGATATCGATAGCGAAACTTTCTATCCATATTTCATCCCCCAAGCAGTCTCTACCTCTGCTCCTATTCCTCGAGACATGCTCAGTGAATGGCAAAACGAGGATCAGCACAACCATCATTATCAGCTGCTTGAACATGCGCTCAACAAGCTGGGTGGCAAAATCGTGGAGAGTTACAGTTTGCAGTTGGAGATTGGCAGGATGGGCTTGTCAGGGCTGCTGGAGCTAGTGGAGAGGACATCGATTCCGCGCCGATAATCTGCATGAGGCGACTCACCCCGAGCACCGAGACAACCGTAAATAGACCGAGAGGAATCAGCCTTTTGCTACACTCGCGTAATGGTTAGCTCAGGAGCTCATCAATGCTTACGGTTCAATTGCCACCTGATCTTGAAGAACGCCTTCAAAAACTCGCTCAAGCCACTGGCAGGTCCGCAGCCTTTTACGTCACCCAAGCCATTGAGCTGCATCTCGACGATATTGAAGATTTGAGTATTGCTGAGCGGCGCCTGGCTGATATTCGGGCCGGTCGCTCAGAGACAATACCTTTAGAGCAGGTGCTAACGCATAGGCGCAGGCGATAACGAGCGCCTTCTGGCAGCTTTGCTGTAAGGGCGGTGCTCGATAAATCAGCAGTCATTCGACAAGTTTTCTGATCAGGCGTAAATTGAAGTCGTTGCGAAAAGTAGGTTTGACTGCTTAACGCCGGCTGAGTGGGGCTGGTATCGGCGTCAGAAGGCACCTTTAACAACCCCCACAGACCCCGGCCTTGCTGGGGTTTTGTGTTTCTAGCGCTAAGTTTTGTCGCGCAATTTGAAATGGTGCCAGTAATGGCACCTGTCTTTTTTCTCGCGGATCACAACGTCCACCGCGTCGACTTTGCCACCCGTGTGGCTGGGATAGGTCATCAATATGCTGAACGAGGAAATACCGCTGATGAGCGTTGGTACATTTCAAGGAATGTATTGAGAAAACGCATCACAGCGTCGTCATTCGCTAGAAATGACATCAACTCTTCGTCCTCGAGGTCATCATCCTCCAGACAATCGCAAGCGTGATCCAGAATGAGCTGCCATTGCACATCTTGGTCATAAGTGATGCCAAACGTCACAGCAAGCCAAGCATACTCATCAGGCTCGCCCCCAAAGCCATCGTCCCCCCAGGCACGATCCGTCTCCAGTAGAACCGCACTGATTAACGTTTTCTTGCTCATAGTTGGCTCCTGGGATTGCCTGACAAAACTGTCAATGATTGGGCGGGCGTCATGTTGCATGGGTACAGCTCCTTTTGCTGGGGAGCCGCCACCTTCGTGACCAAACGAATGGAGGCGGACTGTATGCAGGTTGGTCAACCGGGGCAAAAGGAACCCGGCAGGCGCGTACGCCTCCCACACACAGCCGCCATAACTCGAAACGACGGGCACAAAAAAAGCGCCTGCGTTCTTATGGGGCGCTTGTGCGCCTTTTGCTTTATCGAGTGACCAAACCCGAATCGCTGAATTTGCAGCGACGGGCGAACCATACCGCCGCAGGGCGAACTTGGCAACATTCGGGCTGGGGTCTTCATTTCTCACGAACCGACCAAGCAAAAGAAACTATCTCGGATCGGCCGGTAACGACTACCCCTGAGGAGCCTCGCCTCGGCAGCAATGTTGCAGTCGGTATTGTGGTGTCGATAGTGGGCGCGCTAGTGAATGCTTTCGGGCATCGGTTCGGCTCATGGCTCTACTCATTCTAGCCACTCTGCAGGGCGAAAGTTCTATAAGTGGCAGCCCAAACAATGGCGCCTATGCAACGCGCCCCAAGACAATCTGGTTGGAATCCCTAACTGTGGGGTTGAACCGGCGTCGTGATTTTTGGGCTGCTCGCCAAGGGCGAAAAGCGGGCAAAAATGGCCCAGCAGCAAGCACGATGTATCCCCTGGTGTATCCCCCAAAAAACGATCAAACAAAAAAACCAATAAATACAGATAGTTAATGATCAGGTTCAAACGGCCCCGGCCCACCACTTCAACATCTAAAGACGTCCACGGACGTCTTTTTTTGTGCCTGGAATCCAGTGAATACGGGGGGCAGGTCCAGGGCAAATCCGGCCCGACGACTTGCTGTAAGCGCTGCCGCCAACTCTCCCGCATGTCCATCAGCTTCTGATCGCAGTTCTGCGAGCAGATCGGCAAGATCTTCGATTGTAAGAGGTGATCTTATAAGTCAAGAGAGAGGCTAAGCCTCCCTCTTGACTATCTACGGCTTAATTTTCTTGGGCATACCTAATCAAATAACGGTCAGTGATACACCTTGGTCTCGTCTCCGATAGCGGAGGTGTAGATATGTGAAAAAACTGCACTCGCCTTGAGATCAATCTCATCCGCATCATAAGTATCCAAGGGAAGGTTCGCCCACAGATGCCTAATAATCTCGGCTTTGACTTGTGCCTGAGCGGCAGCCTTCTCTCGCCAGCGGTCGATCTGCAGTTTCCCGCCAGTCAATTTATCCAGCAACTCCTTTGCAGCTTTTTTTATGGCATAGCGATCGCCCTTGCTGAGCGACTCTTTCTGCAGCAGATCGAATACCGCCAACTGATCCTCACTTTCCAATTCCTCACGCAGATAGCGCTTTTCCTCGTCAGAGCATGTGTCGTTGAAGGAAAAAAGATCATCCATCACCTTCTGGATTTCAGCGGAATCCTTGTCTTTATTGTACGCCAGCACGATTTCCTGATATCGCTCGTATAGATCCACCCGAGTTGGATTCCGCGCCACCATGGCTGCAAGGCGCTCTTCAATTTTCTCCATCAGGTTCATCGCAACAATGTTCTTGAATGGTGTTTTCTCAAACTCAGCACGCAGCCGCGAAAAATCCACATTCGAGAGGTCGTAGCGAGATCGTGACTCCTTGACGGCTAGCACCTCAGTGGCAACAGCTACATCTACCACATCATATAAATCCTGCAGTAGAGTACTCACGTCTGGTGTAACACGAGCATCCTGCAGCTTGTTATATATAGCTGTAAGCGCACTTTCCTCAGCATCGAAGCCGAATAACCCAGGGTGTGGGAATAAGGCCCGGTGTCGAGCCTGAGCATCTTCGACGATAACCTGATAGGTCTTGCGACGCTCGTCGCTCTCACAAAGCTGATTCACTGCCACCAAAATTTGCTGTTGCTTGTCGAATCCGCGTGCCTGGATCAACTCATCGAGATCAAAACCCAGATCAGTCAAGAAATCACGTGCGGCCTTTAGGCTGTTGGCGTATTCAGCCAGAGCGACGGTATCGTCGCGCACCGTATCCTCCTCACCTTCGCCCTTCCCCGTTCCGACCCGGTCTCCTTGCGCAAAGGTGGCCAACGCACGGCGCAGGCTCTTGATCATGCCGTTGTAATCGATAATAAGCCCGTGCTTCTTACCGCCTCCCACGCGATTGACGCGAGCAATAGCTTGCATCAACGTGTGACCCTGCATCGGTTTATCCAGATACAACGTGGCTAGACACTTCACATCGAAACCGGTCAGCCACATGGCGCAAACGATAGCAATACGGAACGGGTTATCGGCCTTCTTGAATTCTTTTTCCAGATCGCGCTTGACCATTTTCTCGCGGTGCGGCGTGATGTCCAAAGGCTGGTCGCAGAAGTTCTTCCACTTAGCGAACTGAGCTACCTCACCCTGCTCCTGGGACACTACTACGCAGCACTCGGTTGCCTTCATCCACTCTACCTGCTCACGCCGTTGCTTGAGCAGGTTAGTAGGTGTCTTGCCCTTGGCTGCAAACAAGGCCTCTTCGGCAGCCACCGCAGCGTCTAGTTGCGAAGCTTTCTTCTGCCACTTAGCAACAACCAGATCGTGCATCTTTACGCAGGTAATTTTGTCGAGGCACACCATCATGGCTTTGCCGCCGCCGTTTTCCACAACGCGCCAGCGCTGATGGAAATGATCTACGAAATCCTGCGCAACCTTATCCAACCGCGTAGGAGAAGTCAGGATTGGGTAGTCCCGCGCCAACTCACGATAAAGTTTTTCTTCTTTCTCGTCGCTCCACGGGTCATCGATTGTTGCAGCCTGCTTGGCAGCTTCAATGTGGTCAGCAATACGTTCACTTACCGTAGGGTCGATGATCTTCAACTTCTCGCCAGCGTTCTCGTAAAACAGAGGTAAGGTCGCGCCATCGGCCACGGCACGTTGAAAGTCGTAGATCGACACGTACTCACCGAACACCTCGCGAGTCAGCTGCGTCTCGCCCGAGTCAATCAGCGGCGTACCGGTAAAGCCGAGGAACTTGGCACGCGGTAGCCCCTTGCGCATATTCAATGCCAAACGCCCGTACTGACTCCGGTGCGCCTCGTCACTGATGACAATGATGTCATCACGTTCCGAGTAAGCCTCGATGATCCGCTCCCGATATTTCTGGATCAGGCTGAATACATAGCGGCGGTTCTGATCACGCAACATTTTGCGCAGGGCTTCGCCATTTTTAGCCTGGTCGGTCTTGCTGTTGGCTCGTCCGCAGTTGGTATAGGTCGATGCAATCTGGTCGTCCAACTCAGTACGATCAGTGATGATCACAAAGGTGTAACTGCTGGAAATCTTGCGGTGAATCTTCTCGGTTAGAAACACCATTGAATACGACTTTCCTGATCCTTGTGTGTGCCAGAACACACCAAGTTGCCCAGCTATGACTTCGGTCTGGACTTGAGGATCGGTGGAAGTCAGCCGATCAATAACACAATTCACACCGAGGTATTGGTGATTACGGGCCACTATCTTGTTCGTGCTGCCCTCACTGGAATCGAACAACACAAAGTTTTCGACGATGTCCATGAGGCGCTGCTGATGCAGCATGCCGGCCAGAAGAATGGGCAGCAGGGGCTGATCTTTATTGGGCTCCGGATCATCCTCATCAAGACGCTTCCAGCGATAGAAGTGCTCTTTGGTTGAGGTGATTGAGCCGTACTGCGCATCGTGGCCATTAGAGATGACTACCAACGCATTCCAATGGAATAGGTGTGGGATCGTGTCTAGGTAGTCGGCATAGTTCTTCTTGTAGGCGCTATCGATGTGCGCCTCAAAACGTTTGAGCTCGATGAATACCAAGGGCAGCCCGTTCACAAAGCCAATGATGTCCGGACGACGCAGCCATAGTTTGCCCCGTACCCAGAGCTCGCGTACAGCGAGATAGCGGTTGTTGGTTGTTTCATTGAAGTCAATCAGCCGCAAACGCTTATCAACCAAGCGGCCAGTTGCGTCACGATAGTTCACTGGCACGCCATCGCGTAGCAGTTTGTACTTTTCTTCGTTGTGAGCGATCAGAGTTTTGGTGACATCGTCCTGGACGATCCGCGTTAGCGCCTGGCGATAGGCTTCCCCCGGCAAACCAGGATTCAAACGTTCGAGCGCAGCCAAAACCTCTCGGGTCAACACCACCTCATTGTCCGATGAGCGGCCAAGAAGGCTATTCGGCCCAAAGCCACCTTCATCTTGCGCGAAGACACTTATCCAACCCAGCTCATTTTCTAGGAACTCAGCTGTCGGAGCCTGAATCAGCAAATCTTCGGAGTAGTCTTTCTTGGCCATCGGTTTCCCTCCCCTACACCCCAGCGGCAAGTACCTGCACTCTGGGCTCCTCTTATAAAGCCGTCAGCAATACGGCTGTTGTAAGCCGGAAGCGACAAGGCTTGCTCGCTGTCAAATTTGGAAGAGCGTTACTTCACTGCCCAAGCACAAATTTTTTGCTTTCTCGACTCTCAAAATTCCGTAAGCCATCATGAGTCGCAGCCCTAAAGCGTGCAGCTAAATCCTCGTCGCACAAACGCGCACACCGGGCGCAGCACACGCACCGTGGCAGATCATGCGATCTCCTCCTCAGGCAATGGGATCCTGCTGACGTCAAGTTGTCCAGACATCAGCCTGGGGATCAGAAGATCACGTGCTTGAGTAAGCTGGCTGTTGTACCTAGATAACCCATGAATCTGCTCGAAGAATGGTGCAGCTAAATCCTCGAATCTCGCCTGCAAATCCTCACTCGGCAATAGTATTGGTTGCGAATGGGCGTAAGCTCGATTGAGCCCAGGAACAGCAGCATCACTACTAATGAAGTTCAGTTGATGCAAAGCCAGAAACAAGCGATACGACGACTTCTCTGGCGAGATGAAAAATACCGTATCGATGGGGAAGCACGGCTCATGCGAAAAATACAAACTTCCCACATTCCCTTTGCGTCCGACAATTATTGCACCTGCGCCCACCAAAGCTTGATTATGGCTCCCAATGATTCCGCTGGACCCATAAACGGGCACACGCCCATCTTTACGATCGGTAGCTTTCAATGACTTACCGTAATTGAGCGTTAAAATGTCGCTCAATGGTTGCAGTTTCCACCCCTCTGGAACCCCATCCTTCACAGGCACAGACTCATGGCCGGGATATCGGAGGTACCTGAACCACTCTCGGTAGAGGAGATGAGCAGAATGCTCTAGCAGCGCTATGCGCCTCTGGTTGGTGGTGATCAGATCATCGTAGACCTGGGCCGCCGTAACTATTTGTAGCTTTTCAATTCGATCTGCGGGAGCGGGAATCGGTAGTTTCCGCAGCTCTCCGAGCGGGATGTATTGTTGGCTTGAGCCTCGGAGACGCTCGGCCACTTGAGCTTTAGCGGCTGGCGATCTGAGCCACAGCGAAAGCCAACGACCATCTTCTTCACTCGCACACTTAAAGAGCCCAACATTCTTGATCGCGAAATTGATATTAGGCGTATCAACAAGACACACCTCTCCGACCGTGCCAATCATCGAGAACAAGACATCCCACCGATCCACTTTGCTTCGTCGATTAATTTCGTCGAAATCCGTTACTGAGATCAGAGACGCTGTGCTCAGATCAATTTTTCCGCGTTTAATATTCTTCGAGGTGACAAGCGGATGACCCTGCTCTACAAACTTTGGCGAATCATGAGTGCCGTCTCGTACGGACAAACAAAACTCCTCCGCAGAGATGGTGATCCAACTAGTAGAACCGACCGTCATCCCATCAACTCCCCAAAATTGCTTGCGATCCGATTAGCCAACACTTCCGCCTTTTCATTCAGCTCTGTGAGCTCTTCGTGAATCTCACGCAGCATCTCCGCAAAGTTCTCATCGTCTTCCGCACTGCCCGGAGCCACACCCACATAGCGTACAGGAGTCAGCGAGTAGTCATTGGCAGCAATGCTATTTTCACCATCTATAGGTACCGCCCTGCACAAACCGGGCACGTTCTCAAACGTACCGTCTGGAAAGCGGCTATGCAGCCAATGCCCCTGGTGGATAAAGTACACAGCCTGCTTCAGCGCCTCTAGCAACGCATCACGAACAGTAGGAGCTTCGTTCTTTTTAGTGTCAGCAGCCAATAACGCACGCTTAGCTTCACGATTGGCTTTGCCATCAAAGACATTCGAGAGTCGGCCACGAAAAGACTTCTCAACCGTATCTAGCAATTTGAGCCACTGTTTATGCCGGACTTCCAGTACCTTGGCCGTTGCCTTAAGCAAGGGGGCCAACGCATCCAACTTAGATTGCAACACTACCTGGCTATCGTGCTCGGTCATATCTGCTGTAGCGATAGCACTACGGGCCTGCAAGCATGCCTCCAGTGTTACAACGATAGCCTCATCTGCTGCCTTATCAGCACACGCTGTCGTAAGCTCGGACCTTAATGAGTCTAACGCCGCCTGTGTGATCTGGTCGTCTTCCCGTTGGTTAGCATTCAGCTCTACCAAAGTTGCATCTTCAGCAAAAACAGAAAGCTTAGCCGCCAGATCCTTCACAGCAGCGTTATCGGCAAGAATGCGCTCGGGCAATGACGCCAACCAGTCGTCCACCTGACGCTGATAGCGCCCTACCTGCGCAACAAACTTCTCTTGCTCACCACGATACAGCCAGACAATGGCATTGAGATTGGCCAGTTGCTCTTCGGTAAACACATGCGAACGCGCAGAGACAACGTGGTACACATTGCGTGCGTCGATCATCAATACCTGATCTTGCAGGTGTTGAGGCTTCCCCTTATCGAAGAACCACAAGGTGCATGGCAAACTACGGGTGTAGAAGAACTTGTTGCCGATAGCCATCATCACGTCGACATGACCGGTCTTAACCAGTTTCTCTCGGATCTCCCTATCCTTGTTTCCCGCATCCGATGCACTGGATGCCATGACGAAACCGGCGCGTCCTGTTTTGTTCAAATAGGAGTAAAAGTACTGAATCCATAAACTGTTGGCGTTACTAATGGCTCCCGTCTTGGCATTAGTACCGGGCAGGCCAAAAGGCAGACGACCTAGGGGGTCGTCCTGGGCGGCTACTTTCTTGGTATCAACACCATCCACGTTGAATGGCGGATTGGCCATCACGAAGTTGCACTGTCCAACTAAGTGTTCTGCCTGATCATAAAAGGTGTTGCCTTGACGGATGTTGGAAGCATCCAGCCCGTGCACCACCAAGTTCATACGCGCCAGCTTGGTGTTGGTCTCACTCTTTTCCTGACCGTGGAACGTAACGGCGTCGTTGACCACTTCATGGCGCACGTCTTCGATGAAGTGGCCGCTCTGCACAAACATGCCAGCAGATCCACATGCCGGATCCAGCACCAAGCCATGATCAGGCTCGATCACGTTAACGATCATCCGCACCAGTGACGGTGGCGTGAAAAACTCACCACCTTCCTGCGCACCGCTCATCGCGAACTTGTTGAGGAAATACTCGTAGATACGGCCAAACACATCCCCCCTAGCCGACTTAATCGCAGGACGGTCAAAGATTTTGACCAAATCCGCTAACAGGTCTGGTTCAAAAGCAGTGTAGCCACGCGGCAATGCCCCTTTGAGCACTTCATACTCAGCCTCGATGACATCCATTGCAATATCGATGGCTTCGCCTACGTTAGCCCCCTGAGGCAAACTGACGATACGATCAAATCGTGCCTCCTCTGGCAGATAAATAGCCGCCTTTCCTTGGAAGCCCAACTTGATAAGTTTCTCACGTTGGGTTGGAGGCATCTTTGGGTGAATGCCATCCTCAATTTCAGGAAGATAGGCCTTGAAGCGGTTATCCGCATGGCGCAGAAAAATCAGCCCGAGCACAGGCATTGAATATTCAGATGCTGTGAGCTTGGAATTAGCACGCAGTTGATCTGCTGCTTCCCACAGTTCATTTTCAAGTTGCTGGATGTTCATCAATCATTCCTTGTAGGCAGCGGAAGGGCCTGACAGAGAAGCCAATGAGTCGGCCTCTCCAGTACAAACCCAGCCATCTACTTCTGACAGCTTGAATTTCCAGAGCCTACCAATGCGCTGAGCCGGTATGCCCCGCCGCTCACACCAGCGATAGACCGTATCCTTAGCCACACCCACATGAAGTGTGACCTGCTCGCCAGTGACCCAAGGCTCAGTATTCATGGTAGTTACGCTCAAGCTGCCATAGTCGTTTAAAGTCGACTGAAGTCTAACAGCGGCATACACACAGTGCAGCTCTACGCGTATCTACAGGTCGTGCCGCTTCGCGACTCCCCTAATGCTGCCGAAGCCTCGCTGACGATCCTCATAGCACTTCGTGCAGAATTGCACAGATATCATCGTGAATCGGTACGCTCGCCTCGCACAGCCAGAGCGCCCATGAGATGCGGTAATCCTTCCTGAAAAAGTATGCATCACAAGTAGAATTTCTCCTGACCAGATCAAGGAAATTTTGCGTGAAAACATCGCGTTTTTCAGACAGTCAAATCATGGCCATCCCCAAGCAAGCTGAGGCTGGAATACCTGCGCCAGAGCTATGTCGTGAGCATGGCATCAGTTCGGACACGTTCTATAAGTGGCGCATCAAGTTCAGTAGCATGGACGCCTCGCTGATGGCCCGTTTGCGCGAGCTAGAGGAAGAGAACCGACGGCTTAAAAAATGTACGCCGAAGAGCGCCTCAAAGCCAAAATTATCTAGGAAGCCATGGCAAAAAAGTGGTGACGCCATCTCTACTACAAGAGATGGCGCAGGAAGTGGTTCGTTACGGTCGGTGTAGCATCAGGCTGGCATGCCTGGCCTTCGTGGTCAGCATCAACAGCTATCGCTATCAGCCACGCCAGGCGTCTGAAAACGCCGAGATTGCCGATCATTTAATTCGCCTGACACATAACCAGCGAAACTGGGGCTTCGACTTATGCTTTCTGTACCTGCGCAACGTCAAAAGCTACCGCTGGAACCACAAGCGCGTGTACCGGATATACCGCGAGCTGGAGCTAAACCTGAGGATCAAGCCGCGCAAGCGTATCGTGCGCGATAAGCCCGAGCCACTGGCTGTTCCGCAAGCCAGCAACCAGTGCTGGTCGATGGACTTTATGCACGACCAGTTGTCGGACGGACGCAGCTTTCGGGTTTTCAATCTGATTGATGACTTCAACCGGGAAGCCTTGAGCATGGATATTGATTTGTCGCTTCCGGCTGAGCGTGTAGTACAGGCACTGGATCAGGTCATGGAATGGCACGGGAAACCGCAAGTAATCCGCAGTAATAACGACCCCGAATTCATCAGTGCCAAACTTACTGGCTGGGCCGAGAAAATGGGTATCCGTTTGGAATATCTTCAACCGGGTAACCCGCAGCAAAACACCTATATCGAACGCTACAACCGCACGATGCGTTACGACTGGCTGGATCATTATCTGTTTGAATCAATAGCGGAGGTTCAGGATTACGGCACGCACTGGATCTGGACATGTAATCACGAACGCCCGAATATGGCCTTCAGCGGCATCACCCCTAAACAGAAGCTGGCCCTAGTGGCCTGACCTCTATTTCTGACGTGTATTAGAAATGGGGGTATTACCCTGGACTAAAGCGACTCGTCAATGAGTTGGAAGACCAACGTCCTGTCTTTGTGAGGCGTTTGAGTCGCCATTAGCTCGCAATCGACGAGGCAGCGTTTTCGCTGCTGAACTCTTTGATATAGCGCCCCGCGATGCGACCTAAACGTCGGCTCGAAGCTTGCTTGAGATCCAGTTGCTACGGCCTTTAGTGCCAGCGGGTTTCACCCCCTTGCGCAACAAGGCCCGTAGCGTTTTCGGTGCGTCATTAGGGTGCGCCAAAGCTGGAGCCCGGACTATGTTGGAGCGCTATTTTCATCCTTTCGAAGCAGGCAGGGGCTTGCAGGAACAATTGCGCGAGCGACTGCTCAACGCGATTTTTGATGGCGCGATGCTGCCCAGCGAGGTGATGCCGTCATCGCGCAAACTCAGCAAATTGCTGAAGGTATCGCGTAACACCGTGGTTCTGGTTTATGAGCAGCTTGCGCAGGACGGTTATCTGACTCCATCCGAACGACGGGGTTACTTCATCAACGAGAAATTCCTGCGTCAGCAACTGAACATCAGTCTGCGTCCTTCCAGTCAGAAGCTGTTCGACCGGCCGGATCATGCCCCGAACTGGGAAAGTCGAATGCAAACGGAATCGGCGCAGATGCTCGCGATAGTCAAACCGCGCAATTGGCGTGAGTACCGTTATCCATTTATATATGGGCAAATTGAAGCAGACGAACAAACCGCAGCGCGATGGCGCGACTGCGCACGCATCGCGGCCATGGGGGCGCACATGCGTTCTTGGGTCGACGATCAGGTGACGCTGGATGATCCGCTGCTAGTGGAACAGATCATTCAACGTGTGCTGCCCAAGCGCGGAATAAAGGCTAGGCCGGAAGAAATTCTGGTGACCATCGGAACACAAAACTCGCTATACATGCTCGCACAACTGTTGGGACGACCCGGGCTCATCGTGGGTCTGGAAGACCCTGGCTACGTAGACGCTCGCAACATTTTCGACTTGATTGGTTGCGAGTTAAGGCCCTTGCGCATCGACGGTCAAGGTCTCGTCGTGGACGAGCAACTCAATGGCTGTGAAATGTTGTTTTGCACGCCTAGCCATCAATCGCCTACGGGTGTGACGATGCCGGTGTATCGCCGCTTGGAATTGCTAGCCTGCGCACGAGAGCGGGACTTCTTAGTGATCGAGGACGATTACGAAAGTGAACAAAACTATTTGGGGAACAACCACCCCTCGTTGAAGAGTTTCGATGACAGCGGTCGAGTCATCTACCTAGGCAGCCTGACCAAAACCTTACTGCCTGGGCTGCGTCTGGGATTTATTGCGGCAGATCCGGTGCTGATTCACGAACTGCGGGCGTTACGGCGTTACATCTACCGTCATCCCCCGTCTAACAATCAGCGCACGCTGGCGCTGTTCCTGTCGATGGGACACTACGATGCCCATGCCCGTCGGCAGCGGGATAGTTTAGCGCGCAAGTGGCGATTGATAAGCCGTGCACTGGCCGAGTATTTGCCTGATTTTCACGCCAGTGGCATGGCCGGCGGCTCGTCTGTGTGGGTGACCTGCCCAGCAGAACTGGATGCGTGGGTGTTACAACGTTTGGTGGCCAAACGCGGCGTATTGATCGAGCCGGGGGATATCCATTTCTTAGGACGCGAACGCCCGCAATACCATTTCAGGCTGGGGTTTGGAGCGATTGCAGAGGCGTTGATCGAGCCGGGAATTTCGGCGCTGGGAGATGCTTGGCGAGAGATGAAATGCAACGTGCAGGTTGAGTCCACCGCGAATCTGTAAACACTGCCAAAAGACTGCGACTGTCCATCAAAGCAGATCGCAGCCTTAGGCAGTAACCAAGTGTGCCGCATATAGCCTGATGCTCTTGCGCGGCGCCTGCCACAAGCCAACTACCCGCAACTCAAACGCCTGTTGATTGCCGCCGCTTGTGGTGTGCCCTGCGGTATCTGGTTGCTGACCGAAATAAACAGCGAATGGTTGACCATAGGCGTCTGTTTAATCGTCAGCCACTCGCGTTACTCGGACTGCAACCGGCCGCCCTTTCCGGGAACGCCTCCTGATGGACCTGTTGACGCCCCGCATTGGTGCGCCGCACCTCTAGCCCCACCCTCGAACGGGCGCATAAACATGACGTCTACAGGCCTACACATCGGGCTGTCATTACCTCATCTACGCCAAACCCACAGTACTGCTGGCCCATGCACTGGCTCTATCGAAACTCTCATCTGGCACCACAGCTTGGTCGACAACTTGCATTGTTGCTCACCACGAGTGGGGCACCGGCTCCCTCAGCGCTTGAAGACATCGCCTAGGAGTTTCCATGCAAGAGAAGCCATTTGCACCCGCAACCGGGACTGTGATCCCCCGCTACGCCGGTATCGCCACATTGATGCGCTTACCCTATACAGAGTTGACGGACCCTCGCATCCACGAAGTTGACATCGGTTTGATCGGTGTGCCGTGGGATGGCGGGACCACCAACCGCCCCGGTGCTCGACATGGCCCACGGCAAGTCCGAGACATTTCGACCATGGTGCGCAATATCAACCGGGCCAGCGGGATCAACCCGTTCTCGCTGTGTGCCTGTGCTGACTTGGGTGACACCCCGGTTAACCCGATTGACCTGGTGGACTCACTTAATCGCATTGCCAGTTTCTACGACCAAGTCGTGAAAGCCGGCATTGCGCCTCTGTCCGTAGGTGGCGACCACCTTGTCACCTTGCCAATTATGAGAGCCCTCGCAAAGGACGGCCCCATCGGCATGGTGCACTTCGATGCCCACACTGATACTTGGGACCGCTATTTCGGTGACTGCAAATACACCCATGGCACCCCGTTCAGAAGAGCAATTGAAGAAGGCTTGCTGGACCCTAAGCGAACGGTGCAAATCGGTATTCGCGGCGCGCTGTACAGCGATGCCGATAACGACTGGGGGGCTCGGCAAGGTATCCGCATCATCGACATCGATGAGTTCCAGAGCATGGGCGTCGAGAACGTAATCAAAGAAGCCCGAAGAGTCGTCGGAGACGGTCAGACCTATGTGTCATTCGATGTTGACGCCTTAGATCCTGTCTACGCCCCCGGTACTGGAACCCCCGAAATCGGAGGGCTGACAACCCTGCAAGCACAACACCTTATTCGCGGGCTCAGGGGCCTGAACCTGATTGGTGGTGATGTTGTCGAGGTCTCCCCGCCGTTCGACACCAGCGGCAATACCGCCCTGGTCGCCGCCACATTATTGTTCGAAATTTTGTGTGTGCTCGCTGACAGCCTCGCCTCCCGGAGCGCGCGCTAAACGGCGCCCAAGCATGGCGTAACGCATTCATTGCTATGACGTTAGCAACTACGTGTTTTTACATTACTCATGGAGCATTTATGAAAACTTTCCTTCGTGTAACCGCTCTCTCTTTGGTGGGCGCCATTGGCCTGGGCCTCAGCATCCAAAGCTATGCACAAACACCCGACCTGCTTGATCGCATCAAAGCCAAGAAAGAAATTGTGATCGCCACAGAAGCCCGTTACGCCCCGTTCGAATTCATTGAAAACGGCAAAATTGTCGGCTACAACGCCGACCTGATGCGCCTCGTCATGACGCAGTTACCGGATGTCAATGTTCGGCAACTGGACCTGCCGTTCCAGGGCTTGTTGCCCGGCCTGGACACCAAGGCTTTCGATATCGTGGTGACTGCCATCACCATCAATAAGGAACGTGCCAGCCACTTTTCATTTACCTCGCCGGTGGCCATTTCCATGACTGGGTTACTCGTCAAGGAGCGAGATGGCGCGCTTAACGCAATAGCCGACCTCAACAATAAAACCGTGGGCTCGCAAAGCGGTTCGGTGCAGTTGCAAGCCTTGATCGCACTCGACAAGCAACTGAAGGACAGCGGCACGCCGGGCTTCAAAGCCATCAAGCAATACGTAAGCTTCGACGAAGCCTATGCCGACCTTGCCTCTGGGCGACTCGACGCAGTCGCGCAATCTATAGCCAACCTCGGCCCACTGCTCAAGTCGCGCCCAGGTCTATTCAAAGTGCTCCCTGGCTCAATCGGCGAACAAAGCTACTTCGCTTGGGCGGCCCGCAAGGATGCCGACAGTGAAACCCTCGTTAAGTTGTTCAACGACGGCATTGCTCGCGCAGCGGCCAATGGCACGCTCACGCAACTGCAGACGAAATGGTTCGGTACCACCATGGACATTCCCGCCAGCGTAACGCCCTGAGCCCACATTCCATCCATCAGGTAGCCGACATGAATCTGACTGATCTTATCGCCCGATGCGTGGCCTATGCACCGCAACTGTATGAGGGTGCACTTACAACGCTAATGTTATCGGGGGTGGCCGTTGTCTGCGGGTTCTTTGCCGGCATCCTGATTCATACCCTATCGACCCATGGCAGTCGTCCGATCGTTTGGGCGATAAAAGCCTATATCAGTGTGTTTCGAGGCACACCGGTGCTCGCGCAACTGTTGGTGCTCTACTACCTGCCGTCGGCGCTGGGTTTAAGCCTTCCCGGCATCGTTGTCGCTGTCGTCGGCTTGACACTGAATACGGCGGCCTATCAGTCGCAAATATTACGCGCCGGTTTCAAGTCAATTCCGCAAGGTCAAATCGAAGCGGCCCAAACCTTCAACCTGACGCGCCGCCAGCGACTTTGGCACATTGAAATTCCGCAAGTTGTCGCCTTGACGCTCCCGGCGCTCATCAGCGAGATGATCGACATCGTAAAAGCCTCCGCAGTGGTCTCGGTGATCGCGGTGACCGACCTAATGAGGGTCGGCCAGCAACTGTCCTCGTCCAGCTATCGGCCACTGGAGGTTTATACCCTGACGGCCCTCTTCTACCTGGCCATTACCTCGTTATTATCGCTGGCCGGGTACTGCTTCGAACAACGCATGATGCGTCGTAAAGGAGCCCCGTCATGAATGTCAGCCCCGAACACATCGAATTGCTCTGGCGGTATATCAACGCGATGTTGGTGACCCTTGGCGTCAGCTTGCTCGCCGCATTCATTGGTATGGCCATCGGCTTCCTCCTGAATGTCTTGCGCATTTGCTACCCCCGCCAGTTGAGCATTCCCTATCGATTGCTGGTATGGCTCATACGTGGAACCCCCTACTTTTCACAACTGATGATTGTCTATTTCGGTTTGCCAGTGATTGGGCTCACCCTGAGTGCCACTCAAGCAACGGTCGCATCCCTGGCGCTGTACTCGTCGGTCTATTTCGCGGAAATTTTTCGTTCTGGCTGGAACAGCATCGCGCCGGGGCATCTGGAAGCCGCGCAAGCCTTCGGTATTAACCGCTGGCAATCACTGCGTCATATCGAAATGCCCCAGGCGCTGATTTTCGCGCTGCCGCTGTTAGGCAATCAGACGGTCCTGGTTATCAAGGAAAGCGCCGTGGCGTCTGTCATCACGCTGCCTGAGCTAACCATGACCACTGGTGAAATCGTGTCTGCCACCTACGACTACGTCGGCCCCTACGCACTGCTGATCCTGTGCTATTGGCTACTTGCCCAGACTATTGCATTGGCAGTACGCGGCTGCGCAACCCTTTTGACCTCACCCCAGAGAACCCTATGACCCTACCCATTCTGCAGTTGCGCGCCGTCGGCAAGTCATATGGCACCGTCCGCGTCCTCAAAGGTGTTGACCTAGACGTCAAGCGCGGCGAAATCGTTTCACTCATAGGCCCCTCCGGCTCCGGAAAAACCACCCTGCTGCGCTGCATCAACTTTCTGGAGGCTTATGATGAAGGTGAAGTCTGGATCAAGGGCCAGTTACTGGGTTATCACTCCAAGGGCCGCACCCCGCAGGACCGAGACAGTGAAGCGGTGATCGCAGAAGTGCGTCGCCCGGTCTCTATGGTCTTTCAACAGTTCAACTTATGGCCCCACATGACCGTGCTGGGAAATGTCGCCGCCCCTCTGGTGTTGGCCAAAAAAATCAACAAGACCGAGGCGCACCGTCTGGCGGGTCTTGCTTTGGAACGCGTTGGCTTGGCGGCCAAGGTTGATGCCTATCCGGCGCAACTGAGTGGCGGCCAACAGCAACGAGTCGGCATTGCCAGAGCACTGGCTATCGAGCCAGAAGTTATGCTCCTCGACGAACCCACCTCGGCGCTGGACCCCGAGCTGGTCGAGGAAGTACTCAGCGTGATTCGTGAACTTGCACACGAAGGAATGACCATGGTCATGGTCACTCATGAAATGAGCTTTGCAGCGAAAATCTCAGACCATGTCGTGTTTATGGAGGCGGGACGAATCGTCGAGGCTGGCCCCCCCGCGAGGTTGTTTGGGAAGTCGGCCACCCCACGTATTCAACAATTTTTAAAACCTTGGCTTGACCGCAGCCTCTCGATCTAACCCGTGTTGGCGCTAAGGAAACGCTAAAGACCATCCATTGCAGCAATTGTGAATGCGTCACTCACGGGCAAGCGGTCCTGCCTGAGCCGGGAGCTGGAGTGGGTGTGAATACCAATAGTCTCGATCAGAAGGGACCTGCGGGGTTGTGTGAGGGCAGCGAAGTCCGCCGACCACTTGCTGCTTTACCCGCAGGAGAAAATCTTTGGCCGAGCCGGCTTAGCCATCGAGCGTTCAACTCTTGCGCAACGGATTGGACAGCCCAGTGCGCAGCTTCAGCCGTGGATTGGAGCGTAAATACCCCCATCCCAAAAAGTGCTCCAACGCTCCACCTCTCAGCCGGCTCGCCCCCAACGATGTACACGCTGCCCCCTCAAAGCTATCCTGTGCGCCACGCGAACCCGTGGTATCAGGCGTTCATCTGTAATGCTGCCCCGACCCTGACCGCAGCCAAGCGCACCGTCGTTGCTCCGCACGCTCACCAAGAGTCCGCAACAACAGTGCCCCTTTGATTGATAAGGAATCGAGCTGTCTTGAGTTCAATGAAACAGGCACTCAACGATGGACGTTTCGTCTGTGTGCTCGAGGTCGTTCCTCAACAGTCACCTTCGCGTTTGGCCGCGCTTGAGCACATCGTGCAACGCGGGCACTTGGCTGGCTGGCCGTTGCTGCCCGCCTTCGCCGATCGTGTCGGCCTGCATTCGGACTTGAGCCCTTTGGAAGGCGCTGGGGCATTGGGGTACCCGGCTTCATCCTTGCTGCATTTTTCAGGCAAGGATCGCTCGCGCGCAGATTTGCTGCTTCAGATGAACGTGATGAAGGCCCATGGTTTGGAGCAATTGTTGATGCTCAGTGGTGATCGTTTGCCAGGCCATCACCCTGGTCAGGCACCCGTGCGTTATCTGGAGTCGGTGCCCGCGCTGCAAATTGCCCGTGAGCATTGCCCGGACTGGCTGTTGGGCGCTGCCTTGAACCCATTTAAGTACCGCGAAGAAGAAGGCGGTGCACAGTATTTGAAAGCGCAGAAAAAGCTTCTGGCGGGTGCTGACTTCCTGACTCTGCAACTGGGTTTTGACGCGGCCAAGCATATTGAGGCCCAGACGTGGATGCGCGCTCAGTCGCGAGTTAAACCCATGCTAGCGTGCGTAATGGAATTGACCGACAAACGCGCCGCCGTTTTGCAGGGCGTGCCCGGTATTGTGATTACCGAGTCCATGCGTGCGTTGTTGGAACGGGAGCAGCAGGTTTCTAAGGCCTACGCCAGTGCGCGAAGCCTTGAGCGTCTGGCGTTACAGATAGTCGGCCTGCAATTGATGGGCTATGCCGGTGTTCATGTGTCCGGGTTGCATACGCTGGACGAACTGCTGTCGTTGGAGCAAGCGATTACCGAGCAACGTGACAGTACGAGCTCGATGACCGATTGGCTCGACCGATGGCAGGCAAGTTGGCAGATGCCTGGGGCACCCCAGGTAGGCTTCGCTCCCCAAATCGATGCCTGGGAAATGGGGCAATCCAATGTCACCGCCACCCGGCGCGAACGCCTGCGATACACGTTGCTCTCTAAGGTGCATGGCCAGTTTTTCAGTCGCACGGGATGGCTCAGTCAAGCGTTTGGCTGGAGCGTGACGCGGCCGATCTGGAAGACCGGCGCGGCGGCGAATGCGCTGCATACTGTCGAGCGGGCGATAAAACGGCCGCTGGTCGGTTGTGATACCTGCGGCACTTGCCGCCTGCAGGACACTCTCTACATCTGCCCCGAAACATGCCCCAAAGGCTTGGCGAACGGCCCTTGCGGCGGTACCCGGCTCAATCGTTGCGAGTTTGGCGACCGGGAATGCGTGCACAGTGTCAAATACCGGGTTGCCAAATCTGCCCATCAGCTGCCCGTACTGGCGCAAACGTTGATTCCTGCCATAGAAGCAGATAACAGGCACCGCAGTTCCTGGCCTGCATGGTTCGAACCGCAAAAATCGACGCCCGGCCAGGCTAAAGCTCTCGATTGATTGACGCGTAAAAGAGGACAGCGCAGGTAAACGCTCACACCGCGCAGTGTGCCGCGAGGTTGCAATATTGCCCTTTGAAATACAGCAATGGCTGTGTCGCAGCCGCTTCTTGCAGGTTTAGCGCTTTCACTTCTCCAATCACGATCAGGTGATCACCTGCCGCGTGTTCGGCGTGAATCTCGCAATCAAGCCAGTGCAAACTGCCGGCAATGATCGGATTACCCAGCGGCGATGCCTGCCATTCGACGCCGTGCCACTTGTCCGCGCCTCGCCGGGCGAACTGGTTGGAAATACTGACCTGCTCACCTGACAGAATATTGACCGCGAATCGACCTGCCTGACGAATTTTGGGATAACTGGCGGAACTGGACATGACACTGAATGACACCAGTGGCGGGCTCATCGACACGCTGTAAAACGACTGGCAAGTGAAACCAATCGGCTCGTCATCATGGTGTGACGTAATCACCGTGATACCGGATGCGTAATGCCCGAGCGCTTCGCGAAAGCTCAATGGCTCGATTGCCGTACTGAGATGTGACATAGGAAATCCTAACCATGGGATGCAACTCGAAAGGGCTAAGGAAGGCCTGAAGCAGCCCGATAATTGTGCACCGACCGCTTCAGCTCCCTAGACACCTCTTACGACGTCAACTGGGTACTAACTCAACAGTTCTCTGCGGACGATTTCTGCACCAGCACTTAACGCATTTAACTTGCCTCTCGCCACTCGGCGAGGCAGTGGAGCCATGCCGCAGTTGGTGCAAGGATAGAGCTTGTCAGCGTCCACAAACTGAAGTGCTTTGCGCAGAGTGTTAGCGACTTCCTCGGGCGTTTCGATGGTATGCGATGCCACATCAATAGCGCCGACCATCACTTTCTTACCACGGATCAGTTCAATAAGGTCCATGGGGACATGAGAGTTATGACATTCCAGCGAGATGATATCGATACTGGATTTTTGCAGCTTGGGGAACGCTTCTTCATATTGTCGCCACTCTGACCCCAGCGTTTTTTTCCAATCGGTATTGGCCTTGATGCCATAGCCATAGCAGATGTGCACAGCCGTTTCACACTTAAGGCCTTGAACGGCTCTTTCTAAGGTTGCCACTCCCCAATCATTCACTTCATCAAAGAACACATTAAAGGCGGGTTCATCAAACTGAATAATATCTACACCGGCAGCTTCTAACTCGAGGGCTTCCTGATTGAGGATTTTAGCGAACTCCCAGGCCAGCTTTTCGCGACTCTTATAATGGCTGTCATAAAGCGTATCGATCATCGTCATAGGGCCTGGCAAAGCCCATTTAATGGGTTGCTGGGTTTGCTGACGCAGAAATTTGGCATCGTCAACAAACACCGGCTTTTGCCGAGTAACAGCACCCACGACCGTCGGTACGCTCGCATCATAGCGATCACGGATTCTAACGGTTTCTCGTTTCTCAAAATCAACGCCGCTAAGGTGCTCAATAAACGTCGTCACGAAGTGCTGTCGTGTTTGCTCACCGTCACTGACAATATCAATCCCAGCGTGTTGTTGTTCTTGCAGTGCCAACAGCAAGGCATCGTGCTTACCCTCAATCAACGCCTCGCCTTCCAACTTCCAAGGCGACCAAAGTGTCTCAGGTTGTGCTAGCCAAGAAGGTTTAGGCAAGCTGCCAGCAGTGGAGGTCGGTAACAACTTTTTCATAATAGATAGCCTGGTATTTTTAATAAATCAGAGAGCGTAACTAGCGGACCACTGTTCAAGCGTCGTTTGGTAGGGCTTGATAAAGTGCTCTTCAACAAACCGTCCCTGTTCGATAGCCAGTTGGCTGCGCTCTTCTCGATCATAAACAATTCGAGTTAATGAATAATCCTGATGCTTCAAGCTTGGCTTATAAAATTTCCCAGCGGCAGAGTTCGCATTGTAAATTTCAGGCCGGTAGATTTTTTGAAACGTATCCATCGTGCTAATGGTGCTAATGAGTTCAAGATTGGTGTAATCGCCCAGTAGATCACCGGCAAAATAGAATGCCAAAGGCGCGACACTGTTGGGAGGCATGAAATAACGAACCTTCAGGCCCATCTTCTCGAAATAGTCATCCGTCAACGAGTATTCATCTTGCTGGTATTCAACACCCAATACAGGATGCAGGTTTTCAGTGCGCTGATAGACCTTCGCGCTCGAAACGCTGAGGCATATCACCGGCGGTTTATTAAAATGCTCTTTGTAGGCACTTGAGTTCACAAAACACTTAAACAGTTTCCCGTGCAGATCGCCAAAGTCGTCTGGAATGCTAAATTCAGCCCGGCCTTTGTTGTGACCTAACAACAGAACACTAAAGTCATAGTCACGGACGTAAGAGGAGAAATTGTTCCCCACAACACCGTCAATGCGCTCATTGGTTTTACGATCAACAATAGTCGCCTTTAGTATTTCAATCAAAGGGATGGCATCACCACTGTTCTCGACAGCAACATCCATCTCGACAGAAATAATGTTAAGTTCGACAGCATAACGATCGCCCTCAGGATTATCCCAGTGCGCCAACGCATTAAAACGGTTATCAATCATCGTCAGTGTGTTGCGCAAATTCTCTTGGCGACTCTCCCCCCGCGCCAGATTGGCAAAGTTGGTGGTAGTCCGCGTATTGTCCGAGGGCTGATAATTCTCATCAAAACAAATACTCTTAATCGTAAATGTAAAATCTTCGCTCATGATTATCCGACACCTTAATTTTGAGATAGCCTGATCCAGCCCTGGCCTTACTTACACTACCTACTGCATTTTTTTATTTTTTAATTAGCTGCATTGATAGTGTCTTTCGTTAAGACGCATTCTATGCTGAGCCATTGCATGAGGGACAATGAATTGATTTCACTGAAACATTAGTCATATTCATGGTGGGATGTACGGCCTGCAACGGAGGCCCTAACGGTGCTCTCGGCGCCATGGGTATGGGCCTAGGTGCGTAATACGACAGGTTAGGAGGGGATAGCGATCTGGTTTTCTCGTAACGGCGCTCGGCTTTTATAGGTGTCATGCCCGCTGAGTGTCAAGTCTGGCACCGCCCAACCACAATATCGGGGTGTATGCGATGCCCGTTGCGTGGTTGCCCACTTCATAGTCGACGATGATGATGGCGTAATCGCTGGCTTACTGCTTCTGACGCCTTCGCCCCTAAAACCCCGGAGGTATGTACCCCGGCACATACGGTATGTTCTTACATTTATTACTGACAATACGTCCGTTATCAATCTTGAAATCCACAATAGATCCAGCCTTATTGACGACTGCTTCAATCGTACAGTCAGAACTATGACCAACCGTTTGATAATATTCCGTGTAAACCATCCCATTCCCCGTATGCGCCATGGAAGTGCCTGCCGCTTCTGTGTTTGTCCAGCTTGAAGATTTTTCCCATGTTAAAACAACAAGTTCCTCTCCGTTTATGCCCGTCGTCTTCTTGACCGAAGACGGCTTACCAAACAAATTCAAGGCCTCTTGATCAGATCTCCCCATCCATCGTTCCTGAGCAATAACACGACACCCATTAACAACCAAAATAACGGGAACTATCGCTATAACCAGACACAACCGACTCAGTTTGCTAAACATAAATACTTCTCCGCGCCACACTTAAAGCCTGACTCTATCATTGCAAAAGTACGGGATAACTAACACAAATGGGCTAATAGCCGATTGATATGCTTCGTACCAACCCCTGCTAGGCATGCATCTGACGTCATACAAGCGGTCACTGTGCGAGCGCCGGATCAATCGAATTAATTGAGTGGAAATGACCCCATAACCCTCAAAAAGACATCGACAGCCCCTAGTAAATTGTCCGACCTAGGTTTTACACCCTTCCCCCGTCACTCGACTCTGCCCCACCAAGGCGCCCTGGCGTCGATCAAAGCAGCAGATTCCACCATTAGGATTAGGCACAGGAGTGAGGTAAACCGCTCGTTTGAGTGAGCGAAAGCCCCTGATCGAGGGCCATTCATGGCGCTGATGATCCTGTAGGAATATTCGCCATTCATAAAAGTGTCACATCATTGTTGCAAAGTTCTCGGGCCCGATCTCACACGGAACTCCTTCGATGAAAAGTTTAATGAAGTCTGCTGCACTGGCCGTTGCGGTTTCTCTTTGTGCAACCTCAATGTCTTTTGCTGCTGAAAGTGTACGTTTGACAGGTTCCGGCGCCAGCTTCCCGGCTCCGATTTACCTGACTTGGTTCAAGGATTTCAGCAAGAAAACCCCTGGCGTCACCGTGGACTATCAGTCCAAGGGCAGCGGTGCGGGTGTACAAGACTTTTTGAACAAAACCGTTGATTTCGCCGCCAGTGACTCGGCCATGAAAGACGAAGACATCGCCAAGGTTGCAGAAGGCGTGCAACTGCTGCCAATGACCGCCGGTGAGATCGTTCTGGCTTTTAACCTGCCGGGCAATCCTAAAGAGCTGAAATTGCCACGTGATGTGTACTCAAACATCTTCTTGGGCAAGATCACCAACTGGAACGATCCACAGATCGCTGCCGCTAACCCAGGCCTGAAACTGCCGGATATGCCGATCACTGTAGTTGTGCGCGCTGACTCCAGCGGCACTACCGCTGTATTCACCAAGCACTTGGCCTCCATCAACCCAGAGTTCCAGAAGGAACTGGGCGAAGGCAACACAGTTAACTGGCCAGCCAGCGACAAGTTCATCAAATCGCCGAAGAACGATGGCGTGACCGCCACCGTACGCCAGACTCCAGGCGCGATTGGCTACATCGAATACGGCTTCGCCAAACTGGCTAAAGTTGATTTCGCTCAACTGCAAAACAAGGCCGGCCACTACGTCGTGCCTAACGCCGAAAGCGGTGCCGAAGCACTGGCTGCTGTGAAGATGCCGGAAAGCCTGGTGTCCTGGCTGCCAGATCCGGATGGCGCCAAGTCCTACCCGATCACTTCCTACACCTGGATGATCTTCCGCAAGCACAACGACAACCCTGCTAAAGCCAAGGCCATGCGTGAGATGGTCGAGTACAGCCTGACTGAAGGTCAGAAAATTGCTGACTCGATGGGCTACATCCCACTGCCGAAATCGGTTGTTGAACAAGTTCGCAAAGCTTCCGCCAACATCCAGTAACGCTCGTGAGGCCTCTCTCGGCATGTGCGCTCAGCCATGCCGAGTGAGTTTCCCCCCTGCTCCGGAATTAGCCAATGAACACACCATTTGTCGTACCGGTTAACCCGGACTCTGCCTGCCAACCGCCCTCTGCGAAGGACTTTCTGGTTGATCGCACTTTCCGCGCGCTTTCGCGAATAGGGGTGGTACTGATTCTGGCGTTGGTCTTCGCCTTGGTGTTCGAGGTGGGACGCAAAGCCCTTCCAGGTATGGAAAAACACGGTTTTGACGTGATATTCGGTAGCGTCTGGGACGTCAACCAAGGCAAGTACGGCATTCTGCCAGCTATTTGGGGCACGCTTTACAGCGCCCTGATCGCACTGTTGATCGCAGGTGTTTTCGGCGTCAGCATGGCGATTTTTCTGACCCAGGACTTCTTGCCAGCCAAGCTAGCCGCTGTGTTTCGCACCATCGTTGAATTACTCGCCGCCATCCCAAGCGTGGTCTACGGGCTGTGGGGGATTTACGTGGTGATCCCGGCGATTCGACCGCTCACAGCATGGTTGAACAGCGAACTAGGCTGGATACCTTTTTTTAGTACGTCGTTGAGCGGCCCAGGACTGCTTCCTGCGGCGCTGGTACTGGCGATCATGATTCTGCCAACCATCGCTGCTGTTTCGCAGGACGCCCTCACCGCCGTACCGATGAAAACCAAGCAAGCCGCCTACGGCATGGGAACCACCCACTGGGAAGCGATTCTCAAGGTGATGGTGCCCTCCGCTGCCACCGGCATTTTCGGTTCTCTGGTCCTCGGCTTGGGTCGCGCGCTGGGTGAAACCATGGCGCTGGCGATGCTGGTAGGCAACGCCAACAACATTTCGCTTTCTCTGTTTGCACCGGCCAATACCTTGGCGGCCTTGTTGGCGCTGAACTTCCCTGAAGCCGGCCCCAACGAGATCGAAGTATTGATGTACGCCGCTCTGGTGCTGATGTTCATCACACTGCTGGTCAACGTCCTCGGTTCCATGATCATGCTTTACGCCCAGCGGGGTCACAAATAATGACAAACCTCACGTCCCCAATAGCCGCCTTACCGAGCTTGCAGCGCAAGTTTGAAGGCCGCGCTCTGCGTAGTCTGGTGTTGACCACGCTGGTCTGGGCAGGCGCACTGATCGCCAGCGTGCCGCTGATTTCAGTGCTCTACATGCTGATCACCCGCGGCGGCGCCCGTCTGAGCCTCGAAGTGTTCACCGAATTGCCTCCCACGGGTTTCGAGACCGGTGGCGGTTTCGGCAACGCCCTAGCCGGTACGTTTGTGATGGTCGGCATTGCGGCCGCCATCGCGGTTCCTGTCGGCATCATGGCCGCGGTGTTCCTCGCGGAACTGGGCCCCGACAGCAAACTGGCAAACGCCTCGCGCTTTGCCGCGAAGATGCTGACAGGTCTGCCTTCCATTTTGGCGGGTGTATTCGCCTACGCCTTGGTGGTAATGACCACTGGAACCTACTCAGCACCAGCCGGTGGCGTGGCACTGGCGGTACTGATGCTGCCCATCGTCGTGTTGACGGCTGAAGAGTCGATGAAGATGGTGCCCAAAATCATGAAGGACGCCGCCTACGGCATGGGCTGCACCCGCTCGCAGGTGATCTGGAAAATCGTATTGCCTACCGGCATGCCGGCCATCCTGACAGGCGTCATGCTGGCCGTGGCACGTGCCGCCGGCGAAACCGCACCCTTGTTGTTTACCGCGCTGTTCAGCAACTACTGGATCTTCCACGACGGCAGCCTGGCAGTGATGAATCCGACGGCGTCGCTTGCCGTACTGATTTACAACTTCTCCGGTATGCCTTTCGACAACCAGCTCGAGCTCGCATGGGCGGCCTCGCTGGTACTGGTAATGATCGTACTGGTCGTGAATATCGTCAGCCGTATTTTCGGCAAGCCCAAGTATTGAGAACGGGAGCATCTGAATTTTGAACGTATCATCTGCGCAAATAGCCGCTCCGTTTATCACCCAGGCACCTGTGGTCATGGACTGCAAACTGGACAAGATTTTCTACGGCAACTTCCTGGCAGTTCGTGACAGCCATGTGCCGATTGAAAAGAACAAGATCACCGGCTTCATCGGTCCTTCCGGTTGCGGCAAAAGTACTGTGCTGCGCAGCCTCAACCGCATGAACGACCTGGTCAAAGGGTTTCGCTTTGAGGGCCACGTGCATTTCCTCGGACAAGACGTGTATGGCAAGGGCGTTGACCCGGTAGTGGTGCGCCGCTACATCGGCATGGTGTTCCAACAGCCGAACCCGTTCTCGATGAGTATCTTCGACAACGTCGCCTTCGGCCTGCGCCTCAACCGCTACAAGGGCGACATTGGCGACCGCGTCAAACACGCTCTGCAAGGCGCCGCACTGTGGGATGAAGTCAAAGACAAGCTCAAGGTTAGCGGCTTGTCGCTTTCCGGTGGTCAGCAACAACGTCTGTGTATCGCTCGCGCCATCGCGACCGAACCTGAAGTGCTGCTGCTGGATGAGCCCTGCTCAGCACTCGACCCGATCGCTACCCGCCGTGTTGAAGAGCTGATGGTCGAGTTGAAGAAGGACTACACCATCGCTTTGGTGACCCACAACATGCAGCAAGCCATTCGTGTGGCGGATACTACGGCCTTTTTCTCGGTGGATATTTCGCAAGGCACGCGCACCGGGTACCTGGTTGAGATGGGGCCGACCACCCAGATCTTCGATAACCCACGTGAACAAATGACCAGTGACTACATCACCGGTAAGTTCAGCTAAACAATCGTTAGCGGCTCAAGACTGTACGTGCGCCAAATGCCCAGAGGCGTTGTCGGACGTACGGTCGTTTTTCATTCTCGAACACCGTTTTTCAGGAACGCCAATGCCTGCATCGCATCGTCTTGATTTGCCAGCAATTGAACACGCCCTGCGTAAGGTACAGAGCCGCTTTGCCGAGCTCAGCCAGCACTTTACCGAGCAACGTGATCCTCTGACTGACGAAGTGCTGCTCAATGTAGTTGAAGGCTACGCGCTGATTGACGACTATGTCGCACGTGGCGTTGACCTGTTTGATCTTCAGCAACTGAACCTGATGCTGGAGATCAATGCGACTGTTCTCTGTGGCCGAGACCCGGCAGGACGAGAGGAATACGCTCAGCACCTGTTGGCAACCGAGGAACACTTCTTCAACAACGTTGAGGGAGGGATAAAGGACTTGTTCAATTGGTACGGCGCACACCGCAACGAATCAGTCTGGAAACGCGCTGCCGGTGTTTATGTACGAATCCTTAGCGAGCCGCAATTGTTTATCGAAGGCAATAACCGCAGCGGGTCACTCATCGTCAGCTATTTGCTCATGCGCGAAGGCTTGTCGCCGTTCGTACTGACACTGGAAAACGCCGAGGGCTACTTCAACCCCTCTTCGGTCATCCGCAACTCTGCCAAACATGGCATCAAGGCATTGTACGAATTGCCCAAGATCAAGAAAAAATACGCAGCCTTTCTGGAGGAGCAAGCACCTGCTCCCTCGAAGTTTTTTCTAAAGGACACACCTTTGATCGCCCAGCAAGGAGGTCATTGATGAGCAGGCACCTTATGCTCGCCAAATACCGGTCAGCCGCTAGCCGACTGGCCAAACAATGCGGCATCCCCACCAGCCTGCTCAAGCCCCAGCGCATCCGTATTTCGTTTGATATCGATGACACCTTAGCTTGCCAACTCCACCACTGCGACATTGAAGAAAGCTGGCTGCCCGACTTTGTTCATCGCTGGCTGGGTGAGCCGTTGCGGTTCGGAACGCGCTCCCTGACCCGTGAACTGCGCCGCCAGGGTTGCAGCATCTGGGTCTACACCTCGTCCGGCCGGACCCCGTCTTACATTCGTCGCTGGCTGTTGCTGCACGGCATTCGTGTTGACGGCGTGGTCAACAGTGTTAGGCATGGCCATGCCCTGGCTGCCCACGGCTTTGAAAACTCCCCCTCGAAATTCCCACCCGCCTTCGACATCGACTTGCATGTCGATGACTCCGAGGGGGTAAAGCTTGAAGGCCATGATCACGGCTTTCGCGTTGTTGTCGTCCATCCCGAAGATGAGAACTGGGCGCAGCGCGTGTTGGATGCCGTCGGTGATGTGCAGACGCAGCTCGCCTGGCAGCAACCGATCAAACACGAAGAGCCCGCACCGCAACGTGCCAGAGCGTTTACTTCCTGATTCAGAGCCTGTAGCCGCTGACGAGGCACGAAGGCTGCGATGCGAGCCGCAGGACCGCCGTTCTGCAAGGCTACGTCCGACTGCGAAGCAGGCGCGGCCACCTCAACATCCCCACCACCAGCGCCAGCAAAATAACCCCCATCGATACTCCTTCGCTCACCCCAACCTGATGGCCCAGTATCAGCATTGAGCCCACAACCCCGAACACCGGGATCAATAACGACAAGGGTGCCACCTTTGATACCGGGTATTCCCTGAGTAATAAATTCCAGCCCCAGTAACAAAAATGCGTCGCTGCATACACCTGAAACAACAGCGAGAACAGCGCCACCCACTCAACGTGCGATACGACGCTGACAAACGGCGCGCTCCCGTGCGCCAACCACGTGAGCGCGAGCAACGGTAGCGGCGGGAACAGACTGGCCCAGACCACAAAGGCAAATATTTCTCGAGCCCGCGACTGCTTAATGATGATGTTGCCCACACTCCAGCTAAACGCACTGACCACCAGCAAGCCATAGCCCACGGTTGTCCCATGGCCGGGGCTGGCCGCAATAATGCTGATCAGCCCCATCACTCCGAGTCCTAGCCCCAGTTTCTGCCCAAGGCTCAGGTGTTCGCGAAACAGCAACACGCCCCAGACCATGGTGAAAAAAGCACTGAACTGGATCAGCAGCGCAGCAGTACCGGGCGGCACCCCCATTTCGATGCCCAGATTGATCAGCGCCCACATCGCAACGCCGAAAATCAGTCCATACGCCGCCAGCCACTTGATGGCGATCTGCGGACGTTTGACAAAAAACACCCATGGCAGCGCCGCCAAGGTAAATCGAAGTGCCGTCAGCAATAGCGGATCAACCGCTGCTAGGCCCAGTTTGGTAATGGGGAAGTTGAGCCCCCAGATCGCCGTGACTAAAACGGCCAAAATCAGGTGTTTTTTTTGCACAGTGTTCTACGTCCAATAACCAGCGCTGGTGGCTGTATGCACCAACCGGTCGCCACTATGAACAAAAGGAGTGTAGGCCCGCTTGCACTATAAGGTCATAAGTCATTAAATTCGGGCCATGCGCAAAACTCAGATAGACCCTTACGAAAACACGCCCCGCGATGCAGTGGTCATGGCCAATGACTACCGCGACGGGCAGCACTTTGCATTGCATACCCATCAGCGCGGTCAATTTGCCTATGCCGCCTGCGGCGTGATCACCGTGTTCACCCAGCAAGGCAATTGGGTGGTGCCGCCCCAACGGGCTATCTGGGTACCGGCAGGGGTCGCCCACGAAATGACCATGGCCGGGCCGGTCACCATGCTCAACACCTACATCACTAACCCTGCTGCCGGGCAACTCGCCCTGCCCGCTCACTGCCAGGTCTTCGGCGTGTCGCCCTTGCTTCGTCAGTTATTGCTGCAAGCCCAATATATTCCTGCGCTGTACGACGAAGCTCAGCGTGACGGCCTGCTGATGCGTTTGCTGCTGCACGAAATCGCCGCCATGGCGCCCTTATCCCTCAATGCGCCCCTTCCCAACGAGCCTAGACTCGCGCTGGCCTGCCGCACTCTGCTGGCACACCCGTCGCTGGACATAGGGATAGATGACATGACCCGGCAGGTGGGCATGAGCCGTCGCACCTTCACCCGGCTTTTTCGCCAACAAACCGGCATCAGTTTTGTTGAATGGCGCCAACAAGCCTGTTTATTGGCGGCGGTGGTCCGTCTGGGTAACGGCGAGCCTGTTACGCGGGTCGCAACCGACTTGGGCTACAGCAGCCCCAGTGCGTTTACCAGCGTATTTCGCAAAGTATTAGGCGAAGTGCCAAGCCGGTATTTGCAACACTCTGAATATATGAAAGTCGTCGCCCAATAACAGGTCTTTTAACGATCATTTAAACACTGCGCCTTCCATCACGAACGGCGAATAGCCATTAGTACACTCGCCCTAATTGCCACTCACCGCGCGCAACACTACTCTTTTTCAACTATCAATCCCGTCCAATTAAGAAGTCATCGCGACGTGCGGACAAGGCAAGTGCTTGTCGGCTAATTAGCGATCATTCAATAAATATAAAGAAGGTTTATATGAAGTCGTTTTACACACTAACAGCTCTTACAATACTTAGCGCATTGGCCCTCGGCCTGAGTGGCTGCCAAGTCGTCAAGCCTTCGGAAAATAATCTTAAGGAGCGGGCTCAAACCACTATTGGCAAGCCAATAACCAGCATTTCAAACGTGCGCAACGACTTCAACACCACCTTCTTCACGGTTAAAACCGATGCTGGGGCATACACCTGTCAACTGCCGAGTGGCCCTATGGTTGCCCTTGCCTCTATGGGGATGGGGTTAGGAGCCCATTGCACCAAAGACTAGGCGCTATACGAAAAATGTATCTGCGCTCGATTATTCGGCGTTTAAGGGGCTAGGACTAAATTCACGCAAAGTAGCTCGCAACTCAGTTGGGTGGACGGGCTTTGAAAGAATGGCTATCTGACACTCGTGCAACTGCGCCTGGATCATCTCTGCATCATGCCCGCTAAGTATCAACGCGGGCACCGCCCAACCCCGCTGTTGACGCACATGTTCTATGCACTCAATGCCTGTGGCGTGGTTGCCCAAATCATAGTCTGCGATGATAACGTCACAGTCGCTGACCAGGTTCAGTCCAGTCGATTCGGCTTGCACCACACACCCCCAACGCTCCAACAGCGCCTGAGTGGCCAGCAACACGTTGCGATCATCCTCTACCAGACACACTTTTAATCCAGTCAACAGCCCGGCCACATACACGTCGCCTTGAATATTGAGGTTGTGCGGCGGTTTTACCCGAACAAGACCATACACACACACGGACGTCCCATGGCCCACACGCGAGCGGATAGCAACATCAAGGCCCATCAACTGCCCCACACGCTTAACGATAGAAAGGCCCAGGCCAACGCCTTCAACATCTTTATCGCGCTGATGACGGACGCGATAAAACTCTTCAAACACTTTAAGCAAATGTTCTTTGTTAATCCCGCACCCCTGATCATGAACCTCGATGGCAAGTCCCTTACCGCGTGGGCGCACGCCAATCAGCACCGGCCGCCGGGCTCCGTACTTGAAACAATTGGACAGTACATTTTGAATCATCGTAGTAAGAAGCACCGGGTCAGCCCGCACCCAAAAAGAACAAGGCCGCACGTGCAACTCAACTCCGGCCCAGCGCGCAGCTTCAACATTCTGGCGCGCCAGATCGGCCAAAAAATCCCCCAGGTTCAAGGCCTGATACCGGGGCAGAACGCGGCCATTGTCCAGCGTATAAAGATCGAGAATTGAGCGAAAGAGTTGCGATACGTTGAGTAGCGAGCGGTCAATACTGTCCACCAATCGGCGCTCTTCAGCCCCCAGGCGAGCCTCACGCAGGCAGGCGGTGAACAAGCCAATAGAATGAATGGGTTGGCGCAAGTCATGGCTGGCCTGGGCCAGAAAACGCGATTTTTCGAGATTGGCGGCAACGGCTTCTTCCGATGCTTTACGCGTACGCTCCAGTAACAGGTGAGCATACAGCGGGATCACCGTGCTGGTGATCATCAGCATCAACACCATAAACGGTTGCGCCTGCCACAGAGGCGTTAGCCAGTAGACAATCATCAACGCCAGCAACGCTAACCCCGTCGCAATGGCAAGGTAGCGTGAGCCATAGCGCATGCCGTTGCCAAGGTTGATCCAGACCATTACCGCATAGAGAGGCAACGCCGCTTCGGCGCCGACGACGAGCCCGAATGAGGTGCCGGTGTAATCGTGAACCATCCCCAAGATTCGCCGCGCGGGGTAATGCCCCGGCCACAGAGCGATGACATAGCGAAAGCCAATCGACGCTAACAGAAACACGATGTAATAAAGAATGACGGGCAGATAAGTGCCCACCTGATGGCCGGGCAGAAAACCCAACGCGCTGATATACACAATGGCGCAGCTAGACACAATAATGCGCAAATTGGCTTGGTCGAGTTCGGTGTTTTTCTCGAACGTCATGCAGAACATCCTTAACGGCGTAGCCGATGTGTCATCAATTAGCGCTACTCATCACCGCTCGGCGCGACGCCCAAGTTAGGCCCCAAAACAACGCTAATGCAGGTAAAAAAAGTATGTCATGCAGAATTATCATTGCCGACGACCACCCTATGTTCCGAGAGGCTATGGTGCGCACTGTGCAGCGACTGCTACCCAAGGCAACGTTGGAACAAGCCGACAACTTTGAGGCGGTTAAGGCATTAATCCAAACAGGCGAAGCCGTTGACACTCTGATTCTCGACCTACGTTTTCCAGGTTTAACGTGCATGAGCCAATTGAGCGAGTTGAGACAGCAATTGCCGCGCACTGCATTGATTGTGGTGTCAATGGTCGATGATCCCTTGTTAATAGAACAGGTGATGACCTTGGGTGTTGATGGTTTTATCGGCAAGAACATTGCCCCGGACGAAATAGGTCAGGCGTTACTGGCGATCCGAGAAGGCAATGTAGTGGTCAAGTTTTCACCTTCGGGCCTGTTACCGCTACAGACGAATGTGCTCACCGCACGCCAGAAAGAGGTATTGCGCCTGATCGCTAACGGCAAGACCAACAAAGAAATCGCCAAGGAATTACAGATTTCGCCCTTCACCGTACGCATTCATGTCTCGGCGTTATTACGTAGCCTGGACGTGCCATCCCGTGCCGCAGCGGTAAAGTATTCAGGCATCGTTTAGGGCTTACTCATCCGTTAAAAAGCTTCGCACTTTTCTAAATAAATGCGGGCATTAAATAGCCCGTACGGTCGCCGCAAACGCACGGTGCAAAACCACAACCAAAAAATTAAGACGACAAAATAAGGCGAAATCCTATCAGCGCCAGCATTGAAACTCATTAGGGCAAACGTGCTAGTGGCCATGTAACCCTATCTATAAATTTGGGAATGGCCTTACATAATTAATCGATAATTCTTACGCAATAATTTTCCAACTCTTACAGCTCATTCCAGCGGACATAAAACCCTGCACATAGCACTGACCGTTTTAGCCCATTTAATAAAGGCGTGCGCGCCTGAGGTTTGATCTTAAACGACCCTCTAGCCTTCAACGTTTAGTCATCCTCGTCTTTAGAGACGTCAGAAACCGGTTAAAACCGAGCTGTATCGACCCCCTGCTGTCATCTCGATGTCACGGGGTTTTGTTTCCTTGGGCGCAGTTCGCCACTCAAGGAGGCTCCATGATTCGCCCAACGTTATTGGCTCTCGCGCTATTTTCAGTGATCAACTGTGCTTGCGCCCAATCCGTTTCACCTCTGCCGCACTCACCCGGTACACCTTATGCCGCCAGCGGTCTGGCAGACCGTATTGTGCTGACCCCCGGCGCCAATCCCGCTCGGGAAATGGCCGTGACCTTTCGCACCGATACGCGCCAGCAAGCGTCTCAGTTGCAGTTGGCAATAGCGCTCGATGGCCCACAACTGGACAAGGCAGCTCATTTACTTGAAGGCAAACAGGTGAGCCTAGACACCGAAAACGGTGCAGCCCTTTACCATCAAGTGCGCCTACATGATTTGCAGCCAGACACCGCCTATGTGTACCGCGTCAAAGGTGCCGAAGGCTGGAGCGAATGGTTGCAGTTCCATACCCCGACCGAAGCGTTCAAACCGTTTAACTTTATCTACATGGGCGATATGCAGAACGACATCTTGTCGTTGGCCTCGCGCAGTATTCGTCAGGCGCTGCACAGTGTGGCTAATCCGGCGTTGGTCGTGCATGCAGGGGACTTAGTTTCGCAACGCGATGATTTGGTACACGACGATCAATGGGGCGAATGGAATCAGGCAGGCGGCTACAACTACGCGATGCTTCCCCAAGTCGTCGCTATTGGTAATCACGAATACTTGGACAGCACTAACCCTGACGGCACTGAAGGCCGCACCCTGAGCCCGCACTGGAGCCGTCAGTTTGCGTTGCCGGACAACGGCGTGCCGGGTTTGAAGAACACCACTTATTTTGTTGATTACCAAGGCGTGCGTTTTATCGTGCTGGATGGCACTGCGGCGCTCGACATGGGCACGTTGACCAAGCAAACCGAATGGCTTGAGAAGAGCCTGAAAAACAGCCCGGCGCGCTGGAACATTGTGGTCAATCACCAACCCGTATTCACCTGCGCTCGCCCCGAAGATACCGAGCCGTTGAAGGCCGCATGGAAACCGCTGTTCGAGCAGTACGCGGTCGATTTGGTATTGCAGGGTCATGACCATTGCTACAGCCGCGTCACCCACGAAGCCGGGCGTGAAGCCGCCAGCCTGGCCCGTGCAGGAGGTCAGGTTCAGGGGCCGGTGTATATGGTGTCGGTGGCGGGTTCGAAGATGTATGGCCTCAATGACCGCGCCCAACTGCAACCGGATCGCAGCGCCGAAGAAACCCAGCTGTATCAAACTATCGACGTCCAGAACGCAAGCCTCAAAGTGCGCAGCTATACGGCAGCGGGCACGTTGTATGACGCCTTTGACCTAGAACGCGATGCCGACAATCGCAATCACCTGATCGAGCCTGTGGACGACTTGCCAGCCGAACGCGCCTGTCATGGTACCGTCGGCCCGGATGGTTATCCGTGTAAGTCGCGGGGTAAGTGAGCTTCAACGCGTAGCGACTATATGGCTCGTTAATCAACGCCTCAGGTAATCGGTGCTGGGTTGAACAGGGTGATGTCGTTGTACAGTTTGTGCTGTTCGGCCCAGGTGCGTTTTTTGCCGCTGGCCACATCCAGGTAATAGTGGAACAGCTCCCAACCCAGGTCTTCGATGCTCGCCCGCCCGGTGGCAATACGCCCGGCATCGATGTCAATCAGGTCCGGCCAGCGCTGGGCCAGTTCGGTGCGGGTCGACACTTTGACCACCGGCGCCATCGCCAAGCCATACGGCGTTCCGCGCCCGGTGGTGAACACGTGCAGGTTCATCCCGGCCGCCAGCTGCAAGGTTCCGCAGACAAAGTCACTGGCTGGCGTCGCACAAAAAATCAGCCCTTTGCGTTTGAAACGCTCGCCTGGGCCAAGCACGCCATTGATCGCGCTGCTACCGGATTTAACAATGGAGCCCAGCGATTTTTCGACGATGTTCGACAACCCGCCTTTTTTGTTGCCCGGGGTCGTGTTGGCGCTGCGATCCGCTTCGCCTTTGGCCAGGTAACGGTCGTACCAGTCCATTTCACGCACCAGTTCCTGGGCAACTTCCTGGCTTTGCGCACGTGAGGTCAGCAGGTAAATGGCGTCGCGCACTTCGGTGACTTCGGAGAACATTACGGTCGCTCCGGCCCGCAGCAACAAGTCTGAGGCGTAACCCAGTGCCGGGTTAGCGGTGATCCCGGAAAACGCATCGCTGCCGCCGCATTGCATGCCCAGAATCAGCTCGGACGCCGGCACGGTTTCGCGGCGGCGCTGATCGAGCTTTTTCAAACGGGTTTCGGCCAGCGCCATGATCTGCTTGACCATTTCGGTAAAGCCGTGACTGGCATCTTGCAGGCGGTACAACCACGGCTCGCTGAGGTCCACCGAGCTGTCGTTGTCGTGCATCACTTGCCCGGCCTGCAATTTCTCGCAGCCCAAACTGATAACCAATGCTTCGCCGCCCAAGTTAGGGTTGCGCGCCAGATTGCGCACGGTGCGAATCGGGATGTAGGCGTCGGTGGCGCTGATCGCCACGCCGCAGCCGTAGCTGTGGGTCAGGGCCACGACTTCGTCGACATTCGGGTACTTGGGCAGCAGTTCGTCGCGGATACGCTTGACCGCATGGTTCAACACCCCGGTCACGCATTGCACGGTGGTGGTGATACCCAGAATATTGCGCGTACCGACGGTGCCGTCAGCGTTGCGATAGCCCTCAAACGTGAAGCCTTCAAGCGGCGCCTGCGCGGCCGGTGTCTCGGTGGCCAACGGCAGGCTGTCCAGCGGCGGCGCAGTAGGCATGCGCAACTGGTCTTCATTGACCCAACTGCCACGGGGGATCGCTTGCAAGGCGTAGCCGATGGTTTGGCCATAGCGAATGACTTCGCCACCTTCGGCGATGTCGACCAGCGTGACCTTGTGGCTCTGCGGCACAAAATCCAAGGTAATGAGGCCATCGGCAAGCTCAGTCCCAGCCGGTACGCCTTGGTCGTTCACCACCACCGCCACGTTATCCAGCGCATGCAGTTGGATGGTGCGCGGCGAATCGGAATGTTCAATCAACGTCATGACGCCGCCTTTTAAGGAATTATTGTTATGTGCGGGTGAAGGTTGCTCTGTCTAACACGAGACGATTTCCTAACGCAAAAGGCCGCTGATTGATCAGCGGCCTTTGGAATTCTTTACTGCGGACCTTGCTTGTCGATCAAGGCCGCCAGGGCTTCGTATTCTTCTGGCAACAAATCAGTCAGCGGGGTGCGAACCGGGCCTGCGCTATAACCAGAAATGGTGGCCCCGGCCTTGACGATGCTCACCGCGTAACCGGCTTTGCGGTTGCGGATGTCCAGGTACGGCAGGAAGAAGTCGTCGATCATCTTGCCGACGGTGGCGTGATCTTCGCGGGCAATGGCGTGGTAGAAATCCATTGCGGTTTTCGGGATGAAGTTGAACACCGCCGATGAGTAAACCGGCACGCCCAGCGCCTTGTAAGCCGCAGCGTAGACTTCGGCTGTCGGCAAGCCACCCAGGTAGCTGAAACGGTCGCCAAGACGGCGGCGGATCGAGACCATCAGTTCGATGTCACCCAGACCATCTTTGTAGCCGATGAGGTTCGGGCAGCGCTCGGCCAGTTGCTCCAGCAGCGGCGCGGTCAGGCGGCAAACGTTGCGGTTGTAAACGATGACGCCGATTTTGACCGACTTGCACACGGCTTCAACGTGGGCGGCAACGCCATCTTGGCTGGCTTCGGTCAGGTAGTGCGGCAACAGCAGCAGGCCTTTGGCGCCCAGACGTTCGGCTTCTTGTGCGTACTCGATGGCTTGACGCGTCGAACCGCCAACACCGGCCAGAATTGGCACGCTGGTGGCACAGGTATCGACGGCGGTTTTGATCACCTGCGAATATTCGCTGGCCGCCAGGGAAAAGAACTCACCGGTGCCGCCTGCCGCGAACAGGGCTGAAGCACCATACGGGGCCAGCCATTCCAGACGCTTGATGTAGCCCTCACGGTGGAAGTCACCTTGAGCGGTGAAATCGGTTAGCGGAAAAGACAGTAGGCCGGACGAGAGGATGGACTTCAGTTCTTGTGGATTCATTATTCGAACACCCTAGGAGCTTATTGTGATGAAAAAGACGGCAGCGCTTCCGCTGTGTCGTACGTCATCGTACAACTAATAATATTATCGTCAATCCCCCATTCTTTAAATGGCAGGTACGCGTCCTCGCCCGCTGCGTATGCGCCGACGCTAAAACAGCGGTTTAAAGGGCTTAGTGGGAGATCAGGTGAACCGCAAATAATTTCTCACAAGAGATACGTTGTCTTAGGAACCTGATTAAAGGCGCCTGCGAGCGGTATCAGTCCTTGGGACCTTTGACCGGATAAGACACAAACGGCTTGATTTCCTTGAGCACAAACATGCTCTGCATTTCTTTGATCCCGGTTAGGCGCCGAATGACCGACATGGCAAAGTCGGCAAATGTGTCCAGATCACGCGAGACCACCTGCAATAAAAAATCCGCATCGCCACCGATGCTATAGCAAGCCACCACGTCTTCCAGGGCCATGACCTCCTGCTCAAACTTGCGCGCTTCAACTTCGCTGTGTCGATCAATCGTGACCCGCACAAACACTAAAACGCCGAGGCCGATCTTGCGTCTATCCAGCACCGCGCGATAACCCTGAATTACCTTGTGCTCTTCCAGTTGCCGCACCCGGCGCCAGCAAGGCGAAGCCGACATGCCGATGTCGTCTGCCAACGTCTGATTGGTGGTGCGTCCATCCTGCTGCAAAGCAGCAAGAATTTTGGCGTCGATAGCACTTAACGTCTGCTCGGTCATAAATACCTATCCATTAGTTTTTAGCGGTAAATCTGACCCAAATTAAGCCATTCAACAACACAAACAGACGAATTTAACCCTTGCCTCGGAGATATGCTTATTCACACAAAAAAATCACCCTTGGACGAATTCAACTCATGCTCGCACTTTCTCAAGCGCTGACTTACACCGCTGCCCTTGGTATTGCAGCGGCTATTCCTGGCCCAGGAATGGCTGCCCTCGTTGCACGAAGCGTCAGTGGTGGCGCGCTGCTCGGCTTCAGTTTGTTAGTGGGATTAATTGTTGGGGACTTGATTTATCTGTCTTTCGCCGTGTTCGGCCTCAGCTTGATTGCCCACTATTTCGACGCCTTATTTGTAGTGGTGCGCGGGTGCGCGGCGATTTACCTGTGTTACCTGGCGTGGCAATTTTGGTGGGCAAAACCGCAGCCGGTGTCGGCAGGTCGGCCGATCAACAAACAGGAACTGTTCAGCGCCTGGCTGTCCGGCCTAACCATCACCTTGGGCAACCCGAAGACCATCGCCTTCTATCTCGCGCTGCTGCCGCTGGTCATTAATCTGGAGTCGGTGTCACTGCACACCTGGGGGCTCATGCTTGTGCCGCTGACCATTGCAGTGCTGTTCATTGTCGGCGGCCTGTTTGTACTGGGCGCGGTGCGGATTCGCCATGTGCTCGCCAGCCAGCGTGCGCAACATTTTTTGTTCAGAGGTGCAGCGCTGATGATGCTAGGGGCGGCTGGGGCCATGTGGGTTCAGAACCTGTAATGGCGCAATATCCGTTCATGTTCTAACGGGTATTCATCTCGGCAACAACTTAAGTGATTGCACGTCTAGGTGAGCGTTTAATCAGCGCTTTGACTTTGGCACACGGGCCTTTATTACGTTGGCCTGTAGAACCTCACCCACCTAGAAATCTTATTTAACTGCGCAATACGTTGCGCAGTTAAATGTTCAGAAGAACGTGCGAATTAAATTTTTATCGGTTTAGTAGAGTCTGATTCATGGCGTGAAAAAGAACCCTTTGAGTTTAGGAAATGCAGATAGACAGTCGATTACCCCGCGCGCTCTTAAAGCTCAAAAGATCGCGAGGCGAGCTCGCTACTACCAGATATCAGGGGGGAGAGTTAACCCAGGTTTACGCCGTAATCTTTAGCCAGCGGACCCAAACCGCCCGCAAAGCCTTGACCGATAGCCTTGAACTTCCATTCGCCACTATGGCTGTACAGCTCGCCGAAGATCATGGCGGTTTCAGTCGAAGCATCTTCACTCAGGTCAAAGCGTGCCAACTCCTTACCGTTGGCCTTGTTCACGACACGCATGTAAGCGTTCGAAACTTGACCAAAGCTTTGCTTGCGACTGTCTGCTTCGTGGATGGTCACCGCAAACACCAGCCGTTTGGTTTCAGGAGCAAAGCCCGCGAGGTTAACATTGACTTGCTCATCGTCACCTTCGCCTGCGCCCGAGCGATTGTCGCCCTGGTGCACCACGTTGCCGTCCGGCGAAGTTTTATTGTTGTAGAACACAAAGCTACCGTCATTCAGCACTTTGCCGCTCTCGCCAACTATAAACACCGAGGCATCCAGATCGAACTCCGCGCCATCCGTTACTCGCGGATCCCAACCCAAACCAACAATCACTTCTGTCAGGCCCGGTGCTTCTTTGGTCAAGGAGACATTGCCGCCTTTACTCAGACTTACTGCCATGTTCATGAACCCTTATATGAATAGTTAAATGGGTGCAGATTAAAATGCCCTACCCTCGCGTTTAGCCAAGTCATAACGAGCACGTTCACCGTATGTTTCCTGGCTGCGGCCTTTAGAACGGGGAAGTGCCATCAGTCCCCCCCCTCCTAACGCGTGTTCAAGCATTCGTGTCTTTTTTAACGTCCGATTGCTCTTCTTTACCTGGAAAAATAATGCTGGCCACGATACCGATCGCCAATACCACTAACACCACCAACAGACTGGTGTTGGGTTCAATGCTGATGCCATGGCCAAACAGGTGGTTGGTTGCATTCAGCGCCAGCTTGGCAGCGATAAAGAACAACAATGCGACCACCGATTTTTCCAGGTGCACCAAGTAGCGTTTAAGGGCTTCGAGTACGAAGTACATGGTCCGCAAGCCGAGAATCGCAAACATCATGGCTGAGTACACAATCAACGGTTCACGGCTCACGGCGATAACAGCGGGCACCGAGTCGAAAGCAAACAGGATGTCTGACACTTCAACCACCACCACGCACAGAAACAGCGGAGTCGCGAACAAGGCGCCTTTGCCGACCAAGGTCATGCCTTTGTTTTCAGGTTTGGTGATCTCTGTTTCAAGCTCTTTGCGCGACACAAAGAAGTTATGTCCGTGCAGCTTTGGCCAAACCGGAAACAGCTTTTTCGCAAACCGATAAGCGATGTGCTTTGAGTAATCTTCGTCTTTATCTTCTTCGTTGCCGCGCAACATCATGATTGCAGTCCAGGCGACGATCACTGCAAATAGCACTTCAACCCACGGACCAAACGCCAGCAGGCCGGTACCAATGGCCACGAAGATCAGGCGGAATACGATGGCGCCGATGATGCCCCAGTACAGCACGCGGTGACGCAGCACATCGGGGATCTTGAACCAGGCAAAGATCGCCATGAACACAAACAGGTTGTCGACGCTGAGGACTTTTTCCAGCGCATAACCGGTGACAAACAAGCTGGCCACACTTGGCCCATGCGCGTAGTACAGGTAGCCCGCAAAGGCGAGCGAGATCAGTACCCAAAAAACTGACCAGACGGCCGCGTTGGTCAAAGTGACCGGTTTATCGCTTTTGTGGGTAAACAGGTCGATTGCCAAAGCAATGACCGCCAAAGCCACAAATACAGCGATGGTCGTTGGCGGAAAGCCAATTGCCGTGTTTTCCATGATGCCCTCAGAGATCAAAATCGCCGGGGCTTAGCCCCAGCTCATTACAAATAGCGCGGCAAACAGCCCGCTCACTTTCGTCAAAGTTGCCGTCCGCACTGCCGATGGCACAACAAACACGCACCAACAGACGAGCCGCATCTTCTTTTTTACGTAGCTGACCGACCGACTTCAGCGCTACAGCCCGACCGATCTGCTGATCAAATTCAAATTGTTCACACACCTCATTGAAGGACGTGATCACGTCTTTAACGTCAAACGCCTTCAACTCTTTCGAGTTTTGAATAAACCCGATCATTTTCTGTTTTTCATCACTGCTGATGTCGCCATCAGCAGCCGCGACCAGCGCGCACCCAGAGACCACAGCCTCCATGAATTCGCGATTTTTGAACTTGCTGACTTCTGACGAGAGCTTGTCTCGGGCAGCCGTTGCGTTGGTTTTCAGCCATTCAAGCATGGTCGTCGCCTTGTCAAAGATTGAGGGAATACCACCTGCCTAGGCAGGTGGCCTGTTACACAGTGCTTACTTGGACCCGGCGGCCCAGCGCATGCCCCAGTCAAATGCCTTGTCCATGTCGGAATGGCCCTTGAAGAACTCGACCTTGCGATTGACCTTGACGCTGCCACCCACGTTTTCGAGCAAGGCGATGGCGCACATGCCCTTATTACCGCCCTCTTCGCTCAGGCGTACTTCAATCGGCGGTTCGCCCGGGATGTACAGCGTGATAACACCGTCAGTTGCCTGCCAGTTAGGCGCACCTTCGTAAATGAACGCATACACCAACACCCGGCGCATTTTGCGCCACTCCTTGCCGTTGACCCGCAGCCACTCACCGTCACTTACTGACCCAGTCCGGTCATCGCCCATCAATTGAAGAAACGGCTCGTCAACAAAATTACCAAACGCATTGCCCAACGCCTGGACTGCGCCCTTGCGACCATTTTCCATTTCGTACAAGCAACCCACATCCAGATCAATGCCACCCGACTTACCGAGCAGCGAGGCAAAAAAACCACCACCGCTGTTCTGTGGGGCGCGATTCCAGTTGAGGTTAATTTTGATCTCGCCGAAATCACCGTCTTTTTTAGCAAGGCTGATGGTCGGGCGCTGCTTGTCGAGGGTGACCTTTGACAAATTGACTGTGCGTGCCGGTGCTGGCGGTGCAGGAGTGATGGCGGGTACTGGATTCGCTGCGGGAGCAGCGGTGGCAATTTCAACGCCGAAGTGTTCGGCCAAAGGCGCCAGCCCACCGGCAAATCCTTGTGCGACGCAGCGAAATTTCCATACACCTTGACGGCGATAGAACTCACCGAGGATCAGCGCGGTTTCTTGCATGCCTTGCGTCGGGATCGGCGCTTCAATACCCCCGGTCACCAAAAGTTTGAGTGGTGCGAATGAGGAGAACTGGGCCTTGTTTTCGTAAATGGTCGCCGTCAATGCGACTTTTTGGATGGCCGCATCAATCGCCTCTAGATTGAGGCTGAACACTGCACGGCCGGGAGCAGACTCAACCAGCTTCACAGCACCATCGCTGACGCTCTGCTGGCCAAAGAAACACAGGTCGTTGTCGCCACGCACCTTGCCCGATTCGCTAAGCAGGAACGCCGAGACGTCCAGATCAGCACCCGGCACAGGGCTGTAGCTGACAGTAACGCTCAAGGTGCCAGGATTAACGGCAGCGTTTGCTCCCGGCGTTAGCGTGGTCATGCGCGCAACGCCTGCACAGCAGCGTGGGTTAAGGGAGATGTGTTCCCGGCGTTGGCTATCAGGCCCGGACGGTTTTTTTCAAAACCGGTCCCGGCTTTTATTTCCAGGACAATAGTTTGAATCTGGGACAACCCAATAGCCATGTAGTGTCTCCTTGTTTGCACGGAGGCACGAGGTGCCGTAAGTGATTGCTGATTATTGACCTGCTTAACTTGCGCCAGGCTTACAACGGATCACGCAAGCACACGTCCAATGGCCGCTTGCGCCTCCACAGCGCATGAAACTCGCGCCAATGGGGTTCTTGTGCAGCACCCAGCATCTGCTCATCGCCCTGGGTATCGCCCCAAGCGCGCAGGGTGTATTGGTCCAAAGGACCGTACTGCGCCTCTAGCCGGAGGACTTTCTGTTCGCATCGACAGTTGGTGCCGTCAATTTCGCCGGTGAGTACGCCATCGACCGATTGCAGGCGCGTACCGATGAGCCCGATGCCCAGCTTTTTGGCAAAAGGCCTGAGCACTAGCTCAGGTGATGCCGAGCAGATCGTCACGATTGCTTTTTGCTCAAGCTGATCGGCGACCGATGTTAAGCCCAAAGGCCGCATTAACCGCTGGAACGAAGCGTCACAAAATGCGTCGGCACGCTCTGCGACCCACGCTTCCTTGGTTCCAGTGAGGTAGACCGTGATTAGCTTTTCTTTCAAATCATTTCGGCTGATCCTGCCCAGCAAATAAGACGCGGTTGACGGGATCATTCGCAACAGGCGCATTGCGAACAGTCGATTGCCAAAGGCAAAGCGCAAAAAGGGGACAAAACTGTCGTGATAGGTCAACGTGCCATCAAAATCGAAGGCCGACAGGACCGGTTTGCCCTTCTCTGGTGTATTTAAAACTTCGTTCAACCGACTACTTCAGCCAATCGCTGGCTGCCTCCAAAAGTGTCCATCGAGCTGGCTATTTCGGGGCGAACCCCTTGCCAATGCGCTCGCTCAATAATCATTTGCGCCCATTTGTAATGGGTCGCGGGTTCACACATAGCGTCGTTGAATTTGAACACCGCAGGCGCCGTCTTACTGAGTATTTGACGTGCGCTGTTGAGGTCTTCAAGGGTGACTTGCAACGCCCTGTGGATAACTGCGATTTGCGACGGATGTATCGCAGTTTTACCGATAAGCCCGTGGGCAATATCCAACGCCAGTTCCTGCTCCAGCAGTTGCGGGGCATTGAGCTGTTCGAACACCGGCGCGGTCAGGGCAAAGCCCGCAGAGCCCATGATCGCGCATAACATCGAAATCACGTAATTCATGGGCGTGTTATACAGCGTCATCGTCGGGGTACGGCGCAAGCCCAGGCAACTCATCAGGTCATTGCCGCCGATGCGCAAGGCGATTATCCGCCCCGGCAGTTGCTCCAACAGGGCACTGCGCAACTCAATCATGGCGCTGGGATCAAACACCTCAAGGGTTTCAAGGGTTGGCATCAGCATCAAATCGCTGCGGGTTACGGCCTGTTGCCACTCTCGGATATTGCACAGACTGAGCTTAGGGACGACAAAACCATCGACGTAACGCATCAATGACCATTCATTGAGCCGCGCTGCCATCGCTGAGTCACGCGGCCGGACAAACAGAATCGGACCGCCGAATGATCTACCGCCGCGCGCATCAATCGCCAGTAAGAGGTGCTTGAGGTTGTTCAGCGCCTGCTGCACATCGGTTTCGGCGACTGCGTCTTCAAGGCACACCACCAACGAACGTAAGCCCTGAATTTTCTCGCCGTACACCACCTGCAAAATGTCAGCACGGGTCGCCGGCATGTAGAGCGTGGCGCCCAGGGCATAAGCTGAATGCCGGGTCATCAACGAACACTCCTGATCACAGTCACTGCGCGATACGGTCCCAGTTCGTCGCCGACTTCTTCGACCTCGATATTTTCCTGACGGGTCAGGTGCATCAGCAGTTGAACGTCCCGATCCGCACAACTGCGCACCAACACCTGATCGGGCACACGGCGCATCACCGCACGGGTGGCCTCGGCGATACCGGGCTTGACCCGATTGGGGTTGGATACCGAAAAGCGCCTCGAGACACGTTCGACCGCCGCCACAGCTCGTTGTTGCAATGCCAAGGCCTGTGTCGGCGCCCAGGGTTGTGCAGCGACCTGCGGCGACACGTGAGCACGCTCGATTTCGATGCTGTGGATAAAGTTCATGGTCTCGTCATGCCCAGCCAAGTGGTCATACACCACGCACCCGTGCAAACCGGGCTCAGGTGGCCAGATTGAGCGTGATACCAGGCCCGATACAGTCGCCCCCAAAATACCTGAAGGGATCAACCAGTCTTCGGCCGATGCCGCCAGCCAGGCACGCCCACAAGGGTCGGCCAACACCACCAGACGCGGCTCGGATGGAAAGCGCGAGTCACCCGCCAAGCTATCGCGAATCTGCCCGCTGATCGCGCCTTTACCGGTCCAGCCATCAACAAACACGATGTTCTCGGCACCGTGGGCCTTGATGATAGCTTCGAGTGCCACGTTGTCGATTCCACGGTCTCGAATAATGCTGATCCCGTAATGCCGCGCATCACGCCCCCGCTCAACCAGCGCCCGGCGCAGCAAAACACCCAATGGCAACCCTGCCCGCACAAACGATACCAACGCAATCGAAGCCCCGTTAAAACGTTCGTTGAGCGCGAGGGCCAACGCCTGAACATCGGCCGCCATGCGCGCACCGTTTTGCCCCAACGCTTGTTGATACAGGACTTTGTGGTGATCAGAGGGCGGATGTTCGTGGCTGATCATTTCGGAGTAATGACGCTGCTGGGTCTGAATCAAGCGCTCTTTTTCCAGCACATCAGTCGCGTCAATCTCCATGACGCGCAGTAAAAAATGCACATCATCGACCCCGTAACTGCCGCTGCCGACAGTGTTCAACCCGGCAAATGCCTTATTCATGATCAATACTCGCCAACACATGGCTGGCCAACTGGCCGCGCTTGGGCGTGCCCCACCAGTTGCACTCAGACATAAAGCCCACGTCCGACAGGCTGTCACCAAAGCCGAGTAAGGGACGTTTGCCATTGAGCACTTGATCGCGGCGAACCCACTCGCGCACCGCCTCACGCTTTTGCAGCGCCAGCGGCAGGAAGGCCAAATTGTTCCCGTTGCCGTGAACGTACAGCCCGTCGAGCAATCCCCTTGCCTTGACCTCGGCCAGCACACGAAGCAGCACCTGGTCGGTTGCGTTGTTGTGCTTAGTAACCACGTAAAGGGCCAGCCCTTGCTCTTCAACCACCCACCCGCGTAGCGAGAAGCCCAGTTCGGCGCCAATTGCCAGCGTGTGTTCGTTTAGACCACGAAGTCGGTTCTGCTCATGCGCCAGCGCGTGGCTCATACGGGCTTGCCAGTGGCTGTCCGGCGAGCCGTCAGCATTGAGGATGACCCCACCATGAGCACACACAGCGCCGTGTACAAACGGCAACTGCACCCGCTGATAGGCCTCGACGCTGCGGGCAGTCACTGGCACAACGTCAGCGGTAGCTAGCAGCCACTCAACAAAGCTTTTCTGCGTGGCACTCATAAAGCCATTGGGCTGGCCGTCCACATCCAGGGTGGCGGTGTAACGCGGCTCATCGGCCATTTTTCGGGCGGTTTGAAACAACGTGTCGTCAAGGTCAACGAACACCAGCGGACGATTAGTGGTCATGGGCAATGACCTGCGCATTCAACGCATTGCGCAACGCCGGATCAAGCGCAGCGGCCGGGGTTTCGCTGCAAATCAGCACGCGGTCAAACTGCCCCGGGGCGACGTTGTACAGGAAGTTGGGGATGCCCAGACCATAGTTATCGCTGAACGAGAGCGCATGGCCGATAGCATGCCCCACGGCAATGGGCGAGCGGCTGGTGGCGCTGAAGTGCACATCGGCACCGGCTTGCTCTAGGCGCTCGGCCAACAAAAACGGGGGCCAGACAAATTCGCTGGTGCCCACCACCAGTACGCGCTCACCGGGCAGCACCTGCATGCCTAGGGCCAGCGTGTCACAGTGCTCACGCACGCCCATTCGCCCCCAGTCACGAATGGGGTCTAACGGCCAGTCGCCTTGGGCAACACTACCCACTTCGGGCATATCGGGCAGGGCTGCACCGCGGTCTTCGGTGAATGTGTAACGACCTTCAAGCAATGAGACGCTGCTGACGTGATCGCCCAGCGCCTTGCGCACTGCGTCTTGGGACCAGTCCGTCAGCGTCGCCGTGACCATTCGCTCAATCGAAACAAGGCCGGCCTCGGCCAAGGCTTTAGAGACATTGATAAAGGTATTACCGGTCGACGCTTCATCGTCCACCAGCACTAACGAGCGGGCCTTGAACAGCCATTCGCGGGTGCGAGCGTCCTGTGGCATGTGCAGCAAATGCGTGCTGGCATGGCTGTGTGATTCTTCAAAATGGGCAAGCAACTCGCTGCCTGTAGGGTGACGAGTGCTACACAGGTACATGCAGTCATCGCGGGTCTGACTGAGGGCGCGGTGTACGCCAGCGCCTAGGCCAATGGCGGTTTCAGCCATGCCAATCACCAGAACGGGGCCGGGTAAGTCGGCGGGAATTTTAGCGGCCAACGCATTGAAGCTTTCGGCCATCCGCGACGGACGAGTCGGAATGTGCCGACCCAATACGTGCGAAACAAACAGAAAGGCGCGTTTGGGGTTACGCCGCTCAGCGAAACTAAACAGTGCCTGCGGATCAAAAGTCGATGCAGAGACTTCAACCTCCAGTCGACCGCGCCTGAGGTTTGCGCACAAAGCCTGGGCTCCGGTCATGGGTTTACCGCTGCTCATCAGAGTCTATTACCTGGAAATACGCAAAAAAGAGGGGTGGCAAGATTCGCGAGTAGCTCCCTTTAAACAAGAGAAAAATGATTACTGGAAATGGCCATGATCGAGTTGCTTGGCCCGTACACACTGACCATGTCCAATGGCAGTGGCTGGATTAACTTCACGACGTCACACACTATCGAGCCGGGTGCGTTCTACGGCAAAAGCAGCGGACTGATTGAAGCCCTGCCCCGCAATAGCAGGGATAGCGCTTGGAGGGAGCGACCTCCATGCATGATGCGTGTTCGAATTACTCTGCATCGCGGGGTATCCAAGGATTGGCTAGCGCCAAAGTGATCATGTAACGCTCTTCAGTGGGCCGTTTATTGTCCTTGAAGCGGTGCAGGATCAGCATGGCCTGATGTTTGTCACCTGCTTGCCAAAAGGTTCTTCCACCCTTGTTTACGTCCCGCAATCGAGCACGCCATTCGGGGGTATCGGCAATCGGTGGATTACTACGAGGATTGCTGGGAACCCACCCTCCCCGGCGCCATTGTTCCTGTAAATCCAGCACAATGATTAGCGCATCATCCAAGAGCAGAGGCTCGATTTGCGGCGACATGCGAATGGAGGCCACCCGTTCGTTATCAAAGCTGATCGTAAAGAAGCGGGCCAGCGGCGTGACAAATCCATACTGCGGATCAATAAAACGCAAGCGAGCATCGGACTTGGGCATGTGAAACCAGTAATGGCCAGATATTGCCGGACTAATCTTTGCACTGGAACGCTGACGCATATCTTCCCATGGCTCACCACGTATCAAGGCGATTTCTGGTTCGCCCCTTAACCATTGCACGGTCCAGCTCAGTGTTACTGCGGCCAAGATCGCCAAAAATGTTATGGCGACAACCCGACGCCAGCCGCCTACTTTCTGTCGCAGCGTCATGGCGTGCCACCACTCGCAGCAATGTCGTTGATCGATTGCACCAGCGCATCACGGTTAGAGTCGTGCAGCATCTGGTCAAATCGTTTTGCCGCGGCAAGAACAAAGACCATGCGTTGATCAAGGTCTGCCAAGTTTGCAAAAGGGTTGTCGTCAAAACTGATGGTGCGCCCGTCGTCGACACGCAGGCATTGGCTGGTGAGGGTCAGCTCAATGGCTTGAGCGACGCCTGAGGGGAAATCCGTGACATAGGATGCATGATTACCGCGCAGCAGTATGATCAACTGCAGGTCTTCGTAAATGGTCGGTTGGAGAATGTTCTCTTGCTCGTGAGCCGCAAAATACTCAACGCTCTTGGCAATATCCCCCGACTCTAGGGCTTCAAATGCCTGCAAAATTTCGATATAGACCTGTCCAAAAATAAGTTTCTCCTGCCCCACCGGCCACAACACCGGAAACTTCGAATGACCAAAGATTTTTGCCCTCGACTCAATACACGTCTTCAACTCCTCCAACCCACGCTTTTTATAAAACGCATGCAGCGGAAATATGTCTAGAAACAACGTGGTATTGCCCAGTGCCATCATGTCGTACACATACTGAAACTGTTGTTGGAGCTGGCCTTGTTCATCGCCTTCGAATCGAAGGTCAAAGGGGATCGGGTTATCGGCATTGGTGACTTGATAGTCTGCGAATTTTTTTTGCAGCAGCTCCACTGTTTCGACGCTGATCAGGGGATGAGGGCCGCTGAACGTGCTCATCAACGCCCCCACCGCGGCTGTTTCGGTGTGGATTTTTTCAATTGAGTCGGCCGCGTGCAGCAGACCACACCCCACTTGCTTGGAGGCAAACGCCGCCAGCCCGGCCCATTGAAAACGCTCATCGTGTAACCACAACCGTGCATAGGCGGCATTGATGGCGCGGTTACGTTCTTTGGGGTCAGCAATCAATACGCCGCCAGGGGCGACTATTTCTTCGGCTTCGCGCTGAAATATCCGCCAAATGCACTCACAGGTCAGAATCGATACGTCGGTGACTTCGGTCATGCAGCCGTAGACTTCCACCCACCGAGTCTTGCATTCGGAGAGCGGAACAGTGCTTTCGTTCAAGCGTTGGGCGTCGCACGCTTGGTCTTTAAAACACTAAGTCATTGGCCCGCCCCGGCTGGAAAGCCACGACCCTAACAGCACGTACCCGCCGGAATTCATCGACTAAAAAATCAAGACTATTCCTACCGATACAACCTCTTAATCACTCAGAAAAATATCCAAAACCTTTCACTCCCCACCTCTCGCTTTTCACATTTTGTTAAACATTCGCCTCCTATACTCCAGCGCATTATTCACTCGACTTCTGCTTGGTAGCCCAATGCGTCTGACTCGTCCCGTTCTGTTGTTAGTGCTGCTCGGTTGTTTGCTGTTCTTCTTTGCGCTGGGCAATCATCAGTTACAAGGCTCAACCGAATCTCGGGTGGCGGGAATCGCGATGGAGATGCACCTGAGCAACGACTGGGTCACCCCCACGTTGCTCGGCGAACCTTTTCTGGAAAAACCACCCTTGAGTCTGTGGCTGGATGCCGGAGCCATTCGCCTGTTTGGCGGTGAGCCCTTGAGCGCGCGGCTCGCTTCGGCTTTTGCGGGGTTGTTTTGTGTGCTGTTGCTGTACGCCATGCTGCGCAAGCTCGCACGCCCAACAGCACTGGCTTGGACGGCCGCCGCCATGCTCGCCACTATGGCCAGTTTTTGGAGCAACAGCCGCCAAGTGGGTGAAGATGCCTTACTCACCCTCGGGGTGACGATGGCGTTGCTAGCCTTCTATCACGCCAGCCGCCAACCCCGCTTTGCACTCAGCAGTTGGCTGTTGTTTGCCGTCGGAATTGCGATAGCGACGCTCAGCAAAGGCGTGCTGGGACTGGCGCTGCCAGGCGTGGTGATTTTTGCCTATTTGTTGTGTGAAAGCCTGATCGACAAACGTTTTATCCTGAAAAACTGGCTGCGCCCTGCACTGTTGACGCTGCTCGGGCTGATCCCGCTGATGATCTGGCTGGCCGTGCTGTACCAGCGCGGCGGGCTGGCGGCGGTGGGTGAAGTGCTGTGGGCCAACAGCATCGGGCGCTTTAGCGGCTCGTTTGTCGAGGCCGGGCACTACGAACCCTTCTATTATTATTTGGCCAAGTTGCCCGAAGCCTTTTTGCCGTGGAACCTACTGACCTATCTGGGCCTCTGGTACTTTCGCAAGCAATTGCTGCAAAACCGTTACCTGCTATTTTTCTGCGTCTGGCTGCTGGCGCAATTCATGTTGCTGACCCTAGCCTCCAGCAAACGCACGGTGTACCTGATGTCGCTCGCCCCTGCTGCTGCGGTGATTGCAGCGGAATACGCCGGGGTGGTTTTGGACTGGCTGCGGCACAAAAGTCAGACCTCTGCGCTGGCCAAGCGCATCAGCGACCATCATCGCGGCTTTGCAATGACGCTTCTGGGCATCATCGTCAGTTGCTACTTGGTGGCCGCCTACCTAGCCCCGCGGGCTGACCGCGCCGTGTCCTTTGAGCCCGTGTCGGCACAGGCCTTGAGCTTGCAGGCCAGCGGCAAGCATATTGCCTTGATGCAACCCGACGAGCGCCTGGCCTCGGTGGTGTTCTATAGCCAGCAACTGCAACAGGCGCTGCAAACCAAAGAACAGCTACTGGCCTTTTTACAGACCTCGCCCGATAACGTGGCCATCGTTGAAAAGCCGGATGTGGCCGGACAGCCACTGAACGTATTAGCAACAGTCACCGTGGGGCATCGCAGCTTTTACTTTGTATCTCTGGGTGCTGAGAGCCCGAAAACATGACGGCGGACAATAGAACCGAAGTTACCGTGGCCGAATAACCGGTTTTGGCTACGCTCCAAGTGCTGGACGTTTCCCAGTCAAGGAGCCTGCTATGACCATCAGTATTACCAGCCAGACCCTGAGCGATTACGACGCGCAGTTGGCTTACAAGACAGCAACTGCGTATCTGCGCCAATCGGATCTCGCCAACTATTTGATTGATCAGCTAGAACAACAGCACGTAAAACTCAGTGTCGAGGTCAGTACAGACCCGGCACTGGCTGATAAGAACAGCTCGAACAACGGGACGATTGTGTGGAACTTGCTTAGCAGCGTACCGCCAAGCTCCGATCTGCCCCATGTTGCCGCCCTGCTTAGCCGCATCCCGGCGCCACAAAAACCCTATATCACCAGCCAATGGGCGCTCATGCATGCGCTCGCGCTCGCTTGTCAGCAACTGAACAATCAGCTCAATTTTCGCGATGCGGATGCAACGTGGCCGTGGCTTGACGAAAAGGTGCTCAGCGCTGACGACATTGAAAATGGGGTGGCCCGTGAACTCAGCGATCTACCGCTACCTGACGAGCAAAACTGGAACCGCGTGCTCAAGCCTGCCTGATAGGGCTCGCGCAGTGGACGATCCCCGCCTCCAATGAAAACGCCCGGCTGTAGTGGCCGGGCGTTAGAGCGGTTCAGGTCAACACGGCTGCATCACAATCTCGACGCATCAACTCTGTTGCCGACGGGAAGAGCTGTGTGCGGCACGATGCTCCCCCAATCTTTGGTCTCGATGTACCCCAGCATCTGCGGCTGAGCGCTGGCGCCATCGGCTTTGATAAACAATGAGGCTCCGTAGCCGAATGTGGTGTCTGTTGGCACATGCATGCCCGCCTCAAGATCGTCCATGCATTCGCTGTGGGTGACCAACACCAGATTGCGGCCCGGCACTTTGTGCTTAAGCACATCGCGCAACATCGTACCCTGGCAATTGAATATCCAGTCGTGTGCTTCAACGGGGTGAGTAAACATCGCCTCGGCGGTTTGCCGTGCTCGCGTCAGGTCGCTGCTATAAATATCGGCGTTTTTGAGCCCTAGCTGCCTGAAGTGATCCCCCAAGCCCTGCGCGACCGCTGCACCCTGCACCGTTACACCTTCTTGTGGGCCAAGACAGGCCGCATTCGTGCGATCACAACGTTCCACATGGCGCACCAGTGCAATCACATCGCCGTCAGCCCAGCTTTGGGTAAGGGTCAACACGCGGCTAGCATTGTTGAGTTTCGCCAGGTCAGGCGCAGGTGACAGCGACAGCAGTTGCAGCGTGATAAAAAGAGTCAGAACGCTGACCCCGATCACTACCAGTGTATTTCGATAACGTGCCAGCGCCCTGCGCAACATTGCGCGTTTAGCCCCGGCTAGTCGAAGACTCAAAATCACGTAGAACGCCCCTCTGGCAGCCAGTGAACGACATATGCCGCCACCCTATAACGCGAATATGACAATGGATGGATGAGCAATCCCACTCCGGCGTAAGAAAGTAGTCTTGCATAGCAAGCCTTTTTCCCAACTGAACATAGTCTAAAAATAGGGTAGTCAGGAGCGAGTGAAACAAATGTGAAAAAAGTCTTGAAGCCGGGGATTAATGGCGACATTACAAACAGTTACTTGCCCATTGATCACGACGCATCAAAAAACGTTTCAGGTCTGCCGTCTCCCGCCGATACAGCCCAACACAAGCACTCTGCTGGGCCAAAAAAACAAAACCCTCCAGCGAAATTCGATCCTGCGTGCACCGCTTCTGGAGTTTTAAATGAACAATTGGCTGAGCAACATCAGCGTTAACCTGAAACTGGCTTTGGGCTTCGGCCTGGTTTTAGCCCTCACGTGCCTGATGGCTATTGGCAGTTGGTTCAGTCTGGATACCCTGATTGCCCGCAGTAACTGGATGAGCGACATCACACGGCTCAACAGTGCGCTGACCAACCTGCGGGTCGCGCGTTTGCAGTACATGCTGACGAATGGCGACGAAACCGCTGCACAGAACGTGCAAACCAACCTGGACGCCTTTGAAGCTCAGCAAAAGCAATTGCTCGTCATCTTCAAAAGCCCGGAAAACCTCAAGCTGCTCAACGAGCAACACGACTTCATCACCCGTTACCAGCGCGCTCTGGTAACAATGCGCAAGGCTTACATTGAGTCTGCCGTGTCGCGTGAGCACATGGACAGCAGCGCCAAAGCGGCGCTTGCAGACATTGCCACCCTCAACGCCCGCACCCTGCAACGTCCTGCTGGCGAAGAAGGTCGTTTTGAGCAATACCAAGCCGTGATCAACGTTCGCGAACAGTTCTTGCTCGCGCGCGATATGGTACGGGCGTTCACGTCCTCCCCCACGGTGCCGAACGAACAGGCAGCACGTGCTCAACTGAGTGCAGCAAGCGCCAGCCTTGAAGGGCTGAACAACTATTTCAGCACCGCTAACGGCGATACCTTGCGCACCCTGAGTGCGGCAATAGCCCAATACACGCAGGCGCTGCAGGTATTCACTGGCACCAACAGCACCATCATCGATATGCGCAAAGACATGACCGACTACGGCAACGGCATCGTCAGTCGCAGCAACGATCTGTACAGCATTCAACTTGAGCGTCGCGATGCCGAAAGTGTCAGCGCCAATCGCCTGCAATTGATCAGCACCTTGCTGGTGTTGTTCTTCGGGGTCTGCGCTGCGGTGATCATCACCCGCCAAATCACCCGGCCGTTGCGTGAAACCCTGGACGTGGTCGAGCGCATTGCCAGCGGTGATCTGAGCCAAAACCTGCGCGTCACCCGCCGTGATGACTTGGGCGTACTGCAACAAGGTATTGCACGTATGGGCACCACCTTGCGTGAGTTGATCAGCGGCATTCGCGACGGCGTAACCCAAATCGCCAGCGCGGCCGAAGAGCTGTCTGCGGTCACCGAACAAACCAGTGCCGGGGTTAACAGCCAAAAGGTCGAAACAGATCAGGTGGCCACCGCCATGCATGAAATGACTGCCACCGTGCAAGAAGTGGCGCGCAATGCAGAGCAAGCATCCCAAGCCGCTGCCGCCGCTGACGGCGAAGCGCGCGAAGGCGACAACGTGGTGAATCAGGCAATTGATCAGATTGAACGTTTGGCGGTTGAAGTGGGCCGCTCGACCGAAGCTATGGCCGTGTTGCAAACAGAAAGCGACAAGATCGGTAGCGTGATGGACGTGATCAAGGCGGTGGCCGAGCAGACCAATCTGCTGGCGCTAAACGCCGCCATCGAAGCCGCCCGTGCGGGTGATGCGGGGCGTGGTTTTGCTGTGGTCGCTGATGAAGTTCGCGCACTGGCGCAACGCACGCAAAAATCCACCGAAGAGATTCAAACCTTGGTGGCAGCCCTTCACAGCGGCACCAAGCACGTGGCCATGGTCATGAACAACAGCCGCACCTTGACCGACAGCAGCGTGAACCTGACCCGTCAGGCGGGAACTTCGTTGCAAGGCATTACCCGCACCGTGTCGAATATTCAGTCCATGAACCAGCAAATAGCGGCTGCGGCCGAACAACAAAGTGCTGTGGCGGAAGAAATCAGCCGCAGCATCATCAACGTGCGCGACGTGTCCGAGCAGACCGCGGCCGCAAGCGACGAGACGGCCAAATCCAGCGTTGAACTGGCGCGTTTGGGCACTCAACTGCAAGAAATGGTGAGCCACTTTAAGGTGTAAAAAAGCAGTCCCTAGCGCCGTTGAAGACAGGCTCGGAATGCTCATTTACACCCCGTAAATTCCGCTTGCGCGCCTGTTTTCGCTTTGCCTGACCTTCGCTCCAAATATTTCGTACAACCCCTAGTGATTCACTCGAGCACGCTTGAGCAGCTTTTTACTGCGCTCGGACAAGTGCACAACCCGCAGGTGCTTGCCCGCTTTACGGTAGCGCTCGCGCAACGTTTCCAGCGCGGCAATGGCCGAGTAGTCCGCAAAGCCCAGGTGGCCGCAATCCAAGGTCACAGTGGCTGGGTCATCGGCCGGATCAAACAGTTTGAGAAACGCCGTGGTGGAGGCAAAAAACAGCGTGCCGTGGACGCGGTACAGTTTGCTGCCGTCGCTTTCTACCTGCGCGTCGGCGTACAACTGGCGCGCCTGCTGCCAGGCGAAGTTAAGCGCGGCAATGATAACCCCGCACATCACAGCGACCGCCAGATCGGTAAAGACAGTGATGATCGTGACCGCAATAATCACCAGCACATCGTTCAGCGGCACTTTATTCAGCACCCGCAAAGAGGCCCAGGCGAATGTCTGTTGCGAGACGACAAACATAACGCCGACCAACGCCGCGAGCGGGATGCGCTCAATGTACGGCGACAGGAACAGCACGAACAGCAAGATCATGACCCCGGCGGTCACGCCCGAAAGGCGGCCACGCCCGCCCGAGCTGAGGTTAACCACGGTTTGCCCGATCATCGCGCAGCCGCCCATGCCGCCAAACACGCCCGACACCATATTCGCCGCCCCAAGGGCCACACACTCACGGTCCGGGTAACCACGCGACTCGGTGATTTCGTCCGTGAGGTTCAACGTCAGCAGGGTTTCCAGCAGGCCAACCATCGCCATCACAATCGCGTACGGCGCGATGAGGCGCAGGGTGTCCATGTTCCATGGAATATCCGGCAGGGCAAACGTCGGCAAGCCCCCCGCGATGTGCGCCATGTCGCCCAAGGTGCGGGTCGGTAAGCCCAGAAAATACACCGCCAGGCCCACACTCAAAATCGCCACCAGTGCAGGCGGCGCGGCGCGGGTCAGACGCGGCAACAAATAGACGATGGCCATGGTCAGCGCCACAAGGCCGATCATCAGGTACAACGGCGTACCACTGAGCCACTTGTCACCTTCTTTAAAGTGATCCAACTGGGCCATGGCGATCACAATCGCCAGCCCGTTGACGAATCCGAGCATCACCGGGTGCGGCACCATGCGCACCAGCTTGCCGAGTTTGAGCAGCCCGAACGCCAGCATGATCAGCCCGCTCAGCAGCACGGTCGCCAGCAGATACTGCACACCGTGTTGCACCACCAGCGCGACAATCACCACCGCCATCGAACCGGCAGCACCGGAGACCATGCCCGGCCGTCCCCCGAAAAGCGCAGTAATCGTACAAATAATAAACGCGCCATACAGGCCCATCAGCGGGTTGAGATGGGCGACCAGCGCGAACGCAATGCACTCGGGAAGCAGCGCAAACGACGTCGTGAGCCCGGCCAAGACATCAGCGCGCAGACGTGAGAATTTCATGATTTACCTAAAAGACGGGACGAACGAAGGGTGAGGATATGAAACGGATGGTAACAAATTGCGCGGAAGGTAAGACACTGGTAGGAACGAGCGATCGTTTAAAGATCAAGAGCCCCCCTCACCCTAGCCCTCTCCCGAAGGAGAGGGAATCGATTGGGGGATGCTGTCGATTATCGGTCGCCTGTTTGCTGCGCGACAGCGCGGCGTCGAAGGCAGGGCGGCGGCTCCTACAGGATGTGCGAAGTTACTTCACCACTTTGCCTACGCCACGACCACGTGGGTCAGAGGCGGTTTCTAACTGAGTGCCGTTAACGCGAATGGCCTGGATGTCGCCCATGTTCCAGCCCTGATCTTCGAGGGTGTAGCCCATGGCTTTAAGGTCATCGGCGACTTTGCCGGTCAGGGGTGCGTATGCGTCGTAGTAAATGGTGTCCTTAGGCAGCAACTGGTGATGAACGCGCTGCGCAGCCACTGCTTTTTCCAGCGGCAGGTTGTAGTCGTAGAGGTTGTTTAGCACCTGGAAGATCGAGGTAAAGATCCGCGAACCACCGGGCGTTCCGAGCACCAGCGTGACATTGCCATCGCGTGTCACCAGGCTTGGGCTCATCGACGACAGCATGCGCTTGCCCGGCTCAATGGCGTTGGCATTGCCGCCCACCACACCAAAACCGTTGGCCACACCAGGCTTGGAGCTGAAGTCGTCCATTTCATCGTTGAGCAAAAAGCCCGCGCCTTTAACGACAACGCCGCTGCCGTAATCCCAGTTCAGGGTGAAGGTGTTGCTGACAGCGTTGCCGTCTTTATCGACGATGGAGAAGTGCGTGGTCTGATGCGGTTCCAGCCCCGGCTTAACGTTAGCGGTTTCAGAAATCGCTTTCGGGTTGACCTCTTTCGCACGCTTGGCGATGTACGCCGGATCAGTCAGTTCGGCCACCGGCATTTTGCCGAAGTCCGGGTCGCCCAAGTAATCGGCGCGGTCAGCAAAGACGCGTTTTTCGATCTCGGCCAACAGGTGAATGTACGGGGCCGAGTTCAGCTCCACACCTTTGAAGTCCGCTGCACGGTCTTCTTTAATGCCGATCAGTTGCGCCAGTGCGATGCCGCCCGAGCTTGGCAGTGGCGCGGTATACAAGGTGTTGCCACGGAAGTCGACGCGCACCGGCTCACGCCAGTTAACCTTGTAGTCGTTGAGGTCTTCTTGGGTAATCAGGCCTTTGTCTTTTTGCATTTGCGCGACTATCAGGTCGGCTGTTTCGCCGTGGTAAAAGTCTTTGGCGCCTTGGTCGGCAATACGCTCCAGCGTTTTGGCCAGCTCAGGCTGCTTGAAGGTTTCGCCGGACTTCATGCTGCCGAAGTAATCACCAAAGTTGGTGGTGCCGTTAAACAGCGCCAGCGCATCTTCGCGGTATTGAAATTGCTGGTTGGCCACCTTGAAACCATTTTTCGCATAACCCACGGCCGGGGTCAGCAGCTCACTCCATGGCAATTTGCCGAAGCGCTGATGCGCCTCCCACATGCCCATCACCGTGCCCGGTACGCCTGCGGCACGCGCACCCACCAAGCTCAGGTTTTCAATCACTTCGCCTTTGTCATTGAGGTACATATCGCGGCTGGCCGCTTTAGGCGCGGTCTCGCGGTAGTCGAGGAAATAGGGTTTGCCATCAATGAACAAGGTCATGAAACCGCCACCGCCGATGTTGCCCGCCTCGGGGTAGGTCACGGCCAGGGTGAAGGCCGTTGCGACAGCGGCGTCGACCACGTTACCGCCTTTTTTGAGGATTTGCGCCGCCACTTCAGCGCCGTATTGATCGGGTGCAGCCACTGCGCCGCCTTCCAGAGTGACGGCAAACGCCGAGGAGCTGGCGGCGATGGCAGCCGTCAAGGCCAGGGTTTTGAACCATACAATGCGCATTCGCGTCTTCCTTTTATTGTTATCAACTATTGCCGAACCTTGTCTGATTTCGTCAAAAATTTCAAACAGCAACGGAAAACGGCATGGAGCCGCACAACCTGTAGACCTCTGGCCGTTAGTCTTTGAAGTACGGTGCCGCGTAGCTCGCAAGCTTGGTCTGAATAAAATCCAGAAAGCATTGAATGCGCAGCGCCAGCTGCGAGTTGCGGTAGTACACGGCATTAATGGGCTGACGGTAGCCGCTGTTGAACTCGCCCAGCAGCACCTGCAAACGCCCGGTGCTGATGTCTTCATGGGTCATGAAATGCGACAAACAGGCAATGCCCTGCCCTTGCAACGCCAAATGACGCACGGTTTCACCGCTGGAGGCACTGATCGCGGGCTGGATGGGCCAACGATCACCCTGTGCATAACGCAGTGGCCATTGATTGAGGCCATCGTTTTGGGTGAAGCCGATCAAGGTGTGGTTGGTCAGATCGGCCACGCCGCTCGGGGCGCCGTATTGCGCAATGTATTCAGGGCTGGCGAGGATGTTCAGCGGGCTGCAACCCAGTGAGCGGGCGTGCAAGGTGGAATCGGCCAGGGTGCCGATACGAATCGCAATGTCGGTGCTTTGCTCGAGCAAGTCGATGATCAGGTCGTTGCTGTTCAGTTCCAGTTGAATCTCGGGGTAGAGCGCCCGGAACTCGGGGAGGTACGGCACGATGGCATGCAGCATGAACGGCGAAGCGGCGTTAATGCGCAGGCGCCCGGACGGCGTGCGTTGGTGCGAGATCAGGCGTTCTTCAAGCTCGTCCATTTGCTCTAGGATCAGCTTGGCCTGCTCAAAGAGAAACTTGCCTTCTTCGGTCAAGCCCATGCGCCGCGTAGTGCGGTTGATCAGCGTGGTTTCAAGCTTGGCCTCCAGCCGCGACAGCGTACGGCTAACGGCGGAAGGCGTTTGCCCGGCTTGTTCGGCGGCGGCCGAGATCGAGCCGCACTCAATTACCGACACAAAAATTTGCAGTTCATCAGATCTGGCTTTCACGCATGCCCCTCATCAATAGCGGCTAATAGTAGTCGCTACCGAGCACTGAGAGGCTGCGACTACCGTTACAGACCAAAAACATCAGCCAAGTGCTGTTCATAACGGGCCGCATCGACGTCTGGCTGCGGGCGCTTCATCACGTCAACACACAAGAAGGTCGGCAGGCCGGTCATGCCCAAAAACTGATTAGCCTTGTGGAACGGGAAGTACACCGCGTCCACGCCCTTGCCTTCAAAGAAATCAGCCGGGTCTTCAAACGCTTGCTGCGGTGCGTTCCAGGTCAATGACAGCATGTATTTTTTGCCGTGAATCAGGCCGCCGCTGCCATAACGCTGCGACGCATCGGAACGGGTACGGCCGTCACTGGCGTAGAGCTTGCCGTGACCTTCGGTGAACACTTCATCAATGTATTTTTTAACGATCCACGGCGCGCCCATCCACCAGCCCGGCATTTGGTAAATGATCACGTCAGCCCACAGGTATTTTTCGACTTCTTGGGCGATGTCATAGCCTTCGTCGATATGGGTGACCTTGACCTCAAAACCCTGGCGATCAAAAAACGCCAGGGCAGTGTCGTGCATCGTTAGGTTGTAGCGACCATCGGAGTGAGCAAATTTTTTAGCGCCGTTAAGTAACAGAATCTTTTTCATCATCAGCCTCATCAGGGGTCAGCCCTCAGCGCTGGTGAACAGCACAGGGCGTTGAAGGTTTAAAACAGGTGGCCAGAATAGAGCCCCCCGCCTTCGGGAAACACCCGCGCTGAGGCAAATGGCTTTTGCTAGAAAAGCACGAATAGCAATTTGATTGTTGCTCAAGCGTTTCAACCACTGATCAACAAATGCGTGCCCAGCAGCGCCATTCCTATAAAGAACACCCGCTTAAATAGCGTGGCACTGATGCGCTCGCGCAAACATTGGCCCAGCCACATGCCGAGCATGGCAGGCAGCAGCGCCAGCAACGAGGCGTTGAGTTCGCCGCCGCCCAACTTACCGCGCCAGTAAAGCCCGGCAGCAAGGGCCAATGTAGAGACGCTGAAGGGCAATCCCAAGGCTTGTACCAACTGATTTTTGCTTAAGCCCAAGGCTTGCAGATATGGCACGGAGGGGATCACGAATACCCCGGTCGCCGAGGTGATGACCCCGGTAATCAACCCACACATCGGGCCTGCCCAACGCTCGGCTGACACGGGCACGCGCAAGGCGGGCAGGAACAGACCGCTCAGGGCGTAAAGCAATAATGCCGCGCCCAATCCGCGCACGACTTCGCTGGCGCTATCAACGCTCAACCACAGCACGCCAAGGCCAGTACCAAAAAAGATCGCCAGTTGCATGGGCCACAGGCGCTTTATCAGCACCTTTAGCTGCCCGCCTATGGCCAACTGCCAAACATTGGTGACGATGGAAGGGATGATCAACAACGCTGCAGCCTGCACCGGAGCGATAGCCAGCCCGAGCAGGCCCATGGCAACGGTGGGTAAGCCCAGACCGATCATGCCTTTGACCGTACCGGCCAGCACAAAGGTCATCATGACCAGCAGTGACAAGGCCCAGCCTAAGTGTTGGTAGAACTCGATTAATGATTTCATGGCGACATGCTGAGCCACGGCGACGGGGTTGAAAATGCGTCATACACTGAGCCAGCCTCTTGCCAAGCAATAGGCTGAACACTCCACAGATGACCTGAGATGACTTCAACCATGCATGTCGACCTGATTGATCTGCGCTTGTACTTAAATGTGGTGCGGGCGGGCAATATCACAGCGGGCGCCAGCGTCAGCCATTTGTCGCTGGCCGCCGCCAGTGCGCGAATTCGTGCGATGGAGGCGTCGCTGGGGGTTGAGTGTTTGCAGCGCAGCCGCCGTGGCGTCAGCCCAACACCGGCCGGGCAAGCGCTAGCACAGCATGCGCGGCTATTGCTGCAACAGGTTGAACGCATGAAACACGACATGGCCGAATACGCCCAAGGCTTTAAAGGCCAGGTGCGCCTGTTATGCAACACCACCGCACTGACCGAGTACTTGCCCGAACTGCTGGCCGACTTTGTCTGCCGGCACCCCAACATCAGCATTGAACAGCAAGAGCTGACCAGCCTGCGCATCACCCATGCCTTGCGTCAGGACGCGGCCGATATTGGAATCATTTCCAACGCTGTCGACACCCACGACCTGCAAACCCGGCCCTTTCGTGACGACCCGCTCATGCTGGTGATCCCACAGGGGCATGCGCTGATTCAACACTCAACGCTGGCGTTCACTGACACGCTAGGCCATGACTATGTCGGACTTTCCCAAAACAGCGCGCTGGCGGTGTATCTGGAAGAGCAGGCGCTGCGAAGCGGCGCGCGCATGCAGGTGCGAATTCGCGCCGAAGGTTTTGACAGTGTATTGCGCATGGTGGCTCGCGGGGCGGGGCTGGGCATCGTGCCCAACGCCACGATTGAACGCTGGCAAGCGACGCCGACGTTTAAGGTTGTACCGCTGAACGAGCCGTGGGCAGCACGTAAGCTGCTGTTGAGTGCCCGCTCGTTTGATCAATTACCGGCCTACGCGAGAGCGTTATTGGATGCACTTTCAGTCCCTTAACGCTGTAAGAAATGTCGCAGAGTCGTCTTCACCTGTATGCCTTAATTTTTACCGGGAGTAATATCCGGGCCTTCATGACACCCGTGCTACAGGGGTGGCTTCATTACATACAGAAAACACCAACCAACAGGGCAACCGATGGCTGACGCTAATTCCCCCCCGGTCACACTCAAACGCGGACTAAAAAACCGTCATATTCAGCTGATTGCCTTGGGCGGCGCGATTGGTACGGGGCTGTTCCTGGGCTCGGCTGGTGTGCTCAAGTCCGCTGGACCGTCGATGATTCTCGGTTATGCGATTGCCGGCTTTGTCGCGTTTTTGATCATGCGCCAGTTGGGCGAGATGATCGTCGAAGAGCCGGTGGCCGGCTCTTTTAGTCACTTCGCCCACAAATACTGGGGCGGCTACGCCGGCTTTCTGTCGGGCTGGAACTATTGGGTGCTGTACGTGCTGGTGGGCATGGCCGAGCTGACCGCTGTCGGCAAGTACATCCAGTTTTGGTGGCCCGAGGTGCCAACGTGGGTCAGCGCTGTGGTGTTCTTTGTGCTGGTCAACCTGATCAACACGCTGAACGTGAAGGTCTTTGGCGAGATGGAGTTCTGGTTCGCGATCATCAAGGTGGTGGCGATTGTCGGCATGATCGTGCTCGGTTGCTACCTGCTTTTCAGCGGCACAGGCGGTTCGCAGGCGTCAATTAGTAACCTGTGGAGCCACGGCGGTTTCTTCCCCAATGGCGGCACCGGGCTGCTGATGGCGATGGCCTTCATCATGTTTTCGTTTGGTGGCCTGGAGCTGGTGGGCATCACCGCGGCGGAAGCCAGCGAACCGAAAAAAGTTATCCCCAAGGCTATTAATCAGGTGGTGTACCGGATTCTGATTTTCTACGTGGGCGCACTGACGGTGCTGTTGGCGTTGTACCCGTGGGATCAGTTGTTGGTAACACTGGGCGCGGGTGGCGATGCCTACGGCAGCAGCCCCTTTGTACAGATTTTCGCCTTGATCGGCAGCGACACTGCCGCGCAGATCCTTAACTTTGTGGTGCTGACCGCCGCGCTGTCGGTGTACAACAGCGGCGTGTACTGCAACAGCCGCATGCTGTTTGGCTTGGCCGAACAAGGTGATGCGCCGAAAGCACTGATGAAGCTGACCAAAAATGGCGTGCCATTGCGAGCGCTGGGCGTGTCGGCGCTGGTGACGTTGTTGTGTGTGGTGGTCAACTACGTCGCGCCGCACAAAGCGCTGGAGCTGCTGTTTGCGCTGGTGGTTGCCTCGCTGATGATTAACTGGGCGTTGATCAGCCTCACCCACATCAAGTTCCGCAAGGCGATGGCCAAACGTGGCGTTGAGCCTGGCTTCAAAGCGTTCTGGTCGCCGTTCAGCAACATGCTGTGCCTAGCGTTTATGGCGGTGATCGTCTCGGTAATCTGGATGATCCCCGACGTTCGCCCTTCGGTGTATGCGATGCCGGTGTGGTTGCTGATTATTTACGTGTTCTACCGTGTGCGCCTGCGCATGGGCAAGGCACTGGTTAACCGCCACTAACCCTGACGCGCAATTGAAAAGCCCCGGCACTTGCCTTCAAGTGCCGGGGCATTTGCGTATCTGGGGGTGCGTATTCGAGCCGCTGAGTGTCGGAACCAGGCATCTGCCCACGCGCAAGGCCAGTTAGGGTGAGGTTTGTGTCTCACACCCTCAACGGAGTTCTTATGTCTGCGCCGATTACCGTACTTCGCGACACGCATCCTTTGCCCGTGCTGGATGCCTGCAAATGGGAAAAGCTGGAAGGCGACCCGCATACCGTCAACCTCAATGCCTACACCAGCGAGGACGGCGACAAAATCATGGGCACGTGGATCTGCACGCCCGGCAAGTGGTACGTGGAGTATGTGAAGTGGGAATACTGCGATTTCCGTGAAGGCTATTGCATCATCACCCCTGAGGGCAAAGAGCCGATCCACCTGCGGGCCGGTGACATTTTTGTGATTGAGCCGGGAATGAAAGGCACGTGGGAAGTGGTTGAAACCGTGCGCAAGTACTTCGTTTTTGCCTGATCGAATCCGGTAAAACCCAGGGAATCCGCCCGACGCGGATTCCCTGGAAAACCCTATTCGGGTTTGCGGTAGCTGTTGATGATGGCCGAGAAGTCCTGGCCACCTTCTCCGCGCAAGCTCATGGCTTGATACAACTGTTGCGCCACGGCGCCCAGCACCACCGGCTGATGGGCCTGACGTGCGGCCTCAGTGGCCAGCCCCAGATCCTTGAGCATCAGTTCGGCGCCAAAACCGCCGGTGTAACCGCGTGATGCCGGGGCGGTTTCAACAATGCCCGGCCACGGGTTGTACACCTCGGAACTCCAGCAGTGCCCGGTGGAGCTGTTGATCACTCCTGCCAGTACGTGGCTGTCGATGCCCAATGCCGAGCCTAAGGCCATGGCTTCGCTGACCGCGATCATCGAGATCCCGAGCACCAAGTTGTTGCAGATCTTGGCCACTTGGCCGGTGCCCACTTCACCACAATGGACAATGTTGCGGCCCATCTGCGACAGCACCGGGTGCAGCGTGTCGAACAACGCTTTGTTGGCGCCGACCATAAAGGTCAGGGTGCCCGCTTGCGCGCCGCCGGTGCCGCCGGACACCGGGGCATCCGCCATGTGCACGCCCTGCTTGGCGGCCGCGGCGGCAACATCGCGCACGGTTTGTGGGTCAATGGTGCTGCAATCCACTGCAGGCACGCCTTCGGTGATACCGGCCAACACGCCGTCTTCCCCCAGCCACACGCTGCGTACATGGGCCGCCGCTGGCAGCATGGTAATCACCAGCTCAGCGCCCTGCGCGGCTTCACGTGGCGAGGCACTGATGTGCCCGCCCTGTTCCGCCAGTTCTGCAAGAATGTCTTGGTTCAGGTCAAACAGGTTCAACGAATGCCCGGCCTTGAGCAGGTTGCGCGCCATCGGGGCGCCCATGTTACCCAGGCCGATAAATGCGATTTTCATGGTCGTGCCCTCAACGAAGATTGATGGTGGTGTTGACGCCATCATTCACGCTGTCATCGTCGAACCAGCGACTGGTGACAGTCTTGGTCTGCGTATAGAACTGCACGACTTGTTTGCCGTACGGCCCCAGATCGCCCAGTTTGGAGCCACGCGAACCGGTGAAGCTAAAGAACGGGACGGGCACCGGGATCGGGATGTTAATGCCGACTTGGCCTACATCAATTTCGCTCTGGAACTTACGCGCGGCCGCGCCACTTTGGGTAAACAGGCCAGTGCCGTTGCCAAACGGGTTGGCGTTAACCAGTGCGATGGCCTGATCCAGCGTGTCGACCTCGATGACCACCAGCACGGGGCCGAAGATTTCCTGAGTGTAAATCTGCATGTCGGTGGTCACACCCGAAAACAGGGTCGGCCCGACAAAGTTGCCGTGTTCAAACCCTGGAACCTTGATGTCGCGACCATCCAGTTCAAGAACTGCACCTTCTTTGATCCCGCTTTCAATCAGTCCCAGCACGCGCTCTTTCGCACGCTTGGAAATCACCGGACCTACATCAGTACCCGCCTCGCTGCCCGCATTGACTTTGAGCTTTTGCGCCAGCGCCTTAAGGTCAGGTAGCCATTGCTTGGCCGCCCCCACCAACACCACAACCGAGGTGGCCATGCAGCGCTGGCCCGCAGCACCGAAACCTGCGCCGACCAGGGCATTGAGGGTTTGCTGACGGTTCGCGTCGGGCAGCACCACGGCGTGGTTTTTGGCGCCCATCATCGATTGCACACGTTTGCCGTGGCGACCGGCCAGGTCATACACGTGAGTCCCTACAGCGGTTGAACCGACGAACGACACCGCCTTGATATCGGTGTGGGTGCACAGCGCGTCGACCACATCTTTGCCGCCGTGCACGACGTTCAGCACGCCCGGCGGAACCCCAGCTTCCAGCGCCAGCTCGACCAGCATCAGGGTTGACAGCGGGTCTTGCTCAGAAGGCTTGAGGACGAAGGTGTTACCGCAGGCAATCGCCATGGGGAACATCCACAGCGGAATCATGGCCGGGAAGTTGAAAGGCGTAATACCCGCACACACGCCGATCGGTTGGCGCAGGGTGTAGGTATCAACCCCGCCAGCAACGTTTTCAGCGAATTCGCCCATTTGTAAGGTGCCAATGGAGCAGGCGTGCTCGACCACTTCCAGGCCTCGGAAAATATCGCCCTCGGCGTCGGCAATGGTTTTGCCTTGTTCAGCACTGAGCACGGTGGCAATGCGCTTGGAATGCTCGCGAATCAGCGCTTGCAGCTTGAGCATGATGCGCATCCGCGCGCCAATAGGCGTCAGCTTCCAGGTCTGGAAAGCACGTTGGGCGGCAGCGATGGCGGCGTTGACTTCATCCGGGGTAGCAAACGGGACTTTGGCCAATACTTGCTGGGTGGCGGGGTTAACGATGTCGTGCCACTCGGTGGTCTGCGACTCGACCCATTCGCCATCAATCAGCAGGCGGGCATTTTGGTACGGGGTGGTAGAAACGTTCATGGAAGTCTCCAAAATTATTTTTATGAGCCCGTAAACGACACGGGCGGGCGTCCAGATTGGTCGCAGGACTGTTTTTGGAGTATAGGTGTGCGTTCTTCTAATAAGAACGCACATAAAAGCCGGTCTAACATGCAAAAAAACATCACATCGTTAAGCGCATTGAACTGGGATGACCTGAAGTTTTTCCTCGAAGTGGCCCGCACCCGCAAGGCCAGCAGCGCGGCCAAACGTCTGGCGGTCGACTACACGACCGTGTCGCGGCGTATCAGCTCGCTGGAGGCCGCACTAGGCACCTTGCTGTTCGAAAAATCGCGCACCAATGGCTTCACCCTGACCAACGAAGGCCAGCGTTTACTGGGGTATGCCGAGTCCATTGAAAGCACGTTACACATGGCCTGCGAGCAGGTCTCGGGCTCTGGTGTGGCATTGTCGGGGCATGTGCGTATGGGCTGCACCGAGGGTTTCGGCAGCTTTTTCATCACCCCACAACTGAGCCATTTTGTGGACACCTACCCAGCGATTTCGGTGGATATTCTGCCGCTGCCGCACTTCATCAGCCTGTCCAAACGCGAGGCCGACATTGTCATCGCACTAGAGCGCCCGGAGCACGGGCCTTACGTGTGCTGCAAGTTGTGCGACTACCGCTTGCAGCTGTACGCGACCCAGGACTATCTGGACCAGCACCCGCCCATTCGTCGAGCGAGTGACCTGGCGGAGCATCCGTTTATCAGTTATGTCGATGATCTGGCGTTCAGTTCCGAGCTGCTGTACTTGGCCAATGTGCTGCCTGGCGCCAGCGCAAACCTGCGCAGCACCAGCGTCATTGCGCAGTTCGTGGCGGCGCAGCAAGGGCGCTCACTGGCGATACTACCGTGTTTTCTGGCTGCTCAAGACCCGCGTTTATTGCCGGTACTGGCAGATGAAATCAACCTGACGCGGCAATTTTGGATGTACTGCCGGGAGGACTTGAGAAAGCTGAAACGGATTACGTTGCTGTGGGATTACATCCGCACCGTGACGGAACTGAATGCGCCGCTGCTGCTCGGGGAAACGCGGGAGATGAGGTTTGCTGATTGAGGCCTTAACACTTTTTCATGTAGCCGCTGTCGAGGTACGAGGCTGCGATCGGTCGCGTAGCGCCCGTAAGACCTGAGCACTCATGGTGTCAGACACCACGAGAGCCTTGGTTGACGACTGCTTCGCAGCCTCGTACCTCGGAAGCGGCTACAGGTACCTGCCTTTAATCGGCTATGACGACGATTGATGCGCGGCGATTTTCTGTGCGCCCGGCGCGGGTTTTGTTGGAAGCCACCGGCTGGCTGCTGCCTAGCCCACGCACGTCAATATTTTCAGGACGCATGCCAACGGTGGCCAGTACCTTGACCACGCGTTTGGCGCGGCGCACGGAGAGTTGATCGTTATAGGCGACCTGCCCCGAAGAGTCGGTGTGGCCGTCTACCCGCACCCGTTGGATGTCGACCGCCAGCAAGGCAGTACCAATTCGCTCAACGACTTTCTGACTTTTGGAGTTGAGCACTTCTAGATCGCTGCCAAACAGCACCTTGTCCGACATGCCAAAGGCCCAACCTTCGTCGGTCAGTTCAAAACCTTGTTGCTTAAGCTCGGTAATCTGCGCCGCCGTTAGGCCTTTTTGTGGGGCCGTCGTCTGGCAGCCAGTCAAAACCAGCATCGCCAATATCCATACAACGTTGAAAAACTGTTGATAACGACGAGTCGCTGCGTGCATGGGGGGTCAAGCTCCTGATGGGTATTGGGTTGCGGAGTACTCCGACTCGGCAACGTGTTGTCCGCCTCGGGCGAGGCGTTTGGCCTGGTACATCGCCGCGTCCGCTGCACACAACAGCAAATCAGGAGTTGCACCATGTTCGGGGTAAACGGCGATGCCAATACTGAGCGAGGACACGACAGAGGTTTGCCCTGGCAGCTCAATCGGTTCATGCATGCTGGCGATGATCTTGTCGGCAATACGCTGAGCGTCTTCGACTTTATGCAACGGGGCGAGCATGATCGCAAATTCATCACCGCCCAAACGCGCGACCACGTCGCTTTCACGCAACTGGGCGCGAATGCGAGTGGCCACTGCGACCAGCACCGCATCGCCCGCAGCATGGCCGTAGGTGTCATTGATGTTTTTAAAGCGGTCGCTATCGAGAAACAACACGGCGACTTTGTCGTTGCGCTGGCCCAAGGTCCGCAAAGTGCGCGCCAGTCGCGCGGCAAAGTAGGCACGGTTAGGCAGCTCGGTGAGCGAGTCGTGGTTAGCCTGATGCGCCAACGCTTGGTTTTCGGTTCGCAGGTGGTTTTGCCGTGACTCCAACTCATCCAGTAACGCATTGAAGTCGTTGCCCAAACTGTCCAGTTCGGCAATGTGTGCCGCCGGCACCCGGCGGTCGAAGGCACGTTCACTGCGCGCGGCGTGGGCCACTTCGGCCAACTGCTGCAAAGGCCCGACGATGCCTTTAAGCAAGCGCCGCGAAAGATAGAGCGCACTCCAGGCGCTAAGCGCTGTGCACACGATGATTCCAAACAGCCCACTGAGTAAGAAGCGCAGCATATCGGCGACATGCCCACGCACAATCACCCTGCCAACTTGTCGGCCCTGATGTTCAATCGGCACCGTTAACGGCTGTTTGAGCAAACTGTCGGCCAATAACATTTCGACGTTCGATAACAGGCCACTTTCCGGGCGCCGCCAGTGCGCTAGCAACCTACCATTAACGGTGTAGACCTCGGCCTCGGCCACAGCTTCTGTGGACGCGATCAAATTCAGTGCTTCGGATGCAGCGGCCTTGTCATCGAACACCACCGCCGCTTCGACGGTGTAGTTGATCGCCCGGGTAATCAAATGCAGGTTGTGATCGGCGTACACCTTGAGCGCGAGCACACCCAGAAACGTCAAGGACGTGCTGGCCAGCACCACGGCGACAAACGCCACACTCAGGTGCCCACGGCGCAGCACCCAGCGCAACTTGCGGCGGTAGTACTGTGGGTTACTCGGGCTCATGGCTGTACAGCCTTACGGCGTGACAGTTGCAATACGCTTGGATGAATGCGAACTCCGCTGCGGGCAACAGAGTCGAGATTGACCTCAAACACTACTTGGTCATCTTTAAAGTGCAGGCAAAAAAAACTGCCAACAGTGCATTGATGGCCATCCTCGCTGATGCTTAGCACGGCTTGGCCAGCCAATGAGTCAAACAAGTCACTGCGCTCTTGCGCGATTAACTTGCCCAGATAGACTGCATTGCAGACGCTGGCAATGCTCGGATTATTTGCCAGCAAACGAGAGACATGCACCGATCGTCCACTGGACTGAGTCGTGCCCTTGAACAGGTCATCGGTATATTCGGTAGGGCCGATGACGCACAATTGCAACTGCGCAGGCTCAGTGGGCCAACGCGCATAGCTGAGGATGCCAAGGACAACCTGGGTCACAGCCTTGGCGCGCTGATCAACCAGGTTAATGGGTGCTTCAGATTGGGCCAGGCAAGGAGTGCTCAGCAGTAACAGGCAAAGGGACAAGGACAAGGATAGCCGTCGCAGCCACCCAAAGCCCTGCCCCGCCGAGGAGACAGCCACATCCATGCAGGAAATCTCGGTAATCGTTGTAGGATTTATAATCCGAACGATACCACAGCACGCATAAATACTGTGACCCCCATCACATATTTAAAGTATTTTAGTTGCAGCGTGGCGGCCATCGTGAACTGCGATAGCTACTACGTCAGCGTGCAGCGCCCCACACAATCTCCCACAGATAAGTTAAGAGTTGCTGCGTCTTACCTCAGTCCGAGCATTAAGCCGCTCAGGCGTTTTACCTTGCGCTGCACAGCCTCTTCAAACACGCCCGCTCGCGGCTCGACCAGGCTGAACCAGTGTTTGGCCCGGGTGATGCCGGTGTAGATCAGTTCTTTGGTCAATACCGGGTTAAGCGCTTCGGGCAGCACCAGTGCGGTGTGGGAAAACTCTGAGCCCTGGGATTTGTGCACAGTCATGGCGTAAACCGTTTCGACATCATTGAGGCGACTTGGCAGCACAAAGCGAATACCGCCCTGCCCGTCGTTACGGGCAAAGGCAACGCGCAACACGTGGCGCTGGGTCAGTCCATCACGCTCCGCAAGCCTAAGGGCGATGCCAATGTCCCCGTTCATCAGGCCCAGGCCGTAGTCGTTGCGGGTCATCAAGACCGGCCGCCCTTCGTACCAGTGCTGGTCACTGTCGATCAGTTTGCGGGCGAACAAAGACCGGGTGATACGCTCATTCAACCCTTCCACACCCCACGGCCCTTTACGTACGGCGCAGAGAACCTGAAACGTTTCGAAAGCCTCCAGCACCTTGCCCGCCCAAGCGGCCCAACAAGGGTCTTCAAGCCCTGCGTCGGCGACCGGGCGCTGATCGCGCAAGACCTCAAGATAATGCCGATAGCCTTTGGCATCGGCTCCTCGCCCCTCCAGTGCCAAGCGCTCGAAGGCGCGGTCTTGCTCACCCTTGAGTGGCAACGTAAAGAGGTCGTTGTGAGTGCTAGCAGCCAACAACGCGCGGGCTTCGTGCGACTGTTGCTGATTGACCAGCCGCGACAGTTGGCCGATGCCACTGCCCTCACCAAAACGCCGCGAGTGGCGCAGCATCACCACTTGCTGGGCCAGCGGATGAGTGCCATCCAGGTCTTGTTGTAAGCCGCTGGCGGCGAGATTTTCGCCGCTGACGCACTCCAACCATTCGCGTGTGTGCGGGGTGTACCAGCCGGCCTCGGCATCGCGGCACAAATCGCCCAGCACGGCGCCCGCCTCTACCGAGGCTAACTGGTCCTTATCACCCAGCAATACCAGCCGCGCATGGTCAGGCAGCGCGTCGAGCAAGTTAGCCATCATTTCGAGGTCGATCATCGATGCCTCGTCGACCACCAATACGTCAAGCGGCAGAGGATTGCCCGCGTGATGCCGAAAGTGGCGTGTGCCTGGACGGCTGCCTAGCAATCGGTGAACAGTGGTTACGTCACTGGGGATTTTTTGCCGAACCTTGTCATCCACTTCCAGCGATTTGACTTGCAGGCTGATGGATTCAGTCAAGCGTGCGGCGGCCTTGCCCGTGGGCGCCGCCAGACGGATGCGTAGAGGCGCGCCCGCTTCAACGGCCGGAGCCTGGAGCAACGCGAGCAGACGCACCACGGTGGTGGTTTTACCGGTCCCTGGGCCGCCGGTAACAATGCTGAAAGCGCCACGCGTAGCCAACGCGCAGGCCAATTTTTGCCAGTCAATCAGCGCATCGGCTTTAGGGCTGCCAAATAATCCGTTCAGGCGCGCAGATAAATCATCAGGTATTACCTCGGGGGCTGACAGACGTTGACGCAACGCACTGTCGATTCGGCGCTCATAGGCCCAATAGCGGCGCAGATACAAACGGCGCTCGCTTAACACCAAAGGTCTGCTCGCAGAGTCTGGCGACGACTGCCCCGCGTGCTCCACCAATGGGCTGGCGTGCAGGGCTGTACACCATGCGTCGCCATCCAGCGCTTCAAGCAGTTGCGAAGGCAGCAACATGGCGCCAGTTTGCACATCGCCTTCAGGTGGCAAGGACAGCGCGAAATCGGGTTCTTTAAGAGTTTCAAACAGGTCCAAACACACATGGCCATGACCTAGTTGATGGCTGGTCAGTGCTGCCGCCAGCAACACCAAAGGGTCGCCCTGCGGGTCGCGCTCATGCAAAAAGGCCACAAAGGCTTTATCCAAGGCGCGTAGCCAGCCCCGCTCGACCCAACGTTCGAGTAGCACAAGCAAGTCGTGTGCACGGCTCAAGGGCTGGAGTTGGGCAAGGCTTTCGGCCGTCAATGGCGTAGGCAACAGTTCGGCAAACGAACGACTCATAACAACACTCCCTGTTCCCACGCCGGTTCAGCCTGCTTGGGCTGAGGTTTACCCTGGAACATCAGGTCCAGGCTTTCGATTAATAGTCGGGGTGGTCGAGTGAAGAACACGCCTTGGCCTTGAGAGCGAGTACCGCGCAAGAACAGGTACAACGCGCCACCCATGTGTTGGTCGTAGTCGTAATCAACTAGGCGGGCTTTGAGTTGACGGTGCAAGGCCAGCAGGTACAGCACGTATTGCAGGTCGTAGCGGTTATCCAGAATTGAGGTGTTCATCGCCTCTTCGGTGTAGGCCGAATCGTCGGCACCGAGCCAGTTGGATTTGTAGTCCGCTACGTAATACCGCCCTTCGTGTTCGAACGTGAGGTCGATAAAGCCTTTGAACATGCCATTAAGCAGGCTCGGCTCGGCGGCGGCACGCGATGCACCGCCATGGGTGTGCTGGCGCACGAGTTGATCTAGCTGCAAGACATCGACCCGGTGGCTGGCGAACCAGAATTCCATTTCAATTTGGTACTGACTCAGTTCGCTCAAGACTACAGCAGGCTGGCCGTTATTCAGACGCAACGGCTCATCTTGTAGGTGCTGTAACCAGTCGCTCAGCGTGTCGATCCAACCTTGCCAGCCGCGTCGATTACAGCGGCGCGCCACAGCGTCTTTGATCGCCTCAGGATCGGCCTTGAAACCTTCGCTTCCGGCCCACTCAAGCAAACCATGCAGGAAAGTCCCGGGATTTGGCCCTCGCGGGAAACGGTGTATATCGCCACCACTGATTAACACTTCACGCGGCGCATCTGGATCAAGTCGCTCATCGTCCGATAGCTTTTGCGCCAAGGCACTTTCAGGCGCTTCGGCAGGGCTGAGGCTGTCACCAATACGTAATGCGCTGTAGGACGCAATCCACCAGTTTTCCGCAGCACGCCGTGTCGGGATCAGCGGTTTGAGCAAAGTGGCCTGATTGAGCGGAGGATAAAAACGCGCGTCACTGGCTGGGGGTACGGGGGCGAATTGAATCGCTGCGCAGTCATGTTTCAAATCAGCCAGCCAGCGTTCAAGCGCAACGGACTCAGCCAGCAGCGCACCACCGCCCAGCAGATAGCCCAACGCAGAAAGATGCAGAGTCGAACGATTGTTGTTGCCGCGTTTGAGGTCGGCGACGCCAAGCCAGCAGGCGTGCTGGGCGCGTGTGAGGGCCACATAGAGCAATCGCAAATCTTCGGCCAGACGCTCGTCATCGGCTTGGGCGATCAATTCTGGCGTGGGTTTCAGGCTGACGTGGGCATTGCCCGCTGCATCGTGGTAATGCAGCGGCAAACGACTGCCATCCACGGGTTTGGTCGAACAGATAAACGGCAGGAAGACCAATGGGTACTCCAGGCCTTTGGATTTATGGATGGTCACGACCTTGACCAGTTGCTCATCACTTTCCAGACGTAAAATTTGTTCTTCGCCCGCCTGACCTGACACTGCCAAGTGTTCGGCCAAGTGCCGGATCAGCGCTTGCTCGCCATCCAGTTCCGCAGCCGCCTGTTGTAGCAGCTCAGACAGGTGCAATACGTTAGTCAGTACGCGCTCTCCGTCGGGACGGGCGATCAAGGCCTGGGGTAATTCGAAGTCGTGCAGCAGGCGGCGCAACATGGCAAGTACGCCCTGTTTGCGCCAGGTTTCACGGTAGCCACGGAACTGCATGACGCGCCGTTCCCAGGCCAATTCGTCCCGATTCAGGCGCTCGAGCTCAACCAACGGCAAGTCTAGGGTGATGCAAGCCAGTGCCGCTCGCAGCGGACGCTCGACGTCCGGCTCGGCACAGGCCTTGAGCCAGGCCAGCACGTCGTGAGCTTCCTGCGCGGCATAGACCGAATCCTTATCCGACAGATAAACGCTACGCACACCCCGAGTCGACAATTCACGCCGCACGGCCTGAGCTTCCTTACCGTCACGCACCAGAATCGCAATATCGGCGGGCAATATGCCTTTAAAGGGTTGGCCATCTTTGGCAAAACCGCATCGACCTTGTTGACCGCCATTGAGTAACTCGACGATCTGGCTAGCGCACACGGCCGCCAGTTGCTGGCGATACACCGCGCCTGAGACGGGCTGTTCGGAAGGTAACTGCCACAGATTGAGGGCTGTTACAGCCTGGCCATCAATGTGTAGGACTTCTTTGCGCCCTTGGGATTTAACCGAAAGAAAGGGCACAGGGTTTTCAGAACCTTCGCGGAATAAAAACGCGCCTCGCCCGGCGTCTCGCTGCTCGGCCCGCTCAAACACATGGTTGACCGCGTCCACCATGGCATGACTGGAGCGAAAGTTGGTATCCAATGTGTGCAGTCGACCGCTGGTAGCGTGGCGGGCGCGCAAGTAGGTGTAGATGTCAGCACCACGAAAGGCGTAGATCGCCTGCTTCGGGTCGCCTATCAGGAATAGGCCGGTGTCTGGCGTGTTGTCTTCGATACGATAGATGGTCTCGAAGATGCGGTACTGCACCGGGTCGGTGTCTTGGAACTCATCAATCAGCGCGACGGGAAATTGCTCTCGTATAAGGGACGCCAGACGCTCGCCGCCCTCAGCCTGCAGCGCCGCATCAAGCCTGAGCAGCATGTCGTCGAAGCCCATCTCGGCACGCCGGCGTTTTTCTGCTTCAAAACGAGCACTGACCCAACGCGCTGCGTGCTCTAGAACAGCGGCATCGGGGCTGGGTAATGCGTCCAGCGCAGTTTTTAGCCCGCGCATGGCGTCCAGCGCCGGGTGTTGCGGCGCTTCGCCTTTCCACGCTTCGGCCATGCCGTCAGGCGTCAGGCGGGTGAAGCCAGTACCCAGATCTAGTTGCTCCTGGGACTCGTCAGCAGCCCAAGCGCTGATTTTTTCAAACCAAGGCTCAAAGTAACGCGCCTGCATTTTGCGCCCATCGACGGCTTTAGCGGCTACGCCTTGCAAGCAGATATCGCGCAACTCTTGAGCCCATTTCAGCCATGGCGTTTTGAGTTCGGACAGTGCCAGACGACGCTCTTGCAAGCAGGCTTCAATTATTTGTGCCGGGCTTTGCTCGGCATTAGTTGCCGGGCTAGAGCTGCCGAATAAAGCGCGAACGCGTGGTAGCAGGGCGGATGGACCGCTCCAGTTGGCGCGCACCCAGTTCAGTGCGTCACCGTGCATGGGGTAGCAAAACAAACGCCAGTAATCGCGTAGCACTTCACCGAGTAAATCACTGTGGTCGGTTTCGAGGGTTTGGGTGAACAGGCTGCCGCTGTCGAAGGCGTGTTCGCGCAGCATCCGTTGACACCAACTGTGGATGGTCGATACCGCTGCTTCGTCCATCCATTGTGCAGCGATGTCGAGGCGACCCGCGCAGGCGGCCCACTGTCCAGCGGCGAACTGATCACGCAGTTGTTCAACCAGAGCATCCGGGGCTTGGATTTCGTCACGGAAGAAGCGCGCTGCTTCGGCGAGTCGGGTGCGAATGCGGTCTCGCAGCTCTTTGGTCGCCGCGTCGGTGAACGTTACGACCAATATTTGCGGTGGTAATAGCTCACGGCCAAACCCCGACTCTTCACCGCCATGACCCAAGATCAAACGCAGATAGAGCGCCGAGATGGTGAAGGTTTTGCCTGTGCCGGCACTCGCTTCGATCAGTTGGCTGCCGCGTAGGGGAAAAGCCAAAGCCAAGGGCATTTTTTGCTCGCTCATTAGCGGGACTCCTCGCTGTTTAATGAGCGCCAAGGCGCGTCGAAGAGTGGGCGATAAAGGGCATCGCACCAGTCTTCAAATGCTCCATCGGCCATCAACGCTGCGTAGTCAGGGAACTGCCGAGCCAAGGCTGCGCTTTCGCGACGCTCGCCTTCGCTGGTTTGGCCATCACCTTCGTAAGCTTTTTGTGCTGCGGCATCGGCCTTGACCGGATCAGTCTGGGCCAACCAAGCAAAGCCGGTTTTGATGGCGATGGGCAGCGGATGGTTCATGCCGACTTTCCAGGCCATCAATAAGTTGCCCAGAATGTCGCTGGCGAGTTGAGGCGTTAAAGGGGCTAACAGCAGAGTCTCATCACTGGCGACCAAGGCAGTGGACATGTCTAGGCCACTGGCACAGGCCACCAGATGATTGACCCATGGCCTGGTCAGGCGATGCCATTTACGTGCCTTTATCGCCCCAATGCTGTTGGGAATCGTCGTGATGGACAGTAGGCCTTTGTCACTGCGTTGATGCAGGTTGCTGAGCCATCCTTCCAACGTAAGCCCATGGCCTTCAATGCTGACTGGCAGTGCGCTGTTGAGCGGCGTCGGCCACAGAGCCAAGAGTTGTTGATAACGTTGCAGGATGTCGGGAAGAGGCTCAATCAACTCGTGTTGCAAGCACTCACCAAAGCCTGCCATCGGCAATAGTCCGCTGCCTTGTAGGCGTTGGGCGCGGGTCTGTAGAGCGTGTTCCAGTTGGTCCGGTTGCGCCAGTGCGGCTTCGAGCAAGCTGTCGCTGAGGGTGTAGCGCTGCAACGCGTCGAGCACGAAGGGTTCTTCATCCTCTAGCGGCACTTCGGCAGCTTCAAAGAATACTTTCAGACGCTGACTAAAGAAGTGGCGCACTGGGTTGCGCAAAAAGTCCTGCAACTGAGTGAGACTTAAAGGTTCTTCTTGTTCATGCGTTGCAAGGGTTTCGGGCTGTGCAGGGGCTATTTGTGGCTCGTGTAATTGTTGCCACTCACGGGCATAACTGAACAGATTGGGATCGCCTTCGTGAAAATAGCGGGTGCTGAATGGTTGCAGCGGGTGCTCTTGAGTCATGGCCTTAAGCAAGTCCTCATCACCTTGGAGATGCCAGCCACTGGCAAGGTGATCGCGTAATTGGCCGATCAAGACGCAGGCCGGGCGCTCGCTGTTGTCGCGAATACTGCGTCCGACCCAACTGATATAGAGTTGGTCGCGTGCAGACAGTAGCGCTTCGAGCAGTAAGTAACGGTCATCTTCGCGGCGGGAACGATCGCCTGGACGATAGTCGCTGCCCATCAAGTCGAAGTCCAGCGGGGGTTGCGCACGCGGGTAGTCGCCGTCGTTCATGCCAAGCAGGCAGACGAGTTTGAATGGGATGGCACGCATCGGCATCAGTGTGCAAAAGTTGACGGCCCCGGCCAGGAAGCGTTGCGACAACTTGCCTTGGTCAAGGCCAGTCAACCAGGCTTCACGTACTACGGTTAGCGGTAATTGATCTTGCAGACCAACCAGCTCACAGGTTTCGAGCCAGGTCTCGCGCAGTTCTTCGAGTTGGGCCAGCAGGTAGTCGTCATGCTCAGTCTCTGCCTGGAAGAACAATTGCAGCAAAGCTTGCAAGCGCTCGCCCCATTGTTGCGGCAAGGCGGGCTGCGAAAATTCTTGGTGGGCAATTTCCAACGCATCAAGCAGGGCCACGAGTGGGCCGATCAGGACAGCATCAAGGCCGCCAATTTCATCGTAAGGCTCAATGCCATCGCAAGCCTCACCACTGCCAACGGCATAACCGAGCAGCATGCGACGCAAGCCGAAACGCCAACTGTTTTGCTCCAGTTCAGAGGGCAACCCCAGACCAGCACGCTGTTCGGCATTCAGCCCCCAACGAATCCCCGCGCCTTCGATCCAACGATGCAGGGTTGGCAAGTCGCGCTCTTGCACATTAAAGCGGGCACGTAATGCTGGAACGTCCAGTAAGTCGAGGATTTCGCTGACTGGGAAGCGGCTGTCGGGCAGTTTGAGCAGGTGTTCAATGGCAATCAGCAGCGGATCACGTCCGCGCTGACCTTGGTCGGCCAGCGTGTAGGGAATGAAGCGGCGATCGTCGCGCTCAATCTGGCCAAATACGGCACGGATGTGCGGCGCGTAGCTGTCGATATCCGGCACCATCACGATTACATCGCGCGGTTGCAAGTGAGGGTTTTCGCTGAATCGAGCGAGTAACTGGTCGTGAAGGATCTCGACTTCGCGTTGTGCGCTATGGGCAATGTGGAAGCGGATTGAGTGATCTTTATCCAAATCAACGGCAGGCCACAGTTCGCGAGTTTCGTTCAGTGGGCGCAGCTCAAGAATGTCGTCCTGCAATTGATTGAGCAGGTTGAGCGGTTCCACTTCACTGAACAGATCGATGCGGCCATCACGAAAGGCGGCCCGATAGCTGTTGGGGTCGTCGTAGCTGTCAAGCAGGTTGATGTAGTCACGACCTTGTTTGCCCCACGCGGCGAGCAATGGATGAGCGTGTTGGTGCAGGATGTCGAGATCCAGTGCCGTAGGCATTCCGGCTTTGCGGGATTGGCGTTTGTATTGATGGCGCAGCAGATCTTTGTCGGCAACGATATCAGACCAATGATGGCGACACGGGTTATGTACACAGAGCAGCACTTGGCTGAAGCGGGCCAGGCCAGCCAGTGCTTCGAGCGCTTGAGCGGGCAATGACGAAATACCGAACACAATTACCCGAGCAGGGAGACCGGGCGGTGTGTGTTCGAGGCTATTAATTTTTTCAATAAAACGCTGATGGACACCCGCACGGCTTTGCGACATGCCTTCCTCTCCAACGTCGAGCAGCAGCGCCCGCCATAATTCGGCTTGCCAACAGTTAGCCGAGCTCAAGGCCGGACTTTCACCTCGGGCATTGCGTAATTGATGGCGACCTGCAGCCCAGTCTTCCAACCAGTCAGCACGATAGACTTGGTACTGGTCAAACAAGTCGGCAAGGCGCTCTGATAACTGGTAGCGCTTACGCAGATCGGTGTCGTGGGTTAGAAAGCGCTGCAACGGTTCGAAGTGCGGTTGATCAATAAGGGCTGGGAGCAAGCGCATCAAACGCCAGGTCAAGGGGCCTTTATCGAGCAAGGACTTGGCAGGGATTTCTTCACTGCCCAATACCATCCGATAGAGCTGCCACATAAAACTGCCGGGCAGTTGCACATCAATCGCGGCGGCAATACCACAGCCGCCCAGATCGTCGTCTTGAGCATCTTCGGCAAGAGCCAGCTTTAACCATTGTGCGATGCCATTACTCTGCACCAGAGCAATTTCGTTCTCCAGAGGCGCAAGTGGATAGCGGCGCATCCAGCTCACGACCAGGTTGCGTAACTCATCAAGGCGGTTACCGTGAACCACCATAAAACCCGCGTTGAGGGACGTAGCACCCGGCATGACGGCATCCTTAGGAGAAGGCAAAATCCAAAGGCGAACCTTAACATTGCTCAAAGGGTATTGGCGTATTGGACGCTGGAAATGAGCGTGGGGGCGCCGGGGGTCTATGTCCAGTGCTTAGATTGCAACGCTGCTCACGTAAGGTAAGCGTCCGAACTACACCGCCTTGCAACTCAAACCTTAATCCGTTTAAGCCACGGGTTGACGTTCGCGCATTCAAATGCTGCCGGATCAAAAAAGTCGCCATGCCATTCAACCATCGCCTTATACGCTGGATGATCGGGATTGGTCATCGCTTCCAGAATCTGCTTGTAACCTAGCCCGCCACCCACGTCTTCCGGTGGGCAAGCATTGGCGCCGTCGATGCAATACGGCACCTGAGGACAGGCAATGGCGGGAAGTATTTTTTTGACCTTAATACGGTGACACCAACTGTTACCGGAGTCATAGAGGTACTCGAATGTTCGTTTTCCGCTCAGCGCCTTGATCAGCGTTTTACGAGCATCCGGGTTAGCAGTTGGCCCCCAGCCCATAGGGATCGGGCATACCATAGCGCTACCGATTGTGTGCATAGAAGATTGCGCCGCCCAATGCCGATTCTTCCGACAGTTCAATCAGCGCCTGGTTAAACCATGCATGCAGTTGTTCCAGCAGCGAACAGGCCTGCGCCAATCAATGCCTTCCAACGGTATCGACAACTGCGCAGCCGTCAGCGACACGCGACCGCTGGTTGCTGACGGCTAGACGAAGCACACTTTTTCCTACCGTTTGCAAATTTGCAAAAGAGACACAAACCGTCGCCATCCCACCACAACAATTTGATTCGATCACCGATACGTCCGCAAAAATCTGATCGGAGAACGGATCTGCTTCAAGTTGAGTTGGCACCAAGGCCCTATTCATCGAAGCCACGGCGCATATTCCTGGCGGCGGCAGCGATCCAGATAACAAGCTCCTTCCTGATATTGCTGCCGCCATCTAAAGACCAGGTTGGCATTGACGTCATGCTCACGAGCGCTCAAGGACACGGAGGTGCCAGACTGGAAAGTGGCCCCGACGACTTGGCATTTGAACGCTGGCGAGACGTTGAGGGAGGCGGGTTCGACGAGCGGAGGAAACTGTATCCAAGACTGTGTCAGCTAAAGAATAGTGCCCATTATCTTGCCCAATTTGGAGAGTAATCAGGAGAGGGTGTAGGCCGGACGGTTACTAACAAACTGATGCTTGGCGCCACTTTTTCGGACGCAAAAAACAAACCCCCTGTCTGCGTGAGCAGACAGGGGGTTTGGAATTTAATCTTGACGATGACCTACT
>NZ_ALJC01000094.1 GCF_000282975.1 Pseudomonas psychrophila HA-4
CTTCCAGCTTCCAGCTTCCAGCTTCCAGCTTCCAGCTTCCAGCTAGCTCAAGTATAGGGCACAAAAAAACCACCGTTCAAAGTGCAGTGCAATTCACTTAAGCCGAACTAGACCTCTTAGGAGCGAACTTGCCTTGCGATCTTTTGATTTTAAGCAAAAGATTGCGAGCAAGTTCGTTCTTGCAGTTGGTCTTGCGCAGTTCTTGAGTAAACAGCATTGACCGCTCAAGGTGGTTCTATCTGAGTAGCTCAGTCGCCGTAATAAATACAGCCGCTCGTGCACGTTTCATGAATTCGAATCGCGGACAGTTCTGGAAGCAGAGGTTTCAATTGCTGCCAAATCCACTTGGCCAGGACTTCGCTGGTCGGGTTTTCCAAGCCTGGAATATCGTTCAAATAGTTATGATCGAGCAGTTCATAGAGCGGTTTGAAAATTGCTTTTATTTCCGAGAAGTCACGGATCCATCCAGTTGCAGGATCAATGTCACCACTTAAATGAATCGCAACCTTGAACGAGTGCCCGTGTAAACGGCCGCACTTGTGGCCTTCTGGAACGTAAGGCAAGCGATGCGCTGATTCAAAGGTAAACTCTTTAAAAATTTCCACGGTGTTTATAGCTCTGAAGAAGTGGCTATCGCCTTGGCGATGAATGCAGGCCGGCAGTTTAGCAGCTAACGCGCTGCAAGCGAAAAAACCGCGATCAGTTACCTACCTGCCGCTCAAGGGAATTCAGTTTCGATTAAGGCTGAAACGCTATAGTTTGTTATTCACGTGCCACCAATGGCACGAAGCGAGAGGTAAGTGATCACAGTGAGTGTTTACGTTCGCGGGTTTGTTGCACTTGTGTGTTTGGCATTCTGTTCGGTGGCCATCTCGCGGGATTTGGGCCAGGACGAAGCGTTACGTTTGCGTGAGCAAGGCGTGATCCTGCCCTTGGAGCAAGTGCTTCGAAAGGCTATTGAGCGTTATCCGGATGCAAAGCTACTGGAAGTCGAACTGGAGGAAGATGACGATATTTATGTGTATGAAGTTGAGCTACTGACGCCCAGCGGTGTTGTTCGGGAACTCAAGTTGAATGCCGCAGATGGCCAATTGCTTAAAGATAAGGTTGATGATTAATGCGGCTGTTGCTAGTAGAAGACCATGTCCCCTTGGCTGACGAACTGATCGCTGGCTTAAAACGCTTGGGCTACGCGGTAGATTGGCTGGCCGACGGCCGCGATGCCCTTTATCAGGGTAAGAGCGAGCCTTATGACCTAATTATTCTAGATTTGGGTCTACCGGGAGTTCCGGGCATTGATGTGCTCAAACAGTGGCGTGCAGAAGGGCTGACCACGCCAGTGTTGATTCTGACCGCCCGCAGTTCATGGTCTGAGCGCATTGAGGGGCTCAAGGCCGGAGCCGACGACTACGTGACCAAACCGTTTCATCCTGAAGAATTGCAGCTGCGGGTCCAGGCGTTATTACGCCGCTCTCACGGACAGACAAATCAGCCCCTGTTGAAGTCAGCAGGACTGCATCTGGATGAGTCGCGTCAATGCGTTCTCCATGATGGGGCTGAGGTACAACTGACTGCCGCTGAGTTTCGACTCTTGCGTTACTTCATGCTTCATCCTCAGCAGATCCTCTCGAAGAGCCATTTGGCTGAGCATCTTTACAACGGCGAAACAGAGCGCGACTCCAATGTGCTTGAGGTTCATGTGAACCATCTACGGCGCAAGCTAGGCCGCTCGGTGATAGAAACGCGACGCGGGCAAGGCTACATGTTCGGGGCAACTGGCCAGTGAAATCCATTCAGCGGCGCTTGAGCATTGGTTTGATCAGTGTCTTGTTGGTGGCGGGCTTGGTGGTCAGCCAAGTGAGCTTCTGGTTATTCGAAAATGGTCTTCAGCGTTATCTGGAGTCTGGCCTGCAGAATGATAGCGAAAATTTGCTGGCGGCACTGACCCAAGGCTCTCAAGGTCTGCAACTAGATGAGCGGCGGCTCTCGCCCGCTTATCAGCGACCTTTTTCTGGCCACTACTTCAGCATTGATTTTGGCGACACCCATTGGCGCTCGCGTTCGCTATGGGACGCGCAACTGCCACGACCCACTCAGCTAGGACCGGACAGCACGCTGCAGCCTGGCCCGGAAGGGCAAATGCTGCTACTTCTGCGCAGTGACTATCAGCGCTTTGGAAAACCAGTTTCAATCACTGTGGCTCAGGACTACACGCCGATACGTGAGAGTTTCAAGCAGGTGCAAAGGATCGGTTTGGGCATTGGCATCTTTACGCTCATGGCCATCTTGTTAATGCAGCGGCTCACGGTTCGTCGAGCGTTGCGGCCACTGGAGATCGCGCGCAAACAGATCGTTCAACTGCAGTCAGGTCAGCGCTCACAACTTGATGCACAGGTGCCGCTTGAGCTTGAGCCCCTGGTGACGCAAATCAATGATCTTCTGGCCCATACCGAAGGTACTTTAAAGCGCTCGCGAAATGCGCTGGGTAACTTGGGGCATGCACTAAAAACCCCTCTGGCGGTCCTATTCAGTCTGGTCAATGACCAACAACTGGATAACTACCCCGGCCTTCAACAACGGTTGCGTGATCAGTTGGAATACATACAGCAACGCATGAGCCGCGAGCTAAACCGTGCGCGTCTAGCAGGAGATGCATTACCGGGGGCTCAGTTTGACGCGGATGCTGAACTCTCCGTGTTGCTATCCACCCTGGGCATGATTCATGGCGCTCACCTGCAGCTCACGCTAAATGCTTCACCGGGGCTGCACATGCCCTGGGACCGTGAAGACATGCTCGAGCTGCTCGGCAACCTATTGGATAACGCCTGCAAATGGGCTGATGCGCAGGTAGAGCTGACGATTCGTCAAACGTCGAACGGTTTTGTCATTGAAGTTCAAGACGACGGTCCTGGTATTCCTAAAATTGTACGTGATCAGGTTTTCAGTCGTGGCACACGTCTAGACGAACAAACCAGCGGTCATGGCTTGGGTTTGGGCATCGTGCGCGACATTGTAGAGGCCTGGGGAGGGGGGATGCAGCTTGAAACCGGCAGGTTGGGCGGGCTGTTGGTGGTCATCAAGCTGCAAGGGCGCAAGCATTGAAGACGACGACTACCCCAGTGGCAGTCGTCGCCTGTTTTCGCCTTGCCTAGCCTTCGCTCGACAACATTTCGTGCAGACTTCTAGCGCGTTACACGCGGAACTGATCCATAAGCGTCTGCTGCTGGTTGGCCAGCGAATTAAGCGACTGGCTAACGCGTGCAGACTCATTGGCTTGCCCAGACAATGATTCAGTCACATCGCGGATAGTCGCCACGTTGTGGTTAATCTCTTCGGCTACTGCACTTTGCTCCTCCGCTGCGCTGGCAATTTGCAAATTCATGTCGGTAATTACCGTGACCGCCTCACCGATTTGTTGTAAAGCCGTCACCGTCTGTCCCACTTGCTCAACGCTGCCTTGAGCTTGGCGATGACTGTTGCTCATGGATGTCACCACCTCTTGAGTGCCGACTTGAAGTTGTTCAATTACCTGACGAGTTTCTTCGACCGACTCCTGAGTCCTTCGTGCCAGATTGCGCACTTCATCTGCCACCACGGCAAATCCTCGACCGGCATCTCCCGCCCGTGCTGCCTCAATCGCCGCATTTAAGGCGAGTAAGTTGGTTTGTTCGGCAATCGCGCGAATCACCTCCAATACAGAGCCGATTTTCTCGCTGTTGGCCGCCAACCCTTCCACTTGTTTCATGGCCACACTCATGTCGGCGGCCAAGTGATTAATACTGGCGGTAGTACGATCAATAATGGTCAGACCCTGCCGGGTAGCCTCATCAGCATCGCGCGCTGCGTGTGCGGCCTGTGCCGCGCTGCGTGCGACGTCTTGAGCGGTTGCGCTCATCTCATGAGACGCAGTGGCGACCTGATCGACTTGGCGGTATTGCTGCTCCATGCCGGCGCTGGTTTGGGTGGCAATAGACGCAGACTGGTCGGCAGTGCTGCGGGCATCCTGTACCGAGCCTTTAACCTCGGCAATGATGGGTTGCAGCTTGTCTAAGAAACGGTTGAACCAGCCTGCCAGTTGGCCCAGTTCGTCTTTTTTGTCGTAGGTCAGACGACGTGTCAGATCCCCTTCACCGCTGGCAATGTCTTCAAGCATGTGTGCGACGCTCAAGATAGGCCGTGTAACGCTACGGGCCATCAGCCACACCAGCAGCAGGCCTATGATCGCCGCCAGTGAGCCCAAGCCAAGTTCAATCAGGGTGCCAGCGGTATTGCGCTCATCCAGCTCGGACTGTAACGCTTGGGCAGGGCCTACTAGTACCTGCTCAGGTACATCGAGCAATATGGCCCAAGCTTTGCTGCCTGGAATAGGAAAAAACGGCGTCAGTACCTTAAGGCGCTGTTGAGTGCGGATGTTGTGAGTTTGGCCAGCGCCAGTCATCAGTTTCATCAGTTGAGCGCCATCGTCAGGGTCCACCTGGTCTAAGCGCTGGCTGAGTTTGTTGGCATCGGCACTGAAGCCGGCCAGTACCCCTGCCGAGCTGATAATGCTCACATGGGTTTGCCCGTCGTACAGCTTCTTGCTTGCTGCCTGACTCATGGCTTGCAAGCTGTTGAGATTAATATCAACCGAAAGCGAGGCGATCACCTTGCCGTTGACTATCAGCGGGAAAACAATGCTGGTCATCAGCACGTTCTGCCCGTCCATTTCATAGAAGTAAGGTTCGATGATGCACGGCTTAAGTGTTGCGCGCGGGCAGGTAAACCATGAGTTATTGGCTTGTCCGCTAGGTCCGATACTTGTGTCAGTCATGTCGGTTTCAGGCAGCGCCATTGAGGTTAATTTACCCGGCGTCGGTTGCGACCAATAGAGGGCGAAACGGCCTTTGTCATTACTGCCGAGTACGTGTTGATGGTCAAAAAGCTGATCTTTGCCATCCAGCGCATTGGCCTCAAAGACCAGCGATATACCCAATAAATCAGGGTTAGCCTGCAGGGCGGATTTAACCTGGCGCGTTAAGTCTTCGCGAAGATCGAATGCATCCAAAAAGCGCTTTTCAGATTGCTCACGCAAAAACAGGACTTGGCGGGAAAACCCGTTGCCGTACTGGTAGGCGTCCATAAACTGACGGCTAATAACCTGGGCTTGTGCTTCTCCTTGGGCTTCAATACGCGCTTGAGTGGACTCATTAAGCATCTTCGCGCTTGAGGCCTCTACAAGGTTGGAGGTGTACTCCATGCGATAGAGGGAAAGCCCCACCAGCAAGGCTACAACCCCCACGAGGCAAAGTCCGGCGAGGAGGGTGATTTTCCATTGAATGGAAAGCTGTCTGAGCGACATGGAAACATCCTAAAAAGAGGCTTACACCGTTAACGGCAGTCAGGCATATTTCTTTACGGAAAGCGCTGAAGCGTGACCTTTAAAAACCGCGCTTAAGCCCTTTAAAAGTTAGGGTTAAATCGGTTTCTCCTTTGGAATTTCATAACGATAGGCTTGCGCTTTGACAAGGCGGCGATGCTGCTGCAAAGTGTGCGCCCTCAAATAAGTCCTCCCTTCCAAATCCGGCGACTGGAATAGCAGTCGATTGCCCGGAATTTCCCGCTTTACGGTGTTTTTATCGTCATGCGCGCTATGAGGTTGTAATAATGAATGCAGTAATTGCCGCGGTCGGCATCATGTTGGTGCTCAGTCTGTCCCGTGTGCATGTGGTTATCGCCCTGATTGTGGGGGCCGTTGTCGGCGGTCTCGTCGGGGGGTTAAGCATCGAAGCAACGCTCAATGCGTTCAACAGCGGCTTGGGCGGCGGGGCAACTGTTGCGTTGTCCTACGCGATGCTAGGCGCCTTCGCTGTAGCGATTGCCAAGTCTGGGCTGGCTCATGCATTGGCTGATAAAGCACTGGTTATGGTCAATAAACAGCAGGCGGTCGGTGGCAACCAGATCAAATGGCTATTGATAGGCTTGTTGCTGGTGGTAGCAATTTGCTCGCAAAACATCTTGCCGATTCACATCGCCTTTATTCCCTTGCTGGTTCCGCCTCTGCTGTATGTCCTGACCAAACTGAAGATTGATCGCCGTTTGATTGCCTGTGTCATGACTTTTGGTTTGATCACCCCGTACATGTTCCTACCTGTGGGCTTTGGCAATATCTTCCTCAATCAGATCTTGCTCGCCAACGTCAGTAAAAGTGGCGTGGACATTAGCGAGGTCAACGTCACCCATGCCATGGCAATTCCGGCGTTAGGCATGCTGTTTGGCCTGCTGATGGCGGTATTCATCAGCTACCGCAAAAAACGCGACTATGACTTGGCCAAAATCGAGCAAGTCGAGCAGACAAGTATTACTTACAACCCGATAACCCTACTGGTGGCTGGTGTTGCCATCGCCGCAGCGTTCATTATTCAGCTATGGCTGGGCTCGATGATCATCGGTGCATTGGCGGGTTTTGTGATCTTCTCGGTGTCGGGCATTGTGCGTTGGCGTGAGACTGATGACTTGTTTACCGAAGGCATGAAAATGATGGCCATGATTGGTTTTATCATGATTGCGGCTTCAGGCTTTGCTGAAGTCATGAAAGCCACAGGCGAAGTGAAATCGCTGGTTGAAGCCTCTGCGGGGTGGATAAATCACAGCAAGGGCTTAGGGGCATTACTGATGCTCTTGGTGGGCTTGCTGGTAACCATGGGCATTGGCTCGTCGTTTTCGACAGTACCAATCTTGGCCGCGATTTTCGTCCCTCTGTGCGTGCAGTTGGGCTTCAGCCCGATGTCCATCGTTTGTATCGTCGGAACTGCGGGCGCCTTGGGGGATGCGGGTTCTCCTGCGTCAGACTCAACCTTGGGCCCGACTTCCGGTTTGAACATTGACGGCCAGCACCACCACATTTGGGACACCGTAGTCCCTACGTTCCTGCACTACAATTTGCCGTTATTGGCTTTTGGTTGGGTAGCCGCCATGGTTTTGTAAGTCAGGGCAGTTCGATACGACCGTCCTCTCCGGGGACGGACGGCCAATCACCTGCCGCCCAGCGTGTTCTGGCCTGTTCAATCAGCGCCGGATCGCTGGCAACAAAGTTCCAGTTCATGCGTCGTGGTCCATCAAGCGGCGCGCCACCTATCAGCACTGCGTGGCAGTCACTTTCAGCACACAACGTCAACGCTTCCCCGGCGGGCAGCAGCACCAAGCTGCATGGTTCTAGCCTTTGGCCTTCCAGTTGAGCATCACCTTGCAACACATAAAGCGCCCGCTCCCGATGTTCGGCCGGAATAAGCAGCGTAGTGGCTGTCTGCATCTGCACTTCGGCATATAACGTAGGCGATAGCACGGGTACGGGGGATGTCAGACAAAAGCCTGATCCTGCAATCATCCGTATGCTTACACCCAGGTTATCGCTCACGGGCAAACTGCTGGCTGTGTGATGGCTGTATAGCCCCTTACCTTGTTCATGTTCTCGGGGCGACGCCAGCCACACTTGGAGTCCGTGCAAAGTCGAGCCCTGTGCCAGTAGCGAAGAGGGCGTACGTTCAATGTGGGCAATCGCCGCACCGGCTGTCATCCAGCTGACTTCGCCTGGTCCAACCTGCTGGTCCGAGCCCAAGCTGTCTTTGTGTTGCAGTTGGCCTTCGAATAGGTAGGTCAGGGTGGACAAGCCAATGTGCGGGTGCTGTCGGATATCCATCCCTCGACCAGGTGGGTAATGCGTTGCAAGCATGTGATCGAAAAACACAAAGGGCCCAACGCTGCGGCATTTAGCCGAAGGCAGCGGGCGCAAGATAGGTTGGCCTTCAACATCCTCGGCGCGAGGCATAATCACGGTGAATGTCGGCATGGGCCTGTCCTGGCAAAGAAGAAGCGTTGAGCATAACCCAACGCTTCTAGCCCAGCATTACTGGCTGAAAGCGCCTTCAGATAAATGGGTTTCGATGGAAACTTGGGCGGTGGTCATCAACTTATGCACGGGGCATTTGTCTGCGACGTTATGCAGCTCTTGGCGTTGCGCGTCCGTTAGCACGCCCTTGAGAGTCAGTTTGACGTGTAACGCGTATTTGCCTTTTTGCTCTTCGCTGGCATCGTGTTTGACTTCAACCGTGACGCCGGTAAGTGGAATGTCTTTCTTTTGCGCATACAGCTTAAGTGTTAATGCCTTGCACGCGCCTAGGGCTGCGTCGAAATAATCATGCGGACTTGGGGCAGAGCCTTCGCCCCCTAATGATTTGGGTAGATCAGTAAACACTTCGTGATCGTCGATTTTAATGCTGTGACGAAAGCCTTCGTGGGACGCGGTATTGACGGTAACAGTCATGGCAAACCTCGGAGTGGAGTGATAAAGGTCCTGATCTTTATAGAGCACTCTGGGAGTTGTACGTTCCATTAGGCAAAAAAATGCCCCGACTAGGTCGAGGCATTTTTATTGAGCGGGAGGGCTGGGCTTACTTGCCTTCCCAGCGCTTCAGAACCAGAGTGGCATTAGTGCCACCGAAGCCGAAGCTGTTGCTCATAACGGTGTTGATAGTGGCATCTTCACGCGTCTTGGTCAGGATTGGCATGTCAGCGACAGCCGGGTCCAGCTCTTCAATGTTGGCGGAGCCAGCAATGAAGTTGCCTTCCATCATCAGCATGCAGTAGATCGCTTCGTGAACGCCAGCGGCGCCCAAGGAGTGACCCGACAGGCTTTTGGTCGAGCTGATCGGTGGCGCTTTGTCTGCGAACAGTTCGCGAATGCCTTTCATCTCTGCCACGTCACCGACCGGAGTCGACGTGCCGTGGGTGTTGATGTAGTCGATAGGAGCATCAACTGTCGACATTGCCATCTGCATACAGCGGATAGCGCCCTCGCCACTCGGTGCAACCATGTCGTAGCCGTCAGACGTTGCGCCGTAGCCAACGATTTCAGCGTAGATCTTGGCGCCACGGGCCAGAGCATGTTCCAGCTCTTCAACCACAACCATGCCGCCACCGCCAGCGATGACAAAACCATCACGCTTGGCGTCATAGGCACGGGAGGCTTTTTCTGGGGTTTCGTTGTACTGGCTCGACAGTGCGCCCATGGCGTCGAACAGGAACGATTGGCTCCAATGCTCTTCTTCACCGCCGCCAGCGAATACGATGTCCTGCTTGCCCATCTGAATCTGTTCCATGGCGTTACCGATGCAGTGAGCACTGGTGGCGCAGGCAGAAGCGATGGAGTAGTTCAGGCCCTTGATTTTGAACGGGGTCGCCAGACAAGCCGAAACGGTGCTGCTCATGGTCCGCGTTACACGGTATGGGCCGACGCGTTTCACGCCTTTTTCGCGCAGGATGTCGAGCGCTTCCATCTGGTTCAAGGTCGACGCGCCGCCAGAACCCGCGATCAAGCCAGTGCGCGTGTTGGAGACTTGCTCCTCGGTCAGGCCCGAATCAGTGATCGCGTCTTTCATGGCCAAGTATGCGTAAGCAGCTGCGTGGCCAACGAAACGATAAATCTTGCGATCGATCAGCTCTTCGAGGTTCAGGTCAATGGAGCCGGAAACCTGGCTACGCAGACCCATTTCGGCATATTCCGGGTTAAATCGGATACCAGGGCGACTTGCACGCAGGTTAGCGGAGACGGTCTCTTTGTCATTGCCCAGGCACGAAACGATGCCCAGACCAGTGATAACGACGCGGCGCATGCGGATAACCCTTAAAAGTTGTCAGTGGAAGTGAATACGCCGACCCGAAGGCCTTCGGCAGTATAAATCTCGCGACCGTCGACAGTGACCGAACCATCGGCAATGGCCAGGTTCAGCTTGCCCTTGAGGACGCGCTTGATTTGAATGTTGTAGGTGACTTTCTTGGCTGTTGGCAAAACCTGGCCAAAGAACTTCACTTCGCCCGAACCCAAGGCGCGACCGCGGCCAGGCAAGCCTTGCCAGCCTAGGTAGAAACCTACCAATTGCCACATGGCGTCGAGGCCCAGGCAGCCCGGCATTACCGGATCGCCTTCAAAGTGGCAGGCAAAGAACCACAGGTCTGGATTGATATCCAGCTCGGCGACCAATTCACCTTTGCCGTACTTGCCGCCTTCTTCACTGATATGGGTGATGCGATCCACCATCAGCATGTTCGGGGCGGGCAGTTGCGCGTTACCTGGGCCGAACAGTTCGCCGCGGCTACAGCGCAGCAAATCTTCCCGAGTAAAGGCGTTTTGTTTGGTCATGCGAGCTCCTCAATAATCCCATGTGGCAAGGTGGGGCAAATCTTCCCGACCAACCGAAACATGGTGTTTCAGTTCGCCAGCCTACACATAGACTATTGCGTTGTAGTGAAAGTCACAGCGCAAAGGACAGGAATGTACACTTGTGCACTGAAAATTTAAATAGGGCCGGTTCAGGGGCCCATTCGGGTGCCTAAGACTGCCGCACTTTTGCGTTTAACGCCAGTCGCAGGTGCCTCATTAGCCATAAGTTACTGGACCCAGCGCTGTAAAATCTGCTCCAGTTCCTCTCGTTTGAACGGCTTGGCAAGGTAATCGTTCATACCGGCTTGCAGGCAGGTTTCCCTGTCGCCCTGCAGCGCGTTGGCAGTCAGGGCAATAATGGGCACCGTCGCACAGCCTGCCAATTGGCGGATTTGCCGGGTGGCTTCGTAACCATCAATCACAGGTAATCGGCAGTCCATCAGAATCGCCGCGTAGCGTGCGGTGTTGGCATGATGAATCGCCTGGGCACCGTCACTGACCACGCACACCTCATACCCCAAGCTTTTCAGCGTGGCCTCAATAACGGCTTGATTAACCGGATTGTCCTCTACCAGCAAGACTTTACGACCTTGTGTACTCGGCGGCTGCGTCGTGATTGCCAGCCTTTTACTGGACGTCACAGGCTGATGCAGTTCCAGCGGAATCTCTAGGGTGAACACCGAACCCTGAGCCTCCTCACTCTTAGCGTGCAAGGTGCCGCCCATGCGCTCGGCCAACGTACGAGCGATGGGCAAGCCCAAGCCTGTGCCGCCATAGCGCCGGGAAATCGAGCTGTCAGCTTGCTGAAAGGCATTGAACATCGACTCCAACTTATCGGTGCTGATACCGATACCGCTATCGCGCACTGAGCAGGTAAACCAGATTAACTCGTGATCCAGTGGTTGCCATTGGGCCTCGATACTGACGCTGCCGCGCTCGGTGAACTTCAAGGCATTTCCGATCAGATTGACCAAAATTTGCCGAATCCGGGTGGGGTCGCCGAGCACATGTAAAGCCTTCAGATCATCGGGAACCTTCAGTTGCAACAGCAAATCTCGTTGACCTGCACTGAACTGGAAGGCTTGCACGCAGTTGTCGATCAAATCCTGAAGGTTGAACGCAATGTGCTCCAGTTCCAGCGTTGAACGTTCGATGCGCGAAAAATCGAGAATATCGTTAATGACCTTGAGCAAATGTTCAGTGGACTCACAGGCGAGGGCGGCATATTCCGTCTGCTCCTCAGTCATCCTGGTAGTTTCCAGCAGTTGCAGCATCCCCAGTACGCCATTCATTGGGGTGCGCAGCTCATGGCTCATCATTGCTAAAAAATCAGTCTTAGCGCGGTTGGCCCGCTCGGCTTCTTCACGGGTCTGAATCAGTTGAGCAATGGCGGTCTGTTGTTCACGGCTGGCCTGCTCAAGGCCTTCGGCCAGATTATTGATGTGCTGCGCCAAACTGCCCAATTCACCATCGTCAACCACTGGCAAAAGCGCTTTGTAATCGCCCTGCTGGATGGCCTTAACCGCTTTGCTCATGTCACTGATGGGTTTGGACAGATTGGAGGCCAGGCGTCTGGCCAGCAGGAAAGTGAAGCCCAAGGCAAACAACGCAAGAATCACCGCCTTGAGCAAGATCTCTTGCTGGCGCTTGCTGAACGCTTCATTCGACATGCCGACCAACACCCGGCCTAGGTAATCTTCTTCAGCTACGTTGACTTGGTTGTTGGTGGTTAAAAAAGCATCGCCTGAGGTACTTTTCTGCCACCGCACAGGGGCCTGAAATACTTCAACAGGAGCCCCATGGTTTTGTGCAAACGCCGGTTGCTCGGCTTGAGCCAGCGTATTGCCTGCGCGATCTTGCACCTGCACGAACTCGACGTGGGGGGTGTTCAACGATGCTTTTATCAGGCTTTCCAGGACCTGCGCGTTACCAGAAAGAACCCCGTACTCGGTGGCAGGGGCTAATTGATTGGCAATTAATTGACCCGTGTAATCCAGTTCCTGACGCAAGTCCTGGATCCGCACGAAGGTAAAAAAACTGATCAACAACAGGGTTAATAACAGCGCTGGCCCAAGGCTCATCATCTGTGTACGGGTATGAATATCCCAGTGACTACGTGCGGTCATGAATGAGCAATTCCTTCAGTTGTACACATGTCAGCAGTTATGTTGTCCATGTGTACCGTCATCCTTGACTTCAGATTGGTCATTCGTGTGCGCAACGGAGCTGCCCTTGGTGGTTGATATCAAGGCGGCATGGTAACTGAGCTTTCAGACTTTGCCAGTCAGAGCCTGCTTTTCTTCGGCTGCAATCGTTCAAAACGGCTGGGTGCGAGCACTCTCGAGAAACCACGCCAATAAACTTAACACGCGCATTGGCCGTCCTAACAATCCTGCAACAGCAGTGCTCTGGGGCTGGTCGTCGGGCATGCGCCCCGTATAATGCCGCGATTGCCACAGCTAGATGGATGACGGGATTGCATATGACTGAACAGCACACTATTGCGGTCTTGGGAGGCGGAAGCTTTGGCACCGCCGTGGCCAACTTGCTGGCAGAAAATGGTCATCGTGTGCACCAGTGGATGCGTGACCCTGAGCAAGCCGAGGCCATTCGCCTCAATCGTGAAAACCCGCGTTACCTCAAAGGCATCAAAATTCATCCGGGGGTCGAGCCCGTCACCGACCTGCAAGCGACCCTCGATAGCTGCGAACTGTGCTTTGTGGCGCTGCCGTCTAGCGCTTTGCGCAATGTACTGGCTGCCCACGCCGAGCGTTTGAGCGGCAAAATGCTGGTCAGTCTGACCAAAGGTATCGAAGCCCACAGCTTTAAATTGATGAGCGAGATCCTTGAAGAACTCGCCCCACAAGCCAGAATCGGCGTGCTATCTGGCCCTAATCTGGCACGCGAAGTGGCGGAGCATGCGTTGACGGCCACCGTGGTTGCCAGCGCCGATGAAGCGCTCTGCACAGCTGTACAAGCGGCTCTGCATGGTCGCACGTTCCGGGTCTATGCCAGCGCTGATCGGTTCGGCGTAGAACTGGGTGGGGCGTTGAAAAATGTGTACGCCATTATTGCTGGCATGGCCGTTGCGCTGGGCATGGGGGAAAACACCAAAAGCATGCTGATTACCCGTGCTTTGGCTGAAATGACCCGTTTTGCTGTGAGCCAAGGTGCCAACCCCATGACCTTTCTTGGGTTGGCGGGCGTAGGAGATTTGATCGTCACCTGTTCGTCGCCTAAAAGTCGTAACTATCAGGTTGGGTTTGCCCTTGGCCAAGGCCTGAGCCTAGAAGATGCGGTTGCTCGTTTGGGCGAGGTTGCAGAAGGCGTGAACACCCTTAAAGTGCTCAAGGCCAAGGCGCAGGAATTGAACGTTTACATGCCATTGGTCGCAGGCCTGCACGCGATCCTGTTTGAAGGCCGCACGCTCAACCAGGTGATCGAACTGCTGATGCGCGCAGAGCCAAAGACCGATGTCGACTTTATCTCCACCAGTGGTTTCAACTGATCAGGCCAGGAGCAAGAAATGAGTGACAGTAAAAATGCCCCCAAGTACGAGTCCATTGTTTTACGCGTGTTGTGGATGCTAGTTTTTTTTCTGGTTTGGCAAGTCGCGCAATTCGTGCTCGGTGCGCTAGTGCTGGTGCAATTGATTTATCGTCTGGCTTACGGCGCACCCAATGGCGGGCTCATGAACTTTGGTGACAGCCTAAGTTCGTATCTCGCCCAGATCGGGCGCTTTGGCAGCTTTCATACCGAACAAAAACCGTGGCCTTTTGCCGACTGGCCTGCAGCACGAGCCCCGGAGGGCGAGGCGCCTTACGTGGCACCTGAGAACGGTACCGAGAGCAAACCATGAAACTCTGGATCTTGCGTCACGGCGAAGCCCAGCCCCATGCCCGACGAGATGCCGAGCGTGAGCTGACCGCCCATGGCCGGGAACAAGTGCTGCACAGTGCCGCGCAGTTGATCGGCGAGCCACTGGACAGCATCTTGGTCAGCCCCTATACGCGGGCTCAGCAGACCGCTGAGTTAGTGCGCAAGGCCTTGGGTTTTACCCCTCAACTCATCACAGTGCCTTGGCTAACACCCGAGAGCGAGCCGCAGTACGCCGCCAGCAAACTGCCTGACAGCGGCCATGTTTTATTGGTCACTCATCAGCCGTTTGTTGGGGATTTGATCAGCCTGCTGCAATTTGGCCATTTGCGTCAGCCACAGCCAATGCAGACCGCCAGCCTGGCCGAGCTTGAGGGAGAATGGCCGCTGGCTGGCAGCATGACCTTGCTCAGCGTGCGCCACCCTCAGTAGGAAAAACCGTCGTAGCCGCTGCCGCTGCCGCTGCCGCAGCCTGCGGTAGCGGCTACAGTTTTTAGTAACGGTTGCACAGGCGGGTGTGAGTGAAAGATAGTTGGGTCCAGGTTGTCGAAAAATCCTACGACAAAATGGCAGCCAACATTCACTCAGCAAGGAATGACCCATGAGCTTGTGGACCACCCAGCCGGATCTATCGCACCTAAATGCGATGCGCAAAAACACCATCTGTGACGTGCTGGATATTACTTTTGATGCTTTCGATGACCAGTCCATCAGTGCCAGCATGGTGGTGGATCACCGTACTCATCAGCCGTTCGGCTTGTTGCACGGGGGCGCCTCGGTTGTGCTGGCTGAAACCCTAGGTTCGATGGCCAGTTACTTGTGTGTCGACACACAGAAATTCTATTGCGTGGGACTTGAAGTCAATGCGAACCATCTGCGTGGGGTCCGCAGCGGCCGGGTTAGCGCTATAGCAAGGCCTGTTCACATCGGGCGCACCACCCATGTGTGGGATATTCGTCTGACTGACGACAACGGCAAACTCAACTGCATTTCTCGGCTGACCATTGCTGTCGTTCCCTTGGGGGAAATACCGCCCACACGTTGATTCGGCATGGCGATGGCCGTAGTGGCGTCATTCATGGCGCATACGGGCGTTGATATGGTGAATTTTCCTACAGACAATAAGGCGTGTTTCCTACGTGTAGACGCCTTTTATGTCTCGGCAGATTTTTTTCGCCCATGCCAATGGCTTTCCGTCAGGTACTTACGGCAAGTTATTTGACGCACTGGCCCCGGATTTTAGCGTCACCCGGCTTTCTCAGCACGGGCATGACCCGCGTTTCCCCGTGGACAATAACTGGCACAACCTGGTCGATGAACTGATCTATCACCTGCAACAGCAAGATGAGCCGGTGCTGGGCGTTGGCCACTCGCTGGGTGGCATATTGCACCTGCACGCGGCATTACGTTGCCCGCAGTTGTACAAAGGTGTGGTCATGCTCGACTCGCCGGTGCTAACGCTCACCGATCAATGGGTGATTCGCGCGGCCAAGCGTTTTGGCTTTATCGATCGCCTGACCCCGGCTGGCCGAACGTTGGGCCGGCGTGAAGAGTTTGCAGATCGTACTGCGGCTCGCGACTATTTCGCGGTCAAGTCACTGTTTCGCAGTTTTGACCCAGATTGCTTTGAGGCGTACTTGGAGCATGGCTTACAGCCAGTCGATGATCGTTTACGCCTGAGCTTTGACCCTGCCACAGAAATCAACATCTACCGCGGTGTTCCCCACACCAGTCCCGGACGGATACTTCAATTGCAGGTGCCTTTGGCCATGGTGCGAGGGCAAGACAGCCGCGTAGTCATGCGCCATCATGCGCGGGCCGTGGCGCGTATGCCTCGCGGTGAGTCACTGAGTGTGCCAGGCGGGCACATGTTTCCCTTGGAGCAGCCGCTTGACACCGCCAGCCTGCTCAAACAAATTTTTGCCCGCTGGGAACTGCGTCTCCCCGGCCCCTGAAGAGCACCCTGCATGAACCCTGTGGTTGAAGAAGTCCGTCTGAGCCTGCCGCATATCGAGCTGGCCGCGCATATTTTTGGTCCCGAAGACGGACTGCCAGTCATTGCCTTACACGGCTGGCTGGACAACGCCAACAGCTTTGCGCGGCTGGCGCCCAAGCTACCCGGTCTACGCATCGTGGCGCTGGATTTTGCAGGTCACGGCCACTCGGACCACCGACCACGGGGTGCCGGGTACGCGCTGGCCGATTACGCCTTTGACGTGCTGTGCGTGGCTGAACAGTTGGGCTGGGAGCGTTTTGCATTGCTGGGGCATTCGTTGGGCGCGATTGTCTCTGTGATCGTCGCGGGCTCATTTCCTGAGCGTGTCACCCAATTGGCGCTGATCGACGGCATCGTGTTGCGCAGCGGTCCCGAAGGCGACGCGGCTGAGCGCATGGGCCAGGCCCTGCAAGCGCAGCTGGGCCTGGCGCACAAGCGCAAGTCGGTGCATCCGACCCTTGAACGGGCGATAGAGGCGCGCATGAAAGGCATGGTTGCGGTTAGTCGCGAAGCTGCGCAGTTGTTGGCCCAGCGTGGGTTGATGCCTGTGCCGGGTGGTTACAGTTGGCGCAGCGACAGCCGCCTGACATTACCGTCACCTCTGCGCTTGAGCGATGAACAGGCGATGTCTTTCGTTCGGCGGATCAATTGCCCGACAACCCTGGTGGTTGCAGAGGAGGGCATGTTGGCCAGCCATCCCGAGTTGCTGGATCGTCTACCCTTTACGTTAAACCGGTTGGCTGGCGGCCATCATTTGCACCTGAATGACGAGGCGGGGGCAATCCTTGTTGCAGACTGTTTCAATCGGTTCTTCGCCGTTCCTTGACTTGCGGCGGCCAACTGCCGAGGCTTGGCGGGTTGAAATGGGAGACAACCATGATGGATCACTGCAACGCTGCGACCCCGAAAGGCCACCCGGTCTCTATCGTGAGACGCCGATGAAAATACCTAATCGCTTTATTCTGGCGCTGGGCCTGAGCTGTTTTGGCCCTTGGGTTTGGGCTGCCGATGTGCCTGGCAGCCACGATTTACAAGGCCTGCCACGGCTGGCTGACGCGCAAATAGTCGATTACACCGTACAACCTGACGTCGAGCGGATTTACCCGATGGGCTCGATCCGCAAAATCAGTGGCCGCCTGCGTTTCGAGGGGCAGGTCAACACCCGTGGTCAGACCACGGCCGTTACCTACGAATTGCCTGCAGAACACACGGCCACTGAAGCCTTCACGGCTGCCCGTGAGGCATTGCAAAAGCAAGGCGCAGAATTGCTGTTTTGGTGCCAAGGCCGTGATTGCGGTGAAAGCAGCCTGTGGGCCAATGAAGTGTTCGGCAACTCCAAGCTGGTCGGGTCTGACGACCAACAAACTTACCTGTTACTGCGCCGTGCGGCTCCCGAGGACAACCAGCTCGTGGCCTTGTATGGCATCAATCGAGGTGGCCGCAAAGCCTACCTGCATGTTGAACAACTTCAGGCGGGCGCCGATTTAGGCGAACTGCTGCCCACCTCCGCGACCTTGCAGCGCCAGTTGAAAAACACGGGCGAGCTGGACTTCCCCAAACTGGTGGGTGAGCCGCAGGCACAATGGCTCACGTTAATCTCCAGAGCATTGAACCTTGATGTCACCTCTAGGGTCAGTTTGACCGGTGCCAAAGCCTCCGCCTGGCGTGATGCACTGATCAATAGCGGCGTGCGCGCGGCGCGCATGGAACTTGGTGAGAGTCCGGCCAAGGGCCTGCATGTCGAGTTGTTACGCTAGACGCGGTTTAGCGGCGGCTACACTCTCTTTGTAGTCGTCGTCTCATTTTGAATTCAGACCTTTGTGCGGAACATACATGTTCAATAACGATCGCCTGTTGGTGCAGATCCTGCTCGTGGTGCTGTTCGGCGCGAGCCTGTGGGTGATGGCGCCTTTTTGGTCGGCCTTGTTCTGGGGCGCGGTGCTGGCGTTTGCCAGTTGGCCGCTGATGCGACTGCTGACCCGCTGGCTCAACGGGCGTGAGTCGCTGGCGGCGAGCATCCTAACCCTTGGCTGGATGTTGCTAGTCGCCGGGCCGTTGGTGTGGCTGGGGTTCAACTTGGCAGACCATGTACGGGACGCCACCACGTTCGTCAAAGACGTTCAGCTTGAAGGTTTGCCCGAGGCGCCGACCTGGCTGGCAGGTATCCCGTTGGTCGGTGAGCGTTTAGTGGGCATGTGGAACACCATCGATGAGCAGGGCGCCGCCATGATCTTGGCCGTCAAACCTTACTTGGGGCAGGTGGGCAACTGGCTGCTGGCCCGCAGTGCGCAAATCGGTGGCGGCATTCTTGAACTGACGCTGAGCATTGTCTTCGTGTTCTTTTTCTACCGTGATGGTCCGCGCCTGGCGACCTTCGTCCACGGCCTGCTGGTGCGGCTGATCGGCGAGCGTGCCAATTATTATCAGGAGCTGGTAGCGGGCACAGTTCAACGCGTGGTTAACGGGGTGATTGGCACGGCTGCGGCGCAAGCCTTGCTGGCGCTGATCGGATTTTTGATTGCCGGTGTCCCCGGTGCGCTAGTGCTAGGGCTGGCCACTTTCTTGCTCAGCTTGATACCCATGGGGCCGCCACTCATCTGGATCCCGGCAACGGCCTGGCTGGCGTGGAAGGGCGACTACGGGATGGCGATTTTCCTCGGTATCTGGGGCACGTTGATCATCAGCGGTGTCGACAACGTGCTCAAGCCTTACCTGATCAGCCGGGGCGGTAACCTGCCGCTGGTGATCGTGTTGCTTGGCGTGTTTGGTGGGCTGATAGCCTTTGGTTTCATCGGGCTGTTTATCGGTCCTACCTTGCTCGCCATTGCCTACAGCCTGCTGGTCGACTGGAGTGCCAGCCAGCAGAGCAAAGACAAGGTCTAACCGAACTTTGGCCCGGAGCGAGTGTTGTTGCCTTTTGCCAGTCGGTCGTAAAGCACCACGTTGACCGTGGCTGCCAGGTTCATGCAGCCATTGGTTGGGATGTAAATCACATCCTCGCACCAGTCCAGAATCTCTTTATCCAGAGAGCCATCTTCCGGGCCAAAAATATAAATCGCCCGATCCGGGTGCGTGTATTCCGGCAAAGAACGTGCGCCCTCGACCAGTTCAACGGCGACCGGGATGCAGCCCAGCGGGATGATTTTTTTCAGATCGTCGATACCAATCAGCGGAATGTCCTGATGGATCTTTTTGGTGTCAGTGATGAAGTCGCGGGCGCGTTCATAGCGTTTACCGGTGTAAAACACCGACGCCACGTTATAGCAACCAGCCGCACGCATCACCGAGCCGACGTTTTCCGGTGATTTGGGGTTATACAAACCAATGCAGCTGTACCGTTTGTTTGCCACGTGCCAGAGCCTTTCAGAAAAAAGACGCGAGTATACCAGCCCCTCTGTAGGAACGAGCTTGCCTCGCGATCTCTTGATGTATTGAAAGATCGCGAGGCAAGCTCGCTCCAAGAGCCGGTGGCTTAGTCGTCTTTTTTCATCAGCCCGGCCAGTGCAGCAAACGGGTTATGCGTAGCCTTGGCCACTTTCGGGCTGCTGGTCGAGCTGTCCGAGAAGTACTGCTGGTCGGTGTAGCGCGAGTGCTCGTTGTCGTGGCAGTACAGGCACAGCAGCTCCCAGTTGGAGCCGTCCTGCGGGTTGTTGTCGTGATTATGGTCACGGTGGTGAACGGTCAGTTCGCTCAGGCGCTTGCCTGCAAACTCACGGGCGCAGCGGCCACACACGTGTGGGTACATTCTTAGTGCTTTGTCGCGGTAGCCCATTTCACGATCGCGCTGGGCATCGGCCAGGATGCGGTCCAGCTTGGCGGTGTGAGACGGTGGGTTCGCTGAACTCATGGGGTTCACCTTTAAGACGAATGACGGTTATGTCGTGAAGTTTAGCTGTTGATCAGCCTTTAATTTTTTCAGCAATCCAGATCGTGTGGCGCGTGCCCTTGTTGCCGTGGGCGAACACTTGGACCTCTTCGGCTTTAAAGCCGGCCTTGCGCAGTTTGTCCGAGAACTGTTTGTCGGCACTGGCCGACCACACCGCCAGCACGCCTTTTGGTCGCAGCGCTTTGGCGCAAGCGCTCAAGCCGCCAGCCGAGTACAGCCAGCTATTGGCTTTTTGGGTCAAGCCTTCAGGGCCGTTGTCGACGTCGAGCATGATCGCATCAAAGCCATTGGGTTCGGCTTGCAGCACCTTGGCCACGTCTTCCATGCGGATTACCGTACGCGGGTCTTGCAACGGGTTGCCGGATTTTTCGCCCAGCGGGCCGCGGTTCCACTCCACCACGCCTGGCACCAGTTCGGCGACGACCACTTCGGCGGTCTTGCCCAAATGCTTGAGTGCCGAGGCCAGGGTAAACCCCATACCCAAGCCGCCAATCAACACCCGCGATTGCGGACGACCGGCGACTTTTCGGCATGGGATCTCGGCCAAGGCATCTTCGGAACCGTGCATGCGAGTGTTCATCAGTTGGCCGCCGTCACCGCCCTGAATCTTGATCACGAAGTCTTCGCCATACTCGAACAGGCACAAGGCACCGCCGTTTTCAGGGATCGGGGTGGTGTCGAGCAAAACAAAACGTTTCATGGAAATCTCATAGAAATGGGGCAAAAACAGCTGGTTACGAGTAGCCTGATGGCAGATAAGCCGGTCTGGCAACGGAGTGATTGATGAAACGCACTATTCTAACGGCCATTGTGTGGGGGACGCTCTCGATAAGTGCAACCCAGGCAGCGGAATTAACCTCTATTCCTAGCGTCCCGGTGACTCCAGCGCCGGGCTCACCGGGTACTGCTACCCCCACGCCATACCCACAGATTACCCCGCGCGCGCTGCCAAAACCGGTTGCTGGGAGCAGTCAGGTCCCGCTGCCGCCGATCGACCTGCCGCAGCCGCCCCCTAAAGACCAACCGCTGCCAGGACTTGAGCCGAAAGAGTTGAAAGCTAAGCCTGCGGCGGAGTGACCCTACTGGCACTTTATTCAACTGCTACGTGGAGGGGTTAAATCCCCAATACCTTGAACACAAACGCGTATTCCAGCGCCACGTCGCGCAGGCCTTGGTAACGCCCGCTCATGCCGCCATGCCCTGCGTCTAGCTCGGTCTTGAGCAACAGCAAGTGGTCGTCAGTCTTGGTAGCGCGCAGCTTGGCCACCCACTTGGCCGCTTCCCAATATTGCACGCGACTGTCGTTGTAGCCGGCAATCACCAGCATGGCCGGGTATGCCTGCGCGGTTACATTTTCATACGGTGCGTATGCCTTGATCCGCTCATAAACGTCAGGCTCTTGGGGGTTGCCCCATTCGTCGTATTCGGTGACTGTCAGCGGCAACTCAGGGTCGAGCATGGTGTTAAGCACATCGACAAACGGTACTTCGGCAATCGCCGCCTTGAATAGCTCAGGACGCTGATTGAGCACGGCTCCGATCAATAAGCCGCCCGCGCTGCCGCCACTGATCACCAACTGATCGCTGCGCGTCAGGCCCTTGTCGATCAAATGTTCGGCACAGGCAATAAAGTCGCTGAATGTGTTGTGTTTGTGCTCCTGCTTGCCCGCGCGATACCAGGCTTCGCCCAATTCGCCGCCGCCCCTAACATGGGCAATGGCAAATGCCACGCCTCGCTCTAGCAAGCTCAGGCGGGCATGAGAAAACCACGGATCAAGACTTTCGCCATAGGCGCCGTAGCCATACAGATACAGCGGTGTCGGTTTACCCAGCGCCTCACGCTTGACCACCAGGCTGATCGGCACTTGAGTCCCGTCTGGCGCGGTTGCCCACAAGCGCTGGCTAATGTAGTCATCGGCATTGAACGGCCCAAGCACCGGGGTTTCCTTCAGAACTTTTTGCTGGCCATTGGTCAGCGTCAACTGACGCACTTGGGCCGGGCGGTTCAGCGATTCGTAACGCAGGCGAATGTGCGCGCTGTGAAATTCCAGGCTGTCTTGCACATACAGGCTGTAAGCCGCGTCTGGAAGTTGCACGCGGTATGCCGGTAAACCATTAGGACGAATCTCAATGATTGGCAGGCCGCCTTCTCTCAGGCTCAGGCATAACGCGTTGGCGTTCAGGCTGAGGCCTTCAAGCATCACGCTGTCGTCGTGGGCGATCAGGCGCTGCCACTCGCCACGTTGTGGGAGGTCACCCAGCGCGTAGTACAGCGCAAAGTTGATACCGTCCTGATTGGTGCGAATAAACCATGCCCACTGGCCTTCATACAGGCCATGGTCGACGCTGTAATCGTGGCCTTCAAGCCGCGGCGCCAGGCAGTTGAACGCCTGCTGCGGCTGATTGGCGTCCAGCACCCAGGTTTCGCTGGTGGTTTTGCTATTTAGCAACAGAATCAGCTGGCGCTCGGAACTTGAGCGGTAACAGTGCAGAAAAAATCGGCCGTCGGCCTCATGAAACACCTCCTGCGCCGCCGTTTCGCCCAGCGTGTGGCGAAACAGCTTGTGCGGACGGTGTGTCTCGTCCCGTTCCGCGAAAAACAGCGTCTGGCTGTCATTGGCCCACGTCATGCTGCCATCACAGTCTTCAAAGGGCAGTTCAGTCACCGCGCCGTTGCTCAACTCTTTAACGAACAGGCGATACGTCTCTTCGCCGCTTGTATCCAAGCTATACGCCAAGCGTTGGTGATCCGGGCTGATGTTGAACGCGCCCAGCGAAATAAAACCGCCATCAGCCAGAGCGTTAGGGTCTAGCAGCAATTGCTCGGTTTGTTCGTCGACGTGCTGACTGTCATCGGCCGGTCGCGCGCAGCGGTAGTGGCGCGGGTACTCGTCGCCGGCATTGGTGCGGGTGTAATACACATACGGGCCCCAAGGGGAGGGCAGTGACAAATCAGTCTCGCGAATTCGGCCCTTGATCTCTTGAAACAGCGTCTCACGCAATTCGGCCTGATCGGCCAATTGCGCTTCCTGAAAGTTATTTTCCGCAATCAGGTAGTCCAAAACCTCTTTGCTGTCGCGGTTTTGTAACCATGAGTATGGGTCAGAACCCTCGACCTTGTGTGCGATAGGGGCGCTGTTTGCGTAGGCTAATTCGGTCATTGAGTGATCTCTGAAACCTGAATGATTAGAAGTGGTGCTGACGGCGGTGCAGCCGCACTCTCCAAAAGCCGTTATCATAGCGCCTCATTGCCTGCCGACCATGGATACCATGACCGAGAACGACTATCTGATCGCCTGGGGCTTTTACGCCTTCGCCGCTTTAGGCTGCCTGCTCGTATGGTGGCGCCTGACCCGTTTCATGTGGCGTTGGTTGCGTGAGCCATTACGTGTGCTTATAGCTGTGCTGCTGCTCAGCCCGACCATCATTGACCCGGTCAAAGAGCAATTCGCCCCTGCGTTGGCCATTACGGCTTTGGACCTTGCGTTTAAGGTGGGCAACAACGCATGGCGTGCGGTGTCTGACCTGTTGATGTACACCATCATCGCGTTTTGCCTATACGCGTTGTTTGTGCTCATTCGCTGGCCTATCGAGCGTGCCCGCAAGGCGCGTCTGGCGCACACAACAACGGCCGAACAAGCACGCAGTATTGACCCAGATGACGACCAGCCGTTCGGTTCGGCCGGGGATGACCGCTACGGTCGTCCGGCCGCGCCACGTCCAGCAGGCCCGTCGCGGGTAGAACCACGGGTGTAATCCTTTTTCGTTGAGCTTGAATGCGAGAGTGCGAGCGTGTGTGAATTATTGGGCATGAGCGCCAACGTCCCGACCGATATTGTGTTCAGTTTTACTGGCCTGATGCAGCGGGGCGGGCGTACCGGCCCGCACCGCGATGGCTGGGGTATCGCCTTCTACGAGGGTCGGGGCCTGCGTTTATTTCAGGACCCTGGCGCCAGTTGTGATTCCGAAGTCGCGTTGTTGGTGCAGCGTTATCCGATCAAAAGCGAAGTCGTCATTGGCCATATTCGTCAGGCCAACGTGGGCAAAGTGTGTTTGTCCAACACCCACCCGTTTGTCCGCGAGCTATGGGGGCGCAACTGGTGCTTCGCACATAACGGCCAACTGGCTGACTTCTCGCCAAGCACCCGTTTTTATCGCCCGGTAGGCGATACCGACAGCGAAGCGGCGTTCTGCGATTTACTCAATCGTGTGCGCGAGGCGTTTCCTGAACCGGTGGATGTCGAGCACATCCTGCCGGTCTTGGTTCAGGCTTGCGCCGAGTTCCGTAGCAAAGGGGTATTCAACTGCTTGTTAAGTGATGGCGAATGGCTCTTTTGCTATTGCTCGACCAAGCTGGCGCAAATCACCCGACGCGCACCGTTTGGCCCCGCCCGGTTGAAAGATGTCGACGTTATCGTCGATTTTCAGTCAGAAACCACCCCCAACGATGTGGTGACTGTGATTGCTACCGAACCGCTGACTGAAAACGAAACCTGGACTCGCTACGAGCCTGGCCAATGGAGCCTGTGGCGACGCGGAGAATGCGTCAGCCAAGGCTCAACCGAATAAGGAAAGGCGTGTATGTGGCTGAGCTACCTGCGGTTGGTGCTGTTTACTTTGGGGTTGTTGATCGGCGTGCAAGTACCGGGGTTTATCAATGATTACGCCAACCGAGTAGAAGCTCACCTGATCGAGGCGCAAACCGGACTTGCCGGTTTCCAGAACACCGCCAACCAGTTTTTCAAGGGCGACTTGCAAGCACTGGTTGCGCATTATCAGGGCAGTGATGATCCGGTTTTTCGTAGCGATGCCAACAGCCTGAGCACCCTGCTTAATCGCCAGCGTTTGCTCGATGATCAATTCCAGGCCATGCAAGGCCCGTGGTACATGCGTGCGCTGCAAGTGGCCTACGCCGCTGACCCGGACATCCGACAAGAAACCCTCAACGCTTACACCTACCAAGTGTTGCTATCGCCTTCGGCCATTGGCTGGGCAATGGCCGGTGCACTGTTGTTTTCTTTCATCATCGAAGGCTTCTTTCGACTGGTGGACTGGGTTGTTCTGGGCGGCAAACGCCAGCGCGAGCGTATCGCTCGGCGTGAGCGCAACAGCTGAAAGCAGCGCCCTCTGAAAGCGCGATCTTGCCTACAAGGGGTGGAAGGGGCTTATTTGGCCAAAAACCGCATCCCTTCTTCCAGCCCATCCAGCGTCAGCGGGTACATGCGATCTTCGATCAAGTCACGCACAATGCCGGTCGATGCCGTGTAGTTCCAGGTGTCTTTGGGGTATGGATTAATCCAGATCAGCTTTTTGTACTTCTCCATAAAACGCTGCATCCACTTGTAGCCCGGTTCTTCGTTCCAGTGCTCGACACTGCCGCCTGCATGGGTGATTTCATACGGCCCCATTGACGCATCACCGATGAAAATCACTTTGTAGTCCGCGCCATATTTGTTCAGCACATCCTGAGTCGCGATACGTTCTACTTGGCGACGCTGGTTGTTTTTCCACACTGATTCATAAATGAAGTTGTGGAAGTAGTAATACTCCAAATGCTTGAACTCGGTTTTGCAGGCCGAGAACAATTCTTCGCAAATTTTCACGTGGGAATCCATCGAGCCGCCAATATCAAACAGCAACAGCAGTTTGATGTTATTGCGCCGCTCAGGCCGCATCTGAATATTTAACAGGCCCGCGTCGCGTGCGGTGTGATCGATGGTGCCGTCGATGTCCAGTTCTTCGGCTGCGCCTTGGCGGGCGAACTTGCGCAGGCGGCGCAACGCAACCTTGATATTGCGCGTGCCCAACTCGACCTGATCGTCCAGGTTCTTGTATTCGCGCTGTTCCCAGACTTTCGCGGCCTTGCCTTGGCGAGCACCGGCATCGCCTACGCGAATCCCTTCGGGGTGATACCCGCCCGAGCCAAATGGGCTGGTACCGCCCGTGCCGATCCATTTGTTGCCACCGGCATGGCGTTCTTTCTGCTCTTCTAGGCGCTGTTTAAACGCCTCGATCAGCTTGTCCAAGCCGCCCAGAGACTGCAACTGAGCGCGATCTTCGGCGCTTAACGAGCGTTCGAACTCCTTGCGCAGCCAGTCTTCGGGGATCAACGCCTCAAGGTGTTCATTGAGGTTTTGCAGGCCGTTGAAATAGGCGCCAAACGCACGATCGAACTTGTCGAAGTGGCGTTCGTCTTTGACCAGAATCGTACGTGCCAGGAAGTAAAATTCGTCCATGTCGGCGAAGGTTACGCGGTTCTTCAGCGCGTTGATGAGGTCCAGCAACTCGCGCACCGAAACCGGTACCTTGGCCGCCCGCATTTCATTGAACAGATTCAGCAGCATGCTTATCGCCTTCTTGAAAAATCAGCGATTACCGCGACGGCTCATAAACGCCAGACGCTCTAGCAATTGCACGTCTTGTTCGTTTTTAACCAGCGCTCCGGCCAATGGCGGAATGGCTTTGGTCGGATCACGTTCACGCAGCACCGCCTCGCCAATGTTGTCGGCCATTAGCAGCTTGAGCCAATCCACCAGTTCGGACGTCGACGGTTTTTTCTTCAGACCGGGTACTTTTCGTACGTCAAAAAATACGTCCAGCGCTTCGCTTACCAGCTCTTTCTTGATGTTCGGGAAATGAACGTCGACGATTTTTTGCAGCGTCGTGCGGTCCGGGAAGCTGATGTAGTGGAAGAAACAGCGGCGCAGGAACGCGTCTGGCAGCTCTTTTTCGTTGTTGGAGGTAATGATGATGATCGGGCGGACTTTGGCCTTGATCGTTTCATCGGTCTCGTAAACGTAGAACTCCATCTTGTCGAGTTCTTGTAGCAGGTCGTTCGGGAACTCAATATCGGCCTTGTCGATTTCGTCGATCAGCAGAATCACCCGTTCCTCGGCTTCAAAGGCTTCCCACAATTTGCCTTTCTTTAGGTAATTGCGCACATCGTGAACTTTATCGACGCCCAGTTGCGAGTCGCGCAGGCGGCTGACCGCGTCGTACTCATAGAGGCCTTGATGGGCCTTGGTGGTGGACTTGATGTGCCAGGTAATCAGCTTGCAACCAAAGGCTTCGGCCAGTTGTTCGGCCAGCATGGTTTTGCCGGTGCCGGGCTCGCCTTTGACCAGCAATGGACGCTCAAGTGTCATTGCTGCGTTAACCGCCAATTTCAGGTCATCGGTGGCCACATAGGCGCTGGTGCCTTCAAACTTCATCTGCAATTCCTCAAACCAAGAGCCGAACCCTGTCGGGGCAGGGCGCGAAGACTAAAAAGTATGTCCGACTATAACGCGGTGTCCGCTTCAGGTGAACGCAGACGCCTTATTCAGTCTCTGAATGGAGCGTCACGTCATGACTGGACGCCTTGAATCGTGAAGCCTACCCTTGGGGCCTTCCCAAAAGGTGCATAAGGACCCCGCCATGAGCCGCATTTTTGCAGATAACGCGCACTCCATCGGTAACACGCCTCTGGTTCAGATCAACCGGATCGCGCCGCGTGGCGTGACTATTCTGGTCAAAACTGAAGGGCGTAACCCAGGCTATTCGGTGAAATGCCGGATTGGCGCCAACATGATCTGGGACGCCGAGAGTCGGGGTGTGCTCAAGCCGGGCATGAGCATTATTGAGCCGACCTCCGGCAATACCGGGATTGGCCTGGCCTTTGTCGCTGCGGCGCGTGGTTACAAACTGGTGCTGACCATGCCGTCTTCAATGAGCATTGAGCGGCGCAAGGTGCTTAAAGCGCTGGGCGCTGAATTGGTGCTCACCGAGCCAGCCAAGGGTATGAAGGGCGCCATCGACAAAGCGGCTGAAATTCAGGCCAGCGATCCGGCGCTGTACTTTATGCCGCAGCAATTTGAAAACCCGGCTAACCCGGCCATTCATGAAAAAACCACGGGCCCGGAAATCTGGAACGACACTGAAGGTGGCATTGATGTGCTGGTCGCAGGCGTCGGCACAGGCGGTACCATCACTGGCATTTCGCGCTATATCAAACACACTCAGGGCAAGCCGATCTTGTCGGTCGCGGTAGAACCCATCACTTCGCCGGTGATTACCCAGGCGTTGGCGGGGGAGGAGATTAAGCCTTCGCCCCACAAGATTCAGGGTATTGGCGCCGGATTTGTGCCAAAAAACCTCGATTTGTCGATTCTCGACAAGGTTGAGCTAGTCAGCGATGACGAATCCAAGGCCATGGCCCTGCGCCTGATGCAAGAAGAAGGGATCTTGTGCGGTATTTCTGGCGGCGCGGCCATGGCTGTTGCGGCCCGCTTGGCTGAAACCCCGGAAATGCAGGGCAAAACCATCGTCGTGATCTTGCCGGACTCGGGTGAGCGCTACCTGTCGAGCTTCCTCTTCAGTGACCTGTTCAGCGAGCAGGAGTTGCATCAGTAAGCGCACCCCAAAACCTGTGTGAACGAGGACGCTCGTTCCCACAGGTGCCAAACAGGCTAGTCTCTGACACAAATCAACCGACTCGACCCCCTGCTTATGCATAATTGCGCCGTTATTACGTAATCCATAAAGCTGAATGTTGGAATACGCGGGTTTTGTCCTGCGTCGGTAGTGTTTATCATGACCGGCTGCCACGGCGGGCTATAGGTGCCGCACGGTATTTTCGAGGAGTTGTTGCATGACCTTATCCTTCGCCATCAAGGCAGGGCTGATACTGCTGTTTGTCGGCAGCATTCTTTACGTGCATTTGCGCGGCAAGGCGCGTTTGCCGCTGTTACGGCAGTTCGTCAACCACTCCGCGTTCTTTGCGCCCTACAACGCCTTGATGTATTTATTCTCGGGCGTGCCGTCCAAGCCTTACCTGGATCGCAGTAAATTCCCTGAGCTGGATGTGCTCAAAGACAACTGGCAAGTGATTCGCGAAGAAGCCATGCACTTGTTCGACGAGGGTTACATTCGCGCCGCCGAGAAGAATAACGATGCTGGTTTTGGTTCGTTCTTCAAAAAAGGTTGGAAGCGTTTTTACCTCAAGTGGTACGACAAAGCGCTGCCATCAGCGCAATTGCTGTGCCCAAAAACCGTTGAACTGGTAAACAGCATCCCCAACGTCAAAGGTGCGATGTTTGCTTTGTTGCCCGGTGGCAGCCACCTCAACCCACACCGAGACCCGTTTGCTGGCTCGTTGCGTTACCACTTGGGCCTGTCGACTCCGAACTCCGACGCGTGCCGCATCTTTGTCGATGGCGAGGAATACGCCTGGCGTGATGGTGAGGACGTGATGTTCGACGAGACCTACGTGCATTGGGTCAAAAACGAAACCGACATCACCCGCGTCATTCTGTTTTGTGACATTGAACGTCCACTCACCAGCGGCTTTATGACGCGCGTTAACCGTTGGGTCAGTGCGCAGTTGGGCAAAGCCACTGCGCCGCAAAACCTCGATGATGAGCGCGTCGGCGGTATCAACAAAGCCTACGCTTGGAGCAAAACGTTCAGCGACCGCTTCAGTGGTGTGGTCAAGCAATGGAAGCGCCGCAATCCCAAGCTGTACCGCATCGCGCGCCCGATATTGGCCGTTATCGTACTGATCGTGTTGTGGCGTTGGTTGTTCGGATAAGTCATTGCAAAGCATGTCGGGCGCTGGTTACACTCAGCGCTCGATGAGCCCAATGCTCACTCACCCTATTCAAAAAAGATCTGCCCATGCCGGCTTCCCGAATTCACAGCATTTTCGCTCCAGCAGTCTCTGCTGGCGTCGTGCCGTGTCGGGACCAACAGCCTGCGCAGATCAGTCACTATCCCCCTCCTGTCAGCCGCACTGTGGTGTACGCCTTCGTATCGCCACCGGGTGTTGGTATTGCGGGCTGAGCTGATCGTTCGGCTGCCCGCGCCCGTCTAAAAAACCATTGAATTTCAGTTTCGGCTGAGTTGGCTTTTTTGCCTGATGACAGGTGTTTCCCATGTTTTCGATTTCTAAAGACTCTGCGTTGGCGGCTGTTTCCACGAGCCTGTTCGTTTTGCTATGGAGCAGCGGTGCTATTTTCTCCAAGTGGGGGTTGGCCCACGCTTCGCCTTTTGCCTTTCTGTTGATTCGTTTCGCCATTGCTCTGTTGGCGTTAGTGTTGTTGATCCCGCTCATGAAGTTCCAGATGCCCCGTGGTCGAAAAGCGGTGGGCTATGCGCTGGCCACCGGGACGGTATTGTTGGGTGCTTATCAGATTTTTTATCTGCTGGCGCTGGACCTGAAAGTGACGCCGGGCGTCATGGCGACAGTGATGGGCGTGCAGCCGATTCTGACCGCCGTGATCATGGAGCGACGCCATTCATACAGTCGTTCCCTAGGCTTGGGGTTGGGGCTGGCCGGGTTGATTCTGGTGGTGTACCAGGGCATCGGTCTGGCGGGCTTGTCATGGGCCGGGATGCTCTACGCGTTGCTGGCGCTGGCCAGCATGACGGCGGGCACCTTGATGCAGAAACGCATCACCCAAAACCCGCTCGGCACGCTGCCTTTGCAATACCTCGCCGGGTTGTTGCTGTGTGCGCTGTTTGTGCCGTTTCAACCCTTTTATGTCGAACACAGCGCAGGCTTTATCGTGCCGGTGTTGTGGATGGGGTTGGTGGTGTCGGTGCTGGCGACTCTGTTGCTGTACCGGATGATTTCGAAGGGGAATCTGGTCAACGTCACCAGCTTGTTTTACCTGGTGCCTGCGGTAACGGCGATCATGGACTACCTCATATTCGGCAATAAACTGGCTGCCCTGAGCTTGCTGGGGATGGCGCTGATCATCATTGGCCTGGTGTTCGTCTTCCGTAAAACCGCCTAGGCCATGACACTCACCCTGTGGGAGCGGGCTTGCTCGCGATTCAGGCGACGCAGTGCATCAGGTGTGCCGCGCTGTTCCTATCGCGAGCAAGCCCGCTCCCACAGGAGGTCTTTATTTGGCCACTGTCGCGGGCTTAAGCACCAGCCACACGGCCATGGCAATCAGCAATCCGCCATACACATGCGCCATTGAAAGCGGCTCACCCAGAAACAGTGCGCCCCACAACACTCCAAACGGCGGAATCATAAAGGTCACGGTCATGGATTTGACCGGGCCTATGCTGGTCAGCAAGCGGAAGAACAGGATGTAGGCAAATGCCGTGCACACCAGTCCAAGCCCCAGCATCGACAACCACACGCGTGCGCCGCCCCAATCAGCTGGCGGCTGATTGAACAGGCTGATCGCAAACAGCGGTAATAGAAACAACGTGGCTCCGAACATGCTGCCCAACGCTGAGAGACGCGGATCAAGTCCGCCTTGCTGATCCAGCCAGCGGCGAGCCAAAAAGCCAGCAAAACCATAACTGGTGGTAGCCAGTAAGCAGGCGAGGGCGCCTATGAGCAAGTCTTTGTCAAAGGCCATTGGCCCGGCACGGGTTAACACAGCCACGCCGAACAACCCGAGAAAGACCCCGGCCAATTTGGTCGCGCTCAGCTTCTCGCTGAAAAACAGCCCGCCAATCAGCACGCCCATCAGCGGTGTGGTTGCATTGAAAATGGCCGAGTAACCGGCTGGCAACACTTGGGCCGCGACCGCATACAAGGTGGCTGGCAACCCTGAGTTGATTACCCCCAGTATCAACACCGCCTTGAGCTTGCCTTCGAAGTTCCACTTCACGCGTAACAGCGCCAAGATCACCATCAAGCCAATGACAGCAATCAACACGCGGAAAAATGCCGTGGGAATTGCCCCAAGCACTGGCGCGATGATCCGCATAAACAGAAAGCTGGCGCCCCACACTCCTGCCAGACACAGCATGCGTACAATATCGACAGGTCTCACGGAAGTTTCCTTACAAGGTTTGAGTCGCGCAGTTTAGGGGATGTTGCGCGCAAGGCAATGGCTATACCTGCTAACGGTGTCATCGCTGGCAAGCCCGCTTGCACTGTTATCCCTGTGTCTGTAGCGCCCAAATCTGCGACAATCCGCCCCCTGCATTTACCAAGACTTTTGCGCACCTGATGACTGACGAATCGCCTGCTATCGACCAATTGTTGAAAAACCTCGATCAAGCCATGATTGCCGACCGCCATAAGCTGCGTCGGCAGTTGCATGAGTTGCGCAAAAAGCCTGACGACGCCAAGTTGGCAGCGTGGGCCGAGCGGGTGCAGGCGTCGTGCGCGCAAGTCACGGCGCGGGCGGCCAGCGTGCCGCTGATTGGTTATGACGAAAACCTGCCGATTGCCGCCAAGCGAGACGAGATCAAGGCTGCGTTGCTCAAGCATCAGGTGTTGATTCTGGCCGGTGAAACCGGCTCGGGTAAGACCACGCAGTTGCCGAAAATCTGCCTTGAAATCGGCCGTGGCCAACATGGCTTGATCGGCCACACCCAGCCACGCCGGATCGCTGCGCGCAGTGTGGCCAGCCGGGTTGCCGAAGAGCTGGGCACGCCGCTGGGCGCGTTGGTCGGGTATCAGGTGCGGTTTGAGGATCAAAGCGATTCCAACACGCTGATCAAGCTGATGACCGATGGTATTTTGCTGGCCGAAACCCAGCACGATCGTTACCTCGAGCGCTATGACACGATCATCGTCGACGAAGCGCACGAACGCAGCCTGAACATTGATTTCCTGCTGGGTTATCTGAAGATTCTGCTGCCGCGTCGCCCCGATCTAAAAGTCATCATTACTTCAGCCACCATCGACCTCGAGCGCTTCTCCAAGCATTTCAACGATGCGCCGATAGTTGAAGTGTCGGGCCGCACCTTCCCGGTCGATACTTGGTATCGCCCGCTGACGTCTGAACAGGACGAAGAGGGCAACAGCGTTGAAGAGGACCTGAGCGTCGATCAGGCGATCATTGCCACCCTTGATGAAATCGCGGCCTTTGAACGCAGCGAGCGCAAAAGCCCCGGCGACGTGCTGGTGTTTTTGCCCGGCGAGCGTGAAATTCGCGATGCCGCTGACATGCTGCGCAAGGCGCAACTCAAGCACACCGAAATTCTGCCGTTGTACGCCCGGCTTTCACCGGCTGAGCAACAACGGATTTTCCAGTCGCACCCTGGGCGTCGCGTCGTGCTGGCGACCAACGTCGCTGAAACCTCGCTGACCGTGCCGGGCATCCGCTACGTTATCGACAGCGGTACTGCGCGCATCAGTCGCTACAGCTATCGGGCCAAGGTGCAGCGCCTGCCGATTGAAGCCGTCTCCCAAGCCAGCGCCAATCAGCGTAAAGGCCGCTGCGGCCGGGTTGAGCCGGGGATTTGCGTGCGTTTGTACGCCGAGGAAGACTTCAATGGGCGCCCGGAATTCACGGATCCAGAGATTCTGCGTACTAACCTTGCGGCCGTTATCTTGCAGATGCTGCACCTGCGTCTGGGTGAAATTACCGCGTTTCCGTTTATTGAACCGCCAGATGGCAAGGCCATCACCGACGGTTTCAACTTGCTGCAAGAGCTGTCGGCCGTTAACCGCGAGAACCAGCTGACGCCGCTGGGTCGCCAATTGGCGCGTCTGCCGGTTGATCCGCGCATGGGCCGCATGTTGCTGGAAGCCGCCAAGCTCGGCAGTTTGCAGGAAGTATTGATTGTCGCCAGTGCGATGTCGGTGCAAGACCCGCGTGAACGGCCGCCCGAGCGTCAGCAGGCTGCGGATCAGGCCCACGCGCAATGGAAAGACGTCGACTCGGACTTTGCTGCGCTGATCAACGTATGGCGCGGCTTTGAGGAACAGCGCCAGGCGTTGACGGCTAGCCCGCTGCGTAACTGGTGCCGCAAGAACTTTTTGAATTACCTGCGGCTGCGCGAGTGGCGTGACTCTCATCGTCAACTGAGTTTGATTTGCCGCGACCTGCAACTCACCGTCAACAAAGACCCGGCTGACTATCCAAAACTGCACAAGGCGGTGTTGTCTGGCTTGTTGAGTCAAATCGGACAAAAGACCGAAGACGGCGACTACCTAGGCGCGCGTCAGCGCCGGTTCTGGATTCACCCCGCGTCAGGGCTGGGCAAAAAGCGCCCGCAATGGTTGATGACCGCCGAGTTGGTCGAGACCACCAAGCTGTATGCGCGGATGGTGGCCAAGATTGAGCCGGATTGGATCGAGCCGCTGGCGGGGCACTTGATCAAAAAGAATCACTTTGAGCCGCACTGGGAGAAGAAGCGCGGACAAGTGGTGGCTTATGAGCAGATCACGCTGTTCGGGTTGATCGTAGTCGGTCGCCGGGCCGTGCATTACGGGCCGATTGATCCGGTGCTGTCGCGTGAATTGTTCATCCGTGAAGCGCTGGTGCGCGGCGAGATTCAGTCGCGGGCCAAGTGCCTGACGGCCAATGCTCAATTGCTCGAACAGCTTGATGAGCTGGAGGCCAAGGCCCGGCGTCGCGATATTCTGGCGGACGAAGAAACCCTGTATGCGTTTTATGATGCACGCCTGCCGGCCGAGATTCATCAGACCGCCACCTTTGACAGCTGGTACCGGGTCAACAGCCAGAAAGACCCGCAATTGCTGATCATGCGCGAAGAAGACGTGCTGGCGCGCGAAGCCACCGAGATTACTGCCAAGCATTACCCGGACACCCTGCACCTGGGGGATTTAACCCTGGAGCTGAGTTATCACTTTGAGCCAAACCACCCGCGAGACGGGGTGACGGTCAAAGTGCCTGCGCCGTTGCTGCCGGTGCTGCCACCTGAGCGTCTAGAGTGGCTGGTGCCAGGCATGATCGAAGCCAAGTGCATTGCGCTGGTGCGCAGCTTGCCCAAAGCGTTGCGCAAAAACTTTGTGCCGGTGCCCGACTTCGTCAAGGCTGCTCTGCAACGTATGGCATTTGCCGAAGGCTCGCTGCCGCAGGCGCTGGGGCGCGAATTGTTACGCATGACCGGTGCGCGTGTCAGTGATGAGGCGTGGGCCGAGGCTGCGCAGCAGGTCGAGAATCATCTGAAGATGAACCTCGAAGTTGTCGACGGCGAGGGCAAGTTTCTTGGCGAGGGCCGCGACCTGGCCGAATTGACGGCGCGCTTTGCGCAAGCCAGTCAGGCCGCCCTGGCGGTGCCGCAGACGGCGAAAAGCCAGCAGCCGGTTGAGGCCAAAGTGTTTGCGCCGGTGGCTGAAAAAACCCAGCAAAAGATCGCTGGGCTGTCGATGACGGTCTACCCGGCGTTGGTAGAAGAGGGCAACACCGTCAAAGAAGGGCGCTTCTCGACGCCAGCCGAAGCTGAGTACCAGCATCGGCGTGCCTTGCAGCGGTTGCTGATGCAACAGCTGGCCGAGCCGGCCAAGTTCTTGCGCGGCAAGTTGCCAGGGCTGACTGAGTTGGGCTTGTTGTACCGCGAGCTGGGCCGGGTCGAGAGCCTGGTTGAAGACATTCTGCTGGCCAGCCTCGACAACTGCATCCTTGAAGGCGAAGGCGTGTTGCCGCGTGATGGCGCAGGGCTTGCATCGTTGGCCGAGCGCAAACGCGGGGCTTGGACTGAACACGCGGAAAAGCTGGCCAAGCTGACGCTGGACATCCTCAAGCTGTGGCACGGTTTGCAAAAGCGCTTCAAGGGCAAGATTGACCTGGCCCAAGCCGTGGCCTTGAATGACATCAAACAGCAACTGAGCCATTTGGTGTACCCGGGCTTTGTGCGTGAAACGCCAGCGGTGTGGCTCAAAGAGCTGCCGCGTTACCTCAAGGCGATTGAAATGCGCCTTGAAAAACTTCCGAGCCAGGTGCAGAAAGACCGGGTCTGGAGCGGGGAGCTGAGTGGGTTATGGGCGCAGTACCAGGCCCGTGCTGCCAAACACGCACAAGAAGGCAAACGCGACCCGCAACTTGAGCTATACCGCTGGTGGCTGGAGGAGTACCGCGTGTCGTTGTTCGGTCAGCAACTGGGCACTAAAGTGCCGATTTCGGACAAGCGGCTAAGCAAGCAATGGAGCCAAGTGGACGCTTAAATAACAACATCACGTGGGAGCGGGCGTGTTCGCGATGCAGGCAACGCGGTACATCTGGCGCGCTGAGATGATGCTATCGCGAGCAAGCCCGCTCCCAGATGTTGCCATTTATGGCAAACTTCGCGGCTATAAATACCTGACACGACTATTTTCTGCTTGAACAGAATAAGAGGAACGACCGTGTATAACGTCGTCATTAGCGGTACCGGCCTGTACACACCGGCCAACAGTATTTCCAACGAAGAGTTGGTGCAGTCTTTCAACGCGTATGTACAACAGTTCAACGCCGACAATGCTGCTGCCATCGAGGCCGGTGACATTGAGCCACTGGCCGAGTCCAGCGCTCCTTTTATCGAAAAAGCATCAGGTATCAAAAGCCGCTTTGTGATGGACAAGGACGGCATTCTTGACCCGCAGCGTATGCGCCCGCGTTTGCCTGAGCGCTCCAACGACGACATGTCGGTGCTCTGCGAAATGGCTGTCGGCGCGGCCAAGCAGGCGCTGGAACGTGCGGGCAAGACCGCTGCCGACATCGACGGCGTCATTGTGGCCTGTTCCAACCTACAACGCCCGTACCCGGCAATCGCCATCGAAGTGCAACACGCGCTGGGTATCCAAGGTTTTGGTTTTGACATGAACGTGGCCTGTTCGTCGGCCACTTTCGGTATTCAGACGGCCAGCAACAGCGTGCAGTTGGGTCAGGCGCGCGCGGTGCTGTTGGTCAGCCCTGAAGTGTGCACCGGTCACTTGAACTTCCGAGACCGCGATAGCCATTTCATTTTTGGCGATGCCGCCACCGCGGTCATTGTTGAACGCGCAGAGCTGGCGACCTCCGAGCACCAGTTCGACATTGTCAGCACCAAACTGCTGACCACGTTCTCGAATAACATCCGCAACAACTTCGGTTTTCTCAATCGCGCCTCGGATGAAAATCCGGACAGCCCAGACAAACTGTTCGTCCAGGAAGGTCGCAAGGTATTCCGTGATGTCTGCCCGATGGTGGCTGAACTGATCGGTCAGCACCTGGAAGAAAACCAGTTGAGCGTGACTGAGGTCAAACGCTTCTGGTTGCACCAAGCCAACTTGAGCATGAACCACCTGATCGTCAAGCGTCTGCTGGGCCGTGAAGCCTCAGTCGAAGAAGCCCCGGTAATTCTCGATACTTACGCCAACACCAGTTCGGCAGGTTCGGTCATTGCCTTCCACACGTATCAGGATGACCTGGCCCGTGGTTCGGTGGCAGTGCTCAGCTCGTTCGGTGCGGGCTACTCGATTGGCAGCGTGATCCTGCGCAAACGCTAAGACAGGCCCTAAGACACATCGTGTGGGAGCGGGCTTGCTCGCGATTCAAGCAACTCGGTCGATCTGCAACACCGCGCCGTTTGCATCGCGAGCAAGCCCGCTCTTTCTGATCCGGGAGCGCTAATGGCCGCTGCTAATGACTCTGAATTACTGCAGCGCCTGCTTGCGGGCGAGCAGCAGGCTTTTAGGGACTTGGTAAGCACCTACCAAGGTGCCATGCGTGCCGTGGCCTATGCAATTGTCGGCAGCCGCCATGCTGATGAGGCCGTGCAGGATGCCTGGCTGTCAGTAGTGCGCAATCTGTCCGGGTTTGAGGGTCGATCGAGCCTGAAAACGTGGCTGCTGACCATCACCGCCAACGCTGCCAAAAATCGCCTCAAACACAACCGCCGCGAAGTCTTGCTCGACGATTTACCCTCGCCGCACGGCACGATTGATGAGGATCGTTTTGCCAGCGATGGTCACTGGTTGCTGGCGCCCTTTGCCTGGCACCACGACACGCCAGACGCGTTACTGACCGAAGACGAATTGCGTGAGTGCCTTGAGCACACGTTGCTCAGCCTTCCGCAGTTGCAAAGCTCTGTGCTGGTATTGCGCGAGCGTCAGGGGCTGGAACTGGAGCAAATTTGTAATCTTCTCGATATTTCGCTCTCTAATGCTCGAGTGCTGGTGCATCGTGCCCGGCTTAAAGTGTTTGCGACCGTTGAGCATTTCGAGGAGACCGGCGAATGTTGAGCTGTAAGCAATACGTTGCGCGAGCAAGTGACCAACTGGACGGGCAATTGAGTGTTCGTGAGCGTTTGCAAGCGCGTCATCACTTAATGTTCTGCCCCAATTGTCGGCGCTTTATCAAGCAAATGCGTTTGATGGGAGCAACCTTGAAGGCGTTGCCCGTACCCTTACCCAGTGACCTGGAGGCGACGGTTGCGCGAATGATGAGTGAGCACTCGCGTCAGAGATAGGGCAGGCGCGTGAATGCCATCGGTGGATTTGAAGGGGGCCGACGCCATTCACACTCTGCATTTGGGACACAAAACGCTGAATGACTTCAGCGTTTTGTTTGTTGCGTGAAACGGTAGTTAGAACTTAGCTTCTACGTCCAACTGCAGGGTGTTGGTGCTTGCATCTTTTTGCGTGGACGTTGCGTAGTCAGCTTTGGTCAGGAAGTACGTCACACCGACACCGAAGTTCTTGTCGATTTCGTAACCCACTTTGACCTTGTGACCGCGTGAACCGGTAGTACCGTTAGCGAAGTCAGAGTCAGTGAATGCTCCGACCACGGCGTTACGCTGCGTATCGCGGTAGTTGTAGTCCAGGCTGAACGCGTTGAGCTTGCTCTTGAAGCCCACCAACCAGGCATCGTCCTGATCGCTGTCGGTCGCGGCGTTATGAACATATTGGCCGTACAGCGACAGTGGAACTGGCAAGTTGGCGATGTCGAGTTGACCGAAGCCTTCGTACAGACGGAACTTGCTGGTGCTGTTGCCGTTAACTGCCAAGGCGCAAGGCGTGGTCTTGGTCCCAGTGGTTGGGCAGGTGCTGTCTTCGTCGTTGTGGTAGTCGTAAACGCTACCGCCCAAGGTGACTTTCAGGCTGTCGGTCGGAGCGAAGCGAGCGCCCAATTGACCCGCGTACAGGCTCAAGTCGTTTTTGAACTGCACACCATCGCCGTTCACGTTGTCTTTGAGGGTGTAGTAGCCGGCGCTGCCGAACATCTCGACGCCGCTGTTACCCAAATTGGTCTTGTAGGACGCGGACAGGCCTTCTGGGTTGATGTCGCTATCCCAGATGACGTCGCCCATGCTGACCCATTGTTGCGGCATTTTGCCGCCGACCAGATGCAGGTTCTTGACTGCTGTCGGGTGGTAGTCGATGTAAGCCATGTCCAGCCACAGCTGCTTCTTGTCGAAGTAGTTGTCGAGGTCTTGGTTGGTGGAGCGGGCATCGTCACCGCCGCCAGTGGCAATGCGGATACCGGTGTTCACTTGTGGATCGATTTCTGTGTAAGCGCCCAAGCGAGCACGAATACGTTGGCGGTCCTTGTCTTTACCGCCAGATTCGCCGTCGATTTTGACGGTTTCTTGGCGGACGCGGACGTCGCCTTTGAGTTCGGTTTTGGCAGCCCATGCCACTTTTTGTTCAAAGGCTGAGAGGTCGGATTTTTTGACGTGGTCGGCAGCCGCTTCTTGCTGAGCTTGTTTCTCGCTGGTCAACTCGGTCTGCAGTTCGGCGTATTGAGCCGGTGAAATAGAGCCGTTTGCTTTGAGCATTTCAAGCAGTTTTGCGTCAACGCCAGCGCTCGCTGGAACACTCATGGCCAATACCAGCCCGCCACACAGTCCCGCCGCAACCCGTGTAGAAACAAGACGCATATGAATCTCCCAGTAGTGAAATGGCCCTAGCCATCCCATGAACAATCGGCCCTTGATGGGCTCGCTAATAAGAGGTTTGAATGTGCCGCTCACGTGTTGGCTGGCTGACCACTCATAACCCCGACTTCTAAGAAGCGGCGTCAGTATCGCGGCTAGGTATGACAGAAAAGTGGCAGGTTGATAGCAAGTCTGTGACAGCGTGCTAGAGCGGTTGCGGGGCTGAAAGGGGTCATTGCAAGACGTAGCAGTTGCCGAGCTCTGCGAGGCTACGTCCGATTGCGAAGCGATCGTAAAATCTTGAAGCCTGATTATTCCCAAACCACTGAAGCTGCTCAATTTCGACGACTGCGTCGTCGGACGTAGCTTCGCAGAGCTCGGCCACTGCTACGGGGTAACGCAAGTCAGGTGGTACCATCGCCCGCTCTAAGCAGTGCTCCGGGGACTATTAATGCCGTTACAACGACTGGACAGTTTGTCGGCCATCTCGGCTGCGCAATGGGATGCACTGGTGCCAGTGGCGCAACCGTTCTTGCGTCATGCTTTTCTCAGTGCGCTGGAAGACAGTGGCAGCCTTGGCCCGCATTCCGGTTGGCAGCCCGAGCACTTGCTGCATTACGAAAACGGTCAGTTACAAGCAGCGCTGCCCAGTTATCGCAAGTGGCATTCCTACGGCGAGTACGTGTTCGATCACGAGTGGGCGCAAGCCTGTGAGCGCGCCGGGATCGAGTACTACCCCAAGCTGTTGACGGCGGTGCCGTTCAGTCCGGTCTGTGGGCCGCGATTGCTGGCAGGCCGTGCCGAAGACGGTCTTGAGTTATTGGCTGCATTACCCGGTTATCTGGAGATCGAAGGGCTGTCCAGCGCGCACATTAACTTCACCGATGCGCTGGCGGATACGGCATTGGCGCAACAGCCCGGCTGGTTACAGCGGTTGGGTTGCCAGTTTCATTGGCAGAACCGTGAGTACCGTGACTTTCAGGACTTTCTCGACACGTTGAGTTCACGCAAGCGCAAGCAAATGCGCAAAGAGCGTGAGCAAGTGGCCGGGCAAGGTTTTGAGTTTGAATGGCTCGAAGGGCAGCAGGTCACAGAGGCACAGTGGGATTTTGTGTATGCCTGCTACGCCAACACCTACGCTGTGCGGCGGCAAACGCCCTACCTGACGCGTGACTTTTTCAGCCTGTTGGCCGAGCGCATGCCCGAGTCGATTCGGCTGGTGCTGGCCAAGCAGGGCTCCACGCCGGTGGCCATGGCATTCAGCCTGATCGGCGGCGGCAGCTTATATGGCCGCTACTGGGGTTGCCTGGCCGAGTACGATCGCCTGCACTTCGAGGCGTGTTTTTATCAGGGCATGGAGTACGCCATCGCTCACGGTATTCAACGTTTTGATGCGGGCGCTCAAGGAGAACACAAGCTGATACGCGGTTTTGAACCGGTCATTACGCGCTCTTGGCACTATCTGCGGCATCCAGGTTTGAAAGCCGCCGTCAGTGATTTTCTTGAACGTGAACGGGTCGGTGTATTGGCCTATGCCGAAGAGGCGAGAACGGCGCTGCCTTATCGGCAGGCCTGATACTCGCCTGGCTTGCACTCAACGGTCTTCTTTGCCCAGCCAGCGATACGTCAGGCCACCCATGGCTGCGCCCACCAGTGGCGCGAGCCAGAACATCCACAACTGTTCAAGTGCCCAGCCGCCCACAATCAAGGCCGGGCCGGTGCTGCGTGCGGGGTTGACCGAGGTGTTGGTGACTGGAATCGAGATTAAGTGAATCAGGGTCAAGGCCAATCCGATAGCAATCGGTGCCAGGCCTGCTGGGGCTCGTTTATCGGTGGCGCCCATGATGATCAGGATAAACATTGCAGTCATTACCACTTCGCACACCAGCCCCGAGATCAGGGTGTAACCACCGGGTGAATGATCGCCATAACCATTGGCAGCCAGCCCGCTGGCCGCCAGATCAAAGCCGGGTTTGCCGCTGGCAATGAAATACAGCAGCGCCGCCGCGATGATCCCACCGAGCACTTGGGCCACGATGTAGGCGGGTAATTCTTTTGCAGGAAAACGGCCTCCCACCCACAAGCCAAACGACACGGCAGGGTTGAGGTGGCAGCCAGAGATATGTCCAATAGCGAATGCCATGGTCAGCACGGTGAGGCCAAAAGCCAGGGCCACCCCGAGTAAACCAATACCCACGTGCGGGAAGGCGGCGGCGAGCACTGCGCTGCCACAGCCACCCAGAACCAACCAAAAAGTGCCGATCAACTCCGTTGCCGAGCGTTTGAGCAAGTTCATTTAAAGATCCCGGATAGATAAATCTATCGTTCAAAAACACGATTGTGCATCCTGCAATTGACGACAGAATTCATCTGAACCCTAACTTCATTACAGCAGGCGAACGAGGATTATCCAGGACCAAAAAAAACGCCAGGGCCCTTTAAAACCGGGCGCTGGCGATGTGTTTCAGGGGCTTTACAGCATGGGTCTTTTTGGATCAGTCGAGGCCGACAAATCCACCCGTTTGGTGTTGCCAGAGCCGTGCATATAAACCGCCATGGGCGAGCAGCTCACTGTGGCTTCCGCTCTCGGCAATCCGGCCTTTTTCGAGTACCACTAAACGATCCATGCGGGCGATGGTTGAAAGCCGGTGAGCGATGGCAATGACGGTTTTGCCTTGCATCAAGGTTTCGAGGCTTTCCTGGATCGCTGCTTCGACTTCGGAGTCGAGGGCTGAGGTGGCCTCGTCCATGATCAAGATTGGCGCATTTTTAAGCAGCACCCGCGCAATGGCGATGCGCTGGCGCTGGCCGCCTGACAACTTGACCCCGCGCTCGCCCACGTGCGCGTCAAAACCGGTGCGGCCCTGAGCGTCTGACAATTGCGGGATAAATTCATCGGCACGGGCTTTTCGCACCGCTTCCCAGAGTTCTTCGTCGGTGGCGTCCGGCTTGCCGTACAGCAAGTTATCGCGGATCGAGCGGTGCAGCAGAGACGTGTCCTGAGTGATCATGCCGATTTGTTCGCGCAGGCTTTCTTGCGTCACTTCAGCGATATTCTGACCGTCTATCAGAATTCTTCCGCCTTGCAGGTCGTACAGGCGTAACAGCAGGTTAACCAGCGTCGATTTGCCCGCCCCCGAAGGGCCGATCAAGCCGATTTTTTCGCCGGGTTTGATCACCAGATTCAGGTCGCCGATGATCCCGCTGTGCTTGCCGTAGTGAAAGTCCACGTGCTCAAAACGCACTTCGCCGCGATCGACCGTCAGGCGCGGAGCGTTATCGCGATCTTTTACGGCCACGGGTTGAGCAATGGTTTGCAAACCGTCCTGAACCATGCCGATGTTTTCGAAAATGCCGTTGACCACCCACATGATCCAGCCGGACATGTTGACGATGCGGATTACCAGGCCGGTGGCCAAAGCGATAGCGCCGACGCTGATCAGCGACTGGCTCCACAACCACAGCGCGAGGCCGCTGGTGCTGACAATCAGCAGGCCGTTCATGGTGGTGATCGTCACGTCCATGCTGGTCACGACGCGGCTGGCCAGTTGGGTTTTTTCGGTTTGCTCGATGATTGCTTCGCGAGCGTACTGTTGCTCGAAGTTCGTGTGGGCAAACAGCTTGAGGGTGGTGATGTTGGTGTAGCCATCGACGATACGGCCCATCAATTTTGAGCGGGCATCGGATGACACGACCGAGCGCTCCTTGACCCTGGGCACGAAGTAATACAGGGCGCCGATGTAGAGCGCGATCCAGGTCAGCAGCGGGATCATCAGTCGCCAGTCTGCTTCGGCAAACAGCACCAGGGAGCTGATGGCGTAGATCAGCACGTGCCACAGGGCATCGACGGCCTGCACCGCCGAGTCACGTAACGAGTTACCGGTTTGCATTATGCGCTGGGCGATGCGCCCGGCGAAGTCGTTCTGGAAAAAATTGAGGCTTTGCTTGAGCACATAACTGTGGTTCTGCCAGCGGATCATGCTGGTCATGCTCGGGCTCAGGGTCTGGTGTACGAGGAGGTCATGCAGGCCGAAAAAAACCGGGCGGATGATCAGCGCTACCACGGCCATCCAGATCAACTCGGCGCTGTGGATTTTGAAAAAATCGGCGTTGGGCGTGCCTTGGGCCAGATCAATTAGGGTGCTCAGGTAGCTGAACAGCGAGACTTCAATCAAGGCGGCCACGAGTCCGATCACCAGCAGGGCGGCAAAGATTGGCCAGACTTGACGCAGGTAGTAAAGGTAGAACGCCCAAACGGTGTTTGGCGGGGCGGCGCTGGGAGCTTCGCGAAAAATGTCGATCAGTTGTTCAAAACGACGATAAAGCATGGTCACTCACGCCCGCAACGCGGGCTCTCCTTTAATGGTGCGACCGGCCTTGGCCGGTCAGACTCCCCCGCAGCATTCGAATGATTAGTCGATGCGTTTGGCAGACTTGATGTAGATCGGGTCGAGCGGCACGTTCTGCATGCCAGATTTGTTGCCGGTCTGCGTATTGACGATGTTGTCCACGATATCCATGCCTTTCACGACTTTTGCGAACACGGCGTAACCGGCATCGCGGCCCGGATCAAGAGTTGCGTTATCGGCCACGTTGATAAAAAACTGGCTGGTGGCGGAGTTCGGGTTGGAGGTGCGCGCCATCGACAAGGTGCCACGTACGTTATGCAGGCCGTTGCTCGCTTCGTTCTTGATCGGGTCGCGTGTGGTTTTTTGCACCATCTGCCCAGTGAACCCGCCACCCTGCGCCATAAAGCCTGGGATTACCCGGTGGAAAATGGTGTTGTTGTAGAAACCGCTGTCGACATAGTCCAAAAAGTTTTTAGAGCTGATGGGGGCCTTGACCGGGTCCAGTTCGATTTCGATCGGGCCGAAGCTGGTATCCAGCAGCACATGCGGTGCTTTGTTTGCTTGGGGGGCTGTGTTTGCCGCAGGTGTCGCCGCCATCAGGTTGGCAGCGAACAAAAGAGCACTGGTGGCAAAGGCAATTTTTTTCAACATGGGTCAAGGATCCTGAGAGGTAGAAGCAGTGGCGTCAGTGAACTCACGCACTGTGTGTTGAATAGGGAGGTGTGATGAGGCCAGCTACAGCGGGCTGGCCGCGAACCTTGGACAGGATATTCGTGATCGATGTTCCTGCCCACCATTGTGATAAATCAGCGTGTCATGTTCACGCTTGTTGAGGCGCTGCAAATGCGGCGTCCAGCGGTGCGGTGTCAAAGGTACGCAACAATTCGACAAGAATCTGCGTGGCCGGACCCAGCGGTTTGTCCTTGTTAGCGTAGAGGAAAAACACCGGGTGACGGTTGCCGCCTTGATCCAGTGGCAGCGCCTTGAGCACGCCCTCCTTGAGCTCACGCTCAATCATGTGCCGAGGCAACCAGGCAAAGCCCAAGCCGCTGCCCACAAAAGCGGCTGCGGTGGCCAAGCTGCCCACGGTCCAGCGCTGCTCGGCGCCGAGCCAGCCCATGTCGCGTGGTTGCTGGCGGCCCGAGTCGCGAATCACCACTTGCAGTTGGCTTTCAAGGTCTTGGAAGTGCAACTCACGTTGCAGGCGGTGCAAGGCGTGATCGGGATGGGCCACGGCGACAAACTCGACTGGGCTCAACTCAGTGCCCAGATAACCGGGAATATTGAAGCTGCTGATGGCCAGGTCGGCCACGCCTTCCAGCAGGACTTCTTCCACGCCCGACAGCACCTCTTCACGCAGGCGCACACGACAGCCGCGGCTTTGCGGCATAAAGGCGGTCAAGGCGCGAACCAGCCGTGCGTTGGGGTAGGCGGCATCGACCACCAGCCGGACTTCGGCTTCCCAGCCTTGTTCCATGTGATGGGCGAGGTCTTCAAGCTGACTGGCCTGCTTCACCAGTTGGCGAGAGCGGCGCAGTAATACATTGCCTGCCTCGGTGAGCACTGCTTTCCGCCCGTCAATGCGCAACAACGGCACGCCGAGCTGATCTTGCATACGAGCCACGGTATAGCTGACAGACGACTGCGAGCGGTGCAGGACTTCGGCAGCCTGGGCAAAGCCGCCGTGATCGACTACTGCTTGCAGGGTGCGCCATTGATCAAGGGTCACACGGGGCGCTTTCACGTTGTATTCCTCTGGTGTTAGGGCGTTGCGATGCACTCGAATGCAGGAGCCGTTGCCTTAAGTGCATTTCGTGGCCGAATCCTCGCATCCCTCGTTAAACAAATAAACAAATTTATAGATAGGTTGTAGCAGGTATTTGCGCTTTTTCATCAATCTAATGCCTTCTAGTATTTACTCCATCGCCTTACAGCATTTTCAGATGGAGCCTATCTACCATGTCTAATGTTCTGATCGTTGAAAGTAGTGCTCGACTAGAGGGGTCATTTTCTCGTCAGTTAACTCAGCAGTTCATCAGTCAATGGAAAGCGGCCCACCCGGCTGACCCCGTGGCCGTCCGCGACCTGGCCTTGAACCCGGTGCCGCATATGGACGCCAACCTGCTGGGCGGCTGGATGAAACCCGAAGCGCAACGCAGTACCGCCGAACAGGCCTCGTTGCAGCGCTCCGATGAACTGACAGATGAGCTGCTAAACGCTGACGTTCTGGTGCTAGCGGCCCCGATGTACAACTTTGCAATCCCCAGCACCCTCAAAGCCTGGCTGGATCATGTGCTGCGTGCGGGCGTTACGTTCAAATACACCGACACCGGGCCGCAAGGTCTTTTGTACGGCAAGAAAGCATACGTGCTGACAGCGCGAGGCGGGATATATGCGGGTAGCACCACAGATCATCAAGAACCGTATCTGCGCCAGGTACTGGCGTTTATCGGCATCCACGACGTGACCTTTATCCACGCTGAAGGGATGAACCTTGGCAGTGATTTTCAGGAAAAGGGTTTGAGCCAGGCCCAAACCAAGCTCTCTGATGTGGCATGAAACATGACCTGTTAATCGACAGATAATCACGACATGGCTTAATTCGCTCCATTGCTCCTTCAAGCAAGCGGTTCGCGCATCGAACCTCCCTTGGCGCTCTCGTTGAGTGCTATCGCCCGATCAGCCCTTGCGCTAGATCGGGTTTTTTTTGCCTGCGACTCAGGAGCAGATAGCGCAGGGTTATGAAAAACCGCTAAGGTCGCGTCCATTCAACTGAGCTGACCGGCATTTGCGCTCATCAGCAGTCACGATTTATGGGCGAGAGATTTATGGGCTATTTGTTATTTGTGACGCTGATTCAGGCGTTTTCCTTCAGCCTGATTGGCGAGTATCTGGCTGGGCATGTCGACAGTTACTTTGCGGTATTGGTGCGTGTGGTGTTGGCCGGCCTGGTATTCATTCCACTGACGCGCTGGCGTCAGGTCGAACCCGGCTTTATGCGCGGCATGCTGCTGATTGGCGCCTTGCAGTTCGGTATAACCTACGTCTGTCTGTACTTGAGCTTTCGAGTGCTGACGGTGCCCGAAGTGCTGCTTTTCACCATCCTGACGCCGCTGCACGTTACGTTGATCGAAGACGCGCTTAACCGCCGCTTCAATCCGTGGGCCTTGGTCGCCGCGCTGGTGGCGGTATCGGGCGCCGCGGTGATTCGCTTCGATAGCATCAGCCCGGACTTCTTCAAAGGCTTCCTGCTGCTGCAATTGGCCAACTTCACCTATGCCGCCGGTCAGGTGCTGTACAAACACTTGGTGGCCCGCTACCCGAGTGAATTGCCGCATTACCGGCGTTTCGGGTTCTTTTATCTGGGCGCTTTGGCCGTGGTATTACCGGCCTTTCTGCTGTTTGGTAAAGCTCACTTTCTACCCGATGCGCCCCTGCAATGGGCTGTGCTGCTATTTCTGGGCTTGGTTTCGACGGCTCTGGGTATGTACTGGTGGAACAAAGGTGCATGCCTGGTCAGTGGTGGCACCTTGGCGGTGATGAATAACCTGCATGTGCCGGTGGGCTTGCTGCTCAACCTGCTTATCTGGAACCAGCATGAACCGCTGGGCAGGTTGTTTCTGGGCGGGACGGTGATTCTGCTGGCCGTCTGGATCAGTCGGCTAGACCGCAGGGCTGTGAGGGGCTAAGGTCATCGTGACCTATCTAGCGCCTTACAGGAGAGCCGGGATGACAGTCAAAGTGTTGATCTTGCCGGGTTTGCGCAACTCGGGAGAGGATCATTGGCAAACGTTGTGGGAGAAGAACTACAGCGGGCTGAAACGGGTGAAGCAACATGACTGGGAAACGCCAGTCTGCGCAGACTGGGTGCAGCGATTGCACGAGAAAGTGATGTCCAGCGAGCGTCCGGTTGTTTTAGTGGGGCACAGCTTGGCGTGCAACCTGATAGCAACGTGGTCGCAGCAATACCCGGACGCAGCCAAACGCGTGCGCGGAGCGCTGCTGGTAGCTCCCAGCGATACTGAAGCGCCCAGCTACCCTTCAGGGACTTCGGGTTTTACCCCTATGCGCCTGAGCCCATTGCCTTTCGATTCGATCACAGTGGCCAGCACGGATGACCCTTATGTCAGCGTTGAGAGGGCTGCGGCCTTCAGCGAGGCATGGGGGAGTGAGTTGGTCTGGTTACAGGCGATGAAGCATATTAACGGTCAAAGTGGTCTCGGTGCCTGGCCTCAGGGCATCGATTTGTTGCACAAGCTCACGGGCGATCCGCAGTTTAAACTCAGCTAACCTTAGGGTTCAGGAGCGAGCGTGCTCGCTCCTGCACAGGGTGCTCCCCTAAAAGCCTTTATTCAGTGTCTTGGGACACAACCAGCGGCGTCTGGATTTTGTTCATCAAACCTTTGCGCAAGTCGTTGCCGCTCGGTTGTTGATACGCGCTCAGCCCGAATTCGGGCATTACCGACAACAGATAATCAAATATGTCGCCCTGGATTTGCTCGTACTCATCCCACACGGTCGTGCGGGTGAAGCAGTAAATCTCTAGTGGTACGCCTTGGGGGGTGGTTTGTAACTGGCGCACCATGCACGTCATGTTCGGTTGAATCTGCGCATGGCTTTTCAAGTACGCGAGCGCGTAGGCGCGGAAGGTGCCGATGTTAGTCATACGTCGACGGTTGGCAGACATCGCGGCAACGTTGCCTTGTGCCTCGTTCCAGCTTTTAAGCTCGGCTTTTTTGCGTGACAAGTAGTCTTTTAGCAAGCGCACTTGCTCCAGACGCTGTTCCTGTTCGTCAGTTAAAAAGCCGATTTCCCCCGCATCAATAAACAAACTGCGCTTGATCCGTCGCCCGCCGGACTGTTGCATGCCGCGCCAGTTTTTGAACGACTCGGACATTAATCGCCAGGTCGGGATCGAAACAATGGTTTTATCGAAGTTCTGAACCTTGACGGTGTGCAAGGTGATGTCGATCACGTCGCCGTCAGCGCCTACCTGGGGCATTTCGATCCAGTCACCGACCCGCAGCAGGTCGTTGCTGGTCAATTGCACGCTGGCCACGAACGACAGCAGCGTGTCTTTGTAGACCAGCAAGAGGACCGCTGACATCGCGCCCAGACCCGACAGCAGTAACATGGGCGAGCGGTCAATCAGCGTCGCGACAATAACGATCCCCGAAAATACATACAGCAGCATTTTGGTCAGTTGAACGTAGCCCTTGATGGGCCGGGTCTTGGCGTAGTTGGTGCGTGAGTAAATATCGAGCATGGCGTCGAGCAGTGAACTGATGACCCGCGTCAGCACGAAAATGGTAATCGCCAACGCCAAGTTACCGAGGAAATGGCGACCGTTGTCGCTCATGTCCGGCACCAGGTTGCGTCCAAATTGCACCATCAAAGAAGGCGTCATTTGCGCCAGTCGATGAAAGACTTTGTGTTCGCGTAAATCGTTGATCCAGTGCAGGGCTGGCTGTCGGCCGAGCATTTTGGTCACGCGTAAAATAACAATACGCGCGATGTAACCGGTGAGCAGGGCGATGCCCACCAAAATGATCAGGCCGAAAATAGACGACACCCAAGGATATTGATCCAGGTTGGCCCAAAGGTTTTCGATTTGGCTCCAGAGTGTTTGAGTATCCATAGGTTAAAGCGTTATCCCAGAAAGAAATGGCCCTGGGATTAGAGCATCTCAGGGCCATTTAGGGGCTTTGATTGGACTAAAGACCCTAAAAAATCATTTGTTTCGTGCCGTTCGTGCAAAGAGACTCGGCCTGAGCGCTCGAAACCGTTACTCTATGCCGCTGATTTTTTGCATTTCTTCGAGGTAGCACCCGTGTTTTCCGATTTCGCCCTGCACGAACGCCTGCTTAAAGCTGTGGCCGAGCTTAAATTTGTCGAGCCTACACCTGTGCAGGCAGCGGCCATTCCGCTCGCGCTCGAAGGGCGTGACCTGCGGGTTACAGCTCAAACCGGAAGTGGCAAAACCGCCGCTTTCGTCCTGCCGATTCTCAATCGCCTCATTGGTCCAGCCAAAATCCGTGTCAGCATCAAAGCGTTGATTTTGCTGCCAACCCGCGAGCTGGCTCAGCAAACGCTGAAAGAAGTTGAGCGTTTTTCACAGTTCACGTTCATCAAGTCCGGTTTGATCACCGGCGGTGAAGACTTCAAGGTTCAGGCAGCGATGCTGCGTAAGGTGCCGGATATTCTGATCGGTACGCCTGGCCGTTTGCTGGAGCAACTGAACGCTGGCAACCTGGATTTGAAAGAAGTCGAAGTGCTGGTCCTCGACGAAGCTGACCGCATGCTCGACATGGGCTTCTCAGAAGACGTCCAGCGTCTGGTTGATGAGTGCCCGAATCGTCAGCAAACCATGCTGTTCTCCGCCACCACGGGTGGTTCAGGCCTGCGTGAGATGATCGGCAAGGTACTGAACAACCCTGAGCACTTGCAGCTCAACCAGGTCAGCCAACTGAACGCGACCACGCGTCAGCAGATCATTACCGCTGACCACAATCAGCATAAAGAGCAGATTCTCAACTGGCTGCTGGCCAACGAGACTTACCAGAAAGCCATCGTTTTCACCAACACCCGCGCCATGGCGGACCGCATCTACGGTCGCCTAGTGGCTCAGGAGTACAAGGCGTTTGTCTTGCACGGTGAGAAGGATCAAAAAGACCGCAAGCTGGCCATCGACCGCCTGAAGCAGGGCGGCGTCAAGATCTTGGTAGCTACAGATGTGGCGGCGCGTGGCCTAGACGTTGAAGGTCTGGACCTGGTGATTAACTTCGACATGCCGCGCAGCGGCGATGAATACGTTCACCGCATTGGTCGTACTGGCCGTGCTGGCAACGAAGGTCTGGCGATCTCGCTAATCTGCCATGGTGACTGGAACCTGATGTCCAGCATTGAGCGTTACCTGAAGCAAAGCTTCGAGCGCCGCACCATCAAGGAAGTCAAAGGCACCTACGGCGGCCCGAAAAACGTCAAGGCCTCCGGTAAAGCCGTGGGTGTTAAGAAGAAAAAGACCGACGCCAAGGGTGTGAAGAAGAAGTCAGGCGCCAAGGCGCCGACCAAGCGCAAGATAGCTAATCGTCCAAAGACCGACGCTCTGTCGCTGGTTAGCAAAGACGGTATGGCACCGCTTAAGCGCCGCAAGCCTGAAGCACCAGCGGCTGAGTAAAGCCCGCTTTTCATTGTAGGAGCAACCGGTTTCCGCTCGATTGCCTCGCGATCTTTTAAAGATCAAAAGATCGCAAGGCAGTTGGCTCCTACAAGGTCTACTTTGCGTTTCCCTCAATAAAACCTGCGTTCAGCCTTGAACGTCAACAAGCCATCGCACTGCGCGTTTTGCCCTGAATAGGCAGAGCACTCAGCCCCGTCCAGGCTTGAGTCGCTATAAATCACGTCCAGGTCTATGCCCATCCAGGGCCGCGAGAATGTGATCGACCAATCGTTGAAAGATCGCACGTTGCCGCCCTCGGTGATGGACACCGGTGTGCCCAATTGATGGGTGGTGTATTTCAGGCTAACGCCAATACCAAGGGGGCGGTTGACGCCAAGGTCTGCAAATACAGTGCTGTCGCGCCGGTCTGGATCATTACTGAAGGCTGCACCTAGGCGAGTCCCCAGTACGGTAAGGCCGGCATAAAACTGCTGGCTGTTCATAGGGCTGACCTTGGGGTAGCTGTAATGAATCATCCCCAATTCATAGCTCAGGGTCTTGTCGAAAGGGTGTTTGTAGCCCATGTAGGAGTCGACTTCGAGGTTGCTGCCTGGCTTGATCCCCATGGTGGGCGCCCATTGGCCAGCGTACCAGCCGCTGTCATGTGTCAGGTCCAGCCCGCCATGAAAGGTTGAGCCGGGGCTGGTAGGCTTGACCAGGCCCTGCGCCATACTACGGCTCGGCTGAGTGCCCAGCTTGAGGTCGAAATCGCCTAGCTCACGCGAAAATACCTGCGCATTGACAACTGCGCTGGACAGTAATGTCCCGGTGAGCAGTAAAGCCCGTGTGAGCATGGTTCACTCCCTTGACAGCTGGATGCAGTGATTGGCTCGAAGGCTTGATCTAGAGGGGTTTAAGAATACGGATGAATGCCGGCAGGTGAGTGCCGTTCGTCGATTTTTTTGATATGAAGGGCTAGGCGGGGTAGATCGAGAGTCCTAGCGCTTTGGAAAGGCAAAGCGCATTAGGACCAGATGACGCGGGGGTATTACTTTTTGCCCAGCGTGATTTGCTTGGACGGGCCGAAAGTTTGGCCGCTGACGCCTTTGTCAATTTGCTGGATCTCGCCACCGGATTTCAAGAATGCGGCAATTTGCGCATTGATTGAATCACTGGTTTCAACAGCGGGAGCTGGCTTTGCTTTGCTGGCGGATGCTTTTACACGCATGGCGGCTATTCACCTGTAGAAAATAACTTGGCCAGCGATAGTACCTGAAATACTTGACAATTGCTTGTCAAATATCTTCCTAAAATTATAAAGGCCCATAATCATGAATATAAATAACAGTGCGAACACCCGCTAACTCGCTGTTTTGATTCACATCACACTGGGTGATATGAGGTCTTCCGTGCGGTCTGAGGCATACCTCCGGCTGACGAATGGTGTTTGGGGTGCTGCAAAAAATCCTGATAAATCAGGCCTTTTGCAAAAAATATGAACGTCGGGCTGCGGCGCTCCAATTCAGTCTTCTAAACTCGGGTAGAATGCTGCCCACGTAATGAGGGTATTGGACATGGCTTTAATCGGTCGCTACAACAGTTTGCAAGTGGTGAAACATACAAACTTCGGTTTGTATTTAGATGGCGGGGCTGACGGCGAAATTCTGTTGCCCAATCGTTATATACCCAAAGATATTCCCAGTGAAGATGAAGACTGGCTCAATGTATTTGTTTATTTGGACAGTGCTGACAAGTTAATTGCTACCACTGAAAAGCCCAAAGTTCAGGTCGGTGAGTTTGCCAGTCTTAAAGTCGTCGAAGTTAATAGCATCGGTGTATTCCTTGATTGGGGCCTGCCGAAAGATTTGCTATTGCCGTACTCCGAAGAAAAACGCCAGATGACCGCCGGTGAATACGTCGTTGTGCACGTCTACCTCGACAAGCACACGCGCCGCATCACGGCCACGGCTCGCTTGGACCGTTACCTGGATAAAACCCCGGCCAATTATCAAGTCGGTCAGGAAGTTGATCTGTTGGTGGCAGAAGCTACAGACATGGGCTTCAAAGCCGTGATCAACAACAAGCACTGGGGGTTGATTCACAAAAACGAAGTGTTCAAGTTTCTGCGTGCGGGCAAGCAAGAAAAAGGCTTCATCAAGGAAGTTCGCGCTGACGGCAAGATCAGCCTGAGCTTGCAACCCGTAGGTCAGGAAGCCGCCAGCAGCTTGAACTCGAAGATCCTCAGTAAGTTGCGTGAAAATAATGGTGTGCTGCCGGTCAGCGATAAAAGTGCTCCCGAACTGATCAGCAGTCTGTTTGGGGTCAGTAAGGGCAACTTTAAAAAAGCCATCGGCTCGCTGTATAAAGAAGGCAAGATTGCGATCCACCCAGACCGCATCGAACTGGTCTGAGCCATCGGCACACGAAAAACAGGTGGGTGACCCGCTGGAAAACCAGGCTCTCTTAGGTGGTGGCTTGCGTGACCTTAGGTGTCAGAGCGATTTCAAATAATAACAACGGCCAAAGGGGTGTGTGGCATGAGGAAGGTAGTGTGGGCGTATGTCGGTGCGTTGCTGGCTTTTCTGGTGCTCGACGGCCTTTGGCTGGGTGTGCTCATGAGTTCTACCTATAAAGAACTGTTGGGTACATTGATGCTTGCTCAGCCCGAGTGGGGCCCCGCGACGGCGTTCTACCTGCTGTATGTGCTGGGCGTGGTGTGTTTTGTTGTACTACCAGCCCTGGCTCGCGGCAGTGCTCGTAGAGCCGCGCTGATGGGCGCCTTCTTTGGGCTGGTTGCTTATGGCACATACGACTTGAGCAACTGGGCGACTCTACAAGGCTGGTCTGCCCAGTTGGCCTTGATGGACATGGCCTGGGGAGCACTGCTGACTTGCCTAGCATCGTTGTCGGGCTATTGGACGGCACGCAAACTGGCGGCCTGATTCACTCCTTTTTGGCACGTCCTTTTCTGCGTAGTTTTTGATCTTTTTGGGTGTGGCTATGAGTGTTTCCCGGCGAGCAACGGATGCCTTCGCACTGCAAGTCATGTTGGGCCTATGCCTGATCTGGGGCGTGCAACAGGTGATGATTAAAGTCGCAGCACACGACATTTCACCGGTGCTACAGGCTGCCGCCCGCTCCGGTATTTCGGCGCTGCTGGTGGGCTTGCTAATCTGTTGGAAAGGCGGTTGGAGCCAGGTGCCGAGCACCTGGCGTGGCGGCTTGCTGGCAGGCGCTCTGTTCGGCCTGGAGTTCTTCTTTATCGCCAAGGGCCTGCAACTGACCACCGCGGCGCATATGTCGGTGTTCCTCTACACCGCGCCTATTTTTACCGCGCTTGGAGTGAACTGGTTGTTGCCCAGTGAACGTCTGCGCCCGCTGCAATGGCTGGGGATCTTCCTCGCGTTCCTAGGGATTGCCTTCTCCTTTGCGGGTGGGATTTCGTTCGCGGACATGGACCGCGACATGTTGCTGGGTGATATATATGGGATCCTTGCGGGCATGGCCTGGGGTGTCACTACCGTGGTGGTACGCGGTTCCAGATTGTCTGAAGCCCCCGTCACGCTGACCCTGTTTTATCAATTGATTGTTGGTTTTGTCGGGCTGCTGCTGATTGCTCTTTTCAGCGGACAAATCACTCATTTCAACCTGACCCCGGTGGCAGTGGGGAGCGTGTTGTTTCAAGGGCTGGTGGTATCGTTCTTCAGTTACCTGGTGTGGTTCTGGCTGCTCAAGCGTTATCTGGCCTCCAACCTGGCGGTATTTTCGTTTATGACCCCCTTGTTCGGGGTCACTTTCGGCGTCTTGTTGCTGAACGAGCCGTTGAGTTTCAACTTCGCCGTAGGCTCGGTGCTGGTCTTGCTCGGTATCACGTTTGTCAGCGCGGAGCAGTGGGTACGTCGCAAGGTGCGCGCATTGCTGCAAATTGATCAACGCTAAGGTCAATGCCACGGCCAGCAACGGCTTGGATTACCCGCCGATTAATCGGACCCCGGGGCGTGAAATGTCCGTGTACATCCCTTGAAACAACCTTTTGTAACTGCCACTACGTGGTTGATGTTGCGAAAAGGCATGCTGGGCGCCAACTTAACAGCGTGGATAGCGCTGCAGCAGACGTCACCGCTAAAAAACAGTGCTATTGCCGCGCAACGAATGGCCTCGGCATGAGTCAACATGGGGGTGGAATTAGCCTAAAGTTCATTGACCTTAAGCAAGCATCTTGTAGGACTTAGGACTATTATCTGTACGAAGCGACCTCAGAATCCTGTCGCCAGAGTGGCCCCAAGGGGGAAATATGAAAGACAAACTGAAAACTTGGCTGCATGACGTCGGTGTTGCATTGGGCTTGATCGAGCCACCTCTGCAACCGGTACCAATTCCGGTTGCAGACCCGCGCCGCCGCCCGCAACGCCGCCGGTAAGGTTTGAGCGGCGTAACAGAGCGAGTATTTTTGAAGTCTGCTGATTCTTGGCTGCGAGGCAGCCAAGGTTCAGGCTGAGCATACGAATTACGCATTGAAAAAAGGCGTGATCTCCGACGTTATACCCCTCAAGAAAGCGCGTATTAGGCGCCGCTGACCACGATAAAGCTGACGCGCGATACGCCCAAGCTCCAAAGCGCAGCTCAATCAATCTTGTACGAGAGCTTTATCTCTATGTCCCGAACCCAATGCGCTCGCTGCGTGCGGCCGCAAACGCACTGCCTGTGCCAATTGATTCCACAACTGGACAGTTACACCCGTGTCTTGCTTTTACAGCATCCAAGCGAGGTTAACCATGCGCTGAACACTGCGCGCTTGGCGGCCTTGGGGTTAACCAATGCTGAGTTGCGGGTAGGCGAAGTGTTTGAAGATTTGCAGGCCTTACTCAACCCGCCGGGTTATCAAGCGTGCTTACTGTTTCCGGGGGAGGGCGCGCAATTGCTCCAGCCGGGCATTGCGGGGGATCAAAAACTGTTGCTGGTCGTGCCGGACGGCACATGGCGTAAGGCGCGCAAGCTGCTGCACCTCAATCCATTGCTGGCGCAATTGCCCCGCGTGACCTTGCCCGAAGGCGCGCAATCGCGTTACCGGCTGCGCAAAGCCCCTGGGCCGGGCGCCTTGTCCACCGTTGAAGCCATCGTGCAGGCGCTGGAAATTCTCGAAACGCCCACTTCATTCGCTCCTCTGCTACACCCGTTTGAAGCACTGATCGAAGGGCAAATTGAAGCGATGGGCGCTGACACCTATCAGCGCAACCACGGCAACCAACCCTGACTCAAAACCCGTAGCAACTGTGTTCCTCATGTGAGGAGCGAGCTTGTGTTCGGCTTAACGCTTTTTGAGGGTTTTTTGCCGCAGGATGTAAATGCTGACCAGCACCGCGCTGGTCAGCATAAAGCCGCGTGCCCAGGGCAGTGGCACCAGATAGCAAGACACCCCAATGCTCAGCCACATCAACCCAATGGCGTAGACCTTGCCCTTGAGTGGAATGCCGTTGCCGTCCAGATAATCACGAATCCATGGCCCCAGCCGAGGGTGCTCGACCAGCCATTGGTAAAAGCGCGGAGAACTGCGCGCAAAGCAGGCGGCAGCTAATAACAGAAAGGGGGTCGTTGGTAAAACTGGCAGGAAGATACCGATAACCCCCAACGCTACGCTCAGCCAGCCAATGGCAAACAGCACATAGCGCAACAGCCGCGAACGGCTGTTGAAAGGGGGTTGAGTCACTGAATCAGTGATGACGCGGCTTGAGGATGGCCGGCTTTTCGTCAGGTGCGTTGCACAGCAGGTACAAAGCAGTCAGGGCTTCCGGGATCTGAACGATCATGTCGTCCATCAGGTTGGCGTCCTGAGCGATGTCGGCGAATTCAGGCTGGTCGTCAAACAGACCCGACCCCACCATGATCGGCAGCAGCATTTCGCTCACTTCTTCTTCGGCGGTTTCGAACCAGGCGGCTTCGCGCATGAATACGCCTTCCATGAAGCCGACACACCAGCCGCGCAAATCGGAATCGTCTGGCTCGTCGCCCAGATCTAGATCACAAGGCAGTTCGAATTCTTCGTCCGAAGCCAGTTGGCGAGCGATGTGCGCTTTGAGTTGAATCAGGGTGCCTTCGATCTCAGCACGTTGGGCGTCGTCCTTGTAATGCGGGGCTTCGGAGAAGATCGCATCGATCCACTCGCGCTCAGGTACTTCTTCGGCGCAGATGGACAGGGCAGTCAGGTAGCCGTGAGTGGCTACGTAGTCCAGCGCCTCGTCATGCAGCTCGTCAGCGTCGAGGAAGGCTTGCAGGCGGGTTAGTTGCTCAGCGAAGGACATTAGGACTACCTAGAAAATAAACAATAACGAATTCTAGGCTTTCTTGAGCCTCCAAGCCAGTCGCAGGGCACATTTGCCATCACTTCCCGGTGATCGGCACTGCAATCACGGCGCCCTGCGCGAGGGAGTGCTCGGGTATACTGCCGCGTTTTGTGATGCCCTGCGGTACATGCAGCGGATCCTGCGCCCTGCGCCCGAGCTTTTTCAGACGCTTGAGGCCGCGCCGGACCCCGCTGGCGCAGGGGTGTTTCGGCGATTTCTGGAGTTTCTATGCTCGAACAGGCTCAACGCGTACTCAAAGACATCTTCGGCTACGACAGTTTCCGTGGCCGACAAGGTGACATTATTGAGCGCGTGGCCAGTGGTGGCGACGCTTTGGTGTTGATGCCCACCGGCGGCGGCAAGTCCTTGTGCTTCCAGGTGCCAGCCTTGTTGCGTGATGGCCTGGCGGTGGTGGTTTCGCCGTTGATCGCCCTTATGGATGATCAGGTTGCCACGCTTGAAGAGCTGGGGGTGGCCGCTGCTGCCTTGAACTCGACGCTGAGCGCTGAACAACAACGCGACCTGGCCAGCCGGATCAAACGTGGCGAAGTCAAAATGCTCTACCTGGCGCCAGAACGTCTTGTGCAGCCGCGCATGATGGCGTTTCTGCAGGGCCTGGACATCGCCCTATTTGCCATTGATGAAGCGCATTGCGTGTCGCAGTGGGGCCATGACTTCCGCCCGGAGTACCTGCAACTGGGCCAATTGGCCGAAATGTTCCCACACGTGCCGCGTATCGCCCTGACCGCGACCGCCGACAAACGGACCCGCGAAGAAATCGTCACCCGTCTGCATTTACAAAACGCAGAGCGATTTTTGTCGAGCTTTGACCGGCCAAATATTTTCTACCGTATCGTGCCCAAAGAGCAGCCGCGCAAGCAATTGCTGGCGTTTCTGTCTGAGCGTCGCAGCGATGCGGGCATCGTCTATTGCTTATCGCGTAAAAAAGTTGACGAAGTGGCGCAGTTTCTCTGCGATCAAGGTTTCCCGGCCCTGCCGTATCACGCGGGTTTGCCCAGCGAGACGCGCGCCGCCAACCAAAAGCGCTTCCTCAACGAGGAAGGTTTGATCATGGTCGCGACCATTGCGTTCGGCATGGGCATCGACAAATCCAACGTTCGCTTCGTGGCCCACCTGGACCTGCCAAAATCCCTCGAGGCCTATTACCAGGAAACGGGCCGCGCAGGCCGTGATGGTTTGCCGGCAGACGCGTGGATGGCTTACGGCCTTCAAGACGTGGTGATGCTCAAGCAAATGCTGCAAAACTCTGAAGGCGATGAGCGCCACAAGCGTCTGGAGCACCATAAGCTCGACGCCATGTTGGCTCTGTGCGAAGAAACCCGCTGCCGTCGTCAGACCTTGCTCGCCTATTTTGATGAAGATATGCCACAGCCTTGTGGGCATTGCGACAACTGCGTCGATGGCGTGCAAACCTGGGACGCCACCGAGCCTGCGCGACAGGCCTTGTCAGCCATTCATCGAACGGGCCAGCGTTACGGAACCGGTTACCTGATCGACGTGTTGCTGGGCCGCGAGAATGAAAAAATCCGCAGCATGGGGCATCAGCATTTGTCGGTGTTTGGTCTCGGCAAGGCCCGTGCAGAAGGCGAATGGCGCACCCTGTTCCGTCAATTGGTGGCCCGTGGTCTGGCTGACATTGATATCGAAGGCTATGGCGGGCTGCGTTTGAGCGATACCTGTCGGCCCTTGCTGCGAGGCGAAGTGACATTGGAGTTGCGTCGTGAGCTCAAGCCGCAAACCTCGGTCAAAAGCAGTTCTGCCAGCCCGGCCAGCCAATTGGTCCGTGGCGACGAGCGCGAACAGTGGGAGGCATTGCGCGCCTTGCGGCGCAAACTGGCCGAAGAACATGGCGTGCCGCCTTATGTCATCTTTCCCGACTCGACCTTGCTCGAAATGCTGCGCAGCCAGCCGACGTCTTTGTCCGACATGGCCAAAGTCAGCGGCATTGGTGCGCGCAAGTTGGAGCGCTACGGCGAAGCGTTCCTCGACGTGCTGGGCGGGCAGGCCGACACTCCGAAAGTGGTCGCCGACATTCGTCACGAACTGATCAGCCTGGCGCGCGCCGGGATGACCCCGTTGCAAATTTCCGGGCAGTTGCAATGTTCTGAAAAGAACGTCTACACGATGTTGGCGGAAGCCATCGGCCGTCAGGAGTTGTCGCTGGAGCAGGCCCTGGACTTGCCCGAAGACCTGATGGAAGAAGTGCAGGATGCGTTCCTAGACGGTGAAGGCGAGTTGCCAAGCGTCGCCAGCATTGCCGAACAGTTCAAGGGGCGGGTGCCAGAAGGCGTGCTGTACTGTGTGCGCGCTGCTCTGCAATCCGAGTTTGAGATGTAACGGTTCTCGGTATGTAACGAATTGATTGACTTATAGGCCTTGCCTATGAGCAAGCTCCATGCTTAGCTGACTAACAATTAGTTTCACTCTATTTCAGTCTAACCGTTGAGTTTTTTATGCCGTTAACCGATCAACACCGTTTTGGTATGCAACTGGCCCAAATGTCCCGTGGCTGGCGTGCTGAACTGGATCGACGCCTGGCTGGCCTCGGCTTGTCCCAAGCGCGCTGGCTGGTGCTGCTGCATTTGGCACGATTTGAGACTGTGCCGACTCAGCGCGAGTTGGCGCAAAGCGTGGGTGTAGAAGGGCCGACCTTGGCTCGTTTGCTCGACAGCCTTGAAGCCCAAGGCCTGGTGCAGCGGCATGCGGTACTTGAAGATCGCCGCGCTAAGAAAATCGTATTAAGTGATTCTGCACGGCCTTTGATCGCACAGATCGAGGCCATTGCCACCGCACTGCGCCAAGAGCTGTTTGTCGGTGTTGATGAAGAAGATCAGCGCATCTGTATGCGCGTTCACAAGCGAATCCTGGAAAACCTCGAAAAGCACTAATCTGCACCGTCTTCACGGATAGGAGCGAGCTTGCTCGCGATCTTTAAAGCAAAAGACCGCCAGCAAGCTCGCTCCTACAGGGCAATCTGCTGCGCCGCTTAAAACGTCTGCCCCAAGTTCAAATACAGCGCCTTCTGATTGTCCGTGTTAATGCCATAGCTGAAATTCAGCGGGCCCAGCGGTGTATCGAAGCCGACAAAAATGCTCGCAGCATTGATGTACCCGCTGTCGAATTCGTTGTCGTTGTTCCAAGCGCGGCCACGCTCCAGTGACGCACCGGCATACAGCGGGAAATCAAACGGCAAATACGAACGCGGCGTCAGGCGGCGATAGTAAACGGCACGCATCAGACTGATGTTCTGCCCCGAAATCGAGTCCTGCCTGAACCCTGATAACTGCCGCGCACCGCCGAGCAAGAAACTCGACGTGACGATGTTGGCCTGATCCAGCGTTCGCCCATAACGCCCACCCAAAATCCAAGTATTCGGACCTGAACTCAAGGCCTTGTCCAAATTGAACTCCCATTGGCGATAACGCTCATCCGAGCCAAGCCCAGGTTCAAATTGGCGCATGCTCAGGCTGATATCTTCCCCGGAGTGCGGGAAGTAGACGTTATCCAATGAATCAAATGAATACTTCACGTCATAGAAGGCTTCATTGAAGCTGGCGCTCGGCAAATCACGTTCGCCAATTCGCACATTGGCCTCGCCCCAGGCTTCACCGACACCGACCCGGATCTCACCACTGTTACCGATTTGACGACCGAAGTTCAGGCCAAATCCGTAACGCTCTAGGCGGTACTCGGCGATGGGGTCGTTATCGAGAATGGCTTCGATGTTCTGTGACTGAGCGTTGAGATACGGCGCGACAAAGTAGCGCGAACCGGCATCCAGCGGCTGGTAGAACTCGCTGTACAGCTCTTGCTGATCGCCAATTTGTGCCCGTGTCAGCCATTCGGCGCCGAGCCGGTTGATCCCGTTAACCCGGTAGCTGGCGCCCAGATTAAATGCACTGCCTCCGCGCATGTCGTCTGACAGGTTGATCCCCAGCCGTAGGTAATCAGTGCCGCTGCGTTTGGCTCGGGCGGTGATCACCAGCGTTCGATCCTTGCCCTTGTGTGCTACGCGGTATTGCACTTGATCGAAATAATCCAAGCCATACAGCGTGCCCATGTCCCGTTGCAGGCGGGCCAGGTCCAGCGGCTCACCGATCGGCTGGCGAATGTAATAACGGATTACCGAATCATCGATTTTCGAGTCATTTTCGATCTTGATCGCCGTAATGACCGGGGTTCGCTCTTCGGCGGAACGGGCGCTGGTCAGTTGCGCATCGGCGGGCTGGCGCAGGCTTGCCAAACGTTTTTCCAGGATCTGCGTGGCGCGATACCCAGCATTGATGATCTCTTCTGAACGGCCAAAATCAGTCGCGCCAATGCTGGCAAGCGAAGGTTGAATCAGCACGTCGTTCGGCCTTAATGACGCCAGTTGTATCTCGGAGTTGCTTCGGGTCATCAAGGTGATGGACTGGTTAAGAATGTCGAATACGGTGTTGAGTTGCTTGCGCCCGCGTAGCGGGGTACCGATGTCGACCACAATCACCATGTCGACGCCCATCTCGCGCGCCACGTCCACCGGGATGTTATCGACCATGCCGCCATCGACCAGCAATTGGCCGTTGATTTCGACGGGCGCAAACACCGCCGGGATGGACATGCTGGCGCGGATAACTTGTGGCAAGTGGCCTTTACGAAACACGACTTTCTCGCCATTGACGATGTCGGTCGCCACTGCGCGGAACGGAATGGGTAGCTTGTCGAAATCGCGAATGTCGCTGCTGTGGGCTAACAGGCTTTCGAGCAATAACGCGAGGTTTTGCCCCTGAATCACCCCCAATGGCAGGCCTAGGCTGCCATCGTCGCGAAAACTGAGCTTTTGTCTGACCAGAAAGTCACGGTCATCCTGTTTGCGTCGAAACGGTACGTCTTCACGGGCAGGGCTGTCAGACAAGGCCTCTTGCCAGTCGATGCCCAGCGCGAGTTTTTCCAGTTCGTCGATCTTGTAACCCGAGGCATACAAACCGCCGATGACCGCGCCCATGCTGGTGCCCGCGATGGCATCAATACGAATGCCTTGTTCTTCCAGCGCTTTGAGCACGCCGACGTGGGCCAAGCCACGGGCTGCGCCGCCGGATAACACCAGGCCGATTTTCGGGTGTGGTTTTTCAGCGGCAAACAGCGCCAACGGGCATAAACACAGGAGCAGGCAGATCAGCAGGCGGCGCATCATGAGTCTCTGGGCAAGCGACAAAGGCGGCTATTATAGCGGCGCCTTTCACGCTAGGAGTTTGAGAAACATGTCCACCAGCAAACCGCAAATTGTCATAACTTATTGCACGCAATGTCAGTGGTTACTCCGCGCGGCGTGGCTGGCGCAAGAACTGCTCAGCACCTTCGCTGATGATCTAGGCCAGGTTGCGCTGGAACCGGCGACTGGTGGGGTATTCCGTATCACCTGTGACGGCGCACAAATCTGGGAGCGCAAGGTTGATGGCGGCTTTCCCGAGGCCAAGGTGCTCAAACAGCGGGTGCGGGACCAGATCGACCCGCAGCGCGACTTGGGTCACAACGACCGGGTTTAGTGAGTCGCTGAATCAAGCGCCCCTTTCGCGGGCGTCGGGCCGCTGGCCATGCGACTGGACACTACAATCGCGACGATAATCAGCATGCCGCCAAACAGCATGCGTACGGTCGGGGTTTCGTGGAACAACAGCCACGCTAGGGTGATGCCATACACTGGCTCCAGGGCGAAGACCACGGCGGCCGTGCGGGCCTTTATCACCGCCAGACTGGCGACAAACAGGCTGTGCGCGACGCCAGTGCACAACACGCCGAGCAGGCCGATCCACAACCAGTCCAGTGGGCGAACCTCACTCAAGCCCGGCGCGGCGAAAGGCAGAAGGCATAAGGCGACCACCGCGTTCTGCCACATGGCTGCCTGAACAGCTGGAACCCGTCCGTTGTTGGCCCGGTTATTCAGCGACAACAGCGAGAACAGCAGGCCGGAAGCAATCGCCCAGAGCAGCCCTTCAGTGGCCTGACTGGCCAGATCAAAGTGTGGGGTCACCAGGATCAGGCCGACGCTGACTAGCACCACCAGCACCACTTCGTTAGAACGGATACGCTCGCGAAAAATCAGCCCTTCCAAAATGACTGTAAACGCGGGAAAGCTGGCAAAGCCCAAGGTTGCAATCGCCACCCCGGCAATCTTTACCGCCACAAAAAAACTGACCCAATGCCCTGCCAGCAACACGCCGCTGATTAGCAAGTTGCGGGCGTCGCGCAGTGCCAGTTTTTTCCAGCGAGTGCCCTTGGCCAGTGCCGCAAAGCAGGCGAGGGCCAACACCGCGAAGCCAGCGCGGCCAAACACAATAATGGAGGCCGACGCGGCGGCGAGTTTGCCGAACACGCCGGTCAGGCCAAACATCAACGCGCCAATATGCAGGGCGCCCAAGGCGGTACGCGGAGTCATTGCAATCCTTAAGTCGATACAGGCAAGGCGTGCAGTCTAAGGCGCGGGCGGCTGAGCTGTCTGTCGCCAGACTTGCCTTAGTTGTCGCCAGACTCGCGGCGTAATGCCGAGGGCGAGGCGCCGAATTCGCGCAGCATCGCGGCGCTAAAGGCGCTTTGTGACGCGTAGCCAACCTGGCTGGCGACTTCACCGATCGGTAGAGCGCTGCGACGCAACAACTGCAAGGCGCGGTTCAGACGGCGCTGGCGGATGTAATCCATGGGCGTGAGCCCGCATTCACTGAGAAAGCGGCTGTGCAGGCGGGCGCAGGATAAACCGGCGATGCGTGCCAGATCCGCGACTTGAAGTGGGTGGGCAGCATGTTGGTCAATGAAGGCATCCAGTGCGGCAAACGGCAGGCATTTTGCCGTAACCGACTCGGCGGCGCTGTTATTCAGGCTGGCCAACAACAAGATGGCGCCTTGGCGGGCAATTATGGGGTCACTCACCGGGCCACTGGCCAGCCAGCTAACCAACTGATGCTGTTTGGCGTCGAGGCTCAAATGCCCGGTGTTGTCGAGCAGGCGTCGGCTGGCGTCGGCATGGCTGCCCAGCGATTCGCCTAACCAATCTTGGCTTGGCACATCGAGCACCAGGCAATGGCTGCCTTGTTCACTGCCGCAGGTGTGATGCGCGCCAGCGGGCACCACGATCAGATGCTGTTGACGCAGTAGGCGGACGCGGCCGTCGACCTCGAAGTCGAGCTTGCCGGACAAACTGATCACCACTTGCGCGTGCTCATGGCTGTGCGCAATTACGTCGTGACGGTAATGACGCAGTGACAGGATTTGGCCCATGCTGACCTCTTGCAGGACGCGTTGATGTATCTCAGTGCCGCCAAAACGCCGGAATGCACAATACGAACACGGTAATGATCTCGAGGCGCCCAAGCAACATGCCAGCCGACAGAATCCACTTGGCGGCATCCGGCAGGCTGGCGAAGTTGCCGGACGGCCCGATGATTTCACCTAGCCCCGGGCCCACGCCGGATACCGTACTGGCGGCGCCGGTGAGGGCCGTCATCCAGTCCAGTCCAAGCAGCGATAGTGCCAATGCAATCACGCAAATGGTGATAGCAAAGAAGAACGAAAAGGTCAGAATCGAGCGCACGATTTCTTCGTCGAGACGGTGCCCGTTGTACTTCTGCTTGATCACCGCTCGCGGATGAATCAATTGGTTAAGGTTAGCCTTGAGCAGGATATAGGCGACTTGAAAACGGAAAATCTTGATCCCGCCCGCTGTCGAGCCCGAACAGCCGCCAATAAAGCCCAGATAGAAAAACAGCATCAGTGAGAAATTGCCCCACAGGCTGTAGTCGCCCAATGCAAAGCCGGTGGTGGTCACCACCGATGTCACGTTGAGTGCTACGTGGCGGAAAGCATCCCACCACGGCATGTTAGTGGTCCACCACAACCAGGTGCCGAGAACGAGCCAGGTCACTACTAGCAGCCCGAGCAGGCCTTGCACCTGTTGATCCTTGATCAGCGCTCGGCGGTTGCCGCGTAATGTGGCGACATACAAGGTAAACGGCAAGCTGCCAAGAATCATTACCGCAATCGCCACCCAGTGCACCGCCGGATGCGTCCACTTGGCCAGCGACTGATCGGAGGTCGAGAACCCGCCGGTCGAGATCGCGGACATTGCGTGGTTGATCGCGTCGAACACGCTCATGCCCGCCCACCAAAACGCAAGGCTGCCGACGATGGTGATGCTGACATAAGTGGCCACAATCAGACGCGCCACCATGTGCGAACGCGGCATAACTTTTTCGGAACGATCAGAGGACTCGGTCTGGAACAGGCGCATGCCGCCGATTCGCAGCAAGGGCAAAATGGCCACCGCCATGGCGATAAAGCCGATGCCGCCGAGCCAGTGGAGCATGGAGCGCCACATCAAAATGCCGGGTGACAGGGTGTCGAGGCCGCTTAATACGGTCGAGCCGGTGGCAGTGATTCCGGACATGCTCTCGAAAAACGAGTCGGTGTAACTGATGTGCTGCGTCAGCAAAAATGGCAGCGCGGCAAAAATACACACCACCAGCCAACTGGACACGGTCAGCAGGTACATATCGCGTGGGCGCAGATGCACTTGCTCCGGGCGTCCTGGAATCACCAGCGCCAAACCGGCGACGAAGGTAATCAGGCTGGCCCAGAGAAAGGACGGCAAGTCGCCCATGCGCTCAAAAATGACCAGCGTCAGCATCGGCACGGCCATGCTGACGGCGAGCGTAATCAGGAAGATGCCGATAATAAAACCGATGATCCGTAAGGTCGGCAACGCCATGAAGTCAGCTCGGCTGTGAAGGGGGCGCCATTCTACCTGTGGACCGGGTTATGTAAACCGCCAGACCTTCGGTGGATACCGTTAGAATAGCCGCACATTTTCTTCAGGAGGTGGCCAATGGAGGCTCTCGACGCTTTGCTTAACCGTGTTTCTGCTCCGCGCTTGCTTGACCCTGCGCCGTCGGCTGAGCAGCGCGAAGTCCTGTTCGCGGCGGCCTTGCGCGCGCCGGACCATGGTCAACTGCGGCCTTACCGGTTTTTGACGGTTGAAGGCGAGGCGCGCAATCAGTTGGGTGAAATCCTCGCAGAGGCCGTGCAGGCGCAGGGCAGCGACGTCACTCAGGCCGCTCTGGACAAGGCCCGCGCCATGCCATTGCGTGCGCCATTGGTGGTAGTGGTAGTCGCTCGCTTGCAGGATCACTTCAAAGTGCCTAAGTCTGAGCAATTGATTACAGCAGGTTGCGCGGCTCACGCTATTGAGCTGGCGGCCTATGCCCAGGGCATTGGCGCGGTATGGCGCACCGGCGAGCTGTCGTATAACGCCCATGTTGCTAAAGGCTTGGGGCTGATCGATGGCGAAGAAGTGGTTGCGTTCCTGTACTTGGGTACCCCGCAGAATGAACTGCGCGATGCGCCGAAAGTGAGCAGCGCCGAGTTCGTCAAGGCGTGGTCTGTTTAATTAGCCTGCACCGTGTAGGCGCGAGCTTTTGATCTTTTAAAAAATCGCGAGCAAGGGCGCGCCTACAGGGTTTGTAAACCGCCTACAGACTGGCGTTGGGTTCCAATGGCAGCTCCAGCGTGGCAATAAACCCACCCTCAGGGTGATTGCCCAGCACCAACCGCCCGCCATGGCGCTCTGCCGCACGGCGGGCAATGGCCAAGCCCAATCCATGCCCGGCAGCCGTCTGGCCCGGCGCGCGGAAAAACGGCTCGCCCAGTTGCGCTAAATGTTCTTCAGCGACGCCTGGCCCGTGGTCACGCACGCGAATGGCGATGTGTTCGCCATTGCGTATGGCAGTCAACTCAATGGGCTGCCCCGCCGGGTTGAAGCGTTGCGCGTTACGCAGCAGGTTATCGATTGCCCGCTCGATCATAGTCGGCCAGCCGCTCAGGCTTAAACCGGGTTCGGCATTGAGTTGCACCGGTTGTTCGGGCGCCGCCAGAGAGGCGTCCTTTTGGACGGCGTTGAGCAACGGGTTCAACTCGATGTGCTCAGCGCTGGCTTGATCGGCATCTACCCGCGCCAATGCCAGAATTTCACTGATTAATGATTCCAGGCGATCGCACTCACGCGTCAGGCGCGGCCAGAGCTTTTCGCGCTCTTCGGGGCCAGCACGTTCGGCTAGGGCCAGCGCGATGCGCAACCGCGCCAGCGGCGAGCGCAGTTCGTGGGACACGTCGCGCAGCAATTGGCGCTGGCTGCCAATCAAACTTTGCAGGCGGGCGCCCATACGGTTGAAGTCAGTCGCTAACACGCCAAACTCATCACGCCGCGATGCCAGTTGCGCCAGGCTGTTTTGCTGGTACGTAGTTTGCCCCAGGTCATGCACCGCGACGCGCAAGCGGCTAAGGGGGCGGGTGATCGACAACGTCACCAGCAAGCTGAACAGCGTAAGTACCACCAGCGCTATCCCCAGCGCGCTGAGCGGCCAGATCAGGCTTTTGCGGTGCCAGGCGTCGAGTTCGGGGTGCGGAATCCGATAAATCAGCAAATAGGTTTCGGCAGTCTTCGGGCTGGTGTATTCAACGGTCAGGCGGCGCCAAGGCAGTTCTTCCTTGCCTTGGCCCTGACGAGCTTCCCAAGCGGCTGCCCGGCGAGGAAATGTACCGGCCACCACAGGGTCGCCACTCTCGTTGAGCACTTGTACGTCAATGTGATAGCGGCGCTTGCGCCGTTCGAGTAACTCCTGGGCCGCGTCGGGGCCTTGGGTTTCGAAGCGTTCGGTCCATTGTTGCGCCAGATTATTGAGCCCAGGATGGCGGCTGAGGATCCAGGTGTCTTGGTTGAGCATGTGCCCCAACAGGATCGATAGCCCTGCGACCAAGGCTATCGCTAGCCAAAAGCTGGCCAGAATGCGCCAAAACAGTGATCGCACGGCAGTTCCTCACAAGTCGATGATTCAAACGACCAAAACCCAACGGCTGAGGGCCGTTGGGCTTGGCTAATATGCAGATTATTGCGCTTTTGGAGCCTGTTGTGCTTTCCACTCCTTGAACTGTTTCCATTCGGCTTCACGCTCAGTGCGTTTTTTTTGCATCTCGTCGAAGTTTTTTTGCTGATCAGGTTTGAGCAAGGCACGAATATCGCTCTGAGTTTTCTGATGCTTGGCAGCGATTTCGTCTTTCAGTGCTTTTTGATCAGCCGCTGGGAGTTTTTCAAGGTACTTCTCAACCAGTTGCTTGCGTTCGTGCATTTGTTCGCCCATCAGCTTGCCAATCTGCTGGCGCTGTTCGCGGCTCAGGTCCAGTTGGCTGTAAGGGGCATCACCGCGACCGTGCTCACCGCCGTGACGTGGACCCATTGGGCCATCGCCACCCGGCATGGCCATTGCGACGGTTGGCAGGGCTGCAGCAAACATCAGAGCAATTAGAGTCTTACGCATGGTGTGTCTCCTTTATTACGATTCCGGTGAATCCGGATGCGCCCAGTTTAGGGAGATCAAGGTCAATCGCTGTCAGCCAAGCGTAAAGCTTAGGTAAAGAGGTTTTGGTTGTGCGGCTACAAATCATTGTCAAAACGCACCTTCGCGTACATATCCGTTTTAGGCGTTTAACTGACCTATCCGTTTCGCTCTTACAGCGAGTCCCTTTTGGCAAACAGCCCCAAAAGGAACCAAAAGGTCCTTGCCCTACCATCCGGCCGACTTCGCTTAGGCTCTCCCGGCATTCATGCCGGTCGATCCCCATAACAGCACCTGCGTTCGGCCTCCTGTGAGGGGCCTTTGAGTCGACTACACAATCGCGTGGCGACAGATGCAATTTTTAGATCGAAAGCGCAGGCGTACTGCAGAGGCTACCCATTTTGTGTACGGCGCAATCCAGGCTGTTGATCTTGATCTACCCCGCGACTTCGGGAGGCTGAGTGGAGGTTTCGCGCAGTGGGTCGACCGGCATGGATGCCGGGAGAGCC
>NZ_ALJC01000095.1 GCF_000282975.1 Pseudomonas psychrophila HA-4
GCTTCCAGCTTCCAGCTTCCAGCTTCCAGCTTCCAGCTTCCAGCGCACCTAAAGTCCTACAAATAGACACAGTTATTTTGTAGCCCGCGCACTAGAATAGGTGCAGTCAATTTTGAGCCAGAGACTCCCTATATGCCAGATCCGGTTGGCCCCCTCAGGGTGTCAGAATTACCGCTGGACGAGTTAGTGGCTTGTCATGAATGCGACTTACTGATGCGCAAGCCGCATCTCGCACTCGGTGAAAAAGCCCAATGCCCGCGCTGCGGCTACGAGCTTTATGCGCATAGACACAATGTTGTTGAGCGTAGTCTCGCCTTGGTCATTACCGCACTATTGCTCTACATACCCGCGAACTTTTTGCCCATCATGCAACTCAATCTACTGGGCCAAGCATCGCAAGACACCGTCTGGAGCGGTGTACTCGGATTGTTTAACACCGGCATGCAAGGTATCGCCGTTGTCGTGTTCCTGTGCAGCATGGGTATTCCATTGCTCAAACTGCTGTGCCAACTCGCCGTGTTACTGAGCATTCGATGGAACATTGGACGCAGCTACGGTTTGCTCATTTACCGCATTTATCACCACCTACGAGATTGGGGCATGCTTGAGGTGTACCTGATGGGCGTATTGGTCGCGATCGTCAAATTGGCCGATCTGGCGCAGTTGAGTCTTGGGCTCGGCTTAACCTGCTTCGTCAGCTTGTTATTGGTCCAACTCTGGTTGGAAGCGGTGATGTCGCCTCATCAAATTTGGCAGGCACTGTCCGGGGAGGATCTACATGCGGGCGATTGATGCAGGCATCCTGATCTGTGGCGAATGCCACGAGCTCAACAGGCAAGAACCCGACACCGACGAGCAAACCTGCACCCGTTGCGGCGCTTTGGTTCACGCGCGGCGCCCTGACAGCCTGATGCGCACTTGGGCATTGTTACTGACCTCGGCCATCCTCTATATCCCGGCTAACCTGCTGCCAATCATGACCATCAATTCGTTGGGTCAAGGCAGCCCCAGTACCATCATGGCCGGTGTAATTGAATTGGTTCAGCACGGCATGATTCCAATTGCCGCCGTCGTATTTGTGGCGAGCATTTTGGTGCCGACCTTCAAATTGGTCGGAATTGCCTTGCTGCTGTTCTCGGTACAACGCCGTCAGCCATTGTCTGCACGGCAACGTATCATCATGTACCGTTTCATCGAGTTCATTGGCCGTTGGTCAATGTTGGACATTTTCGTCATTGCCATTCTGGTGGCCGTGGTGAACTTTGGACGAATTGCCAGTATCGAGGCCAATCTCGGCGCTGTGGCCTTCGCCAGTGTGGTGATACTAACGATGCTTGCAGCTGTAACTTTCGATCCCCGACTAATTTGGGATAACACGGAGTCGGACGACGACCATGAGTGAATTGCCTACCGCTAAAACCCGCCCAGCCTCCAATTGGTCTGCCATCTGGGTGCTCCCACTTATTGCTTTAGTCATCGGGGGATGGCTGGGCTGGCGAGCCTACAGCGAGACCGGGATTGATATTCAGGTACGCTTCGAAAGTGGTGAAGGCATCGTCGCCAACAAGACCGAAGTGGTCTACAAAGGCATGCCCGTGGGCAAAGTCAAAACATTGGCCCTGGATGATAGTGGCCCCAGCAACGGGGTTATTGCCACTGTCGAAATGAACAAAGACGTGGAGCAATACCTAAAGACCAATACCCGTTTCTGGCTAGTCAAGCCCAGCGTGACACTGGCAGGTATTACAGGTCTCGAAACCCTGGTGTCTGGCAACTACATTGCGGTCAGTCCGGCGGACGGTGAGCCTACCCGCAAATTCAAGGCCCTGTCGCAAGAGCCGCCGCTGTCTGACGACAAACCGGGCTTACACCTGACACTCAAGGCCGACCGACTCGGCTCGTTGAATCGGGGCAGCCCGGTGTTCTACAAACAGATTCAAGTAGGGCAGATCAAAAGCTACGTCCTTTCCGAGGACCAAAATACAGTCGAGATCAAAGTCTTTATCGAGCCCACTTACGCCAACCTAGTGCGCAAACACACGCGCTTCTGGAATGCCAGCGGCATCAGCATCGACGCAAATCTCTCGGGCGTAAAAGTCCGCAGCGAATCGCTGGCCAGCATCGTCGCTGGCGGTATTGCCTTCGCTACACCCGAAAACCGCAAAGACAGCCCGCCTACCGATTCAAGCCTGCCGTTTCGTCTCTATGAAGACTTCGATGCGGCTCAGGCGGGGATCAAAGTCAAAGTCAAACTCAGTGACTTCGAAGGCCTGCAAGCCGGTCGCACACCTGTGATGTACAAAGGCATACAGGTGGGTAGCCTCAAGACCCTGAAAATTGATCCCAGCCTGACCAGTGCTAGCGCCGAGTTGACCCTGGATCCATTGGCCGAAGACTATCTGGTGCAAGGGACACAGTTCTGGGTAGTCAAACCTTCGATCTCGCTGGCCGGTATCACCGGATTGGAAGCGTTGGTTAAGGGTAACTACATCGCCATTCGCCCCGGCGACAAAGGCAGTACACCTGAGCGCGAATTCATTGCACGACCAAAAGCGCCGCCACTCGATCTGCGCTCGCCCGGCCTGCACATGGTGCTCTTCACCGATAACCTGGGATCGCTAGAAGTCGGTAGCCCGATTCTCTACAAACAGGTCAAGGTGGGCTCGGTTCAGAGCTATCAATTCTCCCGCACTCAGAAACAACTGATCATCGGCGTGCACATCGAGAAGGAATACGAAAACCTGGTCAACGCCTCGACCCGCTTCTGGAATGCTAGCGGCATCACATTGAGCGGCGGTTTGACAGGCGGCATTCAGGTTAAAAGTGAATCTCTGCAAAGCCTTATGGCCGGCGGTATTGCATTCGAAACCCCGCAGGCCACAGCACCGTTGCAGAAGCGAATCCCGCGTTTCCGTCTGTTTACCGACCGTGATGCGGCGATGCAACAAGGCACAAGCGTGACCATTAAAGTCGCGCGCGCTGATGGCTTGAGCCGTGGCACACCGATCCGCTTTAAAGGTCTGGATGTCGGAAAAATCGAGAGTGTCGATTTGAGCGAAGACCTGCAGTCGGTACTGCTCAAGGCGCGAATCACAGAAGTACCTGGTCGTATTGCCCGAGTGGGTACACAGTTCTGGGTGGTCAAACCTGAGCTTGGCTTACTGAAAACAGCGAACCTCGAAACCCTCGTCACCGGCCAGTATCTGGAAGTGCAACCCGCCGCAAAACAACAAGGTCCACAAACCAGCTTTGTTGCCTTGGAGCAAGCCCCTGACGCTGTCGCTCCCAAAGCCGGGCTAAGCCTAGTCTTGAGTGCCGCCCGTCGTGGTTCCCTAAAAGAAGGCGTGCCCGTCACGTACCGCGAAGTCACGGTCGGCAAGGTGACAGGTTATGAACTAGGCAACAACGCCGATCGCGTTCTTGTGCATATCTTGATCGAACCGCGTTACGCGCCGCTCGTGCGTAGCGGTAGCCGCTTTTGGAACACCAGCGGTTTTGGTGTCGACTTTGGGTTGTTTAAAGGCGCGACTCTGCGTACAGAGTCCCTCGAAACACTGGTTCAAGGTGGCATCGCTTTTGCCACCCCGGATGGCGAAAAAATGGGTACTCAGGCCCGACCTGAGCAGACCTTCCCGCTATTCGACAAATTCGAAGATGAATGGCTCATGTGGGCACCGAAAATCCCACTGAGTCAATAACCGTTTGCTGTATCAAAAACCGCGATCATTGATCGCGGTTTTTTTTTGTTTTTATAACGTCAAATAGATTTTTAAATCTTCAGGGAATTCTTACAAGTACTTTTAAAATAAGCAGTTAGATTAATCGAAGTTTCGCCGCTCAGTCACACGACGCAACTCAGGACGAATGTTGTTGTTCGGTGTTTTAGTTTGAGCGGCAAAACAATGTTGAAATGGGCGTTTGCTGTTAAATGTGCGATCTCTCAATGCTCAATTAATCCAAGGAGGATTATTACGCCTTCGGCGTGCGAGCAAAGTTGCGGGATGTATAGGTTTCGATTGCTTGTCTGAATGCTAAGTGTCGGCCGCGTACGTTGTCTCCATGCACTTATGAGTGAATAAAACAGCTCTTTTAATTAACTGGCATAGGATTACTTTGATGAACGTTGTAATGAAATCTGCGTTGGCTTCTATGGCCTTGTTAGCGGGCTCTGCTTCGGTTGCTCATGCGGCAGGTGCAGGCGAAGGAACGGTCACTTTTAAAGGGGCCATTATTGAAGCGGCTTGTTCAATTGACCCCGATAGTGTTGATCAAACAGTCGGCTTGGGTCAGGTGGCGAAGTCGCAATTGGCGGCAGGTGGAAATGGTCGCCCTGAAGAGTTCTACATTAAACTTACTGGCTGTGATCCAAGTTCGCTCACTGATAAAACGGTCACGACCACCTTTACCGGTGCCGGGTCGGTCTATGTGCCAGGCGCATTGGGTATTGTGGGCGACGCTAAAGGCGCAGGCATCATGATGGTCGATGGCGCTGGTGCGTTAGTCGTGTTGGGGACGGCAACTACACCGCAAGCACTCGCTGACGGTAATACTACCCTGTCTTTTGGTGCTTATCTGAAAGGTCAAGCAACTGGCGACATTACGCCAGGCGAGTTCACAGCGGTCACTAACTTCTCCCTGGCTTATCAATAAGCCTTTGCCCTGCCGCCGTTAGTTCGGTGGCAGGGCAAATGTAAGTGGGAGATTAATGTGAAAGCACTCTCAGCATTGGCGGTAACTTATTCGCTTGTCCTGTTTACAACTTCCTGTATAGCGGTCGCTGCAACACGACAGGATCAAGGCAGTGGTGTTGTCACACTGGGCGGACAAATTCTTGATTCTGCCTGTGCGCTGGATACCAACAGTGCTTATCAATTGATTGAAATGGAACCTGTGCCCGTGGGGCGAATGGTTCGTGAGGGCGAAAGTCCGCCTCATCCGTTTTTGCTGCGATTAGTGCAGTGCTCGCTAACACGGCCCGACCCGTCCCGACCGGGACAGTACTTGCCTGACTGGGAGCATGTCAGGGTGACCTTTGAAGGGTTGACTGACATGGCGGGGCGCTCTTTTGCAGCTATCGGGTCCTCTCAAGGCGTGGCCTTGCACATCACAGACATGAATGGGCGTGAAAGCATTCCGGGAGTACCCATGAGCCTGACGCCCCTCACGGGGAAAGACCAAGTTTTACATTACACCCTTCGATTGATTGGCAACGGAAGCCCCATGGCTGTTGGAACACATCGTGCTGCGGTGCGTTTCAGGCTGGAGTATTTTTGAATGTTTGGGCTGTCTTTTTTACTAAACCCTTACGCAGTCAAAACGATATTACGTCCCGGTGTACTCGGTGGGCTGATGTCGATTAGCGGCACAGTATTCTCGGCAGGGGAGGTGCAGTTCAACACCGATATTCTCGATCTGAACGATCGTAGCAATATCGATCTATCCCAATTTTCCCGCAGTGGTTTTATCTTGCCCGGCACCTACCCCATGGTCGTGCAGGTCAATACTCAGCCATTGCCCGAGCAGCCAATTGGTTTTTTCCCACCTGAGGATGATCCCAAAGGCAGTCAAGCTTGCCTGTCCCAAGATTTGGTGGCGCAGTTGGGCTTGAAGCAAGATCAGATAGCCACGCTTGTGTGGTGGAAAGGCGGCGAGTGTTTGGACATTCGCAGCCTGGCAGGTATGGACGTCACAGGCGACCTGAGTACCAGCACCCTCTACGTTTCTCTTCCGCAAGCGTATCTGGAATACAACGCGCCGAATTGGGATCCCCCATCTCGGTGGGATGAAGGCGTGTCCGGTTTACTGATTGATTACAACCTGACTGGCCAGTCGATCCAGCAGCAGAATCAAGCGACCCGCAATGACATAACAGGTAACGGTACTGTTGGTTTTAACAACGGCCCGTGGCGGGTACGAGCGGACTGGCAGGGGCGGATCGATGATGATAAGGATGCTGTCAACCGCAATCAAAAAATTGAATGGAGTCGTTTTTACGCTTATCGCGCGCTGCCTTCTATCCAGTCACGGCTGACCCTGGGTGAGAGTTATTTGTATTCGGATATTTTCGATAGCTTCCGCTTTACGGGCGCCTCGCTTAACTCCGATGACAGTCAACTGCCGCCGAACTTGCGCGGTTATGCGCCAGAAGTGGTTGGCGTAGCCAACACCAACGCCAAGGTTGTCATCAGCCAAAAAGGTCGTGTGCTTTATGAAGCGCTGGTCGCGGCGGGGCCTTTTCGCATTCAGGATCTCAATGATGCGGTGACCGGGTCTCTGGATGTCCGTGTGGAGGAGCAGGACGGTAGCGTCAAAACCTTTACTGTCGAGTCAGCCAGCATTCCCTATCTCACGCGTCCCGGTACTGTGCGTTACAAAACGGCAGTGGGGCGGCCTTCCGATTTACACAGCGGCGGGCACGGTAACGTATTTGGTACGGGCGAATTCTCTTGGGGGATCAGTAACGGCTGGTCGCTGTATGGCGGAGCCATTACGGATAACAACTACAAGGCTTTCACCGTGGGCGTTGGGCGTGACCTATTGGCGTTCGGTGCTGTGTCATTTGATGCCACGCGGGCTAGCACCTCTCTGGATGACAAGACGCTGTCGGGTGCTTCCTACCGTTTGAGTTATTCGAAAAACTTTGAAGAGTACGACAGCCAAGTCACGTTTGCTGGTTACCGCTTTTCTGAAAAAAATTACCTGAGCATGAGTGAATATCTGGATGCCCGCTATTACGCAGATGAGGTCGGTGGCAGCAAGGCGCTCTATACCGCGACATTTAACAAACAGTTTCGCGATGCCGGGGTTTCCGTCTATCTGAACTACAGCAACCAGTCTTACTGGGATCGTCCGGTAAGTGAGCGCTGGACGCTCTCACTGGCACGCTATTTCAGTATCGGGACGGTGAAAAATATGAGCCTGGCCATGAACCTGTATCGCAATCAGGAACGTGATCAGCGCAGTGGCGCGCAAAGCAACACGGGCATGTATTTGTCGGTCAGTTTGCCGATGGGCAGGTCCGGCACGTTAACGACAAGTGCCAGCCGGATGTCGAACAGAAATGGCTATTCAGCACGCTTCAGCGATCGGCTGAGTGAGCGCAGCAGCTATCAACTGTCTGCCAGTGATCGTTCTGTCAGCGGTTCTCTGAGCCATCTGGGTGATCAAGCCTCGCTTGATATTAGTGCCAGTGCCCAAGAGCACGATTACACCAGCCTCAGCTTGTCCGCTCGCGGGGGAGGCACGCTGACTGCGCAAGGTGCAGCTCTGCATCGAAGCAGCGGCATGGGTGGTACCCGATTAATGGTCGATACCGCCGGGGTGCCGGATGTACCCATCCGTGGCTATGGCGCTGCGACGCGCAGTAATAGCTTTGGTAAAGCCGTCATTTCGGACGTCAGCAGTTATTACCGCACAGCGGCCAGCGTAGATCTGGAAAACCTGCCAGCCAATGCCGAGGCGACTCAATCGGTCACTCAACTCACGTTGACAGAGGGCGCTATTGGCTACCGCTCACTGGATGTGATCTCCGGCTTGAAGGCCATGGCCGTTTTGCGGCTACCGGATGGTAGTGCACCGCCGTTTGGCGCCACGGTGAAAAATGAAAAGCAGCAAGACACGGGCATCGTCAATGAGGACGGCAGTGTCTACCTGAGCGGCATTCAGCCCGGTGAAGCGATGATCGTCAGTTGGGGCGGGATCGAACGCTGCACGCTGATATTGCCTGCGCGTTTGCCCGCTGATGGGCTGACATCCTCACTGAACCTGCCTTGCCACATCAACAGTGCTGACAACGGGTCAACAGATCCTGCGCCATCGACCGGCGTGACTCATCACGATAAGGAGAACACCCCCTCATGACATTCACTACGCGCTTCGCGCCTTTTGCCATCGCACTGTTAGCGTTCTGCCTGATCAATACTGCCAAAGCGGCCATTGGTCTGGATCGAACCCGTGTCGTTTTTGAGGGCAGTAAAGACGCTGTCAGCATGAACATCATCAACAACAACACGCAACTGCCCTATTTGGCTCAGGGCTGGATTGAAGATGAGCAGGGCAACAAGATCAGCACCCCGCTAACGGTGCTACCTCCCGTGCAGCGTTTGGAGCCAGGCAAACAAAGCCAGGTGAAAGTGCAGGCATTGCCTGCGGCCAAATTACTGCCCCAGGATCGAGAGTCTGTTTACTACTTCAATCTGCGTGAAATCCCGCCTCGGACTGACAAGGCAAACACCCTGCAAATTGCTCTGCAAACGCGCATAAAGCTGTTTTACCGACCGGCCTCAATCATACCGACCCAGCAGGAAAGGTCTAATCCCTGGCAGGAAAAACTGACCCTGACGCGTGTGGGTGATCGTTATCAGGTGAACAACCCGACCCCGTACTTTGTGACGCTGGTCGATGCTCGACGCAGTAAAGAGGCAAAAACAGCCTCAGGCTTTGAACCGCTGATGGTCTCTCCAAAAGACTCACTGATGCTGGGGGCCAGCGTTGCAGAGTTAGGCATCACCCCGTATTTGACGTATGTGAATGACTACGGCGGACGACCGACACTGGCTTTCAGCTGCGCGGCGGGTACCTGCAAGGTGGACCTGCAAGCATCCCCAAGTGACGAGTGACAGATGCTTCAGGAGGGTCTTATGAAGCCTCGCATTGTGACGGTCTTAAGTTGTTTGTTGTTGGCGTTGCCTGTGTTTAAAACTCAGGCCGAGGTCGAGGGCACGAGCGGATTATTGGACGTCAGCGGTTCGTTGCACCATTCCGCTTGCGTGCTTGAAATGACCTCGGCTTATCAGACCGTGGAGCTTAACAACGTCGCGCGTAGTCAATTGCAGCGCCCCGGCGATGGCGCAACACCGGTGGCATTCCAGCTTCGTTTTTTTGATTGTCGACGTGCCGCCGGCAGCGTGACCAATGAACGTACGGGCAAGCTGGTGTGGAGCGCCTACCAACCAGTGGTGTCGGTCGCTTTTTTGGCGCCTGCCGATGCGGATGATCCACGGTTGGTCAAAGTACAGGGCATCACCGGGATGGGCTTGTACCTGACTGACTCGATGGGGCGGGATGTGCGTTTAGGATCTCGGGGTGAGCCACTTTTTTTGGCCCATGGTAGCGACACCCTTACTTGGCATGTTCAGCCCACCCGCACATCAGCAGCGCTAACCAATGGTGCCTTCAGAGCCGTCGTGGATTTTAGGCTCAACTATGAGTGAGGAGAGAGCGATGGCTAGATCAGCAAACGCTTGCGCCATATTGGCGTGCAGTTGGCTGCTTTTGGTAGTCAGCCAACGTGTTTTGGCAATCGGGGTATCAATCAGCGGAGTCATCGTTGCCCCTCCGGTGTGCATCATAAATGGCGGAAACACGCTCAACGTGCCTTTCGGAAACGACCTTATGACAACCCGGGTTGACGGTGTGAACTATCGACGGAGCGTGCCTTACACGGTCACCTGTACTGGCCAGCCATCGAACGGCATGACCTTGAAGTTGCAGGGCGTCGGTGCCGGGTTTAACAGTGCGGTCTTGGGCACCAACAACGTAAATCTGGGGATTAAGCTTTTTATCAATGGGGCAGATTGGTCCCTCAATAACACGGTGAACTTTACTTATCCGGACTTGCCGACAATGGAGGCGGTCCCCGTGAAAAAGCCTGCCAGTACCCTCAGTGCTGGCGCATTTTCAGCTTCGGCAACATTGGTGGTTGCGCTGCAATGAGAAGGACGCACAGATGAAACACTTCAACTCACCTGCCCTGTTTGCACTATTCGTTCTCGGATATAGCAATAGCGCGATGGCAAACTTCACCTTCGATGGAACCTTGAATGAGCCGCCGCCCTGTACCATCAACAGCGGCAATATTATTGAAGTTGACTTTAAGGATGTGGGCGTCAGCAAAGTTAATGGCGTGAACTATCTCAAACCTGTGAATTACACCATTACCTGTTCGGCAGGCACGCTGCCTTGGGAAATGTTATTGACAGTCAGAGGCGTCGCGACTTCCTTTGAGTCGTCAGCCATCCAGTCCAGCGTCGCGGATTTGGGAATACAGATTTTGCAAAATGGTGAGCCATTAGCGCTCAACACTCTTTTGCTCATTAACCCTACAACGCCCCCTGTGCTGGAAGCGGTACCTATAAAACGCCCCGGCGTCTTACTGGGCCCGGGTGAGTTTTCGTCTTCAGCGACCTTGCTCGCCGAATTCCAGTAACTGGAGTGCGTATGAATCGTAAATTAAAAACCAGAGCCAATCGGCCCATTCTGTTGGCACTGATGCTGATGCCTTTCATGATGAGTAAACAGGTGCAGGCCGCCGACAACCTTAACTTCATAGGGAATCTGGTTGCAGTGCCTTGCACACTTCGCCCTGGCGATGATGCCGTAACGCTGGACATGAGTGAAATTTCAACCCACTACCTGTACGCCAATAGCCGTACGATCGGCAAACAATTCAATATCCATCTTGAAGGCTGCGACACCAGCATCGCCGACTCCGTTACCACCACGTTTAGCGGCACTCCAAGCCCCGCATTACCGGGGCTACTGGCGTTGGACGGCAGCAGTGTTGCTGAGGGTATAGCGCTAGGAATAGAAACATCTGCCAATTTACCGCTGCCCCTCAATACCCCCAGTGAAGCGCACACCTTAATTGACGGCAATAACATCATTGCGTTCAAAGCGTATGTAAGAGGTGAGCCCCAAGCGATTGTAGATAAGTCAATAAGGGCCGGGGTTTTTACAGCAGTGTCGACGTTCAAACTGGATTATCCGTAATGGTTAAAATCATTCGCGTGTAAACGTTCGGAATAAAAATAAGCGCTGTTCAATAGAGATTATATTGCTATGAAATATGTGATTGGTGCACTGCTGATGATGCTCGCAAAATTAAGTGTCGCCGCTGAGTGCAGTGCGAATGGAGGCAGTTGGTTCCAGTTTCAAAGTTGGAACAGTTGGATGTCAGTACCCGTCACGCTGACACGGTCCCCAGGGTCAAATCGATTAAATCTAAATGGCTTTACGTTGGATTGTCGTTTTTCACCCGGTGGAGGAGGAGGCGCGACTGCCAAAGATGATTGGCATCTCTATGGCGGTTATATCAGCCTTGGCCCTAAATTAACAGGGCGCGAAGTTGGGGTGAACGTTAAGGGTACAGACTACCGTAGCCCAGTAGCGTCAGGAATCCATGTCGCAACCACCTATAAAAATGGTGGTGCGTCTGTCCGCATGCCCATGTACATGTACGTGAACAATACACGTGGCGTCCATTTGCGAGCTGGGGATGCTCTTGGAGATATCCATATGATACAAAGCAGTAATGTCGGCTCCGGCACTATACCGAAGTTCAATTTTTATGCCGCCAACGACCTTGCTCCTGATCTGTCCACGTGCACGATCAATGGTAATGCGCCAATCCTTGTTAACTTTAATCAAGTGGACCTCAATAAAGTAGGTGAAAGTGTAAGCAGTACCCAAATCCGAAGTAATGTACGGCTGAACTATTCATGTTCCGAACCTGGCTTTACCCTGCCTGTAAAAATCACCTTTAGTGGATCATCTGCCGGCTTCAATTCAGGTGTACTTGCCATGAGTAACTCAAATTTGGGAACTGCGCTATTACGCGGGAGCACACAAATAAATCCGGGCGCATCGTTCAATTCAACCATCACCAATAGTTCCGGCGGTGACAATATGACCTTTGCGCTTATTCGCAAACCCCAAAGCACACCTGCCTCAGGGCCATTTTCGGGAAGCGCCACGATAGTGATGGGCTATGAATAACTACACCCGAGGGGTTAAACCCGGTACACCTCGACCACCTCCAATACTCGGGCCATCGCTTCATATTGCTCATCAACGCGCTGGGCCAACTGGCTCCATTCTGGTTCCAGACAGGCCTGCTCTAGGTTTTCACAGCACTGGGCTAACTGCCGGGCCTTGATCATCCGTGCACCACTTTTTACTTTGTGGGCCACATCACTCAGGCCCGGCAAATCGTGTTTGGTGAAAGCCCTCAACAATACCCACATATCTTCTTCCATACTGCTGATCAGCGGCTCCATCAAGTGCTTCAGGGCGTTGGCATCGCCATGTGTCAGCCGCTCCAGTGCTTCCAGATCCAACAAGGTGTCGGTCTCATCACTTGTGTCTTGTCGTTCCAGTATGAGTGGGCCTAAATCGACGTTGGCAAGGCGAATCTGCAAATGGTGCAGGCTGATAGGTTTAAACAAGCAATCGTTCATCCCGGCCGCAATGCAGCGCTTAATTTCGCCTGTCTGCGCATTTGCGGTAAATCCTACGATCAAGATGGCCGGCAAATTATTGACCGATTCATGGGCACGAATGCTCTTTGCCAATTCATAACCATCCATGTTCGGCATCGCACAGTCGGTCATGATCAGATCGAAACGCTGAGCCTTCCAGGCTTTAAGCCCTTGAGCACCGTCTTCGACCTCAACCGCGCTGTGCCCCAGATACCCCAATTGTTGTGCCAGCAGCCGACGATTGGGCGGGTAGTCGTCGACCACCAGTATCTTTAACGCGCGCACCTGCACAGGAGACGCCTCTGTGAGCTCCGCGCATGGCGCAGGAGACAGCAACGTCACCATGTCGAGGCCCATATTGATGCAGGTACCCTGGCCCAGCGTGCTTTGGAGCGTGAGTGTTCCGCCCATCATTTCGCATAGCTGGCGGCTGATCATTAGTCCCAAGCCCGAACCTGCGGGTTGTTTGTTGTGCTGGCGGGCTTGGGCAAAAGGGCTAAATAGGCGTAACTGGTCTTGTTCTGAAATGCCGATACCGGTGTCTTCGACCTGCACATGGATGTGCAAGCGCTCACCATCGTCAGAACGTTTGGCCTGCACACTTAAACGTATCTGGCCTTGTTCGGTGAATTTGATGGCGTTGCTCATCAGGTTGGACAGCACCTGGCGCAAGCGCAAAGGGTCAATCAGTACGTCGGTGTTGATACGAGGGTCCAGTTCAAAACTCATCTGTAACCCTTTTTGCTGCGCCATTCCCTCAAAAATCCGCGCCGTCGACTCAACCAGCTTCATCAGGGGGGTTCGCTGTGGATTCAGCGACAAACGCCCGGACTCAATCTGCGCGATATCCAAAATGTCGCCAATCAGCGCCAGTAGACCCTGGGCCGCCTCCGACGCCACACCAATTGATTCACTGTCGGCGATTCCTTGTACCGCCTTTTTTTGTGACAGCTCGAGCATGCCGATTACCGCATTCATGGGCGTGCGAATTTCATGGCTCATGGTGGTCAGAAAATCACTTTTCGCCAGATTAGCTTGGTCCGCATGAACTTTGGCTTCCTGTAGCTGTTCGAGCAATTGCTGGCGCTCACTGATATCAATCCAGCCCCCGATAATACCGACCACTACGTTGTCGCTGCCGCGGTAGGGCAGCATCCAATGGTAGATAGTGAGCACCTTGGCGTTTGGCAGCTCCAGCAGGTGATCGCGCACCAGCGGGCGTCCTTCCTGCATAACCTCCAAAAAATCGGCATGGTGCGCCTGGTTTTGCCGGGCTGAACATTGGGTCAACTCCAACAAGGTTTTGCCTGCCACGTCCTGACGCTCAAGCCCGAACGTATCCAAATACCCTTCGTTACAAATCAGTAACCGACCTTCGCGATCGCGCACATAAATAGGGTGCGGCGTGCCGTCTATCAGTGCGCGCATAAAGGCCAGTTGGTCATTCAGTGCGCGCTCGGCCTGATCGCGTTTATGCACCAACCTGCGCAGGTAAGAGATCCAGATAATGCCGCACAACAGCAGGCCCGTAGCAATTACCGAAAGGTTGAGAATGGTCGAGCGATTGCGCACCCAGAAACGGTTGTCCATCACCACGGCGCTGTGCCAGCGGCTGGTCAGCAGGTCCATTTCTTCGGGAGAGATACTGGTCAGTGCCTTGCCCAGAATCGAATACAACTCGTCCTTCTTTCCATCGACCGCCAAGGAAAATTGCGCGGGTGAATTGCCCACTGTGCTGCGTATTTCTAACTGTCCTAGGTACTGCTGTTTGATCAGATAACGTGCGCTGATCAACGAATTGATAGCGCCATCTACGTCTTTTTTAGCGACCATTTCTAAGGCGTGCGCCGAGTTATTGGCAGCGATCAGATGAACCCCAGGAAAATGCTTTTCCAAGTAGGGCGTGAGCACAGTGTCGATAACCAGTGCGACACGTTTACCTTTCAAGTCATCCAGCGTTTGGGAACTGTTAGGCGCAGCGCGAGTGACCAGTACAAAAGGTGTTGAAAGATAGGGTTTGCTAAACCGCAACACATGTTCACGACGACTACTCGGCGTAAAAGAGGGCACCAGGTCTGCCTCGCCCTGAGTAACTGCGTCAACCAACTCGGGCACGGTGCGTTTGCGTATTAGATCGAATTTAAGTCCCGTTCTTAGGCTTATCTTCGCCAATAAATCAGCAGAAATGCCACTGAATACACCTTGTTCATCGAAAAACGTAAACGGTAAAAACTCGTTGACCGCGACGTTTACTCGCGGGTGTTGATCAATCCACTGCTGTTCCGAGGCTGAGAATTTCAAAGGTTCCTGGCCTTTGAAATCCATGCCATTGACGCCCCAACGGTTCAAAATGGCGGACGATTCTTCCATTGAAATAACGCCCAATGCCATGTTGATTAACCGTAACAAACGCGGGTTGGGGTGATGGGCCGCAAACGAGAAGGGCAGGCCTTCAAGGGCAGAAAACCCTTTGAGGTAAACATTATTCAGGTAGTTTTTATTGATCAAATAATTGGTGCTGATTGCATCGCCCAAGTACCAATCAGCTTGGCCAAAAGCGACCGCACCAATAGCGCCGAGAGTGGATGCATACAACTGCACATCGGCGTCTGGGTACTGCGCCTTCACCACCTCTTGCGGTTGGTAGTGATACAGCATTGCCAGGCGTAATGTTTTAGGGGCCGAACTGCTCGACCCGGGGGCGCCAATCCGAGACACCAGTACCGGTGTGTCGAGCGCGTAGGGTGAGGAGAAAGCCAATTGGTTATCTGCCATTTCATAGGCGTTGGCAGTGCCCAATAGGTCGACCTGATGGTTCTTGAGGGCTTCAATCACTTCGGCTCGGGTGTCGTAGCGGCGAACCTTTATTTCTACTTGCAAGAGTTGGCTGACAAGGCTGGCATAGTCAGCGGTGAGCCCTTCAAAGTAATCACTGCCTGCAGAAATATCGAACGGCGCGTAATCGGGAGACGAAGTACCCAGTATTAATACGCCTTTGTCTCTTAGCCAGTGCCGGTCACCTTCGCTTAATGTGAGCGCAGGCACCTCCCTCTGTGAACGGCCCAATAACTGCAACTCGACGGGTGCGGCCTCACACACCGAACACAAACCCAACCAAAATAATCCTGCGCTGCGAGCATAAACGAACCGACTATTCATTCGATTAGATGGTTGCGTTTGGCAAATTCGGCTAGGTATACCACCGATTGAATATTTAACTTGGTGAAGACCCGAATCTTGTAAGTGCTGACGGTTTTTTCGCTGAGCAACATGACCTCCGCAATTTTTTTATTCGACCATCCCGACACTAAATACTGAAGTGTGCGCAACTCTCGGTCTGACAGGGTTTGGATCAGCGCGAAATCGCTTTGCAGCGGATGACTATCATGGCCGATATCTGCATTTTTCAAGTAAGTCTTACCATTCATAACGGTGCTGATGGCATTGCTCAAGACATCAACATCGTCTGTTTTTTCGACGAAACCGATAGCGCCAGCTCTGATACAGCGGTCTGCATAAAAAGGCGAACCCTTGGAGGTCAGCACCAGCACTTTAATCGGCAAGCCCAGAATATGAAGACGTTTTAATACCTCCAACCCGTCAAGTTTGGGCATTGCCAAATCGAGAATCATTAAGTGGGGAACATGAGCGCGCGCCAAGTCCAAGGCTGTCGCACCATTATCAGTTTCTGCCGCTATCTGGAACTTTGCATTCTCCAAAATCAGTCTGACAATTTTTCGAATAAAGGGATGATCATCGACAATAACTGCTTTACGCATGATTTCTCCTATAACTTCAAGAGAGCATTTTGTAGCGTTAACTATTTATGGTCCTACAAGCCTCATAACCCAACCCGGTATTAAGGCAGTGAGTTAATTATAGTTAGTCCCGTTATTAGGTGATGCGGCCTTTCACTCACTAAAGGCTCATCAACCCTAAAAGTCTGCCGCTTTAACTGGACAAAGCGGGTAGGAATTTTCTGAAATTTTAAAAATAGTTTTGAACGAGCGCGGTTTTATTAGTTGAATAGCAAGTACTTGTAAGATTATGCCTACATATATGGGTATGAAAGTAGACAGCCAGTAACGCAAAAGCCGCGATTAATGATCGCGGCTTTTAGTGTTGTTTAGACTTTATTCAGGCGTCGCTCAGCTCAGGCATAACGGCGGGTTCCACCTCGTCATGACGACGAATGTACTTCCAGTCATCTTCATCAATGTATATGCCGTTAGGGCCGCTTCCACCCTCTAGGTCGATGGCTACATGGGCACAGACCTGAGGCTTCACACTCGCCAGAATCGGCACAAAGCCCAGTTGCAAACTGGTTTCCAGCAGCGCGGTCTGGTTTTTCTCGTCAATGTCCGCCGCCTCATCGAGGTAGTACGGCAAGCGAATACGCCCGGCCTGATCGCGGTCCATCAAGTGCAACAACAAATACATGTTGGTCAGCGCCTTGATCGTCATCGTGGTGCCATTGGACGCCGCACCGTCGATGTCGGTATGAATCACCGGCTGGCCATTGACCTTAGTAATCTCAAACGCCAGCTCAAACAAATCCTTGAGCCCTAACTGGTTATGGTTGGCCGCTACCAGACGGGCCAAATATTCCTTGGCCTCTTCGTTTTTGTTGTCCTGCTCAGCGCTTTGGCTGAGGTCGAACACCGACAACGTTTCGCCTTCTTCGTACTGGCCGGCGCTGTGGATGATCTGATCAATGTGCTTGAGCGCTTCCTTGTTCGGTGCCAGCACAATGCGGAAGCTTTGCAGGTTCGACACCTGACGCTTGTTGATCTCGCGGTTGAACAATGCCAGTTGATGCTCAAGGCTGTCGTAGTCACTGCGGATGTTGCGTAAGGTTCGGGCGATGTCCGTCACGGCGGCACGTCGCGCCTTGCCCAGGGTCAACGCTTCTTCGCTACGGTGCGCATAGGCATTGATCAACAGTTGCAGGCGGCGCTCCATGTCGTCCTCGCTGTCGAACTTGGCCACGCCTTTCAAGCGCACCTGTGCGTACAAGGCTTCGATCTGACCGTCGCTGCGCAACAAGCTTTGCCAGCTGTCCTGATAGTCGTTGAGCAACGGCAACAGGTTGTCCATCGAATCATCGACCGGGTCCATGAACGGCGTACCGAACGGCAGATCAGCAGGCAACAATTGGCGCCGACGCAAGCTGTCGTCCAGTGTGCGTTGCTTGGCTTCCATGTCACCGATCTGCCGACCGACCAATTGCAGCTTGGCCGACAGGTGTTGTACGCGCTCGGTGAAGGCATCGCTGGAGCGCTTCAACTCATCCTGCGCGCCTTCGGCCTGAGCCAATTGCTCCAGTTTTTCGCCTTCTTCGGCGCTCAAGGTCTGGGCACGCCGGAAATCTTCCAGCGCCTTTTGCGCGTCCAGCACTTGCTGATACAGCGACTCGGCTTCGGACTTGCTCGCAGCGCGATCCGACGTCACCGCCTGCTGGGTTTTCAGTTGTTTGAGTTCTTTTTCTAGACGTTCTTTCTGCTCACGCAATGCGGCGCGATCCGCCAGCGCTTGCAGGGCGGGCGGCTCGATATGGCTGAGGTCGATGGACAGGCCCGGCGCTTCAAAGCGCTCACCCTTGAAGCCATCAAGGATCAGCTCAAGGGATTTGACCCATGCGTCGCCGTCATCGAGTGCAATGCCTTGCTCGCCCAGCGGCAGGCTGAACAATGCGCTGTTGAACAGCCGCATCAGACGCTCCACGTCCTGCTGTGAAAATTCTTCGCGCAAACGGGCGTAGCTGTTGTTGTCGGCATGATCGAGTTGCTGCTTGACCGACTTCAGGCGTTTTTCCAGATCGCGCAAACGCTCGTCCAAGTCCTCGGCACTGAACTGACGCGACTGCGCCAAGGCACCGGCCAACTCGTCGTGCGCGTCTTTGGCCGCGAGCAGTTGTTGCTCAAGGACCTTCACATCGTCAACCAGCGCGAAGCGATGCTTGAGCACCGACAACTCGCCCAGCCAACGTTGAATACCGGTGATTTCGCGCTCCAAGCGCATCAACTCTTGCGTGCTGCTGCGTTGATCGTTTTGCAGGGCGTCTTGTTCGTTGCGGTAATGCTCTGACTGAATCAGCAACTCTTCCTTGCGTGCCCCGGCGTAGTCCTGCCACGTGCCCAGCAACGAGTCGAGCAGCGGCGACAGGCGATGCAGCTTGCCGCGCAACAGATCACGCTGGCGAACCCCGGCGGCCAGCGCTTCGACCAACGGCCCGGCACCCACCAGCGCGTTGTAATCCTGCTCCATGCGTCGTACATCGCGGAAGGCTTCTTCGCATGCAGCGATGTAGTCCACGCTGCCCGAACGCAGGCTGTGTTCAAACGCATCGAGAAACAACTGTTTGAGCTTTGCGGCGGTAATTTCGCGCATGTGCAGCAGGTTGATAAACAGGGCGCGGAACGTTTTCAGGCTCTGCTCGCTGGTAGAGCGCAGCGGAATCAGCGTCAGGTCCAGCGGGATCGACGTGTGGCCACCCACTAATAAGCGCCGCAGTTCATCGGGCTTGAGTTCGTAGGCCTTGAGACCGTTGCGCTCAAGGTTGCTGAACAGCTCCTTTTGCCGCAGGCACGTGTCTTCTTTCTGATAATGGGCCAGGTCGAGCTTGCCCGCGTAGGCGAAAAACTGGTGACCGAAACCGCCACCGGGGCCGCGTCCGACCACACCAATTACATGCGGACCGTGGGGCAGCGACACTTCGACCAAGATGTAACTGGTGTCCGACGCAAAGTAGAAGCGTCGCGATTGTTCGAGGCTGTATTTGCCGAAGCTCATGTCCGACATGCGCGCCAGAATCGGGAACTGCAAGGCGTTGATCGACGCTGACTTACCGAGGTTGTTGGCCCCGTACACCGACAGCGGATGTTCCAGCGGGAATAATCCCAGGCTGTAACCGGCGGTGTTCAGCAGGGCAAAGCGGCGAATTCCGTAGCGTTCCTGGCTCATGCATCCATCTCCTGTTGCTCAGCGGCAATGGCGCGGGCCAGTGCCGCTTCTTCGTCTTCTTCCTCAACCTCGGCTTCGTCGTCGATCAGCACCGGCGTTGGCAGCGGCAAGATGCTGTGCAGACTGGCCGCCAGATCACGGTCTTGCTGCACCGACAGGCACACATCGAGAAAGCGGTGCATCGGCGGTAGAAAACGGTAAACACCGTTGTCCTCGCTGGCGAATCCGAGCTGGGTCATGCGGCGCATGATTTTTTCTTCCAGCTCATCTTGCGTGGTGACCTCGGCCTGAACAAACAGGTCGCGGTATTTTTCCAGCAGCGAGGGTAATTCATCGCGGCCCAGACTACCGCCATCAAGCACGGCAATCGGGTCGCGGCCCTGGTCCGCCAAGTGTTCAACGATGATAAACGTGAACAGCGCCAAACGTTGCGCGGTCTTGTTGACCTGTGCGGAGGTAATTGCGGTGTCGGGCACGAAATAATAAAAACCACGGGTGTCACACACCAGTTCAAACCCCAGCGCCTTGAACAGCGCGCGGTAGGCGTCCTGGAAGTTCGACAGTTGCGCGTACAGCTCGGGGTCGCGGCGGCTCACGTGATAACCCTTGAACAGCTCACGAAAGATCGGTGCCAGTTGGGACAGTTCAGAAAGATCAAGATGCATGGAGAGGGCTCGCAGAAGTCTCGTTCGCGTCATCGCCGCGTGAAAGCAGGGCGAAGGAACGCAGGCTGACCAGATGTTCGTGGGTGTGGTAATCGCGGCGCTCAAGGCGTTCGCGCACGAAGCGTTTTTCGCGTGACAGGCGCGAAAACCAGTACAGCAATTCGTCGGTGTCGCCGTTGGGTTCCTGGTCCAGTAACCAGCTCATCAAGTCCGGCATTGGCAACGCATCGCTGCAACGGTCGAGCATTTCCTTGACCGTGCGCGGGGCTTTGGGTGTTTCGCCACGGTGGGCTTTGTGTGCCTTGGGGAAGCGCGCAGGCTTGGGCTCAAAGCGCGCCAGCGCGTAAACATACGCCTCAACCTGGCTGGCGCTGCCTAAAAAGGTGCTTTGCGGGCGAGTAAACATCGGCATCGCCGCTTGGGGTACCGCGTCCAGCCCTTTACGGCGAATGGCCGCCAATGCCAGCGCCGCGCCACGGGTGACTGCGTTGTGACGGCGCGCCTCTTCGCGCAGCGGCAGCAACAGTTCGCGGGCATGACGCAAGGTCAGTTGGGCGCTGGTTTGCATCTCAAGGATGCGCGCATGGGTACGCAGCAGCATGTCGTCGTCGACCAAATGGCCGAGCCGCTGCTGCTCGCTGAGCATGCGTAGCAGCACGTTCTCGACTTTGCGTACGCCTTGTTCGAACGCGCCGTCGGCGTTAACCAGTTGAATCATTGGTTCGACGTATTCGTCCCACGTCGCCAGCACCTCGGCGTAACGCTGGCGCAGCGGAATCTGCCGGTCGCTGGTCTTGGCCCGTTCGGCCACGGCCACCAGCGCCTGTTCATCATTGGCCAGCTTCTTCAAGACATCGCGTACGCGCATGTCGAGCAAACGCAACTGGCGCGCCAAGTCATTGCTGTCGCGAATATCAAAGGCGTCTTGAATGTAACCGGCCAGCCGCTCCAGATGGCGCAGGTAGGCTTCGATTTCCAAGCACAGCCCAAGGCGGTGTTCGCGGCGTAAGTACGCCAGAAAGTCGTGGATTTGCGCGTTCAGTTCAAAGCGGTTCGGGCTCTTGGCCACCGGCACCAGAATATCCAGCCGGATCCAGCTGTCGAGCACGTTGGTGATGTCTTGCGGTGTGCTGTCCAATTGATGGGCGGCTAATTGCAGACGCAACTCGCTCAGGCTCAAGGTGCCTTGGTCGAAGTGTTCACACAAAGGCTCAAGGAGTGCCCAGTGTTCGGCGAGGGCACGTAATACGCGCTTAGGTTCGATCATGGGAGGGCCGGTCGATTGCCAATGAAAGGTCGCGATTGTACTGCAACAGGGGTTTGAGTCATTACTTGGCGACCGCAGGCAAGGTTCGTCAATTAACCGTTTAGCCATCTACTGCGGGCGGGAAGTGCAGAACGGCGGTAGAATCGCGCCTCTTTAGTTATCCACAGATGGCCGACCCTTGTTGAACGAGTCCCGCCGCCGCTCCTATCTGACTGCCATGCAGGTAGTCAGTTGGTTACCGCGCACTGAGCTGCCGTTTGCCGCGCCTTCGCGTCCCGAACTGCTGGTGCTCCCCGAACCGCCTGCCGCGCCTGAAATCATTAGGCCCGCGGCCAATGTGGCGGTTGCGCCGAGCAAGCCCGCCGAGCGGCCGAAGATCGAAGTACCGCGGCCATCAGTGACTCCGCGTCCTGTTAGAAAACCGGTGGTTGAAGCCGAGTCGACGCCTGCGCTAGCCAAAGTGGTGCAACTACCACCCCCGCGTTTTGCGTTGCAATTGCTGCGTGCAGGGCGCTGTCTGCTGTTGGTGGAGTTACCCACAGGCGGCGCATTCCAGAGCCGCGATCCGGCTTATTTATTGTTAAAAGATATGTTGCGCGCAGCGGGCTTGCCCGACAGCCCGCAAATCATTGGCGAGCCCGTGCGCTGGCCGTTGCTAAAACGCGGCAACGTGGATCAAGGCCCAGAGGCGGCGCGTGAGTTTGTGCAAGGGTTTGTCGCGTCCCGCTTGGAACAAGCCGAGTGTGCCTGCCTATGGCTGATAGGCCTGCCTGCTGTGCGCTTTGCCGGTGAAGCTGACGCCGAAGCCTTCATCAGTGAACTTGAAATCGAAGGACTGGGTTGCGCATGGGCGTTGCCGGGTCTGGAACTCTTAATGGAAGAGCCACACCGCAAAGCGGATGTCTGGCAAGCAATGCGCAAGCTTTTGGCGCGCTGGAAACAAAACGATGAGTGACGCTGTAACCTTCCGTCCGATGATCGAAGCGGACCTTGATGCAGTACTGAAAATTGAATATGCGGCCTTCAGCCACCCGTGGACCCGCGGGATTTTTCTCGACGGTCTCGGCAAATATCACATCTGGTTGATGTTTGAAGGCGAGCAGCAAGTGGGTCACGGTGTGGTGCAAATCATTCTGGATGAAGCGCACCTGCTCAACATCACCGTCAAACCTGAGAGCCAAGGCCGTGGCCTGGGGCTCAAATTGCTTGAGCACCTGATGTCCATTGCCTACCAGCATGAAGCCCGCGAATGCTTCCTTGAGCTTCGCGACAGCAACACCGCAGCCTTCAAGCTGTACGAGCGTTATGGCTTCAACGAAATCGGCCGCCGCCGGGACTACTACCCAGCGGTGGGCGGGCGTGAAGATGCGGTGGTCATGGCCTGCACGCTCGTTGACTAACTCCCCTGTGGGCTGCAACCCAATTTCGTAGCAGCTGCCGAGCCTGCGAGGCTCGGCAGCTGCTACGGGTTTTCGAGCGCCATAGATATGTTGCAGCGTCCATCATTTAGTACTTGGGCCGACCCACCGGGTCAATGTCCGCTAACTCTGCTTCATCCAGCCCTTTGCCGGCGCCGATTTCACCTTCGTCCACCACGCGTAAATCCCAGTCCGCCGCTTCATCGCTGCCCTCTGCTGCCTCTTTGGCATCACGGGCACCGTCTTCGCGGATCAGCATCTCCTGCTCCAGATCATCGTCACCAAATCCCGCGTCCAGATCCTCATCTGGCAATGCCCCACCGCTAAGTCCGGCCCGGCGTGAAGGTTGACCGGCCATGTGCTGTGCGCGTTCTTCGTCGGTAAATAGGTCGCTAATACGCTCATGCGTTTCATCGTCTTCAAAGTTAAGCGGCTCGACAGAACCCATGCGGTCTTCGGTATCGTCGATCTCGGCCGGCTCTTGCGCCCCATACGGGCGACGTGAATCAGTCATGGTAGTTCCTCATTGTGCGGGGTCTTATTACGATGGACTGTAGCTCCCGATTAAGATTCCACCCGACAGACCAGCGGATTTAAGCGCAGTTCTACGTGACCCCGACCAGCGGTCGGTAGTTAACGTTTGCCTATTAATCCAGCACCACATGGGGCACAAAGCGGCTCGTGTTTTTTGTGATTAGCGTGTCGTCCTCACGAATACCAATGCCTGACGGCACATCGCCAATGACCCAAGACCCGATCAGGGTAAAGCTGTCATCGAACTTGGGCAGTGGTGTAAATTCCTGAAGGATAAATGGCCCCTCGGTGTAAGGGCCTTCTTCAATGACGTGCTCTCCGCTAACCGTTCGTAGCTCGATATTGGCGCCTTCGCGAGAGAAAAAAGGCTTACGCACCCACCCCTTAGGCACAGACTTTTCTGGAGCTGTGTCGAAAAAAGCAGGCAGCAGATTGGGATGTCCTTTATTGAATTCCCACAGCAAAGGCAGCATGCCTTTGTTGCTGAGAATGGCTTTCCAGGCGGGCTCGACGAACTGGGTGCCACTGCCCGGGATAGCCGTGCCAAAGCGCTCGTGGAAAATATGTTCCCAGGGGTGCAGCTTGAACAGGCGAGCCATCGAGTTCCCATCCAGATCTACAAAGCGCCCCGTATCGGTCAGACCAATGTCTTCAATATCAATATGTCTGGCGTCTATTCCTCTGATGCCAGCCATCTTGCGCAAGAAATCTGTGGTGCCGCGGTCCTCAATTGATCCTGATATGGCTGAAAAATAAAACGGCGTATCCGTATGGAACGCAGCAAACGCATGCACAAGGTCTTCAGCGAGGGTGTTGTATTGCGTTGCAGTGGGTGGCAGCTTTCCTTGCTGTATCAACTCTTCAAGCCATAACAATTGAATCCAGGCCGCCTCCAGTAACGAAGTTGGCGTATCTGCGTTGCTTTCAATTGCTTTGGCGGGGCCATTTGCATCGTAGATAAAGTCGAAACGGCTGTAGAGAGAAGGGTGTTTTTCTTGCCATGAACGACCTACCAGATCATGGAATCTAGCCGGGATTGCCAGCCGTGAGAGCAACTCCTCGCTGTTAACCACCCTGGCCACCAGGTCCATGCTCATCTCATGAAGCGCTTGGGTTGGCCCCTCGATGTCTCGTGAGATCTGATCGTGGGTGAACTGGTAAAACCCTCGCTCATCCCAGTAGCGCGCCCCATCGACAGTGTGGAAAAAGAAACCGGCACTCTCTACCTTTTTTTGCCAATTGGCGCGTTCCTCGATTCTGATCTTTTTCACGGTGCTCTCTCTATCCCCCGAAACTGAACCGACTAGAGCTTGAACTGCTCCAGCCGCTACGGGCTTTGGCTTGATCGCCAAACCCGCCACGTGTGATCGTTGGGGAACTTGAGTGATTGATGAAAGAACCACTTGTAAAACTGCGCAGTAACGTTGGGCTTGAAGACGTTGAGCGGTTATTGCAAGCCCCGTAAATCGGATGGCTGAAGTACTTCGTGCTTTGGCCTTGGGAAAGCAGGCTAGCCAAAACAAGTTCCTTTTCCTTGCTAACAGCCTCTTCAGTCCTCACTGCATTTATCTGTAAAAGTGGCTCACGAATTTTGTAGTACTCGGTTCGTGATAGAGATCCTGAGATGGTTAGCTCAAACCCTTTTACCTGTCTGTTGGGGTGTCGGCAGTCCCCTGGCAAGACACTGGGATTGTTCACGGTTTCATTGCTGGAGGGTCGAGTGTTCTGGCTATGTTCGGACAATGCATTGGTGTGGGCCAGTGAACAGACCTTCATCGGTATTGCCGACTCCGCACATTCGCGCAAGGTGGCGAAGGTGCTTTTCACCATAAGGTTGACCACGGGACTGGCGATGGGAGGCTCTGGAGTTTCCGCCTGGTTACACGCACCAAGGGCCAGCGGTAATGTGCCGCTCAGAACGAGGTTTAATGAGCTACGAGGTCGCATCGGATGTGTTCCTGTCTCAGGCTGACGGAGTCATGCAGGCAGCATTCAAAAAGCCGACGCTTACAGCGACTGATGCTGTGTAGATAGCTGCCGCGTACTCGCCATTGGCAATACGTGTGGAGAGGTTTTTAACCACCAAGCTGGTCGCGATGAAGACCAACAATTGAACCCCCGCCGCGATGAATACCCAGACAACAACATCCAACACACTGACGCTATTGGTAATGATGTTGCCCGCCGGTAAAGCGAAGCCAATCAGTGCGCCACCGAGCGCGATGGCGGCGGCAGGGTTATTGGCACGAATAAGCTTGAACTCCTGGTGCGGAGTCATTCGTGTATAGACGAACTGGAACAATGCAAACAGCAAGGTTGCAACCAGAATATAAATAACGAAGTCGAAGACAGCCGTTGCGTTAAGCGACAGCCTGAGAGCGTCGAGCATTGAGGTTTCCTTAATGGAAAATTGAAATATCAGACAGTTGAAGCGTCACACCGACCGCGGTCGTGAGTGACTGGTTTCCAGGCTCATCGGTTTCAAACGACAAGAGTAGAAATTCGCGTCGATAGGCCAGATTCAAGTGGCGGGCATAAAGCACGCATCTATGGCCAATAGCGTATGACTGCTCTGCTGTGATGACATTTTCAGTCAGCGCAGCCATCTCGGTTTGTCCATCCTCCGTTCCCCATTGACGAACATATTCAACGTGCTCCAACTCGTAGTAGGGCATGCCGATTTTTGACCCCGGCCCCATCAACCGGGCTCGTTCATCTGGGCTATTGAGGGTTCTGACTTCGTGATACCCGAACAGGATCAAAGACTCGATGTCGCTTGCGCGCGGCCCATTCATGAGGAACTGAACAAAGTAGTGTTCATTGTCGAGGTGGCAGCGAATAAGTCGACAATTTGACCCGATATCGAGTGTGCCAATGGCCATAATCTGGCTGTCGTCAGGCACAACGATATCGGTCTCTCCTTCGAACTGAAGTATTAAGGCCGCATTGATGCTGACGTGACTTCCCACTGTAAAACCAAACGGCATATCTGGTTTGCGTGATTGGCTGGCAGTCTTTTTGAAGGGCTTTGACGCATTCCATCCCATTACGTGCTTGATAAAGCCCATTGCCACTGTCCTGAATGTCGGAATTAACACCGGCCAACGCTCGAATTGATCACAAGTGGGCTGGCATTCGGAGCAGGACTCTGCATGAGTTATTTCTAGAGGTCTGTCATCCAATTCTATTAATGTGCTGGGAAAGCTCCCTTGAGGTGAGGGAGTGAATAGGACTGTGCGTTCATATCTTAAGATTCCACGTGACCTCGGCCAGCGGTCGGCAGTCAAACGTGCGCATCAACTCTCGAGGTTTACCGCATGAACGAACTACAAGATCTGATTGATAACAACGAGCGCTGGGCCGATGCGATCAAGCAGGAAGATCCCGATTTTTTCGCCAAGTTGGCCCGCCAGCAAACGCCGGAATACCTGTGGATCGGTTGTTCGGATGCACGCGTGCCGGCCAACGAAATTGTGGGCATGCTGCCGGGTGATCTGTTCGTGCACCGCAACGTGGCCAACGTTGTGCTGCACACCGACCTCAACTGCTTGTCTGTGATCCAGTACGCAGTGGATGTATTGAAGGTCAAACACATTCTGGTTACCGGCCACTACGGCTGTGGCGGGGTGCGTGCATCGATGCAGAACCAGCAATATGGCCTGATTGACGGCTGGTTGCGCTCAATTCGCGACCTGTACTACGAAAACCGCGAAGTACTGGCAAAACTGCCCACTGAAGAAGAGCGTGTTGACCGTCTGTGCGAGTTGAACGTCATCCAGCAAGTGGCCAACGTCGGGCATACCAACATTGTTCAAAACGCCTGGCATCGCGGGCAAAAGCTCTCGGTCCACGGTTGTATCTACGGCATTAAAGACGGCCGCTGGAAAAGCCTCGACACCACCATCAGCGGTCTTGACCAATTACCGGCGCAATACCGTTTGCGCCCGCTGACCCCGGTTTAAACCGTTACACATACACGTTGGAACTGGCTTGCCAGCGATAGAGAGTGACCGAG
>NZ_ALJC01000096.1 GCF_000282975.1 Pseudomonas psychrophila HA-4
GATCTTTTTGAACCTTAAAAAGATCGCGAGGCACGCTCGCTTTTACAGGGGGAGTCTTTCGTCCATAACAACAAGTAAGGATCAATACCTGTGACCACATCCGGCAAATCCATTTTGCTGGTCGACGATGACCAGGACATTCGTGAGCTTCTCGATATTTATCTCACCCGTGCTGGTTTTCAGGTGCGTACGGTGGGTGATGGGGCAGGTTTTCGACAGGCACTCGGTGCGGCTTCGAGTGATTTATTGATCCTCGATGTGATGTTGCCCGACGAAGACGGCTTTAGCCTGTGTCGCTGGGTGCGGCAACACCCGCGTTTCGCGCAGACGCCCATCATCATGCTTACCGCCAGCTCCGACGAAGCCGACCGTGTGATCGGCCTAGAACTGGGCGCTGACGATTACCTGGGCAAGCCTTTCAGCCCCCGTGAACTTCAGGCGCGTATCAAGGCATTGCTGCGTCGCGCACAATTTTCCAGTGCGGGGGCCGGTAACGAAATCATGGCCTTCGACGAATGGCGGCTTAATACCGTTACCCATCGCCTGTTTCATATCGATGGCGAAGAGGTGATTTTGTCCGGGGCCGACTTTGCGCTGCTCAAACTGTTTTTGGATAACCCGCAACATATCCTTGATCGCGACACGATTGGCAACGCGACCCGTGGGCGCGATCTGATGCCGCTCGATCGTATTGTCGACATGGCTGTTAGCCGTTTACGGCAACGCCTGCGCGACACCGATAAGCCGCCGCGACTTATCCGCACCATCCGTGGCAGTGGTTATCAGTTGGCGGCTCAGGTCACGGTCGGAAATGGTCATTAAGGTCCTGCGCAAAATTCGTCTGCCCCGTTCATTGCTCGGTCGGATGTTGCTACTGACCTTGCTTGCCATTTTGCTGGCGCAGACCCTGTCGAGTGCTATCTGGCTGTCGCAACTGCGCACTACGCAGCTTGAGGGGCTGGTGAACAGTGCTCGCAGCATGGCGCATTCGATGAATGCGACGGTGACGTACTTGCGCTCCTTGCCGTTGGCGTATCGCCCGCTGGTGCTGGATCAGATGCGCAGCATGGGCGGCACGCGCTTTGTCGTGAGCCTCAATGACAGGCCGCTCGAAATGCAGGTGCTGGAGCCGACCCCACGTAAACAGGCGGTGATGGACGCCGTCGATCAAGTCTTGCGCCAGTCGTTGGGGCCGGATGTCGACTTGTCGGTTAAATTCGTCGGCCCCCAAGACCTGCGTATCTTCAACGCGGGCCTTAAGCTCGACGAACTGCCGCGCTCCTGGGCACATTTCGCCTTAACCCTCGAGCCCGTCAACCCGCCCGTGCTGGTGACCCAGATCAAGATGGCCCAAGGGGAGTGGTTGTACATCGCCTCGCTGTTGCCGCAGCCCTACACCAGCCTTGAAGAAGAGGGGCTGCCAGCGTTGCAGGTGTGGTTTATCGTGCTCAGTAGCATCTTTTTGCTGTTGTTCATTGGCTTGTTGGTTCACTGGCAAAGCCGCCCGCTCAAGCGTCTGGCCAAGGCTGCGCGCGACATGTCATTGGGGGAGGACGATGTGCAGCCCGTGGAAATCGCAGGCGGCAGTGAAGTGGTTGAAGTCGGGCGAGCCTTGAACACCATGCGTGCCCGCATCAGCCGTTACCTCACTGAGCGGGGGCAATTGTTCAGTGCTATTTCCCATGACTTGCGCACGCCCATCACTCGCTTGCGGCTGCGGGTTGAACTGCTGGATGACGAACAGTTGCAGTACAAGTTTGGTCGCGACCTGGATGAGCTTGAAATGCTGGTCAAAGGCGCCTTGCAGTGCGTCAAAGACACCGATATTCACGAGAACATTGAGCCGGTGGACTTGAATACGCTGCTTGATTGTCTGATCGAGCCTTACTTGCTTGGGCAAGGCAATGGCCGTGTGACATTGCAGGGGCGGGCCGTCAGCACCTACTCAGGCAAGTCGCTGGCCTTGCGTCGCTGTATGGGCAACCTGATTGATAACGCCCTTAAGTATGGTAAATACGCGCACCTGCGCATTGAAGACAATAAACATGCCTTTACCCTGACTGTGGACGATGAGGGGCCGGGCGTCCCTGAACAGCGCCTGGAGCAGGTTTTCGAACCCCATTTTCGTCTGGCCGGGCAACAGCAGGGCTACGGCCTTGGCTTGGGTATTGCGCGCAGCATTGCTCACAGTCACGGCGGTGAAGTGAGTTTGCAAAACCTGCGCACAGGTGGTTTGCGGGTCACTTTGTACTTGCCGCGAAATGTCGACTGATTGACAGGCTGGCTTGCTCGGCACTGATGGGCAGCACCTGCTCTTGATGCGGGTTTGCGACCTCTTCGACGGCAGGCTTCAAGTCACGGGTTTTATGCATCGCCGCCTTGATGCGGTTTTCACGCACGCGGCGACTGGTTTGGCTGAAGTGCAACTGCAGCTTCTCCATGGCCACGTCATACGGGTCGTTGCACAGCGTTAATTGCCGCTCGCGTTCCAGCAAAGCCATCTGCTTTGCCTCGTCTTCACCGTAGCGATCAATTCGAAAGCTCTTGCTCAGGTTGTAGCCATAGATGCGCGTCGTTGCGCGCCAATAATCGATCTGGTTGGACTGGACGCGATACACCCCTGCGTGACCGCTGGTGTTGTTAGGCATTAGGCGCTGGCGGCTTGCATAGGTGAAAGACAACGGCATTTTCAGTACCAGTTGATTGCGCATGGTTTCAGCGGCTTCCAGGGCCGCGAGTTCACCGCCGTACTCGACAAAGTCAAAAACTTGAGCGTGCACTTTTCCTGAATGTTGAAGATCAATTTTCCAGGCGTAGGATCGACCGTTCTTATCTTTAACGGGGTAAATAAAACAATGAGGGCGAGTCGTTAGATTGCGTTCTGACATGGGTCATATCTCCTGAAGGGTGTCGGCATCCGTTCTTTTATCGTGACGATGAGAAGCAGACTCGCTGAAGTTATTTGCGGGTACAACGTGGGAAAACGACTTCGGGATGCGTCCTACAGTCAACGCGGAAAATGCCTCATGAGTCAGTGAGTTCAATGATGAGGGCGCATAGGGATAATGACGTTGGCCATACTGAAATATTGCCGCAAGTGTCTAATGTCACCGGTTGGTGACATATGAACATCTGTTCGTTACTTGGGCCCCGTGGGGCGTGGATACACTCTTTAGCAGCGCAAGCAAAAAGACTTGCACAGCTATAACAACAATAAAGGTCTTCACATGAATTCATTCAATCGCCTCGCCGTTGTCATATCTCTCGCCACTCTTTTCCCTCTGAATACTTATGCTGCTGACTCCAAAGGGACGGTTGAAGTGGTGCATTGGTGGACGTCCGGTGGCGAAAAAGCCGCCGTGGATGTGCTCAAGGCCCAAGTCGAGAAAGACGGCTTTACCTGGAAAGACGGCGCAGTTGCCGGTGGTGGTGGCGCTACCGCGATGACCGTGCTGAAAAGCCGTGCGGTTGCTGGCAACCCGCCTGGTATGGCGCAGATCAAAGGTCCGGACATCCAAGAGTGGGCCTCAACCGGGCTGCTAGACACTGACGTTCTGAAGACTGTTGCCAAAGAAGAGAAGTGGGACAGCCTGCTCGACAAGAAAGTCTCCGATACCGTGAAGTACCAGGGTGACTATGTGGCTGTGCCGGTGAACATTCACCGTGTGAACTGGCTGTGGATCAACCCGCAAGTATTTAAAAAAGCTGGCATCGAAAAACCACCTACCACACTTGAAGAATTTTACGCGGCCGGTGACAAGCTCAAGGCTGCGGGTTTCATTGCGCTCGCGCACGGTGGACAGCCTTGGCAGGACAGTACCGTTTTTGAAACCGTGGTGCTTTCAGTCATGGGGGTTGATGGTTACAAGAAGGCCATGGTTGACCTCGATGACGCGACCCTGACGGGCCCTGAAATGGTCAAAGCGCTGACTGAACTGAAGAAAGTGGCGACCTACATGGACGTCGACGGTAAAGGTCAGGACTGGAACCTCGAAGCTGCCAAGGTTATCAATGGCAAGGCCGGCATGCAGATTATGGGTGACTGGGCCAAGAGCGAATGGACTGCTGCCAAGAAGATCGCAGGCAAGGACTACGAGTGTGTAGCGTTTCCGGGCACCGACAAAGCCTTTACCTACAACATCGACTCCCTAGCGGTGTTCAAGGTGAAAGACGAGGGCACCAAGGCCGGTCAACAGGACATTGCCAAGGTGGCGCTGGGTGAAGACTTCCAGAAAGTTTTCAGCATCAACAAGGGCTCAATTCCGGTTCGCAACGACATGTTGAACAACATGGAGAAGCTCGGCTTTGACGCGTGTGCCCAAGCCTCGGCCAAGGACTTCCTGGCAGACGCCAAGTCCGGTGGCCTACAGCCAAGCATGGCGCACAACATGGCGACCACGCTGGCCGTGCAGGGGGCGTTCTTTGACGTAATCACCAATTACATCAACGACCCTAAAGCCGACCCGGCCGACACCGCCAAAAAACTTGGCGCAGCGATCAAGTCCGCTAAGTAGGCGCGTACGCGAGCTTCAAGCTTCAAGCTTCAAGCCAGGCAGCTTGTCGCTTGAAGCTTGCGACTTGCAGCTGAATTCCATCTTTTCCTTGCTCGGGTTCTCTCCATGAGTTCTGTTGCTGCGTTCAGGAAAGTCTCGCCCTTCGATGCCTTGCAGCGCTGGCTACCAAAATTGGTACTGGCGCCCAGCATGTTCATCGTTCTGGTTGGCTTCTATGGCTACATCCTGTGGACGTTTGTTCTGTCGTTCACCAACTCGACGTTTTTGCCGACTTACCAGTGGGTAGGCCTGGCGCAATATCAGCGTTTGTTCGACAACGACCGCTGGTGGGTGGCGAGTAAAAACCTGGCTGTATTCGGCAGCATGTTTATCGGTATCACCCTGGTGATTGGCGTAACGCTGGCGGTATTTCTCGACCAGCGCATCCGTCGCGAAGGGTTTATTCGCACAATTTACCTGTACCCGATGGCGCTCTCGATGATCGTCACCGGTACCGCTTGGAAGTGGCTGCTCAACCCCGGTATGGGGTTGGACAAGCTACTGCGTGACTGGGGTTGGGAGGGGTTTCGCCTGGACTGGCTGGTCGACCCTGATCGTGTGGTGTATTGCTTGGTTATCGCGGCTGTCTGGCAAGCCTCGGGCTTTATCATGGCGATGTTCCTTGCAGGCCTTCGCGGGGTTGATCAATCGATCATTCGTGCAGCCCAGATCGATGGGGCGAGCTTGCCGCGCATCTACTGGAAAGTGGTGCTACCAAGCCTGCGCCCAGTGTTCTTTAGCGCCGTGATGATTCTGGCGCACATCGCGATCAAGAGTTTTGACTTAGTGGCGGCGATGACAGCCGGCGGTCCGGGCTATTCGTCCGATCTGCCTGCCATGTTCATGTATTCCTTCACCTTCAGCCGCGGTCAGATGGGCGTGGGTTCGGCCAGTGCGATTCTAATGCTCGGTGCGATTCTTGCGATCATCGTGCCTTACCTGTACTCCGAGCTAAGGAGCAAGCGCAATGAATAGTCTTGCCGGCAAACGCTCAATTAGCCTGAGCCGCATCGCAATTTATGCGGTGCTTATCTTCGCTGTACTGCTGTATCTGGTGCCCTTGGTGGTGATGCTGTTGACCAGCTTCAAAACCCCGGAAGACATCAGCACCGGTAACTTGCTGAGCTGGCCAACCGTGGTCACCGGCATAGGCTGGGTCAAGGCCTGGGCCACGGTCGACGGTTACTTCTGGAACTCGATCAAGATCACCGTCCCGGCGGTGTTGGCTTCCACCGCCATTGGCGCGTTGAACGGCTATGTGTTGTCGATGTGGCGTTTTCGCGGTTCGCAGCTGTTCTTTGGTCTGTTGCTGTTTGGCTGCTTCCTGCCGTTTCAGACTGTACTGCTGCCTGCCTCGTTTACCTTGGGCAAGATGGGCCTTGCCAGCACCACCACTGGCTTGGTGTTCGTGCACATCGTCTACGGCCTGGCGTTTACTACACTGTTCTTTCGCAACTACTACGTCAGCATCCCCGATGCGCTGGTGAAGGCAGCACGCTTGGATGGAGCGGGTTTCTTTACCATCTTTCGTTTGATCATTCTGCCGATGTCGACCCCGATCATCATGGTTTGCCTGATTTGGCAGTTCACCCAGATTTGGAATGACTTCCTCTTCGGCGTGGTGTTTTCCAGTGGTGATTCGCAGCCCATTACCGTGGCGCTGAACAACCTGGTGAACACCAGCACCGGGGTCAAGGAATACAACGTTGATATGGCAGCGGCGATGATCGCCGGGCTGCCGACCCTGCTGGTCTATGTGGTCGCAGGCAAGTATTTCGTGCGCGGCCTGACGGCCGGCGCGGTCAAGGGGTAATCATGGCAACGCTTGAGCTTCGTAACGTAAATAAGACCTATGGTGCTGGCCTGCCGGACACCCTGAAAAACATCGAACTGTCGATCAAGGACGGCGAATTCCTGATCTTGGTAGGGCCTTCGGGCTGCGGCAAGTCGACACTGATGAACTGTATTGCGGGTCTGGAGAACATCACCGGCGGCGCGATCATGATTGGTGATGAAGACGTCAGCGGTATGAGCCCCAAGGACCGTGACATCGCCATGGTGTTCCAGTCCTACGCGTTGTACCCGACGATGAGCGTGCGCGAGAACATCGAGTTTGGCCTCAAGATCCGCAAGATGGCGCAGTCGGCCATTGATGAGGAAGTCGCGCGGGTTGCCAAACTGCTACAGATCGAACATTTGCTCAACCGCAAGCCAGGCCAGTTGTCTGGCGGACAGCAACAGCGTGTTGCGATGGGCCGAGCGTTGGCACGTCGACCAAAAATCTACCTGTTCGACGAACCGTTATCCAACCTCGACGCTAAGCTGCGGGTCGAGATGCGTACCGAAATGAAGCTGATGCACCAGCGCTTGAAAACCACCACCGTCTACGTGACCCACGATCAGATCGAGGCCATGACCTTGGGCGACAAAGTGGCGGTCATGAAAGACGGGATCATCCAACAGTTCGGTACGCCAAAGCAGATCTACAACGATCCGGCCAACCTGTTTGTTGCAAGCTTTATCGGTTCGCCGCCAATGAACTTCATACCCCTGCGATTGCAACGTAAGGACGGCCGTCTCGTGGCGCTGCTGGACAGTGGCCAAGCGCGCTGTGAGTTGCCGATGAGCATGATCGACGCCGGCCTTGAAGACCGTGAGGTGATCTTGGGTCTGCGTCCGGAGCAAATCGTCCTGGCCTCGGCCGAGGTCACGGGCGCGCCGACCCTTCGCGCTGATGTTCAAGTAACCGAACCGACAGGTCCGGACACCTTGGTGTTTGTTCAGTTGAACGGCACCAAAGTGTGTTGCCGCCTGGCGCCCGATGTTGCACCGCAAGTGGGCGAGGCTCTGAACCTGCAATTCGACCCGGCCAAAGTGTTGCTGTTCGACGCGCAAACCGGTGAGCGCTTGGGCACAGTCACGTCGTTGCCGGCACAGGACCGGGCTGACAACGTCGCCCAATTCAAAGGACGCTGAATCTTCCTTTTGGGGAAGGATGTTTCGGATAAAGCAGTAAACCGCGTTAGACAAAAATAGTTAATAACAATAAAGACGAGGATGTAGGGATGAAAAAGCAACACACCAACACTCGGTTGATCTGCCAACTGTCAGCGGTTGCCGCGCTGGTTCTTTCTGCTAATGCGATGGCAGACGAAGCGTTCAGCGCCGACTCCAAGTGGATGACCGGCGATTGGGGCGGCGAGCGTACCAAGCTCATCGAGCAGGGGATCGACATCAAGGCTGATTACGTCGGTGAAGTAGGCGCCAACTTGCATGGTGGCTACAACAGCGACAAAACAGCGCGCTACAGCGACCAGTTTGGCCTAGGCGTGGCGTTGGACCTGCAAAAGTTGTGGGGCTGGGATAACACTCAGGCCAAGATCCAGCTCACCAACCGTAACGGGCAAAACATCTCCAATGACCGCGTTGGCGATCCACGTGCGAGTACCCTGAGTTCTTCGCAGGAAGTTTACGGCCGTGGCCACATGGTGCGTCTGACCCAGTTGTACATCCAGCATCAGTTCCTCGATGGCAAACTGGACGTCAAAGCCGGTTATTTTGGTGAAGGCGAAGACTTCAATACCTTCCCGTGTGAGTTCCAGAACTTGGCGTTTTGCGGGTCGCAGGTGGGTAACTGGGCCACCAACATCTGGTACAACTGGCCGGTTAGCCAGGCGGCATTGCGTGTCAAGTACAACATCACGCCTGAGTTCTACGCGCAGATCGGCGCGTACAATCAGAACCCGTCGCAACTGGAGCACGGCAACGGCTTTAAACTCAGCGGCAGCGGCACCAAAGGTACTGTTTTGCCTGTCGAGCTGGTCTGGTCGCCGAAGGTGAATAACCTGCCGGGCGAATACCGTGTCGGTTACTACAAAAGCACGGCGCCTGCGAATGACCTGCGCGAAGACATCAACGGCAATGACGCGGCCACCACCGGTCAGGCCTATCGCGTACATGACAGCAAGCACGGCTACTGGTTCGTGGTTCAGCAACAGCTCACCAGCCACAACGGTGATGCGACGCGCGGCCTGAACATCGCGGCCAACGCGACCTTCCACGATAAGGCCACCAACATCGTCGACAACTACCAGTCGCTGATGTTTGTGTACAAAGGCCCGTTTGATGCTCGTCCAAAAGATGACATTGGCATTGGCTTTGCCCGTATCCACGTCAACGACGAAGTGAAGAAGAACGCTGAGTTGGCCAACGCTGCCATTGGTGCTACCGACTACAACGATGCGCTGTTCTCACCGCTGCGTTCTACCGAGTACAACTACGAAATCAACTACGGTTTCCACGTGACCAATTGGCTTACCGTGCGTCCCAACTTGCAATACATCACCCACCCGGGTGGCGTGGACCAAGTTGATAACGCGTTGGTGGCTGGCCTGAAAATTCAGTCGGTGTTCTAACGCTGTTGCGATAAGCTCCATGTCGTTGTGCGCAAAGTGCGGATAGCCTTGGCTATCCGCTTTTTTGTGTCAGCACTGCCGAGCTTTAGCGAGTCTGCGATGGCGGTACATTGGGCGACATGATTTTCAGGACTGCGGCACATGCATGAGCATCCGCTTCACCGTTTTTTCAAATCCAAACGCGAACAGCCGGTCTTTCAGTGGGAGCGCTTTCAGCAGCGCGATGTTCTGGTGATCGATCATCCGCATTGCCAAGCCGTGTTTAGTCGTCAGGGCGCGCAATTGCTGCACTTCAAGCCGACCGGACAAAAACCTTGGTTGTGGTGTGCAGCCAAATGGCCGCAGGTCGGAGCGATCCGTGGTGGCGTGCCGATTTTTTGGCCGTGGTATGGGCGCCATCCCAGCGAAAATGCTTGGCCGTCTCATGGTTGGGCGCGGCTTATCGACTGGAAACTGCTGGACAGCAGTTCAGATGACGAGGGCGTTACCCTGCATTGGCGTTTGCAACTGTGCGACTGGCAGGTTGAGTTGCATGCACGGCTGGGCGAAGACATGGAGTTGCGTTTGAGCACCGAACACCAAGACGATGAACCGTGCCAAGTGAGTCAGGCGTTACGAGCTTACTGGCGTATCGGTGATGTGGCGGAGGTAGCGCTGTCCGGGCTCGATGGCGCCCAAGGTTATGACCAGCTCAATCGTGAGGAGTGCCAGCAACAAGGCGAACTCCGCGTCGCAGGCGGTTGCCAGCGGGTGTTCCAGCACGAGGGCGAAATGCAACTCAACGACCACGCCTGGCAGCGGGCCCTGAGTATCGATACCGGGGATCATGCCAATACCGTGATCTGGCATCCCGGCAAACGGCCTTTACTGGGCGTGAGCTGGAATGAAGTGATGGGTTTTGTGTGCGTTGAGTCAGCGAGTACCGGCACTCAAAGCCAGAGCCTAGCCCCAGGCGAGCAAGCGCATCTGAGTTTGCAGGCGCGGGCGGGGCTGTGTAACGCCTAACCCCACAACGATCTGTAGGAGCAGCCGGTCGACGCTCCTACAGAGGCAACATGACTTTTGATCTAAACCACGCTGGCCGAACGCGGCAGTCCCAGGGTGGTCAGTTGAACTCATCCCCCACCGGGTAACGGCTGGCATTCAGGCTTTCTTTGATCTTGCGCAGGTGCGGCTGGAAATCCACCCCTCGGCGCAAGGTCATGCCAGTGGCGAGTACATCCAGCACGGTGAGCTGGATGATGCGCGAGGTCATCGGCATATAGATGTCGGTGTCCTCAGGCAGTGGGATGTTCAGGCTCAACGTGCTGGCTTTGGCCAGCGGTGAGTTCTCTGCGGTCAGCCCCAGCACCGAGGCGCCGTTGGCACGTGCAATGCGCGCCACTTCGACCAGTTCTCGCGTACGTCCTGTGTAGGAAATAATCACGAATAACTCGCCGGTGTGCGCCACCGAAGCGATCATGCGTTGCATTAAAACGTCAGCGTGGGCCGTGACCGCCAGGTTAAAGCGGAAAAACTTATGCTGTGCATCGAGCGCTACCGGGGCCGAGGCGCCCAACCCGAAAAAGTGAATCTGACGGGCCTGGATCAACAAGTCGACGGCGCGACTGATCAGGTTCGGGTCCAAGGCCTGGCAGGCACTGTCCAGTGAGGCAATTGCGCTGCCGAAAATCTTTTGCGTGTAGGCAGCCGGATTATCATCGGCCTCAACCGCGCGGCTCACGTAAGCTGCGCCACTGGCCAGGCTTTGTGCCAGTTGCAGTTTTAGTTCCGGGTAGCCGCTGACACCAAACGAACGGCAAAAGCGGTTGACCGTGGGCTCGCTGACCGACGCCGCTTGAGCCAGCGCAGCGATACTGAAGCGGGTCGCCTGTTGCGGGTTTTGCAGAATTATCTCTGCCACCTTGCGCTCGGCCTTATTCAGGTCTTCGAGGCGGCCTTTGATTTGTTCGAGTAAATTTCGCACGCGGTCCATTTATGATCCTTGGGTCGGCGATGCATGAACCATTCTAAAGCGGTTCGCAAGGTGGCCTATCCTACTGGTGGCCTGTGATGACCACTAGCAGGAATCTGTATTTTCAGAAAATGTTGTGTTTATTACTACATTTTTCCTTGAGTGATGCCTTGAAAAAAGGTATTTGTAGCTTAACTTGATAAAAGAACAAACATCATGCCTTCGATTACGGTTGAACCGTGCACCTTTGCCTTGTTCGGCGCCTTGGGCGATCTGGCCTTGCGCAAGCTGTTTCCTGCCTTATACCAGTTGGATCGTGCCGGTCTGCTACATGACGACACGCGCATACTTGCGCTGGCCCGCGAGTCAGGCGACACGCTGACGCACCTGGCGCATATCGACAGCCAATTGCGCCTGTATGTCGGCGACAAGGAAATCGAAGATGAAGTGCTCACCCGCTTCTTGGCTCGTCTGAGCTATCTGCATGTGGACTTTCTAAAGAGCGATGACTATGTGTCGCTGGCAGAGCTGGCCGGTACCGAGCAACGTCTCATCGCTTATTTCGCTACCCCAGCAGCCGTTTACGGCGCGATCTGCGAGAACCTGTCCAAGGTCGGCCTAGCTGAAAACACCCGTGTGGTGCTGGAAAAGCCGATTGGCTCCGACCTTGAGTCTTCACGCAAGGTTAACGACGCCGTGGCGAATTTCTTCCCTGAGACTCGCATCTACCGCATCGACCATTACCTGGGCAAAGAGACCGTACAAAACCTTATTGCCCTGCGCTTTGCCAACAGTCTGTTCGAAACCCAGTGGAACCAGCGCTACATCTCCCACGTTGAAATCACCGTGGCCGAGAAAGTCGGCATTGAAGGTCGTTGGGGCTACTTCGACAAAGCTGGGCAACTGCGTGACATGATTCAAAACCACTTGTTGCAGCTGCTGTGCCTGATCGCCATGGACCCGCCTGCGGATTTGTCGGCCGACAGCATTCGCGACGAGAAAGTAAAAGTCCTCAAGGCGCTGGCGCCGATCAGCGCCGAAGGCCTGACCACTCAAGTGGTGCGTGGTCAGTACATCGCCGGTTACAGCGAAGGCCAGCCGGTGCCGGGCTACCTGGAGGAAGAAAACTCCAACACCCAAAGTGACACTGAAACCTTCGTTGCACTGCGAGCCGATATTCGTAACTGGCGCTGGGCAGGGGTGCCGTTCTACTTACGCACCGGCAAGCGCATGCCACACAAGCTGTCGCAGATCGTGATCCACTTCAAGGAGCCGTCGCACTACATCTTCGCGCCTGAGCAACGCCTGCAAATCGGCAACAAGCTGACCATTCGCTTGCAACCGGACGAAGGCATCTCCTTGCGCGTGATGACTAAGGATCAGGGACTGGACAAAGGCATGCACCTACGCAGCGGCCCGTTGCAGTTGAATTTCTCCGACACCTATCGCAGTGCGCGGATTCCTGATGCCTACGAGCGTTTGTTGCTGGAAGTAATGCGCGGCAACCAGAACCTGTTTGTGCGCAAAGACGAAATTGAAGCGGCATGGAAATGGTGCGACCAGTTGATCGCCGGCTGGAAGAAGTCGGGTGATGCGCCCAAGCCCTACGCGGCGGGCTCCTGGGGACCGATGAGTTCCATTGCACTGATTACACGAGACGGGAGGTCTTGGTATGGCGATATCTGATTTGAAACTGCCTGAAGGTGTCACTGCGCACACCTTCAAGAACCCGATGGTGCTCGCCGAAAACTTGGCACAAACAGTTGCCGGGCAACTGAATGAGGCGATTGCCAAACAAGGTGTTGCGACGCTAGTCGTGTCTGGAGGTCGCAGCCCTGTGGCGTTTTTCCAGAGCCTGATCAAGCAGCCTGTTGACTGGTCCAAAGTGGTCGTCAGCCTAGCAGATGAGCGCTGGGTACCGGTTGAGCACGCTGACAGCAACGCCGGTTTACTGAAAAAGAATTTGCTGCAAGGACCGGCTGCCAAAGCGCGCTTTGTGGGGTTGTACAACGTTGCTGCCAGCCTTGAAGCTGCTGCCGAGCAAGCTGACCGTACCTTGGCCGAGTTGCCGCCGATTGACGTGCTAATTTTGGGCATGGGCGATGACGGGCATACCGCCTCGCTGTTCCCGGGCAGTCCTAACCTGACGCAAGCATTGCAATTGGACAATGCGCGTCGTTGCTGGCCGATGCTGGCACCGACCGTGCCGCACCAGCGTTTGAGCATGAGCCGCAGCCTGCTGGCGAGCGCGCGAAATATCGTTCTGTCGATTCAGGGACAGGCCAAATTGAATACCCTTAACGAAGCGCTAGGAGGCACCGATGTCGCCGCCTTGCCGATTCGTGCCTTTCTGCAACCTACGTTAGAGATTTACTGGTGCCCATGAGCCAAGGATCAGCTGCCATGACAACAAAAATTGCCAACGTTTCGATGGCCCAAAAAGTCGCCCTGATCGATGAACTGTGTGCCAAGGCGCGCATTCTTCCGGTGATTACCATTGCACGTAAACAGGACATTCTGCCGTTGGCCGATGCGCTGGCAGCAGGTGGTCTGAGCGCCTTGGAAGTCACGTTGCGTTCGGAGTTTGGCCTGGAGGCTATTCGCGTCCTGCGTGATCAGCGCCCGGAGCTGGTCACAGGTGCGGGCACCATTTTGGATCGCCACATGCTGTCTGCGGCTGAAGAAGCCGGTTCGCAATTTATCGTCACGCCGGGCATTACCCGTGATCTGCTTGAGGCCAGCGTCGCCAGTGATATTCCGCTGTTGCCGGGTATCAGCAATGCGTCCGGGATCATGGAAGGTTATGGCTTGGGTTACCGCCGATTCAAACTGTTTCCGGCTGAAGTCAGCGGCGGCGTAGCGGCAATCAAAGCGCTGGGCGGTCCTTTTGGCGAAGTGAAGTTTTGCCCGACAGGTGGCGTTAGCCCGGCGAACATCCGCAACTACATGGCGTTGAAAAACGTAATGTGTGTGGGCGGAAGCTGGATGCTCGACAGCGAGTGGATCAAAAACGGCGACTGGGCCCGTATCCAGGAATGCACAGCTGAGGCTTTGGCACTGCTGGACTGATAGCGATTTAACGAATTGTGTTGTGTGTTCTACGGTTTTTGGTGCGCTTGGTCGGCGCACCTTTTTTTTTGCCTGGGATTTTTGTGCTGTAGATTTTTTTGCGGTCTGAAAGTATTGCGCTGAATCTGATAACACCTCGGTAAAGCTCCCTCTCTTTCCGGGAGAGAGGGCTGGGGTGAGGGCGCTTTTAGCCCTGCGACAATTCCCGCAACGCCGTGACCAACCGCTGAATGTCTTCAAGCGTGGTCGCAAGCCCGACGGTAATTCGAATGCAACTGCCGCACGCGGAGCCATTGCGCGCGACGGTGAACAGGTTGTAGTCCTTGAGCAAGCGCTCGACCATTGGCTGCTGATCGTCGACATGGGTAAAGCGCATTGAGGTAATGGCGCAGTTCAGGCGTGGGTCCTCGGGTGTCAGCACTTCAATTCCTGGCAGTTGGCGCGCTTCGTTCACCCATAACTCGCGCAGGTAGCGCAGTCGATCGCCTTTAGCCTTCGAACCGCCCAGTGCGCGGTGTTCCTGCAATACCTTGGGCAAGGTCAGCCAAGCTGGGATGTTGGCAGTGCCGTAGGGCGAGCGGGTGCGAATATCGGGTTCGGGGTAACGTTCGCTGCCCATGTCCGGGTCAATGTCAGCCAGACGCTGTGGGTCTATGTACATAAAACCCAACGTGAGCGGCGAGCCGATCCATTTGTGCAGGTTGAAACCAGCAAAGGGCACGCCCAGTGCCTGCAGATCAAAATCGATCTGGCCTAAGGCGTGTGCGCCATCCAAGACCACATCCACCCCGTGTGCCTTGGCCAACTCGGTAATGGCTTGAACAGGCATCACGAGTCCGGTGCGGTGCGTCACATGGGTCAGCGCCATCAGCTTGATGTGCGGATAACGTTCGAACGCCTCGCGGTAGCTGGCGACGAGGCTTTCATACGTAGCAGGGTGCTTGTGGGAGATTTCAATAATCTCCAGCCCACGCTGTTGCGCCACCCAACGCATGGCGTATTCGACGCTGTGATAATCCAGATCGCTGATCAGTAACTGATCACCGGGCTGCAAGCCGTTGTAGTTGCGAATCACCGATTGCAGAGCATCCGACGCGCAGTTGGTGAGGGCGATGCTGGTGTGCTCAACCCCCAGAAGCTCGGCCAACTGATTGCGGATATCGAGGCTTTGGGTTTCATCGAAGACTTGGCGGACATGCACTGAGTTGCTGCGGTTAATAAAGTCAATATTGCGCTGGTAATCCTGTGCCACCGCGTGGGTCATGCGCCCGAAGTAGCCATTCTCCAGATTGATAGGTCCTGGGGCTACGTCGTAGCGCTGGGCGATGGTGTGCCAAAAATGTTCGTCGCAGGCGTTGTCATCGTTCCTTGGCATATAGCAACTCTATCAATGGCGAGGTTTGGGTTTTCCGTGTTTGGCGCGTAACGGGTCCAGCAGGTCCGACAGACCGTTATGATCGATCTCTTGCATCAAGGCCAGCAAACCGCCCAATTCACCATGCGGGAAGCCTTCACGGGCAAACCAGTTCAAGTACTGGCCAGGCAAGTCAGCGATGACTCGGCCTTTGTATTTGCCGAATGGCATTTCGCGGGTGACCAGCAGCTCAAGTTTTTCGGAGTTCATTCAACGGCCTTCAGTACGTACAGCAACAGGATGAAAATACAGGCATTTTGCATGCAGGCCAATTGACAGTTCATGCAAATAAACCGGATACAGATTTTTTGTATTTTTTAAGTTATTGATTTATATGAATTATTTTATATTCGAAAGCTGGCACAAGGACTGCAACCTCTATTGCACGATCCTCAACTCAGCAAGGAATTGAACAATGACTGATCTTAATAAAGAAGCCATCTCTGTCCTGAACGATCTGATCGAAACCAGCAAAGATGGACAGGAAGGTTTCAAGACCTGTGCCGAAGATATTAAACACCCAGAGCTTAAAGCGCTGTTCGTAAAACGCTCGGTTGATTGCGCCACTGCCGCGGCAGAACTGCAGGCAGAAGTCCGTAAATTGGGCGGCGACCCAGAGACCAGTACCAGTGTGGCGGGTGACTTGCACCGCCGCTGGTTGGACGTTAAGTCAATTTTTACCGGCAAGGACGAGGAGGCTGTGCTCAACGAAGCTGAGCGCGGTGAAGACCATGCCCTGAAGGCTTATAAGGAAGCGCTGGAAAAGATCGCCAAGCACAACTTGGTAGGCATCCGTGATGTGGTTGAGCGTCAGTACCATGGCGTACAGCGCAATCATGACCAAGTAAAGGCGCTGCGTAATGAAGCCCGCGCGCGCTCTTAAATAAACGTTTAGAGCAAACAAAAAACGCCGGCTAGCCGGCGTTTTTTTATGGCCTGCGATCAACCAATGCTGATGGCTGGCAACACAGGTAGGGTCACGGTTTGCTGCTTACGGGGGGCGATGATCTCGGCTTCCCCATCGACAACAATTTCATCACGCTGGTTGAACACGCGGGTGGCAATGCGTACGCGAAACTTTGGCAGCTTTTCCAGAATTTCCAGGCGCACGGTCAGGGTGTCACCGATTTTTACCGGCTTTTGAAAGCTCATTTGCTGGCCGACATAAATAGTGCCCGGGCCAGGCAGCTCGCACGCTACGGCAGCGCTGATTAATGCACCGCTGAACATGCCGTGAGCAATGCGCTCTTTGAACATAGTGGCAGCAGCGAATTCAGGGTCGAGGTGCACCGGGTTGTGGTCACCAGACATTGCCGCAAAAAGCTGAATATCGCGCTCTTCGACGGTTTTGCTGTAGCTGGCAGTCTGGCCGACTTCGAGGGCTTCGTACGGGGTGTTAGTAACCTGGGTCATCTAGCGCATGTCCTGTGACGAGTGTTTGATTTCAAGAGTTTGATTTTAAGTTCTTTTTCTAAAATGGGTGGTCAGGTTATTCACTTCGGGGCGGACGCGAATAGTCCAGCGCCTGATTCAGCCAGGCAATAACGTCGGCGGTGACGTGGTCGCGGTTGGTTTCATTGAAGAGCTCATGCCGCGCTTGCGGGTAAAGATTAAGTTGCAGGTGTTGAGTGCCTGCTTTGCGTAAAGCGTGGTCCAGATCTACCAGACGTTTACCTTCACTGACCGGGTCACAGGCACCGCCGATGATCAGCACGGGCAGCGCCGAGTCAATCTGAACGAGATTGGACGCTTTGCTGATTTGCTGCAAGCCGCCGAGCAGGTCGACCCACAGCTGATTGGTGCAACGAAAGCCGCATAAAGGGTCATTGGCATATGCATCGACCTCGACCGGGTCCCGGCTGAGCCAGTCATAACGTGTGCGATTGGGTTTGAAGGCTTTATTAAACGAGCCAAACGATAGCCACTCAATCAATGCACTGCGACCTTTAGGGCCTTGGCGCCAGCGCTCGAAGCGCGCGATCAGGCTGGCGCTGCGGTACAAGGCAACCGGCTGGAAGTTCGACGCGCTGAGAATGGCGCCCTGCAAGCTGGCGCTGTGGTGCAGCAAATAGGCCTGGGCAATGTAGCTGCCCATGCTGTGGCCGAGCAGAAAAACCGGTACCCCCTTGTGCGCTTGGTGGATGTGCTGATTAAGGCTCGCTACGTCGCTGACCACTGCACACCAGCCATCGTCGTCTGCGTAATAGCCCAGTGCCCCGCGTTCGGCGGTTCTGCCGTGGCCGCGCTGGTCGTGGGCATATACCCCAAAACCGGCCTCGCACAAGGCCTTGCCAAAGCGAGCGTATCGACCGCTGTGCTCTGCCATGCCATGCGCCACCAAGATAATGGCCTTGGGCTTGCCCTCAGGCAGCCACTGGTTCACGAAAAGACCTGTACGGTCATTCGCCTCCAGCCAAAAGGTTTCATGGGTCATGACAATTCCTTTGCACAGTGTCTTAGGCACTAAACGAAATGCACTTGGGCTTGGCTATTCGGCGTTAAAAATAGGCTCGGGATGCTTATTTGCACCCCGTAAACTCTGCTTTCTCGCCTCTTGTTGCCTTGTCTAACCTTCGCTCGAAAACATTTCGGACAGACCTTAGCAGTGTATAGCGCATTCGAGGGGTAGCCAGCCCCCAACCCAAATCGCAGTAATAAGATTCAAGATGTAAATGGCGAAGATCGCCTTATTTGCCTACTACTTGATAACTGTTAACGTCCGGATGCTGTGCTTTCACTGCATGACACATGCAGCCAGACATGCTCAGGTAAGAGGATAAAAACAATGCAACCTGATTTCTGGAATGACAAACGCCCTGCGGGCGTCCCACTGGACATTGATCTGACGGCCTTTACGTCGGTGGTTGATGTCTTTGAACGCTCCTGCAAGAAGTTCGCAGATCGTCCTGCCTTCAGTAACTTGGGGGTTACCCTTACCTATGCCGAGCTTGAGCGGCACAGCGCGGCATTTGCCGGTTACCTGCAACAGCACACTGACCTCAAGCCCGGTGATCGCATCGCCGTGCAAATGCCCAACGTCCTTCAATACCCGATCGCCATATTCGGTGCGTTGCGTGCAGGTCTGATTGTGGTCAATACCAACCCGCTGTACACCTCGCGCGAGATGCGTCATCAGTTCAAGAGTGCGGGGATTCGTGCGCTCGTGTACCTGAACATGTTTGGCAAGCGCGTGCAGGAAGTGGTCGAAGACACAGAGATCGACTACTTGATCGAAGCCAAAATGGGCGATCTGATGCCAGTTGCAAAAGGCTGGATCACTAACCTGGTGGTCGACAAAGTTAAAAAGCTCGTGCCTTCGTATCGGCTTCCACAGGCCATTCCCTTTAAAAGCGTATTGCACAAGGGGGCAGGGCACGTTATCCGGCCCCTGCAAGTCAGGCTCGATGATATCGCCGTGCTGCAATACACCGGTGGGACCACCGGCTTGCCGAAAGGCGCGATGCTGACTCACGGCAATCTGGTCGCCAACATGCAGCAGATACGAGGCTGCCTCTCACAGCTCGCGGAAGATGGCTTGCCGCTGCTCAAAGAGGGCCAGGAAGTGATGGTTGCGCCGCTGCCGCTTTACCATATCTATGCGTTCACCGCGAATTGCATGTGCATGATGGTGACCGGCAATCACAACGTCCTGATCACCAACCCGCGTGATATCAAAGGCTTTATCAAGGAGCTGAAGAACTGGCGGTTTACCGCGCTATTGGGGCTCAATACCTTGTTTGTGGCGCTGATGGACCATCCCGATTTCAAGACCCTAGACTTTTCTAACCTCAAGCTCACTAACTCGGGCGGTACGGCGCTGGTCAAGGCCACGGCAGAGCGTTGGGAAAAACTCACCGGTTGCCGCATCGTTGAAGGCTACGGTTTGACCGAAACCTCGCCGGTGGCCAGTACTAACCCATACGGTATTCACGCTCGGCTGGGAACAGTGGGCATGCCGGTGCCGGGCTCAATCATGAAAGTCATTGGCGATGACGGTGTTGAACTGGGGCTGGGGGAGCGCGGAGAACTGTGTGTTAAAGGCCCGCAAGTGATGAAAGGCTACTGGAAAAACCCGCAAGCGACGGCTGAAGTGCTCGATGCCGAGGGGTGGTTCAAGACGGGCGATATCGCAGTGATTGATCCCGATGGTTTTGTGCGCATCGTTGATCGCAAAAAAGACCTGATTATCGTCTCGGGCTTCAACGTGTACCCCAATGAGATCGAAGACATTGTGATGGCTCACCCTAAGGTGGCGAACTGTGCTGTCATCGGTGTCCCCGACGAACGGACAGGCGAGGCGGTAAAGCTGTTCGTCGTGCCCCGTGAGGGCGGAGTGAGCGTCGAAGAGCTCAAAGCGTTTTGCAAAGATAATTTCACCGGCTACAAAGTACCCAAGCAAATTGTCATCCGTGATTCGTTGCCCATGACGCCGGTAGGCAAGATATTGCGCCGTGAGTTACGAGATACCGTCTGATTCGTTCAGCTTGGCGACAAACGCCCGCACACCCTGAGTAGGCGGGCGTTTTTATTTATTGATAAAACTATCGGAAATGTTCTGTTGGCTGGCCGTAAGCCCTTGTTTAGAGGGGTTTTGACAGTAATAGAGTCTAAGCTCTAATGGTGACTTAGGATTGTAGGACAGTCAGAAAGGTGACGCTGAGGCCCTTTTTTGGCTCTAGGCGACCTCTGGCAAAGCTGCTACTCTCGGCGCGCTTTGTGACTTGTCGGTAAGTAAAAGCCAGAATTATCCATTACAAAAATCAAACAAATAATAACCGCATCAAATGCGGTGAAGAATTCGCGCTGAGGAGTGGGCTTCCATGATTGAAGGCTTTTGGAAGGATAAGTACCCAGCTGGGATTGCTGCTGAAATCAACCCTGACGAATACCCAAATATTCAGACGGTATTGCGCCAATCATGCCAACGTTTCGCCGACAAGCCGGCATTCAGCAACCTCGGCAAAACCATTACTTACGGTGAGCTCTACGAGCTGTCAGGCGCATTTGCGGCCTGGTTGCAGCAACACACTGACCTGCAGCCCGGCGACCGTATCGCTGTTCAGTTGCCCAACGTGCTGCAATACCCTATCGCTGTGTTCGGAGCCATCCGCGCCGGCTTGATCGTGGTTAACACCAACCCGCTTTATACCGCGCGGGAAATGGAACACCAATTTAACGACTCCGGCGCCAAGGCGCTGGTATGCCTGGCGAACATGGCGCACCTGGCCGAAAAGGTTGTGCCCCAGACCTCCGTCAAGCATGTGATCGTCACTGAAGTGGCCGACATGCTGTCGCCTTTCAAGCGCCTGCTGATTAACAGTGTCATCAAGTACGTGAAGAAAATGGTCCCGGCGTATCACTTGCCTAAAGCCATCAAGTTCAACGACGTACTGAGTAAGGGCCATGGCCAACCGGTCAAGGAAGTCAATCCGGCCAGCAACGATGTTGCAGTGCTCCAATACACGGGCGGCACCACGGGAGTGGCCAAGGGCGCGATGCTGACCCACCGCAACCTGATCGCCAACATGTTGCAGTGCAAGGCGCTGATGGGCTCCAACCTCAATGAAGGTTGTGAAATCCTGATTACCCCATTGCCGCTGTACCACATCTACGCGTTTACCTTTCATTGCATGGCGATGATGTTGCTGGGCAACCACAATATTTTGATCAGCAATCCGCGCGATTTGCCGGCGATGGTCAAAGAGCTGTCGAAGTGGAAGTTCACTGGTTTCGTCGGGCTCAACACCCTGTTTGTGGCGCTGTGCAACAGCGATGCTTTCCGTAAGCTGGACTTCTCGTCCCTTAAGGTCACGTTGTCGGGCGGCATGGCGTTGCAACTGTCGGTGGCTGAGCGCTGGAAGACAGTGACCGGTTGCCCGATTTGCGAAGGTTATGGCATGACCGAAACCAGCCCGGTGGCATCGGTAAACCCGACTCAGAACATCCAGGTCGGCACCATCGGCATTCCGATGCCTTCGACCCTATGCAAAGTGATCAACGATGCGGGCGAAGAGTTGCCATTGGGTGAGATCGGCGAGCTGTGCATTAAAGGCCCGCAAGTCATGAAAGGTTATTGGGAACGTCCGGATGCGACAGCCGAAACCATAGACAGCGAAGGTTGGTTGAAGTCAGGTGATATTGCGATCATCCAGCCTGATGGCTACATGCGTATTGTCGACCGCAAAAAAGACATGATTCTGGTGTCGGGCTTTAACGTGTACCCGAACGAACTCGAAGACGTGATGGCCTCATTGCCGGGCGTGCTGCAATCAGCGGCTATCGGCCTTCCCGATGAGAAAGCCGGTGAAGTAATCAAAGTCTATATCGTGGTCAAGCCGGGCATGACCCTGACCAAAGAACAAGTCATGACTCACATGCGCGCCAACTTGACCGCCTACAAAGCACCGAAAATTATCGAGTTCCGTGAGAGCCTGCCAACGACTAACGTAGGCAAAATCTTGCGCCGTGAATTGCGTGATGAAGAGCTGAAAAAACTGGGCCTTAAAAAGTAACCTTGCCCAGACACGACAAAGCCCCGCATTGCGGGGCTTTGTCGTTTTTGCAGGGATAACGCTCATTCTGTAGGACGAGCCGGTCGACGTTCGATTGCTCGCGATTTTTTCAAAGATCAAAAGATCGCGAGGCTAGCTCGCTGCGGGTAATGGGTTACTTCTGCAAAAACTGCGCAAAATTGACACCGGTGCCTGTAGGACGAACGTCTTGTAAGAAAGAGTCCTTGTCCGCGCTCAGCTCAAGGCTCATGGTCGGCGTGCGTTTGTGCGTCGCGCGAACCACCATACCCTCGCGTTTTTCACGCAGGAAAGCCGTGGTGACCTTCATATGCAACAACTCATCGGTGGTCGGGGTGTGCAGCAGCAGGTGCACCCATTCGTATTGACCGATGGCCAGGCGAGCCAGCGGAATATCGAACCACCAAATGTTCTTGTTGGTGTTCAGTGTGGCGAAGTGGCAGTTGTTGACGCCAAGCACTGCGCCGCCAAGCTCTTGGTTTCTGCGGGCAATGGCCTGCTTTTTATCGAGTTTCATAACCTTCCTACAATTGCGAATCTTCAGCGCCATGGCCTGAATACGTTGCGCATTCTCGGGGGTTAGCGGTCAAACATAAAGCTCAACCTGCGCTGAACGACGAAATGAGCCACAGAAAATAAATGAAACTCTGCGCGATGAGAATGGGTCAATCCTTGTGTCGAGGTCATGACATCCGAAATTTCATCAGGAGAAATCCCATGAGCAGCACTGGCGATAAGATCAAAGGCATGGCGAACGAAGCAGTAGGCAATGTCAAACAAACGGTCGGCAAAGCCACCGACAATGACAAGCTGCGCGCAGAAGGTAAGGCCCAGGAGTTGAAAGGCGAAGGACAACAGGCAGTTGGCAAGGCCAAAGACGCGGTGAAGAAAACCATCGACAAAGCTTAATTCTGCCTCTTGTCACAGCGTTATAGCGGTCACCTCTCGGGTGGCCGTTTTTACAGGTTTGGCGGTTAAATGTTTCCAAAGTCGCCAGTTAGACTACTTTTGAGGTAAAACCCCCTTTAATCCGTAGGAGGGCGTGTTGAACCCCATTTTTAAGCGGCGAAAGGAGACGCTATGTTTTTTCCGGTCTTGAAGGGCTTGCCGTTAGGCAAAGTGTTAATTCGCACAGTCAAAGAGTTTATCGACGATGAAATGTCGACCTATGCCTCTGCGCTGGCCTATCAAATGCTCTTCTCGCTGTTCCCGTTCATCCTGTTTCTGATTGCACTGATCGGTTTTTTGCATTTGCCTGACTTCTTCTCCTGGCTGCGTTTGCAGTCCGAACTGGTGCTGCCGCCCCAAGCGCTGGAGCAAGTCAATCCGGTGATCGACCAATTGCAGCAGTCCAAGGGTGGGTTGCTCTCGGTGGGTATCGTGATCGCGTTGTGGACCGCCTCGGCCAGTGTGCGGCTGATGATGAGCGCAATGAATGCGGCCTATGACGTGGTTGAGGGCCGTCCTGCGTGGAAGCGTTTCCCGCTGTCTATTTTCTACACCATTGGTCTTGCCGGCATGCTTCTGGCTGCCGCTGCGCTGATGGTGCTCGGCCCGCAAGTGATGAGCTGGCTAGCCGGTCAGGTGGGCCTTGAAGAGTTTGTGGTCACGCTGTGGACCATTCTGCGCTGGCCGGTAATCATCTTGTTGCTAATGATTGCCGTGGCTGTCATCTATTACGTAATGCCCGATGTCGAACAGAAGTTTCGCTTTATCACGCCAGGCTCGGTCTTGGCCGTAGTGGTCTGGATTCTGGCCTCGCTGGGTTTTGCTTTTTATGTCAAAACATTTGCCGATTACAACGCCATGTATGGCAGCATCGGCGCAATTATTGTGCTGTTGCTGTACTTCTACATTTCGGCAGCCGTGCTGTTACTGGGCGCTGAAATGAACGCTGTGATTGAGCACATGTCCGCCGAAGGCAAGGACGCGGGTGAAAAAACATTCGATGAGTCCGATGATGCCGAGGTCAAACATCATGTGTCCGGTCTGGGGCGTGACCACTCCCTTAAACCCACTTCAGATGAAGCCTGATCATGATTCGTGAAATTTTGAAAATGGGTGATGAGCGCCTGCTACGGGTTGCTCCGCCAGTACCCTCCGAAATGTTTGATACGCCAGAACTCTGGCAATTGATCGATGACATGTTGCAGACCATGGAGCACGCCGGAGGTGTAGGTTTGGCAGCTCCACAAATCGGGGTTGACCTGCAATTGGTGATCTTCGGCTTCGAGCACAGCGAGCGTTACCCCGATGCAGAGGCCGTGCCGCAAACCATCCTTATAAACCCGCTGATCACCCCGTTGAGTCCCGCGGTCGAAGAGGATTGGGAAGGCTGCTTGTCAGTGCCAGGGCTGCGCGGGACAGTTGAGCGTTTTCAGAAGATCCGTTACGAAGGTTTTACCCCTAAAGGGGAACCGATCGTACGCGTGGCCGAAGGTTTCCATGCGCGGGTGGTGCAGCATGAATGCGATCACCTGATCGGCCGCTTGTACCCGTCCAGGATCAAGGATTTCAACAAGTTTGGTTTCATCGACGTGCTGTTCCCTGATCTGGAACCTGGCACTAAAGAGTAGGTGTCAGGCCCATTGCTATCATCGCTTTGTTGCGTTGATAGCGCACCAGACGCTCATGCAGCACCTGGGGTAAGTCGGTATCTAGGCTAAACCCCAGCCTTTCATAGAACCCTTGCAACTCAGGGTCGCAGAATAACCAAACCGGCCCTTCACAAGTGGACGCCGCCGTACCCACCAATGCAGCGGCAATCCCACGCCCACGCACCGCAGGTGCAACAAATAAACCGGTCAACCAGTGGCCGTGGGCTGCGGGGCGCAAACACAAGCCGGCGACGATCTCTTCTTGGCGAGCTACCCACAATTGCGAGTCTTTACTTGCTTTCATCGACGACTGATGAGCGCGATAAAACTTATTCATGAGTGGCCACAGCGGCGCTTCGAGGGGGGCGTAAACAAGGGTTGTCATGACGTCCACAGGCGTTGATAACGGGGGCGCATTATATACACGCTCTTGGGTTAGTTTCGGCGCGATAGTTAGCGCGAAGCATGGTGATTATTCGCAATTAAAATGGGTTAAGCCCCATTCATTTTTGAATAACTGTTTTTAAATAATAGTTAGCCTGCGATCAGTGTTATACCTGTGGTCACATCCCTGAACAGTGGAGCGCATATTATGGCCAAAGGTATGGATTCAAAGAAAGCCGCTAAGAAAAAACCTGCCAAAACAGCCGATGAAAAACGCGCTGATAAAAAAACCAAAAAATCTGAAGTCGGATTATTTGGCCACTGATTGATCCAGCAAAAGCCCTATTTTCGGGCTTTTGCTTTTATTGCTTGTGCATCGCTCCTTTAGTCCATCTTCTCATTGTGAGCGTTTCGTCGCGGCTTGGTGGCAATTGGCTTGCACCCTTTTGTTGTCTGTCTATGCTTCAGCGCAAGGGGGCTGATCTGTACATCATTACCCCTGAATGAGTATTACGTTAACAATAAGCGCCTAATTCGCTTGCGGTTTCGTGCGCCTTGAAATTATCGATTCGTCAATAAGCAGCATCTTCAGGGGTTGAGTCATGTTTAATTTACACCGCAAAGCCGACCTGCTTGAGAATCAACGCCTTAGCTGCTCTTTGGATGATATGAAGGCTAAGTTAGTGGCCGTCAGTCGCTCAATGGCGATGATTGAATTTAGCCCTGAAGGCATCATTCTTGAAGCCAACGATAACTTTTGCCGAGTGATGGGCTACAGCGTTGATGAAATTCGGGGCAAGCATCACCGTCTTTTTTGCGAAGACGCTTATCAGCGTGGAATCGAATATGCCCAGTTCTGGAAAAGCCTGGCGAATGGCACACCACTGAGCGGGACGTTTTCACGACTTGATAAAGCAGGGCGCGAAATTTGGCTTGAAGCCAGTTACATGCCGATTACCGATGCAAATCGCCAGGTAACCAGTGTCATCAAAGTGGCTGCCGAGATTAGCGAAAGGATCAATAAGGAACATGAGAATCAGAGCATCGTGAATGCCCTGAGTCGCTCCATGGCCATGATTGAGTTTTCGCCCGATGGTCGAGTCATCAATGCCAACCAGAACTTACTCGATACCCTGCATTACTCTCTCGATGAAATTGTGGGTCAGCACCACAGCATGTTCTGCCGCCGCAGTGAGGCTGAATCATCCGAGTACAAGGCCTTTTGGGCCTCGCTCAATCGTGGCGAATACCATTCCAGGCGCTTTGAACGGGTCGATAAATACGGTCATACCGTGTTCTTGGAAGCCTCCTATAACCCGATATTTGACGCCAAAGGGCGTCTGTACAAAGTGGTGAAGTTCGCCAGCGACATCACCGCACAAGTCACTAATCTGCAAACGGCTGCCGAATCTGCCCACGCGACATCAGTACAAAATGACGCGTGTGCACAGAAAGGTTCACAGGTGGTTCAACAGACGGTGCAGACCATTGAGGCCATTTCCAAAGACCTCAACGAGGCCGCACAAAGTATCGACGCGGTGAGTAAGCAATCTGACATCATCGGAAAAATTGTGCAGACCATTCGCGGCATCGCAGATCAAACCAATCTGCTGGCGCTTAATGCGGCCATCGAAGCGGCGCGTGCCGGTGAGCATGGACGAGGTTTTGCGGTGGTGGCAGACGAAGTCCGAAGCCTGGCGGCGCGCACCAGTGCGGCCACCTTGGAAATCGTCGAGGTGGTGCGCAAAAATCACGACTTATCGCTGAGTGCGGTGACCAGCATGCAATCAAGCTTGAGCCGAACCGGGCTCGGGGTTTCGTTGGCCAATGAAGCGGGCGAAGCGATTCTGGAAATCCAGCAAGGCTCCAAACACGTGGTCGACGCCATCAGTCAGTTCAACTCGACGCTGCAGATAAATTAGCCGATCAACCTCGTGTAGGAGCTTATCGGCGGTATCAGGTGCTTTCACGCAGCATCAACTCAAACCCCATGTCTTGCACCGGCTGTTGCACTTTGTTTCCGGCCATCAGGGTGAGCATCTGTTCAGCGGCGCGACGGCCAATGGCTTCTCTGGGCGTGCGAATGCTGCTGAGGCGCGGCACCATGAATTCGGAGGAGGGCAGGTCGTTGAAGCCCAGGATGGAAATTTGCTCTGGAATTTTGATCCCGATACGTGCGGCTTCCAGCAAAGCGCCGTGGGCAAGGTCATCGTTACCAAAAAAGATCGCATCCACCTGTGGATGGCTGGCCAGTAACTGCAAGAACAATTCGCCGCCCAAGCCCACAGATGAAGGGCGTGGCGTCAGCACTTCAAGGTCTGGATTGTACAAACCGGCTTCCTGCAAGGCGCGGCGGTACCCTTCGCCGCGTAAGAGGGTGCGTTGATCGAGTTGCGCGCCGATGTAGGCCAATTGGCGGCGCCCGCGTGAGATCAAATGATGAGCAGCGGTTTCGCCCGCTTTTAATTGCGAGAATCCGACACAGTTCAGGCCTGCGCCCGCATCCAATTCCATCATGTACACGCAGGGCGTGTTGCTCGCTTCAATCATGCGTCGCGAGCTTTCAGAGCGGTCAAAGCCAGTCAGCAAGAGGCCGCGCGGCTGGTAAGCCATGTAGTTGCGCAGCAGGTTCTCTTCTTCATCACGCGAGTAGTGATAGTTGCCGATTAGCACTTCAAAGCCCTTAGGGCGCAACACCTCGTGTATCGCTTCGAGGGTGTCGATAAATAGCAGGTTGGACAAGGACGGTACCAGCACCACCACGGAATGGCTTTGCGCTGAAGCCAGCGCCCGAGCGGCCGGGTTAACCACGTAGTTCAGCTCATCGGCTGCCCAGCGCACCTTCTCTGACAGCTCCGTGGCCACACTGCTGATACCGCGCAGGGCACGCGAGGCGGTAATCGGGCTGACGCCGGCAAGGCGTGCCACCTCATTGAGGGTGGGGCGACCCGTGGTGCGGGGGTTTTTATCGTTTTTAGAAGAGGTCATCGGGGCGGCTTGCCAAACAAAAAACAAGTCACTAAGGTAGCGCTGTCCTTGCGTGTCGGCAATTGCCTGATTGTCTGTAGGACGATTCAATATCTTTGTATGTCGAGAGCGTCACGGCGTCTCCCCATAAAAACGAGAAATAGACGTCGGTAGCCTGGTCTTTGTGCTTTGCTTTCAAGTAGTGAATGCACTGATAAAGACAGCGCTGTCTACGGACTGAGGTGTTTCATGAGTCAACCTATCACTGCTCTGGTCATCATGGGGGTTGCCGGCTGTGGCAAGTCCAGCGTGAGCCAGGCGTTGTGCCAGCTCAATGGTGCGACCCCGATTGAAGGCGATGCGTTTCACCCGACGGCCAACATTGAAAAAATGAGCGCCGGTATCCCCCTTACGGATGAAGACCGTGCTGGCTGGCTAGACAGCTTGTGCGATGAATTGCGCGCGGCGGTTGCTCGTGGCCAGCGCCCGGTCTTGACCTGTTCGGCGCTAAAACTGCGTTATCGCGAGCGTTTGCGGGGTGCTGTCGATGGCTTGGGTTTTGTGTTCTTGGAACTGACGCCGCAAGTGGCTGCAGACCGAGTGGCTCATCGTCCGGGGCACTTTATGCCCAAGACCCTTATTGACAGCCAGTTCGCCGCCCTTGAGTCGCCGAGCCAAGAACCTTTGGTGCTGACGCTGAATGCGGCAGCGCTGGATATTGACCAGTTGGCGGGCGCTGCCCGTGATTGGTGGTGTGAACACTCTTTGCTGGCAACCTCATGAATTTGTTTCAAAAAGATAGCGCTGTCCGTTTCAGCGAAGGCTGCACATTCGCACTTGAGAACAAAAACAAGGCAGGAGACGCCCCATGCTAGGCATGTCACACAACACGTTTCTGCTGCTTGATGCAGTCGTGACCATTATCGGGCTGATCGTATTGATCACCCGATTCAAGCTGCACCCATTTATCGCGTTGATTATCGCCTCTGCGTTTTTGGGTTTGACTGCCGGTATGCCTGCGGGCCTGATTATTAAATCGTTCCAAGACGGTTTTGGGGGTGTGCTGGGCTTTGTCGGGATCATTTTGGCATTGGGCACCATGCTCGGAAAAATGATGGCTGACTCGGGTGGCGCGGACCAGATTGCCCGTACGCTGATTCGTGCCTTTGGTAAGGAGCGGGTTCAGTGGGCGATGATGTTTGCCGCGTTTTTGGTCGGCATTCCGCTGTTCTTCGAAATCGGCTTTGTGTTGCTGATCCCGTTGGTGTTTATCGTTGCTCGCCGCACGGGCGTGTCGTTGATTAAAATCGGCATCCCGTTGCTCGCCGGCCTGTCCGCAGTGCATGGCTTGGTGCCGCCACATCCTGGCCCATTGCTGGCGATTGGCGTGTTTGGTGCCGACATTGGTAAAACCATTTTGTATGGCCTGATCGTGGCGTTGCCGACGGCGATCATTGCAGGCCCGATTTACGGGTCCTTCATCTCCAAGTACATCCCGGGCAACCCGTCTCAGGAGCTTATGGATCAACTGGCCAGCGAGCCTGAGTCCAGCAGCCTGCCAAGCTTTAGCATCACGCTGATTACGGTGCTGTTGCCGGTGTTCCTGATGTTGCTCAAGACCTTTGCCGACGTGGCGTTGCCGGATGGCAACTTCTTCCGCGTGTGGATGGACATGATCGGCCACCCGATCAGTGCGCTGTTGCTGGCGCTGCTGCTGTCGCTCTACACCTTTGGTGCGCGGCAGGGTATTGATTCCAAGCGCATCCTCAAGTTGCTCGACGCGAGTCTGGCGCCGACTGCTGCGATCATTTTGATCATTGGTGCGGGCGGTGGCTTCAAGCAAATGCTGGTCGCCAGTGGTGTGGGTGATGTAATCGGGCACATGGCCGTGAACGCGCAAATCTCGCCGATCTTGTTGGCGTGGCTGGTAGCAGCAGTGATTCGCATCGCGACCGGTTCTGCGACCGTGGCGACCATTACCGGGGCGGGGATTGTGTTGCCGGTGGTGGATTTGATTCCGGGCGTGAACCGCGAGTTGTTAGTACTGGCAACGGGCGCGGGCTCGTTGATCTTGTCTCACGTGAACGATGCGGGTTTCTGGCTGGTTAAGCAGTACTTCAACATGACCGTGGCTGAAACCTTCAAAACCTGGACCGCGATGGAAACCATCCTCTCGGTTGTCGGTTTGATCTTCATCCTGCTGTTGTCGTTGGTGGTCTAACATCCGCAAAACTCTGTAGTCGCTGCCGAACGCTGCGATGAGGTGCGTAGCGACCCTCAAAGCGAAGGTCCTCCGGCCCTTATTGCAGCCTGCGGTAGCGGCTACAGGTTTTGGTTTCTCAGATTAGCTGGCGTTCAACCCATCTGCTCGGAACATGGCGCGAATGCCACGCAAGGCCTGGCGGATGCGGTCCTGGTTTTCAATCAGGGCAAAACGCACATGGTCGTCGCCGTATTCACCAAAGCCTACGCCGGGTGAGACGCATACTTTGGCATCTGACAGCAGCTTCTTGGCAAACTCCAGCGAACCCATATGGGCATACGCTTCGGGAATTTTGGCCCAGACGTACATCGACGCTTTCGGGTTTTCAACCATCCAGCCCAGTTCGTGCAAGCCTTTAACCAATACGTTTCGGCGTTGACGGTATTGCTCGGCAATGTCTTTGACGCACTGTTGATCGCCTTCAAGTGCCGCAATTGCCGCCACTTGCAGCGGGGTAAATGTGCCGTAGTCGTGGTAGCTCTTGATCCGCGCCAGTGCGTTTACCAGCTCCGGGTTGCCGACCATGAAGCCAATTCGCCAGCCTGCCATGTTGTAGCTTTTAGACAGGGTGAAAAACTCGACGGCAATGTCTTTAGCGCCTGGAACCTGCATGATCGAAGGCGCTTTCCAGCCGTCATACACGATGTCGGCGTAGGCCAGGTCGTGGACCACCAACACGTCATATTGCTTGGCCAGCGCGACCACGCGCTCGAAGAAGTCCAGTTCGACACACTGCGCCGTCGGGTTTGACGGGAAGCCCAGGATCATCATTTTTGGCTTAGGGATTGAGCCGCGAATGGCTTTTTCCAGCTCGGCAAAAAAATCCACGCCCGGAATCAATGGCACCGAGCGCACCTGGGCACCGGCAATTACCGCGCCATAGATGTGAATCGGGTAGCTGGGGTTTGGTACCAACACGGTGTCGCCCTGATCGAGGGTGGCGAGCATCAAGTGCGCCAGGCCTTCTTTGGAGCCAATGGTCACAATGGCTTCGTGTTCCGGGTCGATCTCGACGTTGTAACGGTCGGCGTACCAGCGAGAAATAGCCCTGCGCAGACGCGGAATGCCACGCGACGTTGAGTAGCCGTGAGTGTCCTCACGCTGTGCGACGGTGCAGAGTTTTTCAACGATATGCGGCGGAGTCGGGCCGTCAGGGTTGCCCATGCTGAAGTCGATAATGTCTTCGCCACGACGTCGGGCGGCCATCTTCAGCTCAGCCGTGATGTTGAAAACGTAGGGGGGAAGTCGATCTATGCGCGCAAAGCGGCGCGGCGAACCTTGGTCAGCCATGTTTGCCTCTGATACGTAAGCGCCCGGAACCGTCCGAGCGACGTTGACCACTGCGGTGGTCTGGGCGAGACAATAAGGGCGATGATGGCCTTTTGTCTAGATGGATTGGGTAAGTTTTTTTTCCTGCAAACAGGCTCGTATGGCGTCTTCGAGCATCGCGGGTCGTTGGATAACGTAAGCCAGGTTTTTCAGGCGATCTGGAATGACCGGCTGCCCGCATCGAGTTATGACGCGGCGCATGCCTCTGAATTCGAGTGCTACAGCGACGATTACAGTGCACACACCGGTGAAGGATTACTGGGCATCGGGCTCACTGTTATACCGCGTGCAGCACCTGCTCCACAGGCGGGAGCGTAATGGCCATACGCCGTTCGCCGCGATAGGCCTCCCCGCATTCGACCCAGCCTTGGCTCAGATAAAAGGCCACGGCATGGGTGTTAAACGGGCTGACCGATAACATTAATTGACGTACTTCAGGCCATAGCTCGTTCATGGCCTGTGCGAGTTCGTGCATGCAGATTTTGCCCAGCCCTTGGCCTTGGACGCGTCTGTCCACTTGAAAGGCGTGCAGGGTTGCGCTGTCAGGTTCGGCCCAGTGCGGCAAAAGTGGTTGGCGCTTAAGGATCATGAAGGCCACGGGCTGTTCGTCGCTGAGCAGCACGAAACCTTTGATTCCGATATGGGATTGGGTCGGCAGCGAATGCAGGGCTGATTCGATGTCTCCGCAAAAGGTGATCTGTTGCGGCTGTACCTCAATGCCGCGCAACAGTGCGCGTTGCGCGGGGTTCAGGTCTTCATAAGCGCAGAGGCGGGTCTGCATGCTAGGCCTCAACGTTCTGAAAAAGCGGCAAGGTGAAGGTAAAAATCGTGCCCTGTTGTTCATTCGATACCACGCTGAGTTGGCCGTGGTGTGACAAGGCAATCTGACTGGCAATGTACAGACCCAGCCCAAGGCCGGCTTGCGGGGTATCGTTGGCAGGGCGCGAATAGGGCTGGAAAAGGTGCGGTAGAACATCACTCGCAATAGGCTTGCCCTGATTGACCACGCAGAGGGTGAATATCTGGTCGCGGACCAAGGCTGTGACCAGCACCGGTCCTGTCGCAGAACCATGGGTGATGGCATTGGCTAGCAGGTTTGAGAGCAGTTGGGCCAAGCGGTTGCTGTCACATTTAATCGTATCGAACGGCCCGATGATCGAGTGAATCTGACGTTCGGGGTTAACGTGCTGCACCTCTGAAATCACGTGTTCGAGCATCAGGTTGAGGTTTGGGCATTCGTGCAGTGTCACTGGAATACCGCTACCCAGCTGTCCTCGGGCAAAGTCCAAAATTTCTTCAACCAGTTGTGTGGCGCGATCGCCGCAGGCTTTTATGTGCTGGACTAGGCTGTGGGTTTGAGGATCAGGGTGTTTGCGCAATAAGCGCTCGGCTGCTGTGGTGATTGCAAATAAAGGATTGCGCAGATCATGCCCGAGCACTGCAATGAACTGTTCACGTAACTCCGCGTTTTCGCGCTCTTGAGCCAACGCTGTTTCTGCACGCTGCAGGTTTTCTTCTGCCTCAATTTGCAATGACAGCAGGCGCGAAAAAGACTCCATTGTGCTTTGGATAGCGCTGTTTTTAAGGTTCGCCGGGTTGGGATCGAGTGCACACAAGGTGCCAAAGAAACCACCGTCGGTGCGGAATACTGGAATGGTGATGTAGCTTTCGAACCGATAGATCTTTGGAGTGTGGTGGTGTTGATACACCGGGTCTTCGCTGGCTTTATCGATGATGATCGGTAGGAAAGAGTTCATGCTGTCAAAGCACAAGGTACTGACCAGATCCAACTCCCCGCCGGGGTTCAGGCCAAAGCCCAGATTGTCGCGTACTGCGCATGCGGTCCAAGTTTGTTGGGTAACACGCGCCACCGCTGCAAAACGCATACCGGTCATTTCTGTAATGACCTGCAGAATCGCCGGGACAGCACTGATCCGGTTAATCGTGGCGATATCGGCCGCGGCACTTGGCCTCATAGAAGGTGTTCTCGGTCTAAGCGTATTAAAAGATGATTCTAGCGAGCCTGCGCAATGGTGTACGAAAATTGTAAGGTCGGATGTCCAAAAAAAAGCCGCGCCTCTCACATTCAGGGCACGGCTTTGGGGGGTTAACCTGACTTAGGTGTCTTGCTTGTTTTCCAATATTTCGGCCGTTTTTGCGTCCAGGCTGACCTCCCACTTAAGGCCCTTGGCATCCTTCAGTTCTACTTCATAGACCAGTTTGCCGAAAGAATGATCAAGCTCGGTGTCAACGATGGTTGCGCCAGGATGTTGGTTGATTGCAGTTTGATTCAACTTTTCAAACGAGGTGATTTCGCCTGATTTGAGCAACCCTGGAATATGGTCCGGGCGAACATCGGCCTGAGCTAAACCAGCCGTCAAAGTGAGTGCTGCGGCGGCGAACATTACGTTAAGTGCTTTCATGTTTAATCCCTCTGGGGTGAGCTGTTTAAGTGGGATCAGATTAACCATCGCAACTTAACTCACCCTTAATTTTCGCCCTGCGCCTGAAATCTGTAGGAGTGAGCTTGAGCGGTCTTTTAAACGATTCGCTCCAACAAAGGATTACTGCGCCGCTTCTATGGCGACGGGCCTGTGTCGATGGGGCCATTGGCCTTGGCGAAGTCGGGCAGTGTGAGGTCCTTGGTATTAGAAAAATTGTGCAGTACCCTTGGGTCAATAGCGTCCCCGGCAGAGGGACCAGCGTTCCATCTTGCGTGTAAACCATCATCCCTAGTCGTCAATGAGGTTTACCATGCGTATCACTTCGCAGTTAATCTGCCAGGCTGCTGATCAACTTAACGGTTTTGTTGGTTTCAATCGTAAGACAGAACACTACATTGTTCGTTTTAGTGAAGACTCTTTTGGAATGGATGTTGCCGACGACAACATCACGCCCACCAGCGAGTTTGTCTGGCAGGCAGGCGCTGCAGACACCATGACCCTCAAACGCGAGTTGATTCAGTTGTTGCTGGATCAAAATATCGACGATCGCTTGAACATTACCGAGCCCTTGCGGGTGTACATGCAGCGTCAGGACGTCCCCGAGATCACGGCTGTTCGCCGCTGTCTGAGTTAAGGCTTGTTGCGCACAATAAGGTGCTGATGCATTTCTGAGGTCAAGCTCTCGATACGCTCGGTTAGCGTCTTGGTCATTTCAGTTAGCCGAGTGTTTTGCTCCAGCAGTGCCCTGATCTGTTCAGCGGTTTGAGCCGCTGCAATTTGCCGTTCGCTGTTGGTTACGGCCAGTGCTTCGCGGTGCTGGGCATCAGCATCGGCCTGGGCTTTATCGCGTTCGGCCTGACGGGTTTGGGCGAGCAGAATCAGCGGCGCTGCGTAAGCCGATTGCAGGCTGAAGGCCAGATTTAGAAGGATGAACGGGTAAATATCAAAGTGTGTGACGCCAAACAGGTTCAAGCAGACCCAGATCACCACGATGAGGGTTTGTGCGCCCAGAAACGTGGGGGTGCCAAAAAAACGCGCAAAGGCTTCGGCTTTTAAGGCGAATGTGTCGCTGCCAAAGGTTGAGTCCAAGTGCGCGTGTGCCCGGTGAAAGCGTAAGTGATCAACTTTTTTTGGGGTGGATGTCGGGTCGCGGGCGTCTGTACTCATTGGGGGGCTCATTCTCGCTTCGGTTGTTTATGGCTTGCTCAGGATTGTGACCGCCAGTAGATCCGCAGCCCCAATGCTGATTTTGTCGCGGCCAGTGTTCTTGGCAATATACAGCGCCTTATCAGCCTCGTTCAGCCACATGGATGCGTCCGCGAGTTCGGGGCGGCATGAGGCTAGGCCAATGCTCAGGCTCACCTGCAAATCTGGCTCGTCGGGGTAACTGTAGCTGCGACACACATGACGCAAACGCTCCATGATTTCTTGCGCTTGCAGCAGGGAGCGGTTGGGCAAAATGACGCAAAATTCGTCGCCGCCATACCGACCGGCCAAGTCGTCTGCGCGTAGGTTTTCCTGGAGTGCGGTGCTTAGCTGTCGCAACACGCTGTCGCCGACAATGTGTCCATAGCTGTCATTGATGCGCTTGAAATGGTCGATATCAATCAGCGCCAAGGTGGCATTTGAATGTGTCCGCTGGCATTTTTGGAAGCTGAGCTGTAACAAGTCCTTCCATGACCCGTGATTGAGCAGGCCGGTCAGGCTGTCGGTGCGGCTGAGGTCGCTCAGTGCGCGCTTGTGTTCAGCCAGAGTGTTAGCCAGCCGATAGCTGACCATGCCGATTGCTAATGGGTAAAGCGTCAGCATGGGCAAACAGGCATAGACTTGTATGGGAGTAGTGTCGGGGTTAAAGCCTACGCCAAACAACAGCCACGAAAGGGCGACTCCAACGGCTTGTGCCACAGTCCCACGGACCAACATTTTTGGGCCTCCGACGGCCACATTGTTCATGATCATCATCGACAGGATGGTCACCGACGGGAGCGGATTGAACTGGATGGTTGCAGCCCAAAAACCTCCGAATACAGAGTCCATTAGCATGTTGTGACGTTCTGCCCGATAGGGATAATCCGAGCGGGAAGATCGTTGATAGGCCAGGTGCGGCCATATAAAACCGCAGGTCAGCAACAGCGCCCAGACCCAGGCGGGCATATTGAGTGGGTACATGGCTGCCGACACGCTGAGGCAGCCAATTGCTAGGCCAAAGGTTCGAGGCGCATAGATGCGTCTGGCGAATGACAAACCTTTGCCTCTTTGATTGTCCATAGTTATCTGCGCACGGTGTTGAGGCTTGAGGTTTGGTTGCCGCCAGAGAGCACGACGAAGTGTCGCTTTAGCGGAAGGCTATCGATTATCACGTTCGTAATATTCAGTAACCATCGAGGGATTTAAAGTGAATTGCATCAAGACTAGCTTTTTTTGTTGTTAGAAAATGACGACTAGCCTTCAATCGTTCAAAAAACAGGCGTAATACTCTCGCTTTGCGTCGATGGAGTCTTTGCAGCATGCCAATCGAGCCTTCTGAAACGAACAGGCTAATGCCTGCCGAGCAGCATCAAGGGAAGTTTCGTAACCAAGGTGTCAGGCCAGCAGCGAGCCTGGGGAAAACCTTGGGCATTTTTTGGAAAATGATTTTTCACAAGCCTGCGAATACCCGTCCTGCTGCGCCTGTCCCCGTTAAACCCTTGACCCGTGAGGCGTTGGAGAGCGCACCGAATTTCAGCGTGTTTCGCCTAGGGCACTCCACCTTACTGCTCAAACTCAAAGGCACGTTCTGGCTGACAGATCCGGTGTATGCCGAGCGTGCGTCGCCTTTTAAGTGGGCGGGCCCCAAGCGTTTTCATGCGCCGCCGATTAGCCTGGATGAACTTCCACCGCTGGAAGGCGTTATTCTTTCGCATAACCACTACGATCACCTTGATCAAAAAACCGTCCTGCAACTGGCAGCCAAAACGCAGCACTTTTTGGCGCCGTTGGGGGTGGGTGACCTGCTGATTAAGTGGGGCGTGCCCGCGCAAAAAGTTCAGCAACTGGATTGGTGGCAAGAAACCCAGCGTGAAGGTATTCGTTTTATCGCCACACCCTGCCAGCACTTTTCAGGTCGGGGCTTGTTCGACCACAACGAGACGCTGTGGGTGTCGTGGGTGATGATCATTGATAACGTGCGAATTTTCTTCAGTGGCGACTCAGGTTACTTCGACGGGTTTAAATTAATCGGCGAGCAGTTTGGCCCCTTCGATCTGACCCTTATGGAAACGGGTGCCTACAACGTTGACTGGCCAGACGTGCACATGCAGCCCGAGCATAGTTTGCAGGCTCACATCGACCTGAAAGGGCGCTGGCTGCTGCCTATCCATAACGGTACTTTTGATTTGGCCTTTCATGCTTGGCACGAGCCGTTTGACCGCATTGTGGCGTTGGCAAACGAGCGCAATGTGCTCATTTCAACGCCAGCAATGGGCGAGGCGTTTAACCTGCTAGAGCCCCACAAAGGCCGTGCTTGGTGGCTCGAAGCGCACGCCGTCGATCCGGTACCACGCAAACACGTCCGCCTCTAAGGTGTGGGGTTATTACTCGATGAGGGCGAAGTCTTCCCGGCCTATCGGGTCGGGAGTGGTGCCACGAATATTGCCGCCCCGGCCTGGTGCAAAGCCGGGAAAGAACACCAAGCCTTCGGCTTCCAGGCAGTAAGCCAGTGCAAGCCGGGTGACATCGCGGATGGGGCCGCTGGCTTCAAAGCGTTGAATGGCGGGGACCGAAACCTTGGACAGCTCACTCAGATGTTCGACGCTCCAGCCGAGCATGTCGCGGGCTTGTGCGCAGTGCAGTGGGGTGAATTGGTTAATAACGATTCGTTCAAACGTACTGCGCATGGCTGAGTTGGGCATAGGGGAGTCTCCAGGGCTGAGTCAGTGCTTGAAAATATACTGTTTTTTTATACAGCTGTTTTCAAAGGCGATCAAACTCATTTTTTGAATCAGTTCCAGCCCCTTTTCTTAGCATTACCTTTCGTGCGCCCAATAAAAAGGGCCGCCTTGCGGCAGCCCTTTCAACAGCAGTCAAATCAATCCCGGAATCAATCCCAGCTCAGTGCGCCGCCAGTTTGGTACTCAATAACCCGCGTCTCGAAGAAGTTTTTCTCTTTCTTCAAGTCCATGATTTCGCTCATCCATGGGAATGGGTTAGTGGTGCCTGGGTACTCTTCTTTCAGACCAATTTGCGACAGGCGGCGGTTAGCGATGAACTTGAGGTAGTCCTCCATCATGGCCGCGTTCATGCCCAATACGCCGCGTGGCATGGTGTCACGCGCGTATTCGATTTCAAGCTGGGTGCCTTGCAGGATCATCTGCGAAGCCTCTTCCTTCATTTCGGCGTCCCACAGGTGCGGGTTTTCGATTTTGATCTGGTTGATCACATCGATGCCGAAGTTCAGGTGCATGGATTCGTCACGCAGGATGTACTGGAACTGCTCGGCAACGCCGGTCATCTTGTTGCGGCGACCCATCGACAGGATCTGAGTGAAGCCGCAGTAGAAGAAGATGCCTTCCAGAACGCAGTAGTAGGCGATCAGGTTGCGCAGCAGCTCTTTGTCGGTCTCAACGGTGCCGGTTTCGAACTTCGGATCTGAGATCGAACGGGTGTACTTCAGGCCCCACGTGGCCTTTTTAGCGACCGATGGGATCTCGTGGTACATGTTGAAGATTTCGCCTTCATCCATGGCCAGCGATTCGATGCAGTACTGGTAAGCGTGGGTGTGGATCGCCTCTTCGAACGCCTGGCGCAGGATGTACTGGCGGCATTCCGGGTTGGTGATCAGGCGGTACACGGCCAGCACGAGGTTGTTGGCAACCAGGGAGTCGGCAGTGGAGAAGAAGCCCAGGTTACGCATCACGATGCGGCGTTCGTCGTCGGTCAGGCCTTCGGGGTTTTTCCAGAGGGCGATGTCGGCGGTCATGTTGACTTCTTGCGGCATCCAGTGGTTTGCGCAACCGTCCAGATACTTCTGCCACGCCCAGTCGTACTTGAACGGTACGAGCTGGTTAAGGTCGGCGCGGCAGTTGATCATCATTTTTTCGTCGACAGCAACGCGAGCGCTTGCGCCTTCGAGTTCGGCCAGGCCTTCAGCGATGTCTAGGTTGTCTAGGGCTGCCTTGGCCCGCTTGATTGCAGCAGAGTCGGTAGCGGTGACTGCACGAGCTTCCTGGGCTGCAACGCCGCCTGCGGCGTCAAGGCGGTCCATATTGGCTTCGGTAGCGTGGCCAGCGTTGGCGCCTTTAACAGCGACTTCGCCTTCGTCTTCTTTGTCGAATTCGTCCCAGCTCAGCATGACGTGTCGTCTCCTGCGTGAGGGCCTTGTGCCCGTGTGATAACACTGATGGTTGGTTTTACACACGGCCCATAGGCCACTTGGATCTAAGGAATGTTGCTGCAGTCGCGATGTACGCACGCAAAAACATGAATGTTTTCGGGGGGCTGCTCCGCTGTCGCTCGGGGGACGTTGTGGTCGCCCTGGCCCTGAAGGCCGGAGTAGCGTGGTCTACAGCCCGCTCAAGGGTTTGTGCTCCCTTTGGAAGGCGCCAGTATAGGGTTTTGTACAGGGTATTTCAGCCAGTTTTTTTTCGGTCGATGCGACGAAATGCCCTAATTTTGACCTAGACATAAGCTTAGCTGCGGCTGGGGCGAGAGGAGGGTGTTGCGGGGTTTTTATTGCGGGGCAGACTAAGCCCGGTCGAAACCGGGCGTTAAGTCGAGGCGGTGTTAGCTCAAGCGATGACCTTTGGTGCGATCGTAGCCGTCTTCGGCGAAAGTGGCTGAGCGGGTGTTGTCGTAGCCGTCTTCGGCAAATGTGGCTGAACGGGTGTTGTCGTAGCCATCTTCGGCAAATGTAGCTGAATGAGTGTGGTCATAACCGTCAGCAGCAAAAGCAGCGCCGGCAAGTACAGACACACTTAAAGCCATGATTAAAGCGCGTTTCATTTAATAATTCCCTGGCGATATAAGCGCAGGCAGGTAACTCTGCAATCAAGTAAGTGAGTGCATTAAATGGTGCAGTTAAGTGCCGCGATGGACCGCATTAACAAATAAAGTGTTTGAGCGTTTAATAAAGGCTGAGCCCTTTAATTAACCGTTGGAGCAGCCGTTGCCCATGACGCGGTATTCAAGGGTGTGCTGCATGCCGTGCGAGTCCAGATAAACCATTTGAGCCGGTACTACTTCGCAAACACTGGGGATTTCGCTCGTGGAAATCACTTTGGCAATGTCCAGTTCGGACGAGTAGGAGTACTGTTCTACTGCTGTTTTTTGCTGCGAAACCTGAGGACTTGCTTCATCAGCAAACGCGCTTAAACACACACTGCTGATGGCCAGAACTAACAACGCTTTCATTTCTTTTTTACCTGTCTTGGGTCGAGTTGGGTCACGCAACCCTTGTGAGGTTGCGTGTGGAACTAAAGTGATTAAGAGCGATTAAATAGGCCTTCGTGGGGGCTGTAACTTGCGTTAATCGCAGTGCCTTGGTTGGCGAGATGAATTTTAGGCCTGTGACGTGCAGGCATATAGAGGGGCTTTTGATAAAGACTGTTGACAGAATCTGCAACAATCGTCGAAAACAGGTTGTGCATTGAGGTTTTTCGAACTGGGCAGCGAAGGATAAAGCGCTGTCAGCCTTGTTCTTGAGCCTTGCGCAGAAAAGCCATGGTTTTTCTGTGTGTTTCTTACTACCAACGTCGAATGGATCTCACGGCTAGGCCCGGATAAAACAGGGTCATAAAACAACAACTACAAACATTGAGGTATGAGACATGAGTGCCGCTTCCCTGTATCCCGTACGTCCTGAAGTTGCAGCCAATACGCTGACTGATGAGGCGACCTACAAGGCGATGTATCAGCAGTCCGTCGTCAACCCGGATGGCTTCTGGCGCGAGCAAGCCCAGCGCCTCGACTGGATCAAGCCGTTCACGACCGTCAAACAGACCTCCTTCGACGACCACCATGTCGACATCAAATGGTTTGCGGACGGCACTCTTAACGTTTCCTACAACTGCCTGGACCGCCATCTGGCTGAGCGCGGCGATCAGGTCGCGATTATCTGGGAGGGCGACGATCCTTCCGAGCAGCGCAACATTACTTACCGTGAACTGCACGAAGAAGTGTGCAAACTGGCCAACGCCTTGCGCGGTCAGGACGTTCACCGTGGTGACGTCGTGACTATCTATATGCCTATGGTGCCTGAGGCGGTTGTCGCCATGCTGGCTTGCGCCCGCATCGGCGCGATTCACTCGGTGGTGTTCGGCGGCTTCTCGCCCGAGGCGCTGGCCGGTCGGATCATCGACTGCAAATCCAAAGTGGTTATCACGGCCGACGAAGGCATACGTGGCGGCAAGCGCACAGCGCTGAAGGCCAATGTCGACGTGGCACTGACCAACCCTGACACCTCAAGCGTGCAGAAAATCATCGTGTTCAAGCGTACCGGCGGCGACATTGCCTGGTACAAACACCGTGACATTTGGTACCACGATTTGATGGCAGTGGCTTCTACCCACTGCGCACCCAAAGAAATGGGCGCTGAAGAAGCGCTGTTCATTCTTTATACCTCTGGCTCCACGGGCAAGCCAAAAGGTGTGCAGCACACTACAGGCGGTTACCTGCTGTATGCCGCGCTGACCCATGAACGTGTGTTCGATTACCGTCCGGGCGAAGTCTACTGGTGCACGGCTGACGTGGGTTGGGTCACAGGCCACACCTACATCGTCTACGGCCCGCTGGCCAATGGTGCGACCACCGTGTTGTTTGAAGGTGTGCCGAACTACCCGGACATCACCCGTGTGTCGAAAATCGTCGACAAGCACAAAGTCAATATCCTCTACACCGCACCCACCGCCATTCGCGCCATGATGGCCGAAGGTCAGGCGGCTGTTAAAGATGCGGATGGCTCCAGCTTGCGCTTGCTGGGTTCGGTGGGTGAGCCGATTAACCCTGAGGCCTGGAACTGGTACTACACGACGGTTGGTAAAGAGCGCTGCCCGATTGTTGATACGTGGTGGCAGACCGAAACCGGCGCTTGCATGATGAGCCCGCTGCCGGGGGCGCACGCACTCAAGCCTGGGTCTGCTGCGCGTCCATTCTTTGGCGTAGTGCCGGCCTTGGTAGACAACTTGGGCAACCTGATTGAAGGCGCGGCTGAGGGCAATCTGGTGATTCTGGATTCGTGGCCGGGTCAGGCGCGTACCTTGTACGGCGATCATGATCGTTTCGTCGATACCTACTTCAAGACTTTCCGTGGCATGTACTTCACGGGGGATGGCGCGCGTCGCGATGAAGACGGTTACTACTGGATCACCGGTCGTGTGGACGACGTGCTCAACGTGTCGGGCCACCGCATGGGTACAGCTGAAATCGAAAGCGCGATGGTTGCGCACCCTAAAGTTGCCGAGGCTGCCGTTGTTGGCGTGCCGCATGACATCAAAGGGCAGGGCATTTATGTCTACGTCACGCTCAATGGTGGCGAAGAACCAAGCGAAGCATTGCGTCTGGAGTTGAAAAACTGGGTGCGCAAAGAGATTGGTCCGATTGCCTCGCCAGATGTCATCCAGTGGGCGCCGGGCTTGCCGAAAACGCGCTCGGGCAAAATCATGCGTCGTATCCTGCGCAAAATTGCCACCGGTGAATATGACGGCCTAGGGGATATTTCGACCTTGGCTGATCCGGGCGTGGTGCAGCATTTGATTGAAACCCATAAGAGCATGAAGGTCGCGTAATGCCTCCTTTGTTGTAAGAAAGCCCCGCCTGGCGTTGTCAGGCGGGGCTTTTTATTAGGCCGCCTAACCTGTAGGAGCCGCCGCAGGCTGCGATCTTTAAAAGATCAAAAGATCGCAGTCTGCGGCAGCTACTACGGGGTACGGGGTTTATTAAGGTGTTACCTGATGTGTAACCGCACGCCCAAAAACGGGGCTATGTGACACCAAAGGCACCGTTTTAGAGCGCTTGGGCGGCCCTTTAAAAATAAGATGAAACGCTACACTTGCCGGAATAGAAGGGTTTGCGAATAATAGGCCCGCTATTTGCAACTCATACAGGTTGTATGTCTTTTGCTCTTGCATGAATTTGAAGGGCTGTCAATGCTTGGAGTCGCCTTTCTCGGTGCATCTGTAATTTGTTGTCGCATTGAAGAAATTACGGCTTGAAGCCTGTCGTTAGAATGCCGGTCACTCGCTCGTCGTCGTTGCGCTGATCTCAGTGCAACGCCAGTAGGACGTGGCGCCGCATTCCCGGTTTAACCTCCGCATATTGGGCTCGCGCTCACTCTGCATTTATTGCCCTTTACCGATGGAGTCCTAAGATGAAGAAACTCGTGCTTCTTGGCGCCTTGGCACTTTCCGTGCTGTCCTTGCAGGCTTTCGCTGCTGAAAAGCCGCTGAAGATTGGCATTGAAGCTGCTTACCCTCCGTTTGCTTCCAAGGCGCCGGATGGCAGCATTGTGGGCTTTGACTACGACATCGGTAACGCTCTGTGTGAGCAGATGCAGGTCAAGTGCGTTTGGGTCGAGCAAGAATTTGACGGCCTGATCCCCGCCCTCAAGGTGCGCAAGATCGACGCGATCTTGTCTTCGATGTCGATTACCGACGATCGTAAGAAGTCTGTGGACTTCACCAATCGTTACTACCTGACCCCGGCTCGTCTGGTGTTGAAGGACGGCTCAACCGTTTCTGATTCGCTGGAAGAACTCAAAGGCAAGAAGATCGGCGTGCAGCGCGGTTCGATTCACGACCGTTTCGCCAAGGAAGTCTTCGCTCCTAAAGGCGCCACTGTTGTGCCTTACAGCTCGCAGAACGAAATTTACCTGGACATCGAAGCGGGTCGTCTGGACGGCACCGTGGCTGACGCCACTCTGTTGCAGGAAGGTTTTCTCGATACCCCGGCTGGCAAAGGCTACGCATTCGTAGGTCCTTCGTTCACTGACGCCAAGTACTTCGGTGACGGCATCGGTATCGCCGTGCGTAAAGGCGATAAAGAGCTGAAAGACAAAATTGACGGTGCCATCACGGCTATCCGTGCAAACGGCAAGTACGACGAAATCCAGAAAAAATACTTCAACTTCGATATTTACGGCCCAGAAGCCAAGTAAGTCATCGCGGCTGTAAGTCTGAAATGGCGCAAGCGACAGGATCTCTGAAGTTTGCGCCATTTTTTCATCCTAATTTTCACCCTATTTTTCGAGGGCCTGAATCATGTTGAAAGGCTACGGGGCTGTCATCCTCGATGGCGCTTGGCTGACGCTACAGCTCGCCTTGTCGTCCATGGCCCTGGCCATTGTTCTAGGTCTGATTGGTGTTTCAATGCGCCTGTCGCCAGTGCGCTGGTTGGCTTGGCTGGGCGATCTGTACTCAACGGTCATTCGTGGGATTCCCGATCTGGTGCTGATCCTGCTGATTTTTTACGGCGGTCAGAACCTGCTGAACAACGTCGCCCCTCTGTTGGGCTACGACGACTACATCGACCTTAATCCCTTCTCGGCTGGCGTGTTCACCTTGGGCTTTATCTTTGGTGCGTACCTGTCCGAAACCTTTCGTGGTGCCTTTATGGCGATCCCCAAAGGTCAGGCGGAAGCGGGCATGGCGTACGGCATGAGCCGTTTTCAGGTGTTTTTCCGGGTGTTGGTGCCGCAGATGATCCGTCTGGCGATTCCGGGTTTTACCAACAACTGGCTGGTGTTGACCAAAGCCACGGCCCTGATTTCAGTGGTCGGCTTGCAAGACATGATGTTCAAGGCCAAGCAGGCGGCGGATGCCACCCGCGAACCTTTTACGTTCTTCCTCGCTGTTGCCGCGCTGTACCTGGTGATGACCAGTGTTTCGCTGCTGGCGTTGCGACTACTTGAAAAGCGCTACTCGGTCGGCGTAAAGGTGGCTGAGCTATGATCTTCGACTACAACGTCATTTGGGACAGCATGCCGCTGTACCTAAGCGGGATGGTTGAAACCCTCAAGCTGCTGGGTATTTCACTGTTCTTTGGTTTGCTGGTTGCGCTTCCGCTGGGCCTGATGCGGGTGTCGAAACGCCCATGGGTCAACTTCCCTGCGTGGCTCTACACCTATGTGATTCGCGGCACGCCGATGCTGGTGCAGCTGTTTTTGATCTACTACGGCCTGGCCCAGTTTGAAGTCGTGCGTGAAAGCTTCCTGTGGCCTTTGCTGTCCAGTGCAACCTTCTGCGCGTGCTTGGCGTTTGCGATCAACACCAGCGCCTACACCGCTGAAATCATTGCAGGCAGCCTCAAGGCCACGCCCTATGGCGAGATCGAAGCCGCCAAGGCGATGGGCATGTCTCCAAGTAAAATGTATCGCCGTATTTTGCTGCCGTCGGCCATGCGCCGTGCGCTGCCGCAATACAGCAACGAAGTGATCATGATGCTGCAGACCACCAGTTTGGCGTCCATCGTGACCCTGATCGACATCACCGGCGCTGCGCGTACCGTTAACGCGCAGTACTACTTGCCGTTTGAAGCCTATATCACCGCAGGTGCGTTCTACCTGTGCCTGACCTTCATTCTGGTACGCCTGTTCAAATTGGCAGAACGCCGCTGGCTGGGCTACATGGCCCCGCGCAAGGCCTGAGTGTTGAGCCGCGCTCAACGTCTGACCCACTGTTTTTGTGAGAACCGACAGCATGTATAAACTTGAAGTCCAAGACCTGCATAAGCGCTACGGCAGTCATGAGGTGCTGAAAGGCGTATCTCTGGCTGCAAAGGCAGGTGATGTGATCAGCATCATCGGTTCCAGCGGTTCAGGCAAAAGTACCTTTTTGCGTTGCATCAACCTGCTTGAGCAGCCGCATGCCGGCAAAATCCTGCTCAACAATGAAGAGCTGAAGCTGGTCGCGAAAAAAGATGGCGCCCTAGTCGCCGCGGACCCCAAACAGTTGCAGCGTATGCGTTCGCGCCTGTCGATGGTGTTCCAGCATTTCAACCTGTGGTCGCACATGACCGCGCTGGAAAACATCATGGAAGCACCGGTGCATGTGCTGGGAATGACCAAGGCCCAAGCGCGAGAAAAGGCCGAGCACTACCTGAACAAGGTCGGCGTGTCCCATCGTAAAGAGGCGTACCCGGGGCATATGTCCGGCGGTGAGCAGCAGCGTGTGGCCATTGCCCGTGCGCTGGCGATGGAGCCGGAGGTCATGCTGTTCGACGAGCCGACCTCGGCCCTCGACCCAGAGTTGGTTGGCGACGTGTTGAAGGTGATGCAAGACCTTGCCCTCGAAGGCCGGACCATGGTGGTGGTGACCCACGAAATGGGCTTTGCCCGCGAAGTGTCAAACCAACTGGTGTTCCTGCACAAAGGCATTGTTGAAGAAACCGGCAACCCGCGTGAAGTGCTGGCCAATCCACAGTGCGAACGTTTGCAGCAGTTTTTGTCGGGCAGCCTAAAGTAATAACCCAGATACTGTTGGAGCAGCCGGTCGACGCTCCTACAAGGTGCTGCGCCAGATCTATTACTGCATTTTTGCACCAATTTAGTGCATGCTTACCCGCTCTGTGGTGGCTGATCTAGCTTGGTTGTTGCCACCTTCGGCATTAACACTGTTTCAGCTTCGGATTTCATGCCATGACCGCCCAACGAATAGGTTTCCTGATTTGGCCCAGCACTAAAGCGTTGACGCTGGCGCTGGCTGAGGAGGCCTTGCGGGTCGCCCAGCGGGTGCATCCAGAAGTGACCTATGAGTTGGTGTTTCTGTGTGCCGAAGCGCAGACCCACACCGCAGTCGATGGCTGGCAATTGCCGGGCGAGCCTTGGGTCGGAAAGCTCGAAGGCTGTCAGAAACTGTTCCTGGTGGCCGATGAGCCTCCGACCTCGATAGCGCCCGCGCTCAGCAGTGCACTCAAGCAATTGGTGCGTGCCGGTTGCGTGATAGGCGGGCTGTCTGCCGGTGTGTATCCCTTGGCGCAGTTGGGCTTGCTGGATGGTTATCGGGCGGCGGTTCATTGGCGCTGGCAGGATGATTTTGCCGAGCGCTTCCCTAAGGTGATTGCGACAAGCCATCTGTTTGACTGGGACCGTGATCGTTTGAGCGCGTGTGGCGGGCTCTCGGTGCTGGATTTGCTGCTGGCGCTGTTGGCCCGCGATCACGGCGCTGAGCTTGCGGGGGCGGTGTCTGAGGAGTTGGTGGTCGAGCGGATTCGTGAAGGCGGTGAACGTCAACGTATTCCGCTGCAAAACCGCCTCGGCTCAAGCCACCCCAAGCTGACTCAAGCCGTGTTGTTGATGGAGGCCAACATCGAAGAGCCACTGACCACCGACGAAATTGCCCAGCATGTGTGTGTGTCGCGTCGTCAGTTGGAGCGGATTTTCAAGCAGTACCTAAATCGCGTGCCAAGCCAGTATTACCTTGAGCTGCGCTTGAACAAGGCCCGGCAAATGCTGATGCAAACCAGCAAATCGATTATCCAAATCGGCCTGTCGTGCGGTTTCTCCTCGGGGCCGCATTTCTCCAGTGCGTACCGCAACTTCTTTGGCGCAACGCCGCGTGAAGATCGCAACCAGCGTCGTAGCAGCAGCCCATTTGAGCTGTCTTCGGTACCTGCCGAGCGGGGCTGAGGCTACTCATCAGGTTCGACGATATCGACAGCGACGGGTGCGAGGTCGTTGAATGAAAGACCCATGTCTATGTCGGTCTGACCGTAATATCTGTGCGCTTGGTTCAGGCTTGCTTCGGACAGGAGGTTTCCTGCTAGGTCGAGCGCTTCAGTGATAAATGCCGGTGCCTCGAAGAGTTCGGACGGTAGATGGCTGATTAGATTGTCACTGAGATCTATCGTTTCAATATCGGGCAGCCCCAGAAGCGAGATTGGAAACTCGCTGAGCTCCGTGTTGCTCAGGAATACGGAATTCAAGTTGTGCATGTTACTGAAGTCGGGCGTTAGGTTGAGCGGGTTGTGATCAAGATCGATGTGTTCCAGATTTTCCAGTTCGGCGAAGGCTCGGGCCGTTGTGGGGGTAAGTGTGATGTTGCTGTCTTCGAGATATAACTCGGTGATGTTCAGCATTGAAAACAGCGACTCAGGAACTGTATCAAGCGCAAAACCATGAAGTTTCAATACGCGTAATTTTGGGAAATGTTGCAAGAATTCGTTAACACCAGTGACTGGACCTGTTCCTCTCAAGGATAGGTATGTCACGTGGCTGAAGTCGGCGCTGATGTTCGGCATGTTGTCCAGTATCGTTCGTGTAAACGTCAGCTCAAAACCATCTCGAGTAGCGTCTGCGTAGTGGTTGTCGAACGCAGTTTGTCTGCGCCAGCATCTTTCGAGTTCTCTGCTGAATGCGCGTCGGTCTTGAACAATCGCTATTCTGGCTATTGGCGAAATTAACTCGCCTGTTCGCTGGTTAACTGCCGGTGCATCGACCGTCCACACTTCCATATCATCACGCAGTGTCTGAACTTCGTGCTCAAGTTCAGCGAGCCGTTGCATTGCATGGGGCTCCTGGGTCGGCAAGGTCGCGATAATACGCCCGCGTTCGATTACGTTCAGGTTGGGATACAGCTCATACACTTTTGTGGCAATGCTGGGGCCTAAGGACTCTGGGGCGTCCGCGCCTAACAAGGGGTAGCTGGCGCGTCCATGCGCCAGTTCCATGGGCGACTTGAAGTTCTCTGCCACGACGGGTTTGTCCATAAAAAGGTAAACAGACTGGCGATCCAGCAGTGGGCCTTGGCGCACGCGTGCTTTTAGGTCGCCGCCTTGGCCTACATGCGGGAAGCCCAGTTGGTTGCGCTCACGGTCGGGCAGGGCGTGCAGCAGGGCGCTGTAAAGATCATCCGGGCCATGCAGCTCTTGATTCAGTGCGTCACGTGCGCTGTAACGGTTGCCTGTTTTGATCAGGACTTTGCGCAGGGGAGCACTCTCATTGCCCAGGCTGTTGCTCAGCGGCCCTTCAAAGTGCTCTTCGCGAATTTCAATACGCACCTCTTTTGACCAACCGGGCAAGGCCTCAATGCTTTTCAGGGTCAGCCATTCACTGTCGACGCTAGCCGCGGAGTCGAGAAACAAGCCCTCGTAGACGCGATTGACTCGGGTTTGCACCACTAATTGGCGGGCTTCTTCTTGAAGTCGTGCCGGGATGGTTTTTTCATTCAGCAACTGCAGTACTTCGTCGCCGCTGGCATGCCAGATCAATTCCTGTGCGGCCTTGGTCGGTAACCCTGGGTGCTCTTTTTGCAACAGCATGACTTCAGTGTTGGTCTGCGGATCGAGCGAGGCATATCGCGAGTTGAACAGTTCAAGCCGCTTGAGTCGGGCTTCGCGAGCAAGCAGGTTGCCCAATGTGCGAGTTTGGGTTGCAAGGTTGGGTAGCGGGTCTGCGAATGCGGGGCTGATCTCCAGCAATACCTTGCGCTCGCTCTCGTTTAAGGCTTGCAGCAACGTTTTCAGTAAGTCTCCTTGGCGCAGTTCAGCGTCATTGATGTGTATCCAGTCTGCGGGGGTTGATGATGCCGGGTATTGAGCGAGCGTCTCGCCTTTCTCATTCGTGATCTTCAGGGCTTTAGAAGGGCTCCATGTGTCTGCGCTGGTCAGGAGTTGCAGTTGTGTTTGCGGATCGGCCTGCTGTTGAACCAGCGGGTCCGCACTTTCCATGTGCTCGATAAAACGCTGAATGTCCTGATCGATTTTGAAACGTTGGATGCTGTCTGACAGCAGCGCGGGTGTCGGCAGTGCGTCTGCATGCACCTTGCGTAATACGCCCGGATCGGTTTGCGTGATGGCGAGGATGCGCGAAGCCAGCGTGTCAGAAAATGAAGCCGCCGTTGGATTCAGGCGCCTGAACAGTTGGGTGTCATTCCAGTGCAGGGGCTGTTCGGTCTCTGCTGACCAGGCCCCTGTTCCGTTGTGTCGCACGCGGGGTGCGTAAGCATGCTCCCGGGTGGGGTGTTTGATGCGGTAGCCCGGGGTATGAGAGGACTTCTCGGCGCGGTAGTTTTTCCCTTCGAGGGGCAGGTACTGAGCCTTTTCGTGGTGATACAGCCCGATGTCGGTTGGTGTTTGGTGCTCTGGCAATGGGGTGGGGTGTTCGTAAGGGCTCAAGTCTGGCTCCCACAGGCGGGTTTCGCTGGTGGAGAGCGTCACAGGTTTTAAGCGCTTGATAAAAGGCGATGTGAGGCGGGGGAGTGCGTCGGTCAGTATTTTGCCGCCAATGGCGAACGCGCCAATCTGAGCAACGCTGCTCACCACATTTAATAAATGGTCCCAGGCTTCTAGGGTTTTGCCGTGCTCCCAGTCTTGAATGCCTTCGTAAACGTCGTCCAGTAGTTGATAGGCCATCTGCAACATCATCAGCTCGCCAATGAATGGGACAAAAATAGCCGCTACAAACTCAACCGCATTCAAGAGGCCTTCCACTATTTTTTTAAAATGCTCAAGGCGGTCATGGCGGGTTTTTTGATCTTCGGTGTCTGTACTGACGGCAATCAATGGTGCGTCTGCCAGTATTTTTCGGTGCTTCTGTTGATAAAGGTATTCGCTGTACTCGTGGTCGATATTGAGCAGAGCAACCTCTAAAGACGGGTTATCTATCGGGATATCACTGAATTCGGTCGGGTAGTCTTCGGGCCGGCCTTCGGGTAATCGGCCCGTGAGTGCGACAGTTTTGAATAGCGTTTTTTTAAGTGTGCCAAAGAAGGTGCCGAGATCTTTGTGGTCGATGAAGCGGCTGAAGTATTGCTGATAGCTGTTTTGACGCAGCTGTTCAGCCAGCGTGGCGAGAAACGCATCCAACGAACTGTAACGCTTGAGCGGGTGTTGGGGGGCGTCTGGTAAGTAGACAACGACTTCAGTGTTTTTCAGTGGCAAAACAGCGCTGTAGGAAAACACCAACACCCAGTTAGCGTGATGCCCTGCAAGACCATGCTGTACGGGTGGAGAGTGGGCGGGGTCTTGTCGGTCCAGCCTCGCGTGTTTCCCAGAGCTGCGAGCGAGTTGAAGAGGGTTTGCGAGATGTCTTTGTGGGCCAGCGCGTAATGCACGGACGCCTCAAAGGCTGCTCTAAGGCTTTGTTTGACCGTTGATTTAACAATGACTGCCTGATGCGGGTTATTAACGCCCAGCGCCATGTCGAGGTGGGCTTTGTACTGTTTGCCAATATCTAGCGTGCGGCACAGTTTTATAAAGCCCGCCACCGGTAGTTGTTGGTCCAGTGTTGTGAGGGTTTGGTAATGCCCCGCGGCAGAAGGTTGGGTAATAAATCCTGAGTCTGGCGTGTGAGCATCGTCATCGCCTTCAAACGCTTCGAAGTTGTGCAGGGCCGCATCGAGTATTGAGATGCGCCAGTTTTTAGAGGCGCCTGTATTAAGGTCCAGCAAGGGCAACTTAAGCGGGATGTAAAGATTAATAAACGTGCGTTTGAGGTCTAGTTCAAGGTCGACGTTGTAGTGTTGATTGAGGGCGTTAATCAGTAAAGGTTGGGCAAACGTATGAATGTCTTGCAGGCTTTCGAGTAATTGCACGCTCCTATGGTGCGATTTCCAGTGCTCGATATGGACCTGGTTAAAGGCATGTTGCTGGGCGGATGGTAGCTTGCCTGGCCTGTGTTTTGGATTGGGCTTTAAGTGTTTCAGGGCCTTAAGGCTCGACTCGCACGTTTGAATGGACCAGTCGGGAAGTGAACGAGCCCCATGAAAGACAGGACACCGTTTCCCCCTTACGA
>NZ_ALJC01000097.1 GCF_000282975.1 Pseudomonas psychrophila HA-4
TGGATCCGTTGGGGTTGAGTTCGTGTCCAGGGGATGGTGGGTGTTCTAAGGGTTTAGAAGATCCTGCAAGTAATTCATCTGTAGATGATGGTGCTCCTGCAGTCCCGGTACCACATGTTGCTGATAAGTGGAGCAGAGAGCCTAAAAGCCTTCAGGATGAAATGACACTAAAAGCGGCCTACTTAGGCGAGGGAGAGGAAATCATAGCCAACTTGAGTGATCCAAGATATTCAGGAATGTACAAAATGGAATTGAAGACCACGTCTAAGAACGGTAAACACTCACTTGTTCATTATGTCAAGGATCCGCAAACAGGTGAATTGATGGACTTTAAGTTTAAAAGGCACAGTAATGATGATGTGAAGCCATGGGGCAATGACCCATCTGTCCCCCCTGGAGGATTTTGAAAATGAAAGTGCTATGTGAAATAAATAATGTATTTAAAATTACTGAGCCTTGCATTTTTAAACACATCTTAAAATACATACGCAGATCTGATGGAGAAACTGATTTAGATATAGGGAAAATCTATACTGTATACGGAGTCGAATTTAGAGATAACTATCCTTGGTTTTATCTGTGCACTGAAGATGGTAGCGAGTATCCGAAGCCTTATGCCAGTGCTTTTTTTAACGTCTTAGATAGTCGCCTATCAAAATCTTGGTTCTTAAATAACGCAATGGATAGAAGCGGAAAATTTTATACCTCTTTAGTTATATATGAGTGGGCTGAAGATTGCTTTTTTCATGAGCGCCTTATTGATGGAGAGAGTAAGCCTGTGGAAATTTTCAAAAACGCAAGACGTGTTATGGATGCGGAATATGAAATCTGAATAGTTTCGCCAAGACTGTAGAGAGAAGTCGATAAATATTAGCCAACCATATACAGCTCTTTAAAAAAACATTAATTAACAAGTACTACAATGGTTGTGAGGTCGCGAGCCGAGCATCGCTACTTACAACCCGGCGCCCTCAAAGCCTACGACCCGCTCGACCGCCTGACCGAAGTGCGCGGCAAACACCCCGAACACTTCAT
>NZ_ALJC01000098.1 GCF_000282975.1 Pseudomonas psychrophila HA-4
GCCAGGGCAGATCCGTGCACAGCACCTTGCCGTAGAAGAACAGCAAGGCCGCCAATGCCTGACGATGCGTGGAGACCGAAACCTTGCGCTCGTTCGCCAGCCAGGACAGAAATGCCTCGACTTCGCTGCTGCCCAAGGTTGCCGGGTGACGCACACCGTGGAAACGGATGAAGGCACGAACCCAGTGGACATAAGCCTGTTCGGTTGGTAAGCTGTAATGCAAGTAGCGTATGCGCTCACGCAACTGGTCCAGAACCTTGACCGAACGCAGCGGTGGTAACGGCGCAGTGGCGGTTTTCATGGCTTGTTATGACTGTTTTTTTGTACAGTCTATGCCTCGGGCATCCAAGCAGCAAGCGCGTTACGCCGTGGGTCGATGTTTGATGTTATGGAGCAGCAACGATGTTACGCAGCAGGG
>NZ_ALJC01000099.1 GCF_000282975.1 Pseudomonas psychrophila HA-4
CCCTGATCAGGGCTGTGCCCCGATACCCCGTTGAGAGTCAGCGAGCTGGTTTGTCGCCGTTGGGTGCGCGGCGATATCGGCGCTCTACTTCCCGCCAGTTGAAAGCCAACCGAGAACCGTCGTCTTCGCCTTCTTCAGCGCCGCCTCTCTTAACCAAATCCGAATCAGTTTCCTCATCGACACGGAGTACCTTTTTCAAAACGCCACCGGTTGCCACAAAGCGGCGCTTGTGGGATTGGCGCGTCAATTCCAAAAACCAATCAGGATCGTTTGTCATGTCAGACGGTTTAACGCTGTACTTCAGCGTTTCCGAAACCGCGCGTTGTAGCGCAGCCCCTCCCACCTCCGTCCCGGTCTCTGAGCTCCGATCTTTAATCGCTTGAACGTGCACACCGCTTGGCGAGATCGTCGGATCGCGCACGCATTCCTGCCAAATCTCAACCCAGCGGGCATGCTTAACGTATTTCGATCCAGACAGCATCGAAGGCGGGACCATCAGCAAAACGTGAAAATGCGGGTGCGCCTCCCCAATCGCACTCCGAGTTACCTCGGTAGTCCGTACCCAACCAATCACCGCTTTTAACTCTTTTCGCGCCTGGAGTCGGTTCCACCCGGCATTCATCGCCGTAAGAGTCGCTCCAAGCTCGCCTATGGGGCAATTGGGCACAGTCAGGGTCAGGAATAGCCAGCGAGCCTTAGGATGCTCTAGAACGATCTGAGGGAGAGATTGGTGAAACCGAGCCTGCCACATGAGCGAGCGCCTCCACTGACACACCGGGCAATGACGTACCCGGCAAAAGTACGCCGTACGCAAACGTAGGGCATTCACTGATGTTTCAGGGTTGAGAACCCAACCAAACAGCAATAACCCCCCACATTCGGACATTCGAGCGGCGTAGCGCTCAAATTCTAGAGCGCTGGCATAAATCCCACCCACATCGTCAGATTGACCTCTGTGAATGTCCCACGGGACATCATTCGGACTGTAATCGGAAAGCCCGTCGCGGGGCTGTTCAAGCGCAATAATTTCGCTAGAATGGACAGACGTGGAAGCGGTAACGTTTTCCATGGAAAACCCTAGATATCTTGGACCTCGAAGACCCACGATTCTGGGGTTTTTCTTTTTACGCGTCAAATAACCCTCAAAGCCACGGTCCACAAGGGTTGTAGCCGCTTTTTGCACCCTTGAATTACCATCGTAAGTATCAAGTAAAGGAAATCGGCCTCTCCGACGCCCGTTTTTCG
>NZ_ALJC01000100.1 GCF_000282975.1 Pseudomonas psychrophila HA-4
TCAGATGTGTAAAGGATGTACCGGTTTCTACAGTGAGGGCGGTTTTTCCGGCAACTCAATCACAAATCGCGTCATGCCTTCCTGCGACTCGCACCTGATCTGCCCGCCATGGGCGCGAATGATCGATTGGGTGATGGCCAGCCCTAATCCCGCATGCACGCTACTGCCTTCACTGCGTGCCGAATCTGCTCGATAAAACCGGTCGAACAAGCGTGGCAACAACTCAGGAGCAATCCCGGCACCGGTGTTTGTCAGGCTGATCCGTACCCAGGCTGCGGTTTCTCTGATCATTACCTTTATCGCGCCGCCAGCAGGGGTGTAACGCAGTGCGTTATCCAGCAGGTTGGAGAGGGCGCGACGCAGCATGCTGCGGTCACCGGCGATATGGGCATTGCCTTCGCAGCTCAGTGTAATTTGCGAGTCTTCGGCGGATAGCGCATAAAACTCCAGCAGTGATTCCAGCTCACGCGCCACGTCCAACGGCTCGCGCCGGGGTGTGAGCAAGCCATGGTCGGCTTTGGCCAAGTAAAGCATGTCGTTGACCAGTTGCGCCATCCATTGCAGTTCCTCGAGGTTGCTGTGCAGCGCTTCTTTGTAGGCTTCGATGTCCCGTGGCCGGGTCAGGGTGACTTGGGTGTGGGTCAGCACGTTCGAGAGCGGCGTGCGCAGTTCGTGTGCAATATCGGCGGAGAACGCCGACAGTCGCTGAAATGAGTCGTCCAGCCGTTCGAGCATGGCGTTAAACGCAGTGGCCAGTTCCGCCAGTTCGGCTGGCATCTGCGTGTGGGGCAAGCGGGCGTTGAGCGAGTCTGCCGAAACACTCGCTGCAATGGCGCTCATGCGGCGCAATGGGCGCAAGCCGCTTCGGGCCGCCCACGCGCCGAGAATTGCGGTGGCCAGCGCTGAGAGGCCCACCGTCATCCAAATCAACCGCTGCATGCGTTGCAGGAAGTGTTGATGGTGAGTGATGTCGAGCAGCAAGGTGAGTTGCGGTGTGTCCGGGCTGTCAGGCCCTGGGTTGAGTACCCGGTATTGGGTGCCGTCGATTTGCAGGCTGCCAAGCCCTGGCTGCGTAGGCAACGCCTGCGGCAAGCGCGTCGAACTGTCAAACCACAGGTGTCCGTTCGGCCCACGAACCCGCACCGCGAGATCGGGCTGGTGGCTGAGGTCTTGCAGCAGTGTCGGTAGGCGCTGATTGAAGGTTTCAAGGGTATTAGCGCCGTGCAATGTGCCGCGCAAGACCGCGAGACGACTTTCCATCAGTTGTTGATCGAGTTCCACAAAGTGCACTTCGCTGGCCCGTCCGAACAGCACCCCGGCAAACAATGAAACAACCGCGGTGCAGCCTGCAAACAGCAGCGCCAGGCGGGTACTCAGTGACAGTCGGCGCATCAGTGGTCGCGCTCTTCTAGCACGTAGCCCATGCCGCGCACGGTGTGAATCAGCTTGTACTCGTGATTGTCATCAATTTTCAGACGCAGGCGGCGAATCGCCACTTCGATCACGTTGGTGTCACTGTCAAAATTCATGTCCCAGACTTGCGAAGCGATCAATGACTTGGGCAGCACTTCGCCCTGGCGGCGCAGCAGTAATTCCAGCAGGGAGAATTCTTTGGCGGTGAGGTCGATACGCTGGCCATTGCGTTCAACGCGGCGGCGAATCAGGTCCAGACGCAAATCGGCCAGTTGCAGGCTGGTTTCTTGTGTGGTGCTGCTGCCTCGGCGCAACAGGCTACGCACGCGTGCCAGCAGTTCTGAAAAGGCGAACGGTTTGACCAGATAATCGTCGGCACCCAGCTCAAGGCCGTGTACGCGGTCTTCCACTGCATCGCGTGCGGTCAAAAACAACACCGGCATGTCCAGTCCCGCGCTGCGCACCGCTTGCAGGATTTGCCAGCCATCGCGGCCGGGTAGCATCACGTCAAGTATCAACAGCGAGTAATCGCCGGTCAGTGCCAGATGCTGCCCAGTAATCCCATCGGCGGCCAGTTCAGTGCTAAAGCCGGCTTCGCTTAAGCCTTGGCGCAGGTACTGGCCGGTCTTGGTCTGGTCTTCGACAATCAGCAGTTTCATGGAGGGCTCATTACAAAAATAACCTCAGCCTTATACATTGGGCTTTCGTCTGTGGGGTCAAGCTGACAAAGTTGTAATCTTGCAGTCAGTTCAATGCCAGTCACGAGGCCTTAAGGTAGTTGAAAGACTGACTTTAAGCTTTGGAGGTAAGTATGACGGTACCTAAGCGTTTGTCTCTCGCAGGTTGTTTGCTGGCGCTGAGCTTGCCGGTCATGGCTTCGCCGGGGGAGCCTTTTGATTTTGGTCAGCCTGCGCCGGCTGGGAGCGCAACGCGCACGGTTGAGGTCGACATGACCGACATCGCATTCAACCGCAAGTCGCTGGACGTGAAAGCGGGCGAGACCGTACGTTTTGTACTGGTGAATAAAGGCCAACTGCTGCACGAGTTCAATCTGGGGCATGCGGCCATGCACGCCGAGCATCAAAAGGAAATGCTAGAGATGCAGCAGAGCGGGATGTTGACGCCGACCGGTATGAATCACGCGGGTATGGACCATTCAGCGATGGGGCACGGCGCCATGGGCATGCCGGGCATGAAGCACGACGACCCTAACAGTGTGCTGGTTGAGCCGGGTAAAACCGCTGAGCTGACCTGGGCCTTCACCAAGGCCGACAACCTGGAATTTGCCTGCAACGTGCCGGGGCATTACCAGGCGGGTATGGTTGGGCAGGTGAAAGTTGCGCCTTAAATCGGCCTGATCGTCTGCGGGGCCTGAAAGCCTGTAGAATTGCCGGGTTTTTATAGCCAGGTTTTTGTCATGCATCCCGCAGCCGAACATTCGCCGCTGGGCAAGTCCAGTGAATACATCAGCACCTATACCCCGTCTTTGCTGTTCCCGATCCCGCGTGCGGCGAAATGGGCAGAGCTTGGGCTGAGCGCCGAAACGCTACCTTACGTTGGGGTCGACTTCTGGAATTGCTTCGAACTTTCGTGGTTGTTGCCATCGGGCAAACCAGTGGTCGCCATTGGTGAGTTTTGCTTTGCGGCCGACTCGCCGAATATCGTCGAATCCAAGTCCTTCAAGCTGTACCTGAATTCGCTCAATCAGACCGTTTTTGCTGACAAAGCAAGCCTAGAAGCCACGTTGCAGTTGGACTTGTCAGTTGCCTCTGGCAAACCTGTGAGCGTTCGCGTGCGCAACTTGAACGACGTTCAGGCCGATGGTGTGGGCGTTCTGCCAGGTGTGTGTATTGATGATCTGGACATTACCGTCAGCGATTACGAGCAACCGCGCCCGGAACTGCTGAAGTGTGATGACTCGCTCGTCGTTGAAGAAAGCCTGCACAGCCATTTACTCAAATCTAACTGCCCGGTGACCAGTCAGCCTGACTGGGGCACGGTCGTGGTCGAGTACCGTGGTGCGGCCCTGGATCACGCCAGTTTGTTGGCGTATCTGGTGAGCTTTCGCCAGCACTCGGACTTTCATGAGCAATGTGTCGAGCGGATTTTTCTCGATTTGCAGCGCTTGCTCAAACCCGAGAAATTGACCGTGTATGCGCGCTACGTGCGCCGCGGCGGGCTGGACATCAACCCGTACCGCAGTACCGAAGCGGTTGAATTTAAGAACGTGCGGTTGGTGCGTCAGTAAAACGATTTGATCGTGTAGGAGCAGCCGGTCTACAGTCGGTTGCTCCTACAGGGAGTCAGGCCTTGTTCAGTTGCTTAGCCTGCTCCAGCACTGCTTCAACATGGCCCGGCACTTTCACGCCGCGCCATTCGTGGCGCAGCACACCGTCCTTGTCGATCAGGAAGGTGCTGCGATCCACGCCAAGGTATTCCTTGCCATAGAGCTTTTTCAGCTTGATCACATCAAACAGCTGGCACAGGGCTTCGTCCTTGTCGCTCAGCAACTCAAACGGAAATGCCTGCTTGGCTTTGAAATTCTCATGGGATTTAAGGCTGTCGCGTGACACACCAAACACTTCGGTATTGGCCGCTTGGAAATCAGCGTAGTGGTCACGAAAGCCCTGGCCTTCGGTGGTGCATCCCGGGGTGCTGTCTTTGGGATAGAAGTAAATCACCACGTGTTTGCCTTTGAGCCCCGACAAACTGACGGTTTGCTCGCCAGTGGCTGGGATGTTGAAGTCGCTTACGGGTTGGTCAATTGCAACGGCCATGAGTAGTGCTCCCTTACATCGGGTTCTGTGGGCGCCATGGTTCAATTAGCGCGTCGAGGTTCAGTGCGTCGGCGAAATCCAGGAATTGATCGCGCAACCAACTGATTTGCACGCCAGCCGGCAGGGTAACGGTGAACGTGGCATTGAGCATGGTGCCGCCAGTTTGCGGTGCCTGATACGTGTCGCAGGTCAGGTTTTCGAGTTCAACATTGTGGTCCATGAAGAACTGGCACAGTTCGTTGATGATGTCCGAGCGGTAGGCAGAACTCACATAAGCCACGTAGGGCAGCGCCTGTGGGCGGGTTTCGAGTGCGGCACTGCGCACCACATTAACGCTAAAGGCGTGCTTTTTGGCGAGGGCGGGCAGACCGGCTTCGAGGCGGGCCAAGGCGTCCCAACTGCCAGTGATTTCCAGGACCAGCGCGCTGCATTCGCCGTGGCGAGTCAGACGAGAGGTCACAACAGCGCAGCGATTTTCATGGCTGGCGCGGCACAGGACGTTAGTCAGCTCCATTGGGTTGGCGCCAAGGGCACTGATGACAAGGAATTGTTCGCGGACTGTGGGGGTGGACATGCAGCCTTCCTAAAACGATGAGCGGTCAGTACGTTCGATGAAGCGCGGAGCGTAATCAGGCGTCTAGCAAGCACGATAGGCCCGCCAGCACGCCGCCACAGGCGTTTTGCTAAAAGTGCAAATCGTGTTCGGCGGTGTAGGGGCAGGGCGCGCAATGCTTACATATTGGCCTGTAAAACAGACGTTCGCACACATCGGTACCAATCAAAGGGTGAAGGGTAGCGAAAAGCAACGCGAAGGGGAATGCTCATGAGGCTCGCTGTTGCTTGTGCAAGGGTCATGGCGCCAGTACCATTACGGCTCTCTTTTTCCGGCAGGAGCGGTTGCATGATTGCGGGCAGTATGGTGGCACTGGTCACACCTATGGATGCACAAGGTCGTCTTGATTGGGACGCTCTGAGCAAACTGGTGGACTTTCACCTGCAAGAGGGCACCAACGCCATTGTTGCCGTTGGCACTACAGGTGAATCAGCAACTCTGGATGTGAACGAACACATCGAAGTGATTCGTCACGTTGTCAAACAGGTGGCGGGGCGTATTCCGGTAATTGCCGGTACAGGCGCCAACTCGACGCGTGAAGCGATCGAACTGACCTCAAATGCGAAGGCCGCTGGTGCAGATGCCTGCCTGCTGGTCACGCCGTATTACAACAAGCCGACTCAAGAAGGCTTGTATCAGCACTTCAAGGCCATCGCTGAAGCGGTCGACATCCCACAGATCCTCTACAACGTACCGGGCCGCACGGCCTGCGACATGCTGCCAGAGACGGTTGTGCGTTTGTCGACGGTGAAAAACATCATCGGTATCAAGGAAGCCACTGGCGACCTGAGCCGTGTACCGGCGATTCTGGCCGGCGTGAGCAGCGACTTCTTGGTGTACTCCGGCGATGACGCCACAGCGGTTGAGCTGATCTTGCTCGGCGGCAAAGGCAACATCTCGGTCACCGCCAACGTTGCCCCGCGTGACATGAGCGACTTGTGTGCTGCTGCGATGCGTGGTGATGCTGCTACTGCTCGGGCAATTCATGAAAAGCTGATGCCGCTCAATAAAACCCTGTTTATCGAATCCAACCCAATCCCCGTGAAATGGGCGCTGCATGAGATGGGCTTGATGCCGGACGGTATCCGTCTGCCGCTCACCTGGCTCAGCGAAGCCTGTCACGAACCGCTGCGGCAGGCCATGCGCCAGTCCGGCGTCCTGGTTTAATTGAGGAAGCATTACGCATGAAGCGATTGGCCGGACTTTCGGCACTAGCCGTGATTATTTCGAGCACCAGCGGCTGCGGTTGGCTGTGGGGTCCTGATGGGTATTTTCGGGACCGTGGCAGCGACTATCTAGAGGCGCAACAAACCGCGCCGATGAAGTTGCCGGAAGGTGTTCAGACTGACAAACGCCTTGTGCCGCTGCTACCTATTCCAAGCAACGTGGCTGATGACACCGCCAAAGGCGAGTTTGTTGTGCCACGTCCGCAGCCATTGGCTGCGATTGCCAGTGCCAGCGACTACACCCTGCAAAAAACCGGCGACAGCCGTTGGGTGATTGCGCAGCACGTACCGTCTGAAGTCTGGCCGGTAGCGATGCAATTCTTTCAAGACAACGGCTTTCGCATTGACGAGCAGCGCCCGCAAACAGGTGAGTTCACCACTGCCTGGCAGCAGGCAGGCGAACTCTCAGCACCGATGGCCCGTCACGTGACGAGCAGCGGCCTGCCGCAAGACAGCGAAACGCGCCTACGGGTTCGCATCGAGCCGGGCGTGCAACGCAACACCAGTGAAATCTACGTGGTGAGTGCCAACCGCCCAGCCGGTAGCACGGGTAATGTCGATTTCACCCAGAACTCGGTTAACACCGGTCTGGATGCTGGACTGGTTGATGAAATGCTCATCAGCATGAGCCGTAGCGCCGAGAAAGGCGGTTCGGTGTCATTGCTGGCAGCGCGTGATTTCGATACCCCTGCACGTGTCAGCCTGAACGAAGACGGCAGCGGCAACCCGGTACTAAGCCTTACCGAAGACCTCGACCGTGCTTGGTCCAGCGTCGGTCGTGCGCTTGAACAAGGCGAATGGCGCGTTGAAGACATCAACCGGACCTTGGGCCTGTACTACATCAACCTGGCGGAAAAAGCCGAGAAGAAGGACGAGAAACCTGGTTTCTTCTCCGGCCTCTTTGGCGGCAAACCGGACAAGGAACAAGTTGAAGCCCGTGCCCAGCGTTATCAGGTTCGCCTGAGCAAGGTTGGCGACAGCGTGCAAGTGACTGTCGAAGAAAACATCAACAAAGTTGCACCGCCAGAAGTGGCGCGCAAAGTGTTGGGCGAGATTCAAGACAACCTGGGCTAACTTTATGCGTTTTGCCGTTCTCGGCAGTGGTAGCCAAGGGAATGGCACGCTGGTAAGCAGCGACAGCACCTATGTATTGGTCGATTGCGGTTTCTCATTGCGAGAAACCGAGCGCCGCTTGGTTCGGTTAGGCATCAGCCCGCACCAATTAAGCGCGATTCTAGTAACCCACGAACATGCCGATCACGTGCATGGCGTGGGTTCGCTGTCTCGGCGCTACAATTTGCCGGTGTATATGAGTCGTGGCACACAGCGCGGGATGCGCAAACCACTGGAGCCGGCCGGTTTTGTGGCAGACGGTGAAACGTTGCAGATCGGCGCCTTGAGTATCAGCGTGACCCGTGTTGCGCATGATGCCCAAGAACCCACTCAGTATGTGTTCAGCGATGGGCAGCGGCGCTTTGGCTTGCTGACCGATCTGGGCTCTTATTGCGCGGGAGTGCTGCACCGTTATCGCGACCTGGATGCGCTGATGATTGAGGCCAACCACTGTCGCGACCTGCTGGCTCGTGGTCACTACCCCTACTTTCTCAAGCAGCGAGTGGGTGGTCAGGAAGGACATTTGAACAACCATCAGGCCGCAAACCTGGTGGCCGAGTTGGGCTGGAAAGACCTGCAACACCTGGTACTGGCCCACCTCAGCAGCAAGAACAACCTGCCGCAGTTGGCCCGTCAATGTTTCGTCGACACCCTCGGGTGCGACCCGGACTGGCTGCAAATGGCGGATCAAGATTCAGGGCTCGACTGGCGCACAATCGCCTAGCCCACCTACTTAGCATTCGGAGCCCATCATGGAAAAACGTGAAGAACTCTATCGCGGTAAAGCGAAATCGGTGTACAAGACCGACGACGAAAACCGCTTGATCCTGTTGTTTCGCAACGACACCTCGGCGTTCGATGGTAAGCGCATCGAGCAGCTCGATCGCAAAGGCATGGTGAACAACAAGTTCAACGCCTTCATCATGCAGAAACTTGAAGAAGCCGGCGTGCCGACTCAATTCGACAAACTGCTGGGCGACAACGAATGTCTGGTTAAAAAACTCGACATGATCCCGGTTGAATGCGTCGTGCGTAACTACGCCGCAGGCAGCCTGGTCAAGCGCCTGGGTGTAGAAGAGGGCATGAAGCTCAACCCTTACACCTTTGAACTGTTCCTGAAAGACGACGCCAAGGGTGACCCGTTCATCAACGAATCCCACGTTGTGGCGTTCGGTTGGGGCACGGCCGAGCAACTGGTTCGTATGAAAGAACTGTCGCTCAAGGTCAACGACGTACTGAACAAACTGTTCGACGACGCGGGCTTGTTACTGGTCGACTTCAAACTTGAGTTCGGCGTATTCCACGACGGTAGCATCGTGTTGGGCGACGAGTTCAGCCCGGACGGCTGCCGTCTGTGGGATAAAGCCACCGGCAAGAAAATGGACAAAGACCGCTTCCGCCAAGGTCTAGGCGACGTCATCGAAGCTTACGAAGAAGTTGCAAACCGCCTCGGCGTCCCGCTTTAAGCTGCAAACGCGCGCAAGCAACTGATAGCACGCGTTTTTTTTGAAAAAAGGCTTTGCCTGAATCAGAAAGCGTTGTTATGATGCGCGCCGTTGGAGAGATGCCAGAGTGGCCGAATGGGACGGATTCGAAATCCGTTGTACTGGCGACAGTACCTAGGGTTCGAATCCCTATCTCTCCGCCATTATTTAAAACCCTCATAAATCAAGTGTTTAAGAGGTTCGGTTTAGAAAAATAGACCGATAAAAAAGCCCTGATCTTTGGATCGGGGCTTTTTTTTGCTGAAAATTTGACACATAGGTCTTAAAAGCGGCCAGCTTGCCTTAAAAGCCATTAGCGTGAAGGAATCAGACCTTAGTGGGCTGCTATGAGCGCGAACAAGCTGTTTTGTCGTCAGTATGCCCAAAGGACTTGGGTATATGTCATCGAGGCGCGCGTAGAGCCCCGCCCAAGCTTGTACAGCCCATCAGTGCACGCGTTAGACGGTTGCGAAGGGTAAGTTCTACAAGGATCCGTTCCCAGGCCACAGGGCGCTGATTCCGGCTGATGGATGGTACTAATGGCTGTAATGAGTGCCGGGTGAAAAGAAGCAGCCGTTCTAGATAAGACTCTGAACCACACGTCCATGCGCTTTGCTGGATTATCTCAAGTGGAACCTGGACTATCGCCAGGTGAGCCACGGGCTGCATTACTATGTGCCGTTAGTGAAAATGATAAAGGTTAGATGGTTATAAAAATAATGTGCTTGAATTCAATTTTATAAAATTATTCGAAATTGATTACAGTAAATACATAGCTAAAAAGAATAAAAGGAGGGTCAATAAATCCGTTTTAGCAAAGAAAACAGTGGCCGTATGGATATCTGTTGAGTTTTAACTATATAAAACAATGCGTTACGCTCGCGCACGTGAATGTATTTTAATTCATGTTGTGACCCGGTCGTGGTTTTTGGTCGACTTAAAATTCTATTTTATGCAAATAATTCCAGTTTAAAAATTTGGTCTACGCTGGGATTTTGTGTTTGCCAACGTCTTGTTTTGAGAAGTTAACCAACAAAGGGATTTCACTATGGCACGGAAAGTAACTGTCGGAGCAACGCAAATGCACTGCACTTGGGATATAGAGGGGAATATATCTCGAGCTGAAAAGTTAGTCAGAGAAGCGCACGCTAAAGGCGCCAATATCATATTGCTTCAAGAGCTATTTATGGCGCCGTATTTTTGTATCGAACAGGATATGAGGCATCTTGAGCTTGCGCAGTCTATTGATGACAGTCCGCTGATTAAGCATTTTCAGTCGTTGGCTAAATCACTGGGCGTCGTTCTACCTTTGTCTTTTTTTGAAAAAGCTAATAATGCTTTTTTCAATACGCTGGTTGTCATTGATGCCGATGGCAGTGTTCTTGATTTCTATCGCAAAACACATATTCCTAATGACATTGGCTATCAAGAAAAGCAATATTTCACACCGGGCGACACGGGGTTCAAAGTCTGGGATACCCGTTTCTGCAAGATTGGTGTGGGTATTTGTTGGGATCAATGGTTTCCAGAGACGCAGCGCTCATTGGCACTCATGGGCGCAGAGCTTATTTTTCACCCAACAGCGATTGGCAGTGAGCCGGGCGAGGGGGCACAGAGTTATGACAGTCAGGTTCATTGGACCAATGTTCAATGTGGCGCTGCAGGTGCGAATATGGTTCCTGTCATTGCGTCCAACCGCGTAGGTGTTGAAGAGGGTAAGTACGTAAAAGAGTTAAACATGACGTTCTATGGGAGCTCTTTTATTTCAGACCAAACCGGCACACTGGTTGCTCAGGCCGATAAAACGTCGGATTGTGTACTAGTCCATACATTTGATCTTGACGCAATAGAAACACAGCGTAGTTGGTGGGGGCTATTTCGTGACAGGCGGCCAGAAATGTACGGTGTTCTTATGACCTCGGATGGCAAACATACGTTCTGTGCAACGGGCGATAAATAGCAATAATTGCCGTTAGAACTGAAGCCGCTTAAAGACAATGTTCGAGCATTAACTCATCACGAATAGGCTGTCGCGTAGTCAGTGTATTGAAATCTCTGTATTGCTGCGCGGCAGTTCATCGATGCGGAGTTCATTCGCCCTTGAATTTGATTTGACGGTGTGGGTGCTTGATTTAAATTAGCGTGTTTGATTACTTGGAATAGGGGTTGCTATGGAAAGTCCTCCGAAACATAAAATGGGAACGCTGCAATTAACGATCATTACAGTCGTTAATATGATGGGGTCAGGGATTATTATGCTCCCCGCCCAGCTAGCGGGCGTGGGGAATATCACCATCATCTCATGGGTCTTAACGTCCATGGGCGCAATGGCCCTTGCCTATGGATTTGCAAAGTGTGGTCGTTACAGTAAAAACATTGGGGGGATGGGTGGGTACTCTCAGTATGCTTTTGGAAAGTCAGGAAATATGTTGGCGAACTACACCTATGCCGTTGCTATCGTCATTGCTAACGTGGGGGTTGCCATCTCAGCCGTGGGTTATTTTTGTAAAGTTGTCGATATTGAGATCGGGGGTATCACAACGGCATTAATGACAATGTTCTTCATCTGGTTGACGACGTTGCCTAATTTTTGGAGTTCTAAGATAACCGGAAAAATTGGTACGGTGACAGTGTGGGGCGTCATTATTCCCGTTATCGGGATTATATTCATTGGTTGGTATTGGTTTAAATCGGATATCTACGTCGCGGGATGGAACCCTCATCAACTCGGTTTTTTTGATGCTTTGCCCCAAGCACTTGCACTTACCATGTGGGCATTTTTGGGGCTCGAATCAGCCAGCGCCAACTCAGATGCTGTAGAGAATCCTGAAAAGTCCGTGCCTATTGCTGTTTTAGGGGGGACGTTGTTTACGGCTATTGTCTACATTATGTCTACGGCAGTCATTGGTGGGATCATTCCTTATGAAACATTAGCCATTTCGTCAGCACCTTTCGGGCTTGTGTACGCCCATATGTTTGGCGACGGTGTCGGTAAATTTATCGAAATTATTATGTGCATTGCTTGTTTGGGTTCGTTGCTGACATGGCAGTTCACGACGGGTCAGGTGTTTAAATCTTGTGCGGATGTTGGGTATTTCTACAAGATTTTTGGGCGTGTCACCAAGCGAGGCGCACCGGTAATGGGCCTTGTTATCATTTGTTTGATTCAGTCAGCCTTCCTGCTGATGTCAATCACGCCAAGCTTTAATCGCGAGTTCAATGTCATTGTTGACTTCTCTGTGGTTATTGATTTGGTGCCCTATATTCTTTGTATGTCGGCTTGCTCGACGATCATGAAGTCGTCTGATGATTATAAAGCTGGAAAAATAAAGCACAGTAAATTGGTGCTTGTTGGTGTTGTGTGTTTTCTGGCGAATGCCTACACCCTGTACGCCATGTACAGTTCAGGCAGTGAAGCCCTTGTGTATGGTTCATTAGTGACGTTTGCTGGCTGGATTATATTTGGTCGTTATATGTCAAGCCAGTTGAATATAAATGCGACGTCTACAACCGAAAAGGTTGTGCAGAAGTAATTTTTATTCCCGGTTGCCCTTTGGCATTTAAACGTTTACAGAAACTGAGGTTCTTTATGACGACTCAATTGAAACCTAGCGATACAACATTCATGATTGGGAAGTGGATGCCGTCTGATCAGAAGACGCTCTCTGATTGGCTTAGGTTGATAATGTCCAAGGCTGAAAGTAATGAGGGTCCACTGTTGCCAGCAGTAGAGCGTTTCAAGAATTTCATTGAGACGGACCCAAAGGCGTATATGTTTTTCAATCAAATGTTTGATCAGGTATCTAAAAAGAGGGATATTTCACCTGCTGGGCTACCTCAAGTTCGTGACTATAAGCACATGCTTCAATTGATGAATGTGATCATGACTCACGCGCCTGAATTTAACAAAAGTGGTTTGGTGGGGTGTCCTTTTAATGCAATATTTGATTGGTCAATGGCAACTAAGCAGGGCTGGGCAGGGTTTTTGGATGATAAAGTAAATATGCACTTGAAAGACGTACTCAATGAATGGGGTCGTTTTTTGCGCTCTCCTGATAGTGCCCATGTATTAAATAACGATCCTAGATCGGGCTGGTTCGGATCTGATGCAATGGCGCTCATGCCGAATTTTGCTAGTGAATTTCAGTGTGAGCCAGATCTCCCTAATTATGGCTATAAATCCTGGGATGATTTTTTCACTCGTAATTTGCGCGAAGGTGCCCGTCCAGTCGCAGAGCCTGAGAACGATGCGGTTGTGATTAATGCCTGTGAATCAGCGCCTTATCGTATCTCCCGCAATGTTAAATTGCGGGATGAGTTCTGGATAAAAGCCCAACCTTATGCATTGCAATTTATGATGGATAATGATCCGTTAGTTTCAAAGTTTGTTGGAGGTACTGTTTATCAGGCATTTCTGAGTGCGTTGAGTTATCACCGGTGGCATGCACCCGTTTCTGGCCGGGTTGTGAAAACACGACTGATTGAAGGAACTTACTACTCGGAGACCTTGAGTGTCAGCGTGGATGCGTCTGGTCCTGATTTGTCACAAGCGTATATTGCGGAAATAGCCACGCGGGGTCTTGTTTTTATCGAGGCAGATAACAAGGATATTGGCTTGATGTGTTTCATGGCCATCGGAATGGCTGAAGTGTCTACGTGTGACATCACGGTTTTTGAAGGGCAGCATGTTAAAAAGGGAGACCAGTTAGGCATGTTTCATTTTGGTGGGTCTACGCATTGTTTGTTCTTTGGTCCTGACGTTGATATTGAATTCGATACGCATCAACAAGTCCCAGGGCATGGCAGTAGCAATATCCCCATCAACTCTCGAATTGGGACGGTTAAATCAAATAGCTAACCCGTAAATTTATTCGGAGTCAGTACTGAGTCGTTAGAAAGCGATTCAGTACCTACTGTGTGACTGAATGAGTGTCGGGTACTAATATTTTGATAAGCCCCAGCGAGGTGAGTGATGGGGGAACGCCTTGGCTCACAACGGCCCCGAGCTCTGCGGTATCATTCTTGACAGATCAATAGCGCTTATCTATGTTCAATCGAAACGCTAATACCCCTATAAAAAAGACCACTAACCTGAGTGAGTTTGTTGGCTACGCTTTGCATCAGTCGTGGTGTCCTGCCTAAGGACAAAGGGTTCCAACTTGTTCAAGGAGTGAACATGCCTGAAGTGAACGTTGATGGTATTCGCGATTTCATCGCACCCGTCGGTGGGTGGGGCGCTTTAAAGGCAATAGCCAGTGCCATTCGCGCGCAACTGGGCAATGTGCACGCCGTTACCACCCTCCTGAGATCCAACCAGCTCGACGGCTTCGATTGCCCCGGCTGCGTATGGCCTGACAACAAACACCCGTTAACCTTCGAGTTTTGCGAGAACGGTGCCAAGGCCGTCACGAAGTAGCCTCCTGACGGTGGCATGGACTGGCGCCACCTCGGCGCATGCCTTGCTCCAAGGCAACGCTCATAGAAGTGCTGATCAAGTAGTAAGACCTAAGGAGATTACAGCGTGAAAGGAATCATCACGTGGGCCCTGGTTGTTTCGGCCCTTTCGTTGCCAACCCTGGCACAAGCCGCTTTACCTGCCGAAACGCAGGTGTATTCAGCTGGCTTTATCGATGCGGCCGGCCCGGTCGCGGCCGCGCAATTCGAGCATTTCCAGACCATTATTTCGCTGATGCTGATTGTGGTCGTGCCCATTTTCATTCTTGTTCCATGGGTGCTTTGGCGTTATCGCCGCGGCGGTCGCGGCGCATACCGGCCAGACTGGGATTTCAACTGGGGCAACGAAGCCGTTTTGTGGGGCGTCCCGATTGTGCTGATCATTATCCTCAGTTCGGCGCTGTGGGCGCACACACACAAGTACGACCCTTACCGACCGCTGGGCAATGATCCGCTGGACATTGAAGTGGTCTCGCTGGACTGGAAGTTTCTGTTTATCTACCCGCAACAGGGCATCGCAACGCTGGATTACCTGGCCCTTGAACAAGACCGTCCTATCCGGCTGAAGCTCACCAGCGGCACCGTCATGCAGTCCTTCATGATCCCGCAATTGGCCGGGCAGATTTACACCATGGCTGGCATGACCACGCAACTGAACCTGCTGGCCGACCAGGAGGGTGAGTACCTAGGGCGAAACACCCAGTACAACGGTGATGGTTTCGCCACCCAGTCCTTCCGCACGGCAGTGATGCCTAAGTCGCAGTTCGACAATTGGGTTATACACACGCAAAAAAACACTCAGACCTTGGATCTGGCCACGTATGAGGCACTGCTCAAGCCCAGCATCGAGCATGTTCCGCGTTATTACGGCACGGTCGACGCCGGTTTGTTTAACCGCGTACTTGCCAGGTTCACTGCTGGGCATGCCCACGCTGACAGCACCCCCGCCGAGGTCTCACAAATACGTGAGCACCATCACCCACAGAACAATCCAAAAGGGGCAGAACAGTGAGTTGGGAGACTATTTTCGGACAACTTGGCTGGGACTCGCTGGTCTTTACCGGCGCCATCAAGCACCCTTCCGCCAGCGAGTTCGTGGCGTTCGGCGCGGGCAGTATTGTGGTGCTGGGGGCCGTCGCCGTTGTGGTTCTGCTAACCGTGATGCGCTGGTGGGGGCCGCTCTGGCGCGACTGGCTGACCAGTGTCGATCACAAAAAAATCGGCATCATGTACATCGTGATCGCCCTCGTCATGTTCTTGAGAGCTCTGATCGAAGCCGGTGTGATGCGCTCGCAACAACTGGCCGCTTACGACAGTGCGGGCTACTTGTCAGCTGACCACTTTGGCCAGTTGTTCACGACCCACGGCACCATCATGATTTTCTTCGTTGCGATGCCGTTCATCACCGGGCTCATGAACTACGTGATGCCTTTGCAGATCGGTGCGCGGGATGTCAGCTTCCCGCTGCTCAACGCCATATCCCTGATGCTGACGGCGGCTGGCGCGGGTCTGATCATGGTGTCGCTGGTGGTGGGGGAGTTCTCAACCGGCGGCTGGAGCGGCTATCCGCCATTTACCGGCATCGAGTTCAGCCCGGGAGAGGGCGTGGACTACTGGATATGGTCAGTCACCTTGGCCTCGATCGGCTCGACCCTGACCGGGCTAAACTTCGCGGTAACACTCTATAAAAAGCGTTGCCCGGGCATGGACATGTTCCGCATGCCGCTGTTTTGCTGGACCACACTCTGTACCTCGATTTTGATGATCTTCGCCATGGCGCCGCTCACCGTCGCCACGATCATGCTGGCCCTGGACCGCTACGCCGGTTTCCACTTCTTCACCAACGGTGACGGTGGGAACATGATGAACTTTGCCAACCTGTTCTGGCTGTTCGGGCACCCGGAGGTCTACATCCTGTTGCTGCCAGCACTGGGCGTGTGGTCTGAAGTGGTGTCGACGTTTGTCGGCAAACGAATCTACGGCTACACCTCACTCGTGTACGCGACGATGTGCATCGCGGTGCTTTCGTTCGGGGTATGGCTGCACCACTTTTTCACCATGGGGCAAAGCGCCAACGTTAACGCCATTTTCGGTATTGCCACGATGATCATTGGCATACCGACCGGGGTTAAGGTGTACGACTGGATTCTGACCATGTTCCGGGGCCGAATCCGCATCACCACGCCCATGCTGTTCCATATCAACTTCCTGTTGACCTTTGTATTGGGCGGCATGACCGGCATCCTGCTGGCCAACCCCACTGTCGACTTCCAGGTGCACAACTCCCTGTTTTTGATCGCGCATTTTCACAACATGATCATTCCGGGCGTGCTGTTTGGCATGTTTGCCGCCGTTCAGTACTGGTTCCCCAAAGCCTTTGGGTTCCGTTTGCACGAAGGCTGGGGCAAGGCTGCGTTCTGGTCGTTGGCACCGGGCTTTTTGTTGGCGTTTTTCCCGCTCTACTGGCTCGGTATGAATGGCGCGCCACGGCGCACCGTGATGTGGGCAGACCCCGCGTTTTACCCTTGGTTGGCCTTAGCGATGCTGGGCGCGGTGCTGCTGTTGGTGGGCACTGTGTTCTTGCTGGTACAGATTGGCGTGTCGATCCGTCAGCGCCGCCAGCTCGCCGTACCGCTGGGCGATCCTTGGGACGGGCGTTCGCTGGAGTGGTCGATTCCCTCGCCACCGCCGGCCTGGAACTTCGCCGTGGTGCCACAGGTGGACGGCCGGGATGCCTTTACCGAGGCCAAGAAAAACGGCCAAGCCTATCGCTCACCCGCGGCCTACAGCGACATTGAAATGCCTTGCAATTCCATGGTCGCGCCGTTAATCGGCATCTTTACCTTTACCTTGTCGTTTGCCCTGGTCTGGCATATCTGGTGGCTCGTCGTGGTGTCGTTCATCGTGGTCTGGGGGGTGGTGATCGCCCGATCGTTTGTCGCGCAGACCAACGAAATCATTCCGGCCAGCCGAATAGAGGCCGAACACGAAGCCTTTTTGGCCGCCGCACGTGCCACTCCCGGGGTGACGCGCGACCTGGAAATGAGCCCGCAAAACCGAGGTAAGGCGGCCCCCGACAGGCTTGGACAGCCAGGCCAGAAACGACCTGATGACGTGCTGGAGTCAGCAATATGAATGCGCCTCAACCTCTGCATCCAGGCGTGAACTTGGATGTGACTGACCGCAAGAGCCATGAGAAAGCGTCAGAAGTCATCTTCGGTTTCTGGATTTTCTTGATGAGCGACCTGGTGCTGTTCGCCGCGCTCTTTGCCACGTATGCGGCCATGAGCACACAAGGTATTGCTCAAGGTCCGACCCCCTCCGAGGTCTTTGACCTCGGTTCAGCTTTTATTGAAACGCTCTTGCTGTTGTTGTCGAGCTTCACGTTCGGCTTCGCCATATTGGCCATGAAGTACAGCACCAGCCGTCTGCGGCTGCTTGCCTGGCTTGGCGTCACGGCATTGCTCGGTGCGGCGTTCGTGGCTTTCGAACTTCACGATTATTACGTGATGATCGTGAACAACGACGCGTGGCCGCAAACCAGCGGCTTCCTGTCCGCTTACTACCTGCTGACCGGCACCCATGCCGTCCACGTATCGGCAGGCATTTTGTGGATGATCGTCCTGGCGGTCCAAGTGATGACACTTGGGCCCAACCCCCTCGTCAAACTGCGCCTTCTGCGCCTGGCGCTGTTTTGGCACATGCTTGATATCGTCTGGGTGGGGATCTTCACCTTCGTCTACCTGTTCGGAGTCGCCGCATGAATCTAAAAACCGTATCGAACAGTGCCCCACCGGCCGAGTCGCGCCATGAACAACGCAATTATTGTATTGGCCTCTGCCTAGCGCTGGTGCTGACCCTGATCGCGTTCGGCCTGGTCTGGCTGAAAATGGTGAGCGGCACTCAGGCTCTCGCTGTACTGGGGGTGTTAGCGCTGGTGCAAGTGGTGGTGCACCTGCGTTTCTTCTTGCACATCGATTTGGGCAAGTCCCATCGCGATGATCTGATGCTCATCCTGTTTACCTCATTGATACTGCTACTGATCGTACTGGGGACTATCTGGATCTTGTGGGATCAACATGCGCGCATGATGTGAGTGGGGAGTGGGGCAGCAAAAAAGGGTGAACGCATGGCGTTCACCCTTTTGTTTTGTTTCGATCTTTAGGCGCTGCAAAGAAGAGGCGAAGCGCAGGCGTTGCCTTTAAACGGCTGGGTATTACAACGATTGATCCCAGTTAGTCATTAAGAAGCTGAATACCGCAAATACCACTAAACACACCACGATTACATGATGCTTCTTGATTTTACTTCTCATGTTTTTCCTCTTTATACGCCCTGAGGTCCTCGAGCCAGCCCATGCTGCTCGAAGCCCGATTTAAAGCCATGACGATAGCATGGTATTCGCGGCCCGGAATTCAGAAGCGATTTAATGATGCGCGGGAGCGCAGGTCACGCCGCACAGCTTCAATGGTCCAGATCCAGAATGCCGTTCCCACAAACTCGGAAATCAACGCCTGCGGGCCTGCAATCCACAACCAGCCGGAAAGCCCCATTAGCGGCACGACGAGCCCATGGGCCAACACTGAAACGCCGATTCCAAACACAATGCCGTGCAGAAGGTTGGCTCTGGGAAAGCGTTCAACCGCGAGGCAATAAATGATTGCAATGGTGATGGAGAAAAGAATATGGACGCCGTTTCCCCCCCAGTTGATGCTGTAGCCCATCCAGTCATAAGTCAGGGCATCCACGTTAACGCCCAACTTCTCCAGAAGGACCACGGGCGGCGGCGTTGTACTGAGGGTTCGAGGTGGAATCAATGTCTCAAAGCCCGACTTCACAAGCGCAGAGATGATGCCGGCCACGACCCCGGCGAAAAGCGCTAACGTCATTCTTCTGTCGTTTACGGGGCGCTCGGCGAATAGGTTCAACATGTCACACTCCCTGTGCTCATTAGTTAACGTCATGCGCCCGCCATTATTGACAGGCGCCAGTTTGAGTGATGTTTGACTTTAGTCTGTTTTGGTTTTTTTGACCGGCGCGATTGCCTCGACTTGCTCTGCTGTAATTATCTTGCCTTGGCCTCCCCATTGAGCACGCATCCACGAGGCTAACCCCGCAACTTCTTCAGCACTCATTCGATCCGCGAATCCCGGCATGGCGTACATACGTTGGTTACCGGTGAACGTTTGCGTGGGAACACCCTGCAAGATAACGGTCAGCAGATTAACCGGGCTGGCCATGATCACAGCAATATTGCCATTCATTGGCGGCGCAACATTTGGAATGCCTTCCCCCTCGGTACCGTGACAACCGGCACACGCGGACATGTAACTGAGTCGGCCACGCTGCAACGCTGTATCACTGGCAGAAGGCAGTGGCTCAGGTCCTTTTGCGGGCGTAAGCAACTGACCATCCTTGCCTGTCATCAGGTATGAGGCGATAGCCTCCACATCAGTCGCTTGCATCGCACTGGTAGAGAAGTGCGTCACCGTATACATGCTGCCAAAGGCTGTGCCTTGGGCAGAGATGCCGGAGCGTAGATACTCGCTCAATGAGGCAGTGCTGAAGCCCCGCTTTGCCAGCGTGTTGGCAGTGATATCAGGGACCACTAGGCCATCGACGACGTCGCCGCCCTCTAAAGAGCGTGCGAAAGAAACACCCATAGTCACGTTGCGCGGCGTATGGCAGGCACCACAATGCCCCAACCCTTCCACTAAATAGGCGCCGCGCAACCATTGTTCCGATGCTCCTTCCCGTGCAGGTGGTTGACGGTCTGGAAAGTTGATCAGTGCCCAAAAATTCATGAATGGCCGCACTGGCAGCCTGAATACTCCGGTATTAGCAACATTGGGCTCAGCAACCGACGGCAGGCTCATGATGTAGGCATACAAAGCATCAATGTCTTCGGGGCGCGTGATATGGGTGAAAACGAACGGCATGCCCGGATACAGATTTCTGTTGCCTGGCGCGATGCCGTCACGCAGCACACGATGAAAATCTTCACGGGTGTACTTGCCGATACCGTAGGTCTTGTCCGGGGTTATGTTGGACGAATAGAGGGTTCCAAAGGGTGTATCAATAGGTACACCGCCAGCACCTCCCGGCCCCTGAGGCAGCGAATGGCAGCCCATGCAATTGCCTGCCAAGGCCAACTCACGGCCACGCGGGAGCAACTCCCGGGTCTGCGCATCCGTTAGCGGCTCCTGCACACCAGGTGCAACAGTGGAGGGGCGAAACAGACCCAGTAATACGGCTAGAGCCAGCACAACCGCTACAACAAGGAAACCCACCAAGCCATTGCGTAAACGAGTACGTTTCATCGCCTGCTCCTTAGTCGATCACACAGCCAGGCGTCTTTAGCGCGACGTCCTGAACAGCCTGGTAGTAACGGACATACCCGGTACAGCGACAGATATGGTCATTGAGCGCTGTTTCGATTCGACTTTGTAAGTCGGCACGTTTTACAGGTTGGCGCTTTAACGATTCGACAAACACGGTTGCTGCCGTCACGAACCCCGGGGTGCAATAACCGCACTGAAATGAAAAGTGTTCGATAAATGCCTGCTGTATCGGGGTCAGGGCGCTCACCTCGCCCTGCGCATCCCGCTTGGCCTGGCCCTCAATGGTAATCAGCGTTTTGCCATTAAAAAAATGAGCGTCAAAGATGCACGTACGCGTTTCTATGGGGACGCCGTCTGGTTGTATTTCCATGACGGTGCACGCATGGCAAATACCTTGCCCGCACCCAAAACGTGTGCCTGTGAGATCAAGATAATCATGCAAAAAATCGATCATGGGCATGCCCACAGGCGTGTCTACCGGACCTACTTTCTGACCGTTTATGGTCAGAGTCAGTGAGCGTTTCTCAATACTCATCGCATCAACGCCTTTTTAATTTTGTTGGCTGTCACTGGAAGCTGATAGAAGCGCGTACCAATGGCATGAGTAATGGCATTCCCTGTCGCCGCTACAACCGGGATCATCACCACCTCGGCCAACCCTTTGGGTGGGGATGTTTCAGTAAGAGGATCAAGATAGGTTGCCGTTTGCGTCCACACGGCGACATCTTTGGCTCGTGGCAACGTGTAGCGGTTGAAGTTCCAGGTGCCGTTCCCCGGGCCATCACCGTACAAAGGGAGCTCCTCCATCAGCGCGTGGCCAATGCCCATGGCGATACCGCCCTGCTGCTGGCCTGACACCAGAGCAGGCACAATGACATTGCCGGGATCGAGCAAGCTGTGATGTTTCATAATCTCAACGTGCCCGGTGAAGGTGTTGACATTCAGTTCAACCAGACAGGCTGCGGGGGTATAGGTGGTGACCCCCGCGTTGTTGCGCTGTGCAGACGGAAACTGAACGTTACTACGCTTGATAAAGTCATAGCCGCCGGTGGACATTCTTGCTTTCAGCGACTCAGGAGCGGCCTCTCCATAGCGCACTGCAATCGCATCTGCGGGTAAATTCTTAACCCCAAGTCCAGGAATATCGAAATCCGCACGGGCCCATTGCCAACGGCTGAAGCAGTGCAGGGCGACACCTGTGACAAGCCCCATGTCATGCGCTTTACGGGCGATTGTTTCGAATGCTATTGGCGCCATACCACCGCCGCCTATGCCGCCAGGCACCGCCCTCAGGTCTTTGGCGGTCATATAGCCACTCGCCAGTTGACCACCTGCGGGGCCACTGCTCCAAATGGCCTGAGCGGCAGGCCAAACAGTATTTTCAAGCAGAAATTGAGCCGCCTGGCGTGTGCCAAATCCGATGAAGTAGACACTGTTTGAAGCACTCATCGCTGGCAAAATAGCGGGCACCCAGAAAGGGTCGCGTTCAAGTTCGTCCTGTTGTTCCTGTGTAATGGAGAACGGTTCGAAATTACTCTTGAGCGGTAACTGAGCAAAGTGGGTTTCGCCAAAAATTGCGATATCAGGTGCCTTGCCCAATAAGCGCTGCACCATGACTTGCTGCGCCGTCGTAGCACCGGTGCCAATTTCTTGTACACAGTGGCGCATTGTGATCTTGCCTGCGGCATCGAACTCTAATAACAGTGCCGTGGTATCTGCGCCTGTTCCATAGTCTTTCTGAACTTGAGCAAAGCCCACGCCATAGCGACGCCCGGGATTGGCTGCCTCGTATTTAACTTTTTCCTGCTCGCGGTTTAGCCACAGTGGATGACGCGAGGCGAGGTCAAGCATTTCCACGTTACGTGGGTCACCCAATTGGACCGCGCCCTGAGTGTTTGGATCGCCCGCACGTAATGCATTCCTTTTACGCAATTCAATGGCGTCCATTCCCAACTGCGCAGCCACTTCGTCAATCAGTAACTCGGTGATAGACATGGCCTGGAGAGTGCCGTAGCCGCGCATCGAGCCCGCTTCGACAGCGGGGGTTGCTATCGCAGCAGTGGCCAGATCGGACGTGGGGAAGTAATAGATGGACTGAGCTGCGGTGGCAGCAACTTGCGCCACAGAGAAAGAGAAATTGGCGCGACCACCACCATTACAGTTATAGAACGCTTTGAGCACCTCGAACTTCCCTGTTTTGCGATCAGCCACCAGCGTTAGATCCATCTCAATACTGTGGCGCTTCATACCCAACTGGAACTGTTCGTAGCGGTCATTTGCCAGGCGCACGGGTAGGCCATCGCCATAGAAACAAGCTGCGATCGTGTAGAAGGGGAATATGGAGTGATCTTTGGAGCCATATCCAACGGTCGTGCCAGACACCAGCTCAATCTTCTCAACGGGAAAGTGCTTGTTATCTTTGACCATGAACGCGGCTACCCGCGCCACTTCATAGGGCGACTGCGCCGCAATCAGTACATGCAAGGTACGTGTCGATGCATCGTACCAAGCATTACCGTTGTCAGGCTCCATGGCACTGGGGTCAATGGACTGCGAAAAACCTTGGCGTTGCAGGACAAGTTTTGCAGGATTGTTACGTGCTGCTTCAATATCGGCCTCAATAATCCCCGCAGCGGCCATACCTCGGCGCATCGGTGCATCGGTCTCCTGAGCGACTTTTAATGGATCGCGAACACCTCCACCGCCGCGATGAGGCAACAACACTGAACGTGGAACAAAGATTCCGTCCGGATCTGCCTTAGGCCAGGTCGGCGTATCACCGTCAAAATTCCCCCAAATAACAGCATCCTGGATAGGTGAAAAAGCCGGAGGGTCAGATGGCGTCTCACCACCGATTCTCACATAACGCGCTGCACCATAATTGGGAGGCTGGATCAATCCCGTCTGCTTGCCATATTTGACGGCAGTGGTTTCAAATCGCAAACGCCGCTTGGCCGCTTCAAAGCGGTCAAAGTCATGGAAGATCAACAAGGCCACGGGGTGCCCGTAAAGGGGGGCCGTGTCACCCGCCGGCAGCAGAAAGTTTTGACCGTAAAACCCAATGCCTAAATCGGCCAGTTCCGGGACACGGACCCCGTCCTTTTCTAAATCGGCATGCTTTAAAACCCGATCTGGCTGCAAGTCCGGCCCAAGCATTGACAGGTCAATATCGTCAAATGCATGTTCGACGTCGGTTGCTTTGAGGAAAAAACCATGCGCTTGTTTTTCAGGCCAGCCCGGCAAGTTTTTGGAGCGGAAGTCCCGGGCGAACACCTTTTCTCCGGTGACTTTTCGTATCGCATCCCATCGATATTTCACACTGCCATCTGGCGCCATCCATTCAGATGTTTGCGCTCCTGAATGAACTTCACGCGCCTGAAGCGCAGGCAAGCGGCCGAACATAACCGTGATGCCCGCAAACGTACCCAGCTTGATAAAGTCGCGTCGATTGATACCTGAGGCCATGTTTGCTTCCTTTAAACACAGTCATACCGCTTTAAGTTGCCATTGAGCAGAGAGGCAAGCGCAAAATAAAAAGCTTAGATACAAAGCGTTAGATAGCCACATTTAAGTAAAAGAAATTCTCTTGGACGTTAGTTGGCTAACTGTCAGGGTGTTCATGTGGCCCCACTCAATCAGGTGCGCTCAAGTTGCTCTTTTTTTTGTTTGCCCACGCTAATCTGCATCGCAGGTTCAAGGATGACGCCGTTTTTAATGGCAATAATCTCCGCCATGATGCTCACCGCGATTTCAGCAGGCGTTTTACTGTCGATGAATAAACCTATGGGGCCGTGCAACCGTTGCATCGTTTCCTTTTTAATCTCAAAGTGCTCCATCAATCGTGCACGCCGAGCCTCATTGTTCTGACGCGAACCAATGGCACCGATATAAAAAGCGGGGCTCTGGAGCGCCTCCAGTACCGCTAAATCATCAAGTTTAGGATCGTGACTGAGTGTCACCACGCATGAACTTGGGTCTGGCCTGAAAGCGGTGACTGCATCATCTGGCATACACCGCAACAGGGGAACTTCGCTCTCGTTCCAGCTATAAGTATGTTCAGGACGAGGGTCGCAGACCGTGACCGTAAATCCCGTGCTCTGCGCAATTGCCGCAAGATACTTGGCGAGCACCCCGGCACCGATCAGCAACATGCGCCATCGAGGTCCTATGTACATAGTTAGTTGATGATTATCTAAAAACAAAGGTGCGTATTTGTTGACGACGGTCAACTGCACATCGCCTGTTCTGCAATCCACAGTACGGCGTACCAAGGCGCCGCCATCCAGATAATCCAAGAGCTGTTTAAGCTGCTCCGCACAAGGATTACGCTCCAACATCAACTCAATGGTGCCCCCGCACGGTAAGCCGAAACGGTGTGCTTCCTCTGCGGTCACGCCGTAGCGAACCACAGTGGTTGATGGCGTGGTCTCTATCTCTCTAAAACGATCAAACAGGTCATCTTCAATACACCCGCCCGAGACTGATCCCACCATTTCTGCCCCGACCCGCAGAGCCAGCATCGCTCCGACAGGTCGAGGCGATGATCCCCAAGTCTTTACAACCGTGATGAGCAACGCGGCTTGTCCTGCTTTCCGCCATGCGTGCAGGGCACGCAAAACCGTTATATCGACAGCATCCATGGCTTCTCCGATAACAACGTTGTGACACCTGTGAGGTGTGATCAATGGGTGCAAAGCCAAAGCTCGGCTTGTTGCAAATCTTCTACGGTGTCGATGTCATACACGATGCCTGGGTCATTAACCAAAAGGGTTTTGACTTGCCCTTGATTGTCCAAGGCTTGCAGTACTGAACGAGCCCCTTGATCACCCCGCAAGGCCAGCAACGCCTCAGCACAACTCGCTACGAAAGCGACAGGGTGGCCTTGGCGCTGTTCCCAATAGGGGACGACGGCCTGATAGGGTTCGTCTGCGATTAAAGCCTGCGCAACGGCGCGTAATGTCGTAGAGCGCACCAGTGGCATATCAGCAGGCAAGATCAACCAACCGGCCGCACCCTGCGTAGAACGCACACCGCAGGCAATGGAGTCACCCATGCCTTCAGTCTCTGCACCCGCAGGATTGACGACATGGCACTGCAAGCCAGCCTTTGCCACGGCTTCCAGCACATGGCTCATTACCGGTTTTCCAGCCAGCAGTGCTTGCAGTTTATGGGTATGCCCACCGCTGGAAGCAAAGCGCGTACCTTTACCGGCGGCCAGCACTAGCACCGTTACGTTCATGTTCATGGTCCAAAACCACTGCTCTCGCAGATGCTTGAAAACATTGTTTAAGCCACTCCCTGCAACGGTTTCGATGGGTTAGGCGGCTCTAGACATCTTTCAGGGCTGCTCGTCGACGCGACACAGTGCTTCACGATAGCTCGCTGTCGACGATCCGTGGATTTAATTAGGCGAGGAGGGCGCTATGCCATCCGGCTGTCTCGGGCATTTCCTTCTAATCACTATCAGGATGTTGTGTGGGTGAGCTCAACCCCCCCCCTGCTAGGCATACACATCGCCCACTTGCCTCTAATTAAATAAGTGCCTAATTCCGACACCCTGTGCTGGCAGACGACAGACGCTTCGAATGGGTTTTCTTACTCTCCCCCTCAGGCCGACGCTTAATGCTTCTCGTCGGCCTAAACCAGCCTTGCCACTGCACATCCCGCAATAGGCTCTACCGAGCACATTAGGGGTGGGTTCAAAGAGAATAAGAATAATGAATCCAGGTATCACTTCATCAATCGATCTTCTGCTCGAAGCCATCACGGCTGGACAACAACGCGTGCCAGGCGTAGTTGCAGCCATAACAGACCGAGATGGTTTGCTCTACGAGGGTGCTTCAGGGCAACGAACGCTCAGTCAAGCTGATGCAATGACGACCGACAGTGTTTTCGCTTTGTTTTCCACGACTAAAGCGATAACTGCCACGGCAGTGCTTCAATTGGTCGAGGACGGCCTTCTGGATCTTGATGCGCCCGCCAAAGACTATGTGCCGATGATCGGCGAACTTGAAGTGCTCGAAGGGTTTGATCCCGACGGCACTCCGCGGCTTCGCGCTCCCAAAAAACACATCACGACCCGGATGCTTCTGCTTCACACGGCAGGCCTGGGGTACGAGTTTTTTAACGAGAACTACAACAGGCTAGTTGTGGAAGGGCACCAGCCCAGCATCATCAGCGGCTCGTTGGCAGCACTGAAAACGCCCTTGCTGTTTGAGCCTGGTGAACAGTGGGAATACGGATCCAACATCGATTGGGCCGGCCTGGTGGTCGAGGCCATTACCGGTAAACGTCTGGGCGAAGTGATGCAGCAGCGTATTTTCGAGCCTTTGGGCATGACTGATACCGCCTTTAGCATGAACGCCTCGATGCTCCAGCGACGAGCTGGAATGCATCAGCGTGAAGAGGATGGATCGCTTACCCCAATTGAGGGCTCCCTCCTTCCAGAAGATCCTGAAGTGCACATGGGAGGCCATGGTCTGTTCTCGACAGTGAAGGATTATTGCCTGTTTATCCGGGCCTGGCTAAACGATGGGCAGGGTGATTACGGACGAATTCTGAAACCTGAGACCATTCGTTTCGCTGAAAAAAACGGGCTCGACAATCTGAAAATAAAAGCCCTTCCCGGTGTTATTCCGAGTATTTCCCATACTGCGGAGTTCTTCCCAAACATGCCAAAGTCATGGGCGTTGAGTTTCATGATCAATGAACAGGACGCCCCCACCGGTCGTCCTGCTGGCTCTTTGGCGTGGGCTGGGTTAGCCAACCTGTTTTATTGGATTGACCGCAAAAATGGCATCGGTGGTTTTTGGGCCACTCAGATATTGCCATTCGTAGACCCTATTTCGACCAAGGGTTATCTGGATTTCGAGACGGCGGCCTACCGCAATCTGACCCCCTAAAACGTACTGACTCGCTTTGCACAAGAGCCCCCCAAGGGCTCTAGGAAGTGGTGCAAGAACACCATTCCCTTCTCCAAACACAACAAAAACAAAATAGGTGACTCATGGAGATCTCCAAACGTATCCCTGCGCGCGCTCGATCTGCAGTATGCGTATTTAACGCTTCAACGATCAGCGCCGGCGCGTTGCTACTGACACTGACGGGCAACGCCCAAGCCATCGATGTGGATGCCGGCGAATACACCGCAGCGTTACCAGCCGGCAGCAATATTGGCCTGCTTTACCTCCAGCATGCTGAGCGGCGGTCGCTTTACAGTGACGGTCACAAGGTTGCGATCAAAGCGGGACTCGACTCGGATGTCGGCATATTGCGCGCCGCGAACTACCAGCAGTTGGGTGACTACACAATTAATACGCAGTTCTTGCTGCCATTCGGGCGTCTGGAAGGAACACGCGACAACGACTCGTTGGGACGTACCAGTGGCATAGGCGACTTGATTTTGGCCTCCACCCTTTGGCTCGTGAATGATCCAGCGAACAATCGCTACTGGGGGATAGCGCCCTACCTGTTCGTGCCGACCGGTAACTATGACCGAGACCGTGCACTCAACCTTGGCGAAAATCGTTGGAAAATGACGTTGCAGACAGGCTATGTCACCGGACTCACTGAAAAGCTGTCGTTGGACCTCACCGCTGATGTGACCTTGTTCGGAAAAAATGACGACTTCACGAGTCAAGGCCTGACGTTACGTCAGAAGCCTCAATGGCAAGCCCAGACCTACCTCAGGTACGCCGTGACACCTAAGCTCTCGGTGCATGTTGGTGCCTCTCAACTCTGGGGGGGGGAGACAAGTGTTGAGGGTAAGAGTCAGAACGATGAGCCCAATACAAGCAATTTACGTGTCGGGGGATCGTACTGGATCACGCCTAAGTTTCAGGCCCTGCTCAATTATGGCCAAGACCTTGTGGTCGACAACGGCTTCAAGGAAAAACAACGCCTTAACCTACGGCTGTTGTGGGTGTTTTGACCCCAACACGCCGTTGGTTTCCTAGGCGCTGAGACAGGGTTAGGCGTCACTCTCGGTGTTCTTTCCCGCCTTGCATCGCTAGCGCAGTTGGCGCTGCAAGGTTTGGGAGGGTAATTCACTGAAACGCTTGCGGTAGATGCCCGCAAACTCACCCAGATTTAGATAGCCCCATCGATAGGCGATGGTGGAAACAGTCGTACCTGACGTCGGATCCGTTGCCAATAAATCTCGGCGCACGCCTTGCAACCGCTGTTCGCGCAAGAACGCACTGGGCGTTATACCGCGAAAACGCGTGAAGGCCCCACTAAGTGCTCGCACACTGGTCCCGACGAAACTGGCAACCTCTGCCATCGTCGGTAGATTTGCTGCATTGGCACTCATGTACTCTTCAGCGGCCCTGACATAACGCGGTGCAATCCGGTTCATTGGACTATTGAAGTCAAACCCGGCTTGTTTGGCGCGGGCAGCCCACTCGCGCAGTAAATGAACACACAGACTTTGCTCTAAATGTGCCCCAATGCGTCCTTCCGCCATTTGTTCAGAAGACTCGGCTACACAACGAATCGTGTACTCCAACAGACTTAGCCAGCTAGAGCCGATGCCGCCGATTATGCATTTATGTCTCCAGAATCGATCATCGGGCACAAACCCAAACCACTGCAGCGCCATCCTCTCCAAAACTGCATGAGGAATAGTCAGATTCAGTTGCAAGTGATCCGGGTCGAGGTCGATCCGGTAATCGACACGGCTGCAATTGGCAATAAAGGATTCGCCTACCGCTGTATCTTCGGTGACCGAACGCTGAGTCCAATGCCGGGCGTTACCGCGAATAGTCGTGAGCAGTAATGCATTCCCTGCCTCGCACGAAAAATCATCGACGCTCACGCCGACGCCATAGGCAAAACGGGTCAGCGTCAACTCGCCAATCCTGGATGAATGCATGGTCGCGTGCGGCTTGATGGCATGCCCGACGGGAAGGACGCGATAGGGCATGTAAACGCGATCTGACCAGTCGCTGATTTCATCCCAATCATTTGAAAAGTTTTTATGGTGCTGGCTTATCGGCTTACCGCTGACATCGGTTAACAACGCATGGTCGAAAAGCATGGATACACCTGTTTTTTATTGTTTTAGGTGAGCCGCTGATAAGAGTTGAACCTCAGTGTGACGGTAGGTAGCGCATCGAGTGCTACTCACTGATCAGCAGCGGGTGATTGAGTGCTAAACAATCATTAACCCCGACATAGTAAAACAACAAAAAAGCCTAGGATAGATCCGGATTCATACTCTGGCGCATACGATAGTGGCAGAGCTGCTGGCAGAGTAATCGCCTCTCAGACGGCGACGCTTGAGGCGCGTTAAACAGCAACCGGTAAGGTCTCTCAGGTGCTCGCAGGCCCCGTCCAGCGCCGTGATAGCGCGTACTACAGTTGCGGCATTGCTCTTCGCAATTACTCTGTTTTGAGTGGGGTAATCGGTGTGAATTTTAGGGGGGCGTAATAGATGGGTTGAACTCGCCACGGCGTAGGTGGCGTTATCCACACCGCTGCTGCGTTCAGTCCGTTTTCAACTTCTCGCATGGGATGCAACCTTTGATCGACCACCACCACGCAGAAATTGCCGGCCAATTCTTTTATGGGGGCAATGGCGGTGGTGTTATTTAAATATCATCTGTGTATTTATCAATATTCTTTTTCAGTAAATCGGGCATTTCACCGTCAATTGATTCAGTTTCATTCTTAATGAATGCCACGAACTCAGCGTATTTTTTCATGGCAAACAGGGGGTGAACGTTAATGAAATATTTTCTAACGGCCGTGCAATAAAAGTCGTAGTAGAAATCTTCTTGGCAGTCATGGGTGCCCAAGCAGTAGCTGATTTGTGTGTGGATAAAAATAACTTTGGCAAATAGCCTGCCGTTTTCTAATACGCGTTTGGTCTGTGCGATAGCATCTAAGCTTTTATAATCGCGAAAATCTTGGAAAGTCTCTTCTAACAGTGCCAGTAACTGAGGGAAGTCATCATTGATGGTGATCGATCTATTGGGCTTGAATCGGTCTTTGAACGTCCATGACATGGTGTATTTAACCTCGTAGGTGCGTGTGCGTTATGGGGCGTTGACTGGCAAGTAGTCCAATAGGGTGAGTTGTCTGATCCCCGGCTGTGGATTATTGACAGGCGGTGATGTCAGTGTGTGACGGATCGTGTTGAGTTGTTTGTTTCTGCAAGGTGCGTCGACGTGTAACACAGAGTAGCATCACGTGTTTTTGATGAGACTCTCCATAAAGAATTCAATATTACCTGTGGGGGTGTCACGTACAGGCCATCTATCAATTGCACGCGCCAATCTTCTTATGTCTTGTGCGAATTCTGATTTCGGATACAGGTCGAAGAGTGCCTGGCCTTTGATGGCCGCACGGCGCGCTGATTTGATATCGAGCACGTGGCCTGCATAGCTTAATAATAAATCAGTGCGGTGCACGTTCATCTTTAATAGCTTTTCGAAAACGGCCCTGCCTTCATATCTGTTTGAAACCGTGTTGATGAGTATTCTGAAGTTTTGTAAGTTGTAATCAAGGTGCAGGGCGTTGATAAGTGCGTTGGTGCTGGCGAGGGCTGTGGGTTCGCTATTGGTGACCAGTAAGATGTCTTGAGAGGCCCTAATAAAGTTGAAAACTGATTTGTTAATGCCCGGCGCCGTGTCAACAATAAGGATATCGACCTCTCCTGCAATCGTATTAAAGGCGTTGACGATGCCGAAGTGATGAGCAGGGCTAAGGTTTGTTATCGGCTTGGTTACCGTGCTGCCGAGAATAAAATTAATACCCCGAGGCCCGCTGAAAGTAATCTCGTGCAGTGATCGACGGCCTTCAATTAAATCCGTCAGTGTGTAAGCGGGTGACATATTTAAAAGCGTTGCGATGCTGGGCAGTTCCAGGTTGGCATCTAAGAGAGTAACTCTTTTCCCACGCTCCGTTAATGCCATTGAAAGGTTAATGGCTACCGTGCTTTTTCCTGTTCCCCCTTTGCCACTGGCGATCACTATTACCTGAGGGGTTTTTATTAAATTCATTAATGCTGTGCCGTGTCAGTTTTTTTGTGATAAATAGCACAGCAAGGCTGAAGGCTTCAGGAATGGTGCACTTCTATTTTCGTATTCTGAACTTTTCGTATCTGTTTTTTGGCCCGAAAACCCCGGTGTCACCTTTTAGGGAGTAGGCAGTCGCTCGGAATATAGCGGTAGAAAGTGAGCATTGATAAGCCCTGATTTTCTTAAAGGCCCACACCCACCCTCTTTTTTTTTTGTGGCTAGTCATAATAGTTTAGAGACTTTTCAAAAGGGGTTGTTTAGTTTGGCCGGACTATACTTGCACATCGTCGGCACAGTAGTAAGTGTCCTCTGACGCGAACGTAGTGTTCAGTGGCGCCATGCGGATTGACGCTGGCGTGAGAAGTCATTAAAGATTTTAATAGTATCCAAACTCGCTTGTTTGTGAGCCGATTTTATCTAATGCCATGGATGAGTAGTAGATGTTTAACATTAGCAAGTTATATGTGCAGTTGCTTGATAGTGCGTTGGGTTGCAAAAACTTTAATGGCAGTAAGTTTGGTAATTCGGTTTTAGAGTGTGATGACTATATTGATATATTGCTGGTCTATGAGTGGCTTGCTAGCTTAACACTAAGTTCTGGAGACCCTGACCTTGGGCTAAAGGCTTATCACAACACACACCCTGCCATGCTGGGTATCCTAGGGTATGCCGTCATGTCGTGTGCCACGCTGGGTCAAGCACTGGAGCGAGTTGTAACCTACCATCCTTTGATCAGTAATGGTTCTTTTCTAAAGGTTGAACTTCAGCAGGAACGCTTAAAGTTGATAGGGTTTGAAATAGGTTACAAAGCGCCAAGAGCCTTTATTGATTCAGGTGCTGCAGTCATTCTGGGGATCATTAAATGGCTGGTTCCTCATCAAAATATAAAGCCTTTAGCCGCTGAGTTTGTATACCCCGAGCCAGCAGGGTTAGCGTCTTTGAGAGAAATATTTTGTGAAGATATTAAGTTCTCATCAGACGCGAACAGTTTATTTTTTGCAAGAGAAATTTATGATTACCCCTTGATTTCCGCTTCCTCAAAGCTCGATAGCATACACACTGAGTTGTTGAAGGTTCAGTTGCAAAAAACAGTGAATGGTCTGATGTCTGCTAAAGTGAAAAAAACGGTCGCTGATGAGTTGTCAGCGGGCTGCATTCCTACACTTCAATCTACGTCAAAACTGCTAAAAATCAGCTCAAGAACTCTGCAATATGCCTTACAAAGTGAATGTTTAAGCTTTACCGCTGTCTTTGAGGAGACACGCAGAGAACTGGCTCATCATTTGCTCAGAAACTCTACCTATAATTTGAAGTATATCTGCGCGACGTTAGGCTTTTGTGAGAGAAGCAGCTTTCATAAAGCCTCGCTGCGTTGGTTTGGTATGACGCCTCAAAGCTATCGCGAGATAATCGAGTGATTTAAAAATCCTATGAGCCTTTTATAATCAAATAAAAAACATTATTTATTTTTAGATCGATGTGTTTTACCTGCCCGGTTGTGATGCCCAGCGTTTTCGTCAGTGGCCAAGTTGGCGTTATACAAGGGCTGTGGTTTTTTATCATGCCGATGGACGTGTCTTGGAAGGGGCGGACTCGACGCAACGCCGCGGCCTGAATGCCAAGGCGTTGCACAGTGATTCGTCTGGAGCGTAGCTGCTTAGGTAATAGAGGGGAACTCTTCAAGCGAGTCTGGCCAAGGGCTCAGTACCTCAAAGCCGTCGTCGGTCACGGCGACCATGTGTTCCCACTGGGCTGACAGCGACAGGTCTTTGGTCACTACGGTCCACTGATCGGCGAGGGTCTTTACATGGCGCTTGCCTGCATTGAGCATCGGCTCGATGGTGAAAATCATGCCGGCCTTCAGCTTCATGCCTTGGCCCGGAAAACCGTAGTGCAGCACTTGCGGCTCATCGTGGTAGACCTTGCCGATACCGTGTCCGCAGTACTCGCGCACCACGCTAAAACCCTCTTTCTCTGCGACCGTCTGGATGGCGTGGCCAATATCGCCCAGCGTCGCGCCGGGGCGGACCTTACGAATACCAGCGCACATGGCTTCATAGGTGGTTTTGACCAGGTGCCGGGCTTGCGCGCTGGGTTCTCCCACGTAGTACATGCGACTGGTGTCGCCGTACCAGCCATCTTTGATCACGGCGATGTCGATGTTCACGATGTCGCCATCGTGCAGCACTCGGCCCGATGGAATGCCATGGCACACCACCTCATTGACTGAGGTGCACACGGTCTTCGGAAAGCCGTGATAACCGACGTTGCCGGGAATGGCTTTTTGCACATTGACGATGTAGTCGTGGCAGATCTGATCGAGCTGGTCGGTGGTCACCCCAGCCTTAACGTGCGGCGTGATCATGGCCAGCACCTCGGCCGCCAGCTTGCCCGCTACTTTGGATTGGGCAATGTGTGCCGGGGTGTTGATAACGACGTGGGTTCTCATTGGCTGGCCTGCGACGCAATGCCTTCAAGCTGACACAGCCGGGTCAAGTCATAGTCCCCGGCGAGCTCGGCGCGTACCAGTAAACGGCAAATGTCGTTATGGTTCAGATTAGGGTGCAGCTCGGTCAGCATTCCGATGCGCATCCAGTGTTCGGCTTGAGCGTTGATCGAGCGGCTCAGGGCGTTGCTGGCGACGCGCAGGTTTTCGTGCATATGTTCCGAGATTTTTACGATGCCCATGCAATCGTCCACTGTGTGATATGTATGAAATGTAAGCGAAACGTATATTAGGCGATGGTCGGCCTGATGTGCAACATCACAGCCATGGACAGGTCCGAGGCTCGGTCCCTATGCTGGGGCCATTACAAAAACAATCAAGAACGCCATGAACCTCGATTCTCCCTTCCATGTGTTGTTGCAATGGCTTGCCCGGCCGCACCGCAGCCTGGTGGCGCGCTATACCTTGTTGTCCGTTGTGGTGATGAGCGTGGCGCTGATTACCCTGGCGATTTTCTACGAACAACTGGCCAAAGACTTGCTCAATCGGCTGACTGGCGAGCGGTTGGACGCGCAAGCGCTATCGACGGCCAACCGTTTGTCGTCCTTTCTCGATGATCGTTTTTACCAACTCTCGGCGTTGTCGAATCACCCCAACATGCCGGAATTTATCGTCGACCAATCGCGCCTCATCAGTGACGTGGATTCGCTACTCAAGCTTGAGGGTGATTTGCCCTTTATGTATGGCGTGCTGTTTTTTGATGAGCGTGACCGCCTGATTAAAGTGCTGCCGGGCCAGTCAGCCTCCGGCGAGCCGTACTGGGGCAGCGAGCATTGGTCCATCGCAGGCTTGCCGGTGCAATGGGTGGGCGATGTTGAAGTGATTGGGCCGTTGCTGCCTAAAGCGGGCGGCTCTGGCAGTTTTCTGATCCGCAAAAGCATCCGTGTGGGGCGCACCAACCAGCGAGTGCGAATCGCCCTGCATTTACGCTTGGCGTCCTTGACCGAGTTGTTGGTCAGCGCGGGCATGAGCGGCGTGGTTGCGCCCCTGTTACACGTGCCGGGAGGTGCGTTTGTCGACCCCACCGGGCGCCAGGTCAAGGCGCCGGAGCAATGGCACGAAGGGCCGATGATATTGCCGGGTTGGCAGTTGGTCTTCAGCGTGGAACCGGGAGCCATCCTCAAACCGCTGAACGATGCCCGCTGGTGGTTGTACTGGGTCGCTGCGGGTTTTATCGGGTTTATCCTCATCGTGTTTTTTACCCTGTCGCGCCAGTTGCGCTCGCGGGTCAGCACACTGCTGCAAGGCGCTCATCAACTGTCCATGGGCGACTTGAGCTATCGCTTGGCGCAACAGCCGCAAGACGACGAAATAGGCCATGTGGCTCGCGCTTTCAACGTCATGGCCGAGCGCTTGGCGCAGGTCATGGACCAGACCGTACGCACCGAAAATCTCGCCGTACTGGGCACTTTTGCCACCGGTGTGGCCCATGAAGTACGCAATCCGCTGGCGACGATGAAAACCACCGTGCAGGCCTTGTTGCGCCGCGAGCAAGAGCCTGAGCGTCGGCAACTGCTGAGTGATCTAGTAAAGGAAATCGACCGCTTGTCCCGCGTCACCAATGACCTGCTGGAGTACGGTCGTCCGCATCCACCCAAGCCGTGTGTGGTGTCTGTGGCGCAGTTGTTCGAACACACCGGCGCGATGGTTGCACCGCAACTGCAAGGGCGCAGCATCGAACTGGTGTGCGAAGCGGCAGGCGATTTGCAAATTTTTGTCGATCCCGATCAGGCCCAGCAGGTGTTACTCAACCTGTGTATGAACGCCGTGCAAGCCAGCCCTGACGGCGCGGTGGTGCGGCTGTGTGCCGAGACCGGGCAAGGGCGTGTGCGGATTTTGATTGTTGATCAGGGCTGCGGAATTTCTGCCGAGCATTTGCAGCAGGTGCGCCAGCCATTCTTCACCTTGAAACCCCGTGGCACCGGCTTGGGTTTAAGCATTTGCCAGCAATTGCTGGAGGCCAACGGTGCGCGCATGCAAATCGTCAGCGTGTTGGGTGAAGGCACCCATGTGACGCTGGACTTTCCAGCGTTCACCCGGTTTTTGTAATCAGCCCTCTGAATCCGTTTAAGCGAGTCGCAGATGTCCGATGTTCACGTGTTAATCGTCGATGATGAAGAAGCGCTGGTGCGCTCGCTCAGTTATGCACTGCGTGGGGAGGGCATGCGTATCAGCACGGCCAACAGTGGCGAAGCCGCGCTACAACAGACGCTGGATGATATCGACATTGTGTTGCTTGACCTGGGCCTGCCGGGCATTGATGGCATGGCCACGCTGGAGGGTTTGCGCCAGCGCAGCCCGCACCTGCCGGTGATCATGATCTCGGCCCATGGCGATACGCGGGCCGCCGTGCAGGCGGTCAAGAGTGGTGCCACCGACTACCTGACCAAACCCTTTGAACTAGATGATTTGCTGGCGACCATCAGCAGCACCCTGGCCTTTGATGCACCTGGGGCGGCGGTCGCGGGGTTGCAAGGACAAAGTGCGGCCATGAGCGCGCTGCATGCTGCCGTGCAACGGATTGCCCACAGTTCAGCGACGCGGATTCTACTACTGGGTGAATCCGGCACCGGCAAAACCCTGGTGGCCCAAGCCCTGCACAGCCACAGCGCGCGTGCCGCGAGTGCATTTATTGAAGTGAATTGTGCGGCCTTGCCCGAGCAACTGATCGAAGCTGAACTGTTCGGCTCCGAGAAAGGCGCCTACACCGGCGCTCATCAAAAACGCGCTGGGCTAGTCAGCCAGGCCAACGGGGGCACCTTGTTCCTCGACGAAATTGGCGAGTTGCCGCTCAGCCTGCAAGCTAAGTTGTTGCACTTTTTGGAAAACGGCAGCTACCGCGCCGTTGGCGCCAGTCAGGCCAGCAACGCTGACGTGCGGGTGGTGGCCGCGACCAACCGTGACCTGGCGGACGATGTGCGCTTAGGGCGGTTTCGCGAAGACTTGTTTTACCGCCTGAACGTCATCACCGTCGACATCCCGGCCTTGCGCGAGCGCGGCGATGATTTGCTGTTGCTGGCGCAGTATTTTGCCCAGCGCCAGGCGGTAGAAGAGGGCGTTAGCCCGATTCAGTTCTTGCCCGATTGTGTGGCGGCCCTGCGTGGCCATCGCTGGCCCGGCAATGTGCGCGAACTGAAAAACTTGGTCGAGCGTCTGACCATTCTGTTGCCGGGGCAAGGCATCAGCGCTGCGATGTTGCCCGCGCACCTGCAAGCGTCTGAATCGTCGGCGCCCTTGGTGCTGGGCGATCAACTCGAACGCGCCGAGCGCGACCTGGTGACCGATGCGCTAAGCCGCTCGGCGGGCCACAAAGGCCTGGCCGCGCAACTGCTTGGTATCTCCCGGCATGCGCTCAAACGCCGCCTGCAACGCCTGGGTATTGAGCGCTAACCGCTCATCCCCGCGCGCTTGTTGAGCGCAAACCGCTCAAAAGGCATACCAAACCCGTAGGGGCGAGCTTGCCTCGCGATCTTTTGACCCTTTAAAAGATCGCGAGGCAATCGAGCGTCGACCGGCTGCTGCGACCCGGTTCGTAGGTGTTGGCACAGCACTTGCTCTATCACTTCCAGCACTCCAACAAGAGGCGTTTTCAACGCCCTAAAGGAATTTATGCACCCGATGCGTATATGGGCCTATTGCCTACTGACTTTGAGCGGCCTGCTCGTCAGTGTTTCAGCCAGCGCCGAAGTCGGCCGCTTAGAGCTCGGCGTGCCTGCGTCACAAGCCGATCTGACCATGGGCTGCCTGTACCCGATGACCGAGCGCGCAGCCATTTACGGGCATGACAGCATCCTCGGCATTCAAGTCGCACTCAATGAATTGCAAGCCCGTCGTGTGGCCGGTGAGCCGGTACCACGCGTGCGGGTGATCGTTGATGACGACCAGTCCAAAGCCTCGTACGGGGTCAGTCTGGCCAAGAGTTATATCCATAAAGACGGTGTGCAAGTGCTCTGTGGCATGGTCTCGTCCGGGGTCGCGCTGGCTGTCAGCCAGTTGGCCCGCCAAGAAAAAGTGCTGATGATCGGCACCGACCACGCCTCGTCACGCATGACCCTGGAAAACGGCCACCCCTACTATTTTCGCGTGACCAACGACACCTGGACCTCCATGGCCGCGGGTGCGCGTTACCTGCAAGCGTTGCAGAAAAAAACTGGCTGGAAGCGCCTGGCGTTCATTGGCCCCGATTACGAATACGGCCATGTGTCGCGCGATGATTTGCACGAAGCGCTGAACCAGTTGGGCGTGAAGTTTGAAGACGTCATTGAGCTGTGGCCGCGCCTCTATGAGCCGGATTACTCACCCTATATCGCCGCGCTGGAAGAGGCTAAGCCCGACATCATCGTGTCGGCGATTTGGGGCGGTGACTTCCATGCATTCGTCAAACAGGCCGTTGGTAGCCGACTGCTGGAAACCTCGCGTCTGGCGAACTTCGACACCGGGGCCAATTACGATTTTTTGGTGTCGCTGGGCAACAAGGCACCTGCCGGTTTGATCCTTTCTGCACGCCACCACAACAACTGGCCGGACACCGAGCGCAATCGTTCGTTTGTCGAGCGCTTTCACCAGTTGAGCGGGCGCTACCCGACTTACGCCGCGCAGGGCGCTTACACCGGCGTCATGGTGATGGCCAAAGCCTTTGAAAAAACCGGCGGCGTCACCGACAGCAAGGCCCTGATCCACGCACTTGAAGGCCTTGAAATCGCCTTGCCCGAAGACCCTCCCGGGACGTTTTCTCGCATCGACCCAGTGACCCACCAAATCCAGCAAAGCCAAGCGATTGGCACGCCGGTCAGCAATACCGATTACCCGCCTGCCCAACTGATGTTGGGTGACTGGTCGGTGTATTCGGCGCAAGAGCTACAGCTCGATAGCGCCACATTAAAGCGGCGTCTGGCCGCACGAAAACCCTTTGCCGAGCCTTAACCGCTCGTTCACCCACAGAGACTCAAGCATGAATAATTCCAAGAAAAGCATGTTGAAACACCCTTTGGCCTTTGCCATCACAGCTGCCGGGCTGGCCCTGTCGTTGAGCGCCTCGGTGCAGGCCGCTGAAAACGGCAAGTTCAGGATTGGCGTCGTCACCTTCCTTTCTGGCCCGGCCGCTGGCCCGTTTGGCGAACCTTCAGCGAATGCCGCCAAGGTACTGGTCGAGGGCCTGAACAAGGGCCAACTGCCCGCGCCTTACGACAAAATTGGCATCAATGGTGCCGAGATCGAAGTGGTGATCATTGATGAGGCCGGCGGTGCGGCCAAGCAGGTCGAAGAGTTCCGCAACCTGGTGCAGCGCCAGAAAGTCGATGCTGTGGTCGGCTACATTTCGTCCGGTGACTGCCTGGCCATCGCGCCGGTGGCAGAAGAACTGGGCGCAATGACCGTGTTCTACGATTGCGGCACCTCGCAGTTGTTCAAAGAAGACAAAACCCCTCAGTACGTATTCCGTACCAGCCTCGATGCGGCGGTGGACAACATCGGCGCAGCTCGCTACCTGAGCAAGGTGCGCCCCGACGCGCAGAAAGTCGCAGGCATTCAGCAGAACTACGCCTGGGGCCAAGACAGCTGGAGCGACTTCACCCACTCCATGGAGCAACTGATGCCCAAGGCCAAGGTGGTTGAGTCGCAGATGCCCAAAGTCTTCCAGGGCCAGTACGGCGCTGAAATTTCCGCGATCTCGGTCAAACGTCCCGACATCATTCACTCCAGCTTCTGGGGCGGCGACATGGAAGCGCTGGTGCTGCAAGCCAACGCGCGCGGCCTGCTGGAAGACGCCACCGCCGTGCTCACTTGCGGCGAGTCGGCCATCGACCGTTACAAAGATCAGGCACCCAACGGCATGATCATCGGCGGCCGTGGTCCGTTCGGCGCATTTGCCCCGGATAACGCGCTCAATCGTTGGTTTAAAGACCAATACCAGACTGCCTACAAGACTGCGCCGACGTACCCGGCGAGCAAAATGGCCCAGGCCATTCTCGGCCTCAAGCACGCAGCGGAAAACGCCAAGGTTGAGCCGGGTAAGATCCCAGCGCCGCTGGAAATCGCCAAGGCCTTTAAAGGCGCGACCTTTGAGTCGGTGTCCGGCACCGTAAAAATGGCCCGTGCTGATGGCCATCAAGCCATGCAAGGCATTGCCTACGGCGAATACCAATACGACCCGGCAAGCAAAAAAGGCGGCGTGCAAAACGTCATCGCCTTTTCGGGTGAGTGTGTGACCCCGCCGGATGGCACCACCGCGCTGGACTGGATTAAAGCTGGGTTCCCTGGCGCACAGTGCAACTGACAAGCACAACCTGTAGTCGCTGCCGCAGGCTGCGAAGGGGGGCGTAGCACCCCGTTTCCTTGAAGTCCTCGCGGACTTCATCGCAGCCTGCGGCAGCGACTACAGAAACCGTTGTGTGATTGACCTGATGTTTCTTGCCAAGGTAGGACCTCAATGATGAGTCTTTTCGCGGTGCTGATTGACGGCACCATCTATGCCTCGTGGCTATTTTTGGTCGCGGCCGGGCTCACGGTGATCTACGGGGTGATGCGCATCCTGAACATGGCCCACGGCAGCTTTTATGCCATTGGTGCCTACGCCGCTGCGTCACTGGTGGGCTGGTATTTCAATAACGGGGTTGGCCCAGTCTGGGCAGGGTATCTGTTGATGCTCGGCTGCGCGCTGGTAGCCGGCTTGATCGTCGGGCTGATCATCGAGCGCGGCTTGCTGCGCTTCATGTACGGCCGCGACGAAGTGCTGATGGTGATCATCACCTACGCGCTTCTACTCATCCTCGAAGACACCATGAAGATGATCTGGGGCGTAAACCCCTATTTCGCCTACCAGCCCTATGCCGAAATGGGCCGCAGTGCGCTGGCCGGGCTCAAAGTATCGAATTACGACCTGATGCTGGTCGGTATCTCTCTGGTGCTGGGTCTGGGGCTGTGGTTATGGCTGGAACGGACGCACCAAGGCAAAGTGCTGCGCGCCGTGATCCACGACCGCGAAGTGGCCATGGCCATGGGCGTCAATGTGCGGCGCATGTTCACCTTGGTCTTTGTGCTGGGCACCATGCTCGGCACCTTGGCAGGTGCCTTGACCGCCCCTGCGATTTCGGTGGTGCCGGGTATGGGCGTCGAAGTCATCGTGCTGGCGTTTGCCGTGGTTGTGATTGGCGGCATGGGCAGCATCGAAGGGGCCGCGGTGGGTGCCTTGCTGGTGGGTTTGAGTCGCGCCGCCGCTGTGCATTACGCGCCGGAGTTCGAACTCTTTGTGATCTACGGGGTAATGGCGCTGGTGCTGGCTGTGCGTCCCCAAGGGCTATTCGGCCGTGTACTGGCGAGGAAAATCTAAAATGCGCCTGAGTAAAACCGAATTGATTCTGCTCGGCGTTGCCGTGCTGCTGGCCGCAGGCGGTGTTATCGCCCCGCAATGGCTGGTGTTTTTGCTGACCATGGCCTTGGCCAAGGCCATGGTGGTGCAAGGCGTGGTGATGCAAATGCGCGCCGGGCTGGTGACCTTTGGCCAGGGCTTGTTCTTCTGCGTTGGCGGTTACGCCGTGGGCATGAGTGGGCACTTTCTGAACATCACCGACCTGGCCCTGTTGCTGCTGATCGGGGTAGGCGCGGCGGTACTGCTGGCCATGCTGCTCGGGCTGCTGATGACCCGTTACCGCGAGATCTTCTTTGCCATGCTGTCGTTGGCGTTCTCGATGATTCTGTACGGCGTGCTGGTCAAGAGTTCGGCGCTGGGCAGCACCGATGGCTTTAACGTCAAAGCCTGGACCTTGTTCGGCTGGACGCCCGCTTCGGGCCAAGCGCCGCTGGCGCTGTTCATCATCATCGTGGCCTGCTCAGGGCTGCTGGCGGTGTTGCTGCATCGCTACAGCCGTAGCAGCGCGGGGATGATGTGCGAGGCCATCCGCGAGAACGAAGTACGGGTCGAATACCTCGGCCAGTCACCGCGTTGGGTGCTGTACATGAACTACGTGGCGGCGGCTGCCGTGTCGGCGTTGGGCGGTGGTTTCATGGCCTTGTCGGCCGGGCACATCGACCCGGAAATGGCGTACTGGATCACCTCCGGCGAGTTTGTGTTCATCGCGTTGCTGGGCGGCACGGCACACGTCGCCGCTCCGTTTATCGCGGCCATCCTGTTTGCCGTGGTACGCACCTACGCCATTGAATTGGTGCCTCACAGCTGGCAAATGATTCTGGGTTTCACCCTGCTGGCGATCATTGTTTTCCTGCCTAAAGGCTTGTGGAGCCTGTTCACCGGGCAAGCGCGGAGGGCAAAAGCATGAACTGCATTCTTGAGACCCAAGGGCTGTGCAAAGAGTTTGGCGCAGTGACAGCCGCTAAAGACGTCAACGTGCGGATCCATAAAGGCGAAGTGGTGGGAGTGATCGGTTCCAACGGCGCGGGCAAAACCACGTTTATCAACATGGTCACCGGCTACCTGAAACCCAGCCGTGGCGAGATTCTGTTCAATGGCCAGTCGATCATTGGCCGTACCCCGCGCGCCATCACCCGGGCGGGTATGGCCCGGTCGTTCCAGGTCGCGCAGTTGTTCCCACAGTTGAGTGTGTTGGACAACTTGCTGATTGCCGTATCAGCCGCGCAAAGTCCGTTTCCGTCACTGCTGGCACCGATGCGCAACGCGTCACGCATCGCCCAAGCGGATGCGATTCTTGCCGAGTTCGACATCAGCCGCTGGCGCGACACTCAAGTCACTGCGGTGCCGCAAGGCGTGCGCAAACTGATCGACATCGCCATGGCGTTGATTGGCGACCCGCAAATGTTGCTGCTAGACGAGCCCACCAGCGGCGTCAGCGCCGAAGAAAAAACCGCGCTCATGGACACCGTGATGCGGGTGGTTGCGCAGCACCAGGTCACGGTGTTGTTCGTGGAACATGACATGGACGTGGTGCGCCGCTACGTGTCGCGAATTCTGGCGTTCTACAGCGGCGAAGTATTGGCCGATGGCGCACCCGAAGCGGTGCTGGCCAACGCCCGTGTGCAAGAGTTCGTGACGGGCGGGCCAAACGCTCACAAGAGGGCAGCGCAATGAGTCTGGATATTCGCAACCTGCACGTCTCGATTGAAGGCGTGCCGATTCTGCATGACGTGTCGTTGCACGTGGGGGCCGGGCAAATGGTCGGTTTGATTGGCCACAACGGCGCCGGAAAAACCACCTTGATCCGCGCCATCATGGGCTTGCTTGAGGCCGATTCGGGCTCGATCACCTTTGCCGGTCAAGACCTTCGCAACCAGCCGGGTTTTACCCGAGCCTCCTCAGGCATCAGTTACTTGCCCGAAGACCGTCGATTGATCCCGGCGCTGACCGTTGAAGAAAACATCCTGCTGCCGGTTTGGGCGAACAAGTTACAAGACAGCCAGCGGCGCCTGGAATGGGTGTACAGCTTGATCCCGGAAATCGCCCAGTTCCGCGAGCGTAAGGCGATGCAACTGTCCGGTGGGCAACAAAAGCTGGTGGCGCTGGCGCGGGCATTGATGCCGGGGCACAAGTTATTGTTGCTCGATGAGCCGTTTGAAGGCGTGGCGCCCGTCTTGTCCCGGCGCCTCAGCGAAGTGATCGCCAAGCTGGGCCGCGAGGGCCTGTGCGTACTGATTTCTGAATCCGATGACACTCATTCTGCCGATCTGGTCGATGCGCTCTTTCGCATCGAGCGCGGCAGTGTGACCGCAGGGTAGGGGAGCATCATGTCAAAATTTACCTTTGAAACCACACCGCGAGTGATCTGCGAAATTGACGGCGCACTTCGCCTTGGCGCCTTGTGCCGCGAACTTAAGGCCGAGCGCGTGCTGTTGGTCAGCGACCCTGGCCTGCTGCGTGCGGGCTTGCTCGATGCGCCCATGCAGGCCATGCGCGACAGCGGCGTGCAGGTCACGTTGTACAGCGATGTGCAGGCAGACCCGCCGGTAGCCTGCGTGGAAGAGGCGGTGGCGGTGGCGCGTGAATGCCGCGCCCAGGCGGTGATCGGACTGGGCGGCGGCAGCTCGCTGGACATTGCCAAGTTGGTGGCCTTGCTCTGCGGCCACGAACAGCGGCTGGAGGACATCTACGGCATCGGTTTGGCCCAAGGCCCGCGTTTGCCGCTGATCCAAGTCCCGACCACTGCGGGCACGGGCTCGGAGGTCACCGCAGTGGCGATTGTGACCACCCTGAGCCATGAGAAAAAAGGCGTGGTCAGCCCGTTGCTGTATCCCGACATTGCGCTGCTGGACGCGCGCCTAACGGTTGGATTACCCGCAGCCATCAGCGCAATGACCGGCGTCGATGCGATGGTGCACGCCATTGAGTCTTTCACCAGCGTGCACAAAAAAAACGTGTTGTCCGATGGCCTAGGGGTGCAGGCCCTGACCTTGCTGGCGGCGAACATGGACCGTGTGCTGGCTGAGCCGAGTGATTTGCAGGCGCGCTCAAATATGCTGTTGGGCTCGATGCTGGCGGGCATGGCATTCGCCAATGCGCCGGTGGCGGCGGTGCATGCGCTGGCCTATCCGCTGGGCGGGCATTTTCACGTGCCCCACGGCCTGAGCAACGCGCTGGTGCTGGTGCCGGTACTGAACTTCAACCGCCCGGCAGCCGAAACGTTGTACGCGCAATTGGCCTCGGCAGTGTTGCCGGGTGAACACTTTGCGAATGTCAGCGAGGCGTGTGATGGTTTTATCGACTTCATGACCCGACTGGTGGCGCGCATGCCGTTTGCCCAGCGTCTGAACGAAGTGGGGGTCACTCCCGAGGACCTTGATCAACTGACCGATGACGCGCTGAAAATCGAGCGACTGTTGATCAACAACCCGCGCCCGCTCAACCGCGACGACATTCACGCTATCTACAGCTCGGTGCTGTAGGCGCGAGCTTGCCCCGCGATCTTTTAAACGATCAAAAGATCGCGAGACGAACTCGTTCCTACAAAAGCAGTTATTCATCAGTCAACAGGAGTCAGCGATGAACCATGAATTCAGGAGTGTGCCGCGCATCATCTGCGAGGCCGGGGCACTGCAACAAGTCGGCAATGTCTTTCGAGGCTTGGGCGCGCAACGGGTGATCGTGGTGTGCGACCCGGGCATCGTCAGCCTCGGGTTTGCCGGTCGTGCTCAAGCGGTGCTTGAAGCGTGCGGCTGTGAAGTGGCGGTGTTTGACCAAGTAACCCCCGACCCGTCATCAACCGTGGTTGAGCAAGCCGCGCATCAAGCGCGGGCATTTAAAGCCGATGGCGTATTGGGACTGGGCGGTGGCAGCTCGCTGGACGCCGCCAAGCTGGTGGCGCTGTTGATCAATAGCGACCAACCGCTGCACGACGTGTACGGCACCGACAAAGCCCTTGGCCAACGCGCGCCGCTGGTGCTGATGCCGACCACGTCGGGCACTGGCTCGGAAGTCACGTGGGTGTCGGTGATCACCGACCCACAGCATAAAAAACAGGCGGTGTACTCGCCCCAGCTGCTGCCGGATGTGGCTGTACTCGACCCGCAGCTGACCCTTGGCTTGCCGCCTAAAGTCACCGCTGCCACGGGGTTGGATGCCATGGTTCACGCCATTGAGGCGTACACCAGCCGCACGCGTAAAAACCCAATTTCAGATGGTCTGGCGACAGCCGCACTGACGTTGCTTGGTACTAATTTGCGCAAGGTTTTAGCCAATGGTCAGGACCTCGAAGCCCGTACCGCCATGCTGCAAGGTTCGTTGATGGCGGGCATGGCATTCGTCAACGCCTCTGTGGCGGCGATTCATGCGCTGGCTTATCCGCTGGGCGCGCGTTTTCACATTCCCCATGGGCACGCCAACGCCTTGGTCATGGCCCCGGTGATCCGTTTTAATCTGCTGAACGCGCAGCACCAATACGCCGAACTGGCGGTGCATTTGTTACCGGGTGAGCAGTTTGATGACGAGGCCAGCGCTGCCGAAGCCTTCGTCCAGGCGATAGAAAGCCTGGTTCGCGACAGCGGTCTGGAACTCAAATTGTCCGCCTTGAAGGTGGATGAAGCGTCACTCGCTGTGATGGCCTCAGAGGTCGTCGTGGGGATTCGGCGCTTGATCGACAGCAACCCGCGCGACATGGACGAGCTAGACGTCGAGGCAATCTATCGACGTGTTTTTTAAGCCAGTGAGAGCAGCGGCACCCGAAGGCGCCGCAGCGTTAACTAACGCAACAGATTGACCTTGGCCAAATCAATCAACTCGCGGGCTCGGCCATCCATCACCGTTTTGAGCATAAACAGACTAAAGCCCTTGGCTTGCTCAAACGTTTTGGTGGGAGGCATCACCAGTTCCTGGCGGGCGCTGACCACGTCGACCAGCACCGGGCCGTCATGGCTAAAGGCTTCACGCAAGGCTGCTTCCAGCTCGGACGGGTGCTCAACCCGAATACCCTTGACCCCCATCGCTTCGGCCATCGCGGCAAAGTTCGGGTTGTTCAGGTCACAGCCAACATCTGGGAAGCCCGCCGCCTTCATCTCCATTTCGACAAAGCCCAAGGTACCGTTGTTAAGCACAATGACTTTGACCGGCAACCCCACCTGATTCAGGGTTAAAAAGTCGCCCATCATCATGGTGAACCCGCCGTCGCCAGACATCGAAATCACCTGGCGATACGGGAACGTTGCTTGCGCGCCGATGGCTTGGAGCATGGCGTTAGCCATTGAGCCGTGGTTAAACGATCCGATCAGGCGGCGCTGGCCATTCATTTTCAGGTAGCGCGCGGCCCACGCAGTGGGCGTACCGACGTCACAGGTGAAAATGGCGTCTTCATCGGCCAGTTCACTGACCAGCCGGTTCAGGTACTGCGGGTGAATGATTGAACTGTCAGGCCCACTTTCTGCCAGCGCGTCGAGGTCTTCGCGGGCTTTTTTGTAATCCTTGAGGGCGCTATCCAGGTGGTCGCGTTCGGGGTTTTGCGCGAGCTTGGGCAGTACCGCCTGCAACGTCAGCTTCACATCACCGATCAGGCCCAACTCCAAGCCACAACGATTGCCCAACGCTTCAGAGCGCAGGTCGATTTGTGCGATGTGGTTGTGCTCCGGGTAGAACTGGCGATACGGGAAATTAGTGCCGAGCATTAGCAACGTGTCGCAGTTCTTCATCGCCAGATAACCCGATGCAAAGCCGATCAGCCCGGTCATGCCGACGTCATATGGGTTGTCGTACTCAACATGCTCCTTGCCACGCAGTGCATGCACGATCGGCGCATTCAGGCGCTCGGCCAGGGCCAAAATTTCGGTGTGGGCATCTGCGCAGCCAGCCCCGCAGAGCAGGGTGACTTTTTTACCGGCGTTAAGAAAGAACGCCAACTGATCAACATCGCTGTCGCTCGGGCGAATCAGCGGCTGAGTCGGGGTGAGCCAGTTCGGCACCTTGGCCTCGGTGGCTTGCAGCGCCACATCACCGGGGATCACCACCACCGCCACACCGCGCTTGGCGATGGCGACACGCATGGCGCGTTCGAGAATCTGCGGCAATTGCTCGGGCTGCGACACCAACTCCACGTAATGGCTGCACTCCTTGAACAGACTTTCGGGGTGCGTGGCCTGAAAGTAATCAATGCCGATTTCGCTCCCTGGGATATGCGCTGCCAAGGCCAGCACCGGCACACCGCTGCGATGGGCGTCGAATAGGCCGTTGATCAAATGCAGGTTGCCGGGGCCGCAACTGCCGGCGCAGACGGCCAGTTCGCCGGTTAAATGAGCTTCAGCCCCCGCAGCAAACGCGGCAGCCTCCTCATTGCGCATATGAATCCACTTAATCTGCTCCTGGCGCCGCAACGAATCCGTGAAACCGTTCAAAGAGTCGCCGACCACGCCATACACACGCTGTACGCCTGCTTGCTGCAAAGTCTCAGTGATGAAATCAGCCACAGTTCTGGACATGAAAAGCGCCTCGAAAAGTAAGAAAAGAGATGGCCTGGACTCAATGCGTTGCCTGATGCAACCCGATGCCCAAGCAGAATAGACACTGCATCTGACCTTGCCGTTTTTTAAAACGTTCGATGAAAATGTCTTCATCTGCGATTGGCAGTTGATCTGGCAGTTGATCTGGTTTTTGATCTTGACCTACCCGCCCCATCGGGAGGCCGAGTGGAGGTTCTGCGCAGTGGGTCGACCGGCATGGATGCCGGGAGAGCCGCGCTGGGCCAAGGATGGCCCGTCGCGGCGTGCCCACGGAGCTAACCTGCGCGAGGGAACCTGAGCGAAGCGAAGGCCGTACGCAGGGGCAAGGACCTTTTGGGTACTTTTGGGGCTGTTTGCCAAAAGTGCCTCGCCGTAAGGGCGAAACCCGTAAAACGCCGTTAAGCATCATATGGATATGTACACACACACGCAAAGCGCTGCCGCTGCGCGACAGATCGCAGCCTTCGGCAGCGGCTACAGGGCTGTTTGCCTGTACACAGAGCGCTGGCGGTGGATTGCGGGGCGGTCGCCCGCAATGTTTAGCCAATCCATAACTAAAAGTCTGAAACCGCGTGTTGCATCTGAGCGTTCAGTCATGTGAGGCTACTGACTCAGTGTTGACCAAGGTCGAAGGTATGGGTTGTTTACGCGGTGAGCTTGAACGACGCGACATGTCGCAAACTCCCGTATTGCGTGGCGTACGTTCACGTCATTTTGCCCCGTCACCCTCCAGCCGTTGCGCACTGCCTTCCAAATTGGCCTTTTGGGCCTTGTTTCACTGTCGTCATGCCCGCCCGCCGGACCCTCCGATTGCCCGTTAAGTCTTGAATGCCTGCGCCCTTTAGGGGTTGCAGCTACATTGGCGCGTCTGTGCGCCTGCCTGATACGAAATGACGAGTAATCCCCATGAGTGCCACCACCGCGTTTGCCCCACAGCAAGAAGCCCTAGACTTTCTGGAACTGAATCCGGATATCGAGATGTTTGAGCTGTTCATCATCGATAACAACGGCGTCCCACGGGGCAAGTTGCTGCACCGCGATGAGTTGATAGCGGTGTATGAAAGTGGGCGACCGCTGCCCAGCACGATTCTGGGCCTGAGCATCAATGGTGATGACATCGAAAACACCGGGCTGGTCTGGGACGTGGGCGATATCGACTGCCGGGCCTATCCCATCAGTGGCAGTTTGCAGCGCATGCCATGGCGCTTGATCCCGACGGCAGCGGTTCAAGTCAGCATGCACCCGCAGCAAGGCATGCCCGCCACCGTAGCCGATCCTCGGCACTTGTTGGCCAAGGTCATTGATGGCCTCAAGGCCGATGGCTACTACCCGGTGATGGCCGCCGAATTGGAGTTTTACCTGCTCGACCAGCAGCGCGACAGCAACGGTCGCCCTCAACCGGCACGCGATGCCGACGGCCAGCGGCCCCGTTCAACGCAAGTCTATGGGCTGCGCGAACTTGAGCAAATCGAGCCGTTTTTGGCTGACTTGTACAGCGCCTGCAAACTGCAAGGCATTCCTGCGCGCACCGCGATCTCCGAGTACGCGCCGGGCCAGGTTGAAATTACCCTTGAGCATCGCAGTGATGCCCTACAAGCCATGGACGAAGCGGTGCGTTACAAGCGCTTGGTAAAAGGCGTGGCGCACAAACACGGCATGACAGCCTGCTTCATGGCCAAACCCTTCGATGACTTGGCGGGCACCGGGATGCACATGCACGTGAGCCTGGCCGACGAACAGGGCAATAACCTGTTCGCCAGCGAAGCGCCCGAAGGCACGCCGCTGCTTAAACAGGCAGTGGGTGGGATGCTCAGCACCTTGCTGGATTCATTGCTGATGTTTTGCCCGAACGCCAACTCATATCGTCGCTTTCAGAGCAACAGCTACGCACCGCTGGCCGCGACCTGGGGCGTCGACAACCGCACCGTCAGCTTGCGTGTGCCAGGTGGCCCGGCCTATTCGCGGCACATCGAACACCGCATCTGTGGGGCAGATGCGAACCCCTACCTGGCGGCTGCTGCGATTTTGGCGGGCATCCATCGTGGCATTCGTGAGCAACGCGACCCCGGCGCGCCTATTGAAGGTAATGGTTACGCTCAGGCTACTGAGATGCTGCCAACAGACTGGTTGACCACCTTGCGCGCCCTGCAAGGCTCTGAATGGGCCAACGAAGCCTTCGGCCCTGAATTCCTAAAGGTCTACCTGGCTGTGAAAGATGGCGAATACCGCCAATTTATGGGCGAAGTTGGCGAACAAGACTGGCGCTGGTATTTGCATCAAGCGTGATAGTTACCTGTGGGAACTAACGAAGGCTGCGATCTTTTGACTGTCCGAACGGCGCTACACAGCGTAAGGCCGTAGCCCCAATCTCATTGGTTTTCATACTTTTCTGACAATTTTTTCACTGCAAGCCCGTTACTCTTTGTGTCGAATATCATTAAACACAAGAGTCAGCGGGCTATGTCGTTGCAGTCACCTTCCACCATTGAGCTAGAGTTTGCCGAACGCTACGACCGCGAACACGCACAGTTCTGTCGCGAAGCTCGGCCGCAAGGGCTCGCGCAGCGCTTGGCTATGTGGCGGGAACAACGACTCGTGCGCCGAGCGCTGAAAGTCGCCGGTGAGCCGGGTTTGGTGTTGGATGTTGCCTGCGGTGCCGGACGTTTTTGGCCACTGCTGGCTGAGCACGCCAATCGGGTCATTCTGGCCGCTGACTCCTCGCAAGGCATGCTCGACCATGCCCAGACGCATCATTCGGCCAGTCTGCTGAAGCGAATTACGCTGTTTAAAAGCTCGGTATTTTCCATAGAAATGTCCGAGAACGCTGTGGACAGCATTTTTTGCATGCAGCTGTTTCACCATGTCTACGACAGTGAACATCGCCTGACGCTTCTGCGTGAGTTTTACCGGGTGAGCCGCGACAGTTTGATCGTCTCGGTGTGCGTGGGGCGCCCCTCATTACAGCGCGGCAGCCCGCGGGCCGTGATCAGCAAGCATGAAGTAGAAGAGCAGTTTGCACAGGCCGGTTTCAGCATTCTCAAGCACTACGACGTGCTGCCCGGCGGTGCGCAGGGCAGCATTTATGTGTTGCGCAAAGGCGCCTAGTTCAAGGTTTTGAATACCGTGTAAGCCAGTTCTACGCGAGCGCTGTTGGGGTAGTTTTTGTTGGCCAGTATCACTACCGCCTGCTTTTTTTCAGGCACTAACGCGATATAGCTGCCAAAGCCCGAGGTTGACCCGGTCTTGTTGAGCCACACCGCTTGCTGGGGCGGCAACACTGGGTTCAAGGCAATTGCCTTGTTGCTCTCGTAGGCCATTTGGTCAGCGTTACCCTCCAACAGATGCTTAAGGGTGGCGGGGTAAGGGTATTGCTCCCAGATCAGGTCTTGAGTCATTGGCCCAATCTGGAAGTAGCCGGTGTGCGTGTTGGTAATGGCCCGTTGCAGGTCTGCCTCAACCTTGCCGAGCCCCATGTTCAGTTGCGCAAATTCGATCAGGTCGCGGGCGCTGCTTTTTACGCCATAGGCTTCGTCGGCCAAGACGCCGGGATTGAGCCGCACCGCCACATCCTGTTTGTTATAGCCTTGGGCATACAACGGCCATTTATTTTCCGGTACGTGCAGGTAGCTGTTATCCAGGCCCAGTGCGGTGAACAAGGTTGTTTGCAGAGCCTGCGAAAACGTCTGCCTCATGCTTTTGGCCGCAATCACGCCCAGCATGCCGATGCTGGGGTTAGCATAGCTTCGTTGAGTGCCCGCCGGATAGGTCGGCTGCCAGGCGGTGAGGTAGTCCTGTAATTGACGATCGTTCTGCACGTTGTCAGGCACTTGCAGCGGCAAGCCCCCTGCCGTGTGTGTGGCCAGATGCAGGAGGGCAACCTGGCCAAATGCGCGGCCTGCGTATTGCGGCAGGTAGTCACTGACGGGGTCTGTGAATGACAGCAGTCCTTTGACCTGGGCATACGAGGCTAGCGTGGCCGTAAACAACTTACTGATAGAACCCATTTCAAACAGCGTGTCGGGCGTGACAGGGGTTTGTGTGGTTTTTGACGCGACGCCGAAACTATAGAAGTGCTGCTGACCGTTGTTGCTGATGGCAATCACCAGCCCAGGAATCGCGTACTGCTGCATCACAGCGTTGGCGGCTTGTTGCACGCGGGCTTCTTGGTCGGAAGGTAGGTTCTGCGCGTGGGCCGCTTGGATGAACGCGCACAGGCTCAGCACAGAGGCCGCAACAGCGGACAGTTTTCGGGTGATGCACATTCGGGGCACTCTCAATTTTTTTAAAGGGTAAAACACCTGATTACCTTGTCACGTCATATTTCGTAACGATGGCCGTGTGGTCAATACAACGACCGCTATTAAAAGGTACGGCCTGCACCGGGCCATGTCAGCGGGTCAATTACCGACAGAAATAGCTTAAGTGGTGAAGGTCATTACTTGTAATTGCGTAGGCTTTTTCGTCGCCAAGATTGCGAGTCAATGTCCGGAAACACCTGGCGCCGATATATACTGCGCGCCATTCTTCAAGGGAGAGCCGTGTGGCCATCGATATTCACTGGATTTGCGACAACGATAGCCTCGGCCAGCATTGTGCCGAATGGCAGCACTTGCCATTCGTCGCCCTCGACACCGAATTTATGCGGGTCGATACCTTCTACCCGATTGCCGGCCTGATTCAGATTGGCGACGGCGAGCGAGCCTACCTGATTGACCCCTTGACCATTGACAATTGGCAGCCTCTGGCCGCCCTGCTGGAAAACCCGGCAGTGGTCAAAGTGCTGCACGCGTGCAGTGAAGACTTAGAAGTCCTGTTGCGCCTGACTGGCAGTCTGCCGGCACCTTTGTTCGACACACAACTGGCAGCGGCCTACCTGAACCTGGGTTTCTCCATGGGGTATTCGCGTCTGGTCAAAGAGGTGCTCGACCTCGACCTGCCCAAAGGTGAAACCCGCTCTGACTGGTTGCAACGTCCGTTGTCTGACACGCAGGTCAGTTACGCCGCCGAAGATGCCCAGCATCTGGCGGAAGTCTATGTGCAATTGCGTCCGCGCCTGTCGGATGAAAAGTACCACTGGGTGCTGGATGATGGCGCCGAGTTGGTAGCCAACCTGCGCCGTGAAGTTGACCCGTACGAGGTATACCGCGAGGCCAAATTGGCCTGGAAGCTATCTCGTGCCCAACTCGCGGTATTGCGTGAAATCTGCGCCTGGCGCGAGCAGCAAGCCCGTGCTCGCGACCTGCCGCGCAATCGTGTCGTTCGTGAACACGCGCTGTGGCCATTGGCCAAAACTCAGCCCGATAACCTAGTAGCGCTGGCGCGTATTGAAGACATGCACCCGCGTACCGTACGTCAGGATGGCGAGTTTCTTCTCGATTTGATCAAACGTGCTGGCAGTCTGCCGCCGGAGCAATGGCCGCCTGCCGTGCCTGAGCCGTTGCCGGTTGAAGCCGCCTTGTTGATCAAACGCCTGCGCGCCGTAGGCCAGGCCGAAGCCGAGCGCCTGAACATTGCGCCGGAACTGATGCTGCGTAAGAAAACCCTAGAAGCCCTGCTCAAAAGTGGCTTCCCTGAGGGCCCTTATCAATTGCCCGATTCACTGCGCGGCTGGCGCCGTGAATTGATGGGCCAGGCGTTGCTCGATTGCCTGGCCAATGTTGGAGAACAGTCTTGAAACGTATTTGCTCGATCTATCGCAGCACCAAACGCAACGAAATGTACCTCTACGTGCTCAAGGCCGATGCGTTGGAGCGTGTGCCAGAGACTCTGATGCTGGCATTTGGTAAACCCATCCACGCGTTTGATTTGGTCCTGACCCCAGAGCGCAAGCTCAATCGGGAAGACATCGTCAAGGTCCTGGAAAACCTTGAAACCCAGGGTTACCACCTGCAAATGCCGCCCGCTGAAGACGAATACATCGAGCACTTGCCCGAAGAGCTGTTGCGTCGCAACGACCCGATGTAAATGCAGCGCCAGGTGCCCGGTTCCGGGCGCCTGTCTCCACAGACTCAATTTGATTGACGGTGGCCGAACGCAGCGGGGCAAACCTGAGCGATGGGCACTGGCAGTGGTTTTAGAAGGTTAGAAGCATGCGCGTCCTGATTGCCGAGCACGATTACTCTCTATACGCCCAACTCTTGCAACAAGCAGCGCCGGAACTGGAAATACACACCAGCGGCGACTCCGCGAAATTGACCGAATTGGCCGCTGACTGTCCGGTGTGGCTGGGCCAGCCGGACCTGATGGCCACCCTGTTGCGCCAAGGGCATAAGCCGCAATGGCTGCAATCGACCTGGGCGGGTATCACGCCGCTCTTGGCCGAAGGGCTGGGGCGTGACTACCGCTTGAGCCGTGCAGTCGGTATTTTTGGCCAAGTCATGGCTGAGTACGTGCTGACCTACATGCTCGGTCATGAACGTGAAGTCATGGCGCGCTTGGTCAGCCAGGTCGAGCGCAAATGGGACAACCGCACGGGCCAGAGCCTGGTGGGGCGCAAAGTCTTGATCGTCGGGGCAGGGGACATCGGCCAGACCGTGGCGCAGTTTCTGCAACCGTTCGGGGTCGAGTTGTACGCCATTGCCAGTGCTGCGCGCGAGCAAGCACCGTTCAAAGAAGTCGCGGTGTTGAGCGATCTACCGCGTTTGGTTGCGCAGATGGACTACGTGATCAACTTGCTGCCCAACACCCTTGAAACCCACGACCTGTACGATGCCGAACTGTTTGCACAGTTCAACCCCAATGGTGTTTTCATTAATGCCGGGCGTGGTGTAGCGGTAGTCGATGCAGACTTGGTTGAAGCCTTGCGTCAGGGGCATTTGGCGGGTGCAATCATTGATGTTTGCCGCCAAGAGCCGTTACCGGCCAAGCACCCGTTCTGGACGGCTTGGGGCTTGTTGTTGACCGGCCACAGCTCGGCACCGACCTCGCCGCCCATGATGGTGCAACTGTTTATCGACAACCTGCGGGCGTACCATGCGGGCGAACCGCTGCGGGGCGAAGTGGACTTCGAACGCGGCTATTAACAGCCGTTTGATCGATCCCGCCATGCTGAGAACTGTGGGACGAGCCGGCCGACGCTCGATTGCTCGCGATCTTTTAAATATCAAAAGATCGCGAGCACGCTCGCTCCGGGGATTTCCGTTACAGACTAAAATCACCCTCGGCCACCAGCTTGCTCAAAGGCTCGCGCTGGCTTGGGACTTCCTTGGCTTGCAGGTAATCCACCAAACTTGCCTTGTCGCCCAATTTGCCGATAGCAACCATCGCCTGAACCTCATAACCCTCAGGGATCTTCAACTCTTGGCGCGCGCGTTGGAAATCCAGGCCGCTCATGCCGTGGGTGTGCCAGCCGCTCAAGTGCGCTTGCAACGCTAAGTGACCCCAAGCAGCACCTGTGTCGAACGCATGGGTCGGGGCTGGTTTTTCTTCAGTGCTGCCCGGTGCGGCGAAAGTAGTTTTCGACACAATCACTACCAGCGCGGCAGCGTGTTTGGCCCAACCCTGATTGAACTCAATCAGCAGGCTCAAGTAGCGATCGAATTCTGGGGTACCGCGCAGCGCGAATAGAAAGCGCCAAGGTTGCGCGTTGTAAGCCGACGGCGCCCAGCGAGCGGCTTCGAAAAAGCTCAGCAGTGTGGGTTTGTCGATGCTGGCGTCGGTGAAGGCGCGTGGCGACCAGCGTTGGGTGAACTGCTCATGAATCGGGTGTTCGGCAACGCGGTTGGAGGCTGGCATTCAAGTTTCCTGAGTTGATTTAACCAGCTGCAAAGCTACTGTCATGGCCTTAAGGTGACAAGCCCTGTTACACCGTCAGTCACAAGCGCTTGGCCCGCGAGGGGTTGGGCACTAGACTGGCGGCCTTTTCCACTCCCTGATGTTGATGTTTGAGCCATGGCCGCAATCGTTAAACCCTTCTGGATCCGAAAAACCCTCGATCAACTCGATCAAGAGGAATGGGAGTCGCTGTGCGACGGCTGTGGCCTGTGTTGCCTGCAAAAGCTCGAGGATGAGGACGACAACAGCGTCTACTACACGCGTATTGCCTGTAAATTGCTCGACTTGAAAACCTGCCAGTGCACTGACTATCCGAATCGCCGTGACAGCGTGCCGGATTGCATTCAGTTGTCACCCGGCAAGGCTGAAGAGTTCAAGTGGCTGCCGCCCACCTGCGGTTACCGACTGGTCAGCGAGCGCAAGGATCTGCCGCTCTGGCACCCTTTGGTCTGTGGTGATCCGGATGCGGTGCACCACGAACGAATTTCACAATCAGGGCGCATGCTCGCTGAAGGCAGCGTGCCAGAAGATGACTGGGAAGATCATTTGATTTTTCGCGCCGGCTAAGTCAAGGAGTGAGTATGGCGCTGCGTTGCAAATGGCCTCTGGGTTTGCTGCTATTAATAGTTAGCAGCCCGCTTTGGGCCGCCAAAAAAGTCGATCTGGATTACCACGTGCAACTGTTGCCACTGAGCAATCAGGCGCAAGTGAGTGTAACCCTGGCTGAAGGTTCTGCTGTACGCAGCCTGGACTTCGATCTGGGAGTTCCCGGTAATTACAGCGATTTCAAAGCAGACGGCCACTGGCAATTGACTGCCGACCCACAACACAGCCGCGGGCTGTGGCACCCGGCGCCGGGCAAGGCCAGCCTGAGCTACCGCGTGCAGTTGAATCATCAACTCAAGAACGGCAGCTTTGACACGCGCATGACCCCTAAATGGGCACTGTTTCGCGGCGAGCAACTGATCCCGCCTGCCAGTCTTGATCAGCAAGACGGCACCGAGTTGGTCTCGCGTCTGGAGTTTGAACTGCCCAAGGGCTGGAAAAGCGTTGAAACCGCGTGGCCGCGCATCGGTAAAAACCGTTTTCGGATCGACGATGTATCACGTCTCTTCGACCGACCAACGGGCTGGATGCTTGCCGGCACCTTGGGCAGCCGTCGCAGCACTCTGGGCGAAACCGAAGTGACGGTGACCGCGCCACAAGGGCAGGGCATGCACCGCTTGGATGTATTGACCTTGCTCACGTTTGTCTGGCCGCAAGTGCAGGCGGTATTCCCGCGCAATCCGCCAAAACTATTGATCGTCGGCGCGGGCAGCCCGATGTGGAAAGGCAGCACGGCGGCGCGCAATTCGATTTATCTCTACAGTGGCCTGCCGCTGGTCAGCGAGAACGGCAGCAGCCCGCTATTGCGTGAAGTGGTGCAGGTGTTCAGCGGTATCAATGATGAGCCGGGCCATGACTGGATCGGCGAAGGGCTGAGCGAGTACTACGCCATTGAATTATTGCGCCGTGCTGGAGGCATGAGCGATGAGCGTTACCAAGCGCTGCAACACAAGCTTAACGCTGTCGGTAAGGGCGTGACCCACCTGCGTGGCGCACAAACTACCCCGCCGATGGTGGCGAGGGCAGTGATGTTGTTACAGGCGCTGGACCGCGAAATCCGCTTGCAAACCCATAACAAGCGTTCGCTGGATGACGTCAGTCAGGCACTGATGCGCATGGACAAGGTCAATACCCAGTCGTTTATCCAACTGAGTGAAAGCGTGTTGGGCGGGCGATCTGAGGTGCTGGATAGCCCGTTGTTGCGCTGATGGCGGGTTCTGCCTATCAAATCTGCTAGGTATTCAGGCAGGAGGATGAAGCCGAAACTCTTCTTTTAACTGAAAGGTTGAGTGCTGATATGAACGTTTCTTCTTGTGTATACAACTATGACCCATTAGATCGGCTGACCAGCGCTACGTCGGCCAGCGAACCGCCATCGCAGCGTTTCTATCAACGCCAACGCTTGGTTACTGAAATTAGCGGCGCCACCTATACCTGCCTGTTTCAGTGCGCTGATCAGCTCTTGGCGCAATGTGATAACGAGCACACCCTGTTATTGGCCACAGACGTTCAGCGCTCAGTACTAAGCACCGATAAGCACACCCATCAGGGATACAGTCCGTATGGGCAGCGCACTGTCTTCAATGGCTTGGGTACGTTGCTTGGTTTTAATGGCGAGCCGCCAGACCCGATGACTGGGCATTATCTGTTGGGCATTGGTTATCGGGCATATAACCCGGTGCTCATGCGGTTTAATAGTCCCGACTCACTGAGCCCATTTTTAAAAGGCGGCATTAATACCTACGCTTATTGTTCCGGAGATCCAGTGAATTGGCAGGATTCAACAGGGCGTTTCCGTTTGCCAACCAAACGGTTAAGCGTGATCGGTGCAGCAGCCGGAGTTTCACCCACTGAACATAAGAGCCTGATTAAACAAGTTGTCGATATTGCAAAGAGCTCATTAACACGCAACCTATCCAACCCAGAGCTGGTCGCACCTGGGAGAGTTCTTCTAGATGAGGGGCTTGGAAATATGACTAGAAATAACTCGTTCACACAGCTTCTTTCCGAGACTAATAAAAATTTAATCTCCCACGCAGATCCGCATCTGAGTGTGTCGCACGCAGGTTTTTATCTGGACACAGCGAAAGAGGTTGAAAACGGAGGCCTTTCCAACACAGGTGCTCACTTTAGCGCGGCTGCTCATTGGTTATCGAAAACCCAAGGGCCTTCCAGACCCGTTGGGACTTTATTTAATGCCGCAGCGGGCTTTATGGCAGCGGGTAATGATCACCGACTACTCAAAACAGGCCGTACGCTCCTACAGGAGAGCACCGCGGTGCGCCGTTAAGTTTTTTTACGCCTTCTTTACGCCCCCGCATCCCCCTCGATCTCGATCCTTTACGCGCACATTGCACACACTCTTCCTACACGCGGCACATGCCGCTTTGGGAGAGTTGTCATGGGCGTTCTGGATGGGGTGTCCCTGCTGTTAGCAGTGGGGCTGTTCGTTTATCTGCTGGTTGCGCTGTTGCGCGCAGATCGGAACTAGGAGCGGATATGCACAGTTATGACTATGCGCTGATTCTGGCTTTCTTCGTCTTGGTGCTGTTGCCTGCGCCGTGGTTGGGGCGCTTTTACTACAAGGTGATGGAAGGCCAGCGAACCTGGCTGACGCCGGTATTAGGGCCTGTCGAAAAGCTCTGCTATCGCGTCGCCGGGGTTGACCCGAGCAGCGAACAAAGCTGGCAGAAATACACCTTGGCGTTGCTGGCCTTTAACCTCGCAGGCTTTGTGATCCTGTTCGCGATTCTGCTGTTTCAACAGTACCTGCCGCTCAACCCGCAACAGTTGCCAGGGCAAGAATGGACCTTGGCGTTCAACACGGCGGTGAGCTTTGTCACCAACACCAACTGGCAGAGTTACAGCGGCGAAGCCTCGCTCAGTGACTTCAGTCAAATGGCTGGCCTGACGGTGCAAAACTTCGTCAGCGCAGCGACTGGTCTGGCGGTATTGGTCGCATTGTGCCGGGGTATTGGTCGTCGTTCGGCGCAAACCCTGGGTAACTTCTGGGCTGACATGACCCGCGCCACGCTCTACGGCTTGCTGCCGCTGTGCTTGGTGTTGGCGCTGTTTTTGGTGTGGCAAGGCGTGCCACAAACCTTTGCTCATTACGTGAATGCGGTGACGATGCAGGGCGTGGACCAAGTGATCCCGCTGGGCCCGGCCGCGAGCCAGATTGCGATCAAGCAACTGGGCACCAATGGCGGTGGTTTCTTTGGTGTGAACTCGGCGCATCCGTTCGAGAACCCGAGCGCTTGGAGCAACCTGTTTGAGCTGGCATCGATCATTCTGATCCCGGTAGCGCTGGTGTTTACCTTTGGCCATTACGTCAAAGACCTGCGCCAGAGCCGAGCCATCATCGCTTGCATGCTGGCGTTGTTCTTGATCGGTGGCGGTACCGCGTTATATGCCGAATACCAACCCAACCCGGCGCTGAACAGCCCGCTGGTTCAACACACCGCCCCACTGGAAGGCAAGGAAACGCGCTTCGGCACCACCGGCACTGTGCTGTGGGCCGAAACCACGACCGCAGCGTCCAACGGCTCAGTAAACGGCATGCACGACAGCCTCAACCCTATGAGCGGGATGGTCGCGCTGGTCAACATGATGGTCGGTGAAGTGATCTTCGGCGGTGTGGGTGCCGGGCTCTACGGCATGCTGCTGAACGTGCTGATCGCGGTGTTTCTTGCCGGTCTGATGATTGGCCGCACACCGGAATACCTCGGCAAAAAGCTGCAAGCCAAAGAAGTCCAACTGTTGGTTGTGACGTTGCTGGTGATGCCGGTCGGCGTGCTGGTGCTGGCGGCAATCGCTTCGGTGTTGCCGAGTGCGGTGGCCGCCGTGAGTAACCCTGGCCCCCATGGTTTCAGTCAAATCCTGTACGCCTTTACCTCGGCCAGTGCCAACAACGGTTCGGCATTCGGCGGCCTGAGTGCCAACACGCCGTTCTACAACCTGATGCTGAGCCTAGGCATGTTGCTGGGACGCTTCGGTTACATCCTGCCGGTGCTGGCGTTGGCAGGCAGTCTGGCGATGAAGAAAACCGCGCCGATTGGCCAGAACACGTTCCCGACCCACGGCCCGTTATTTGTGGCACTGCTGACCGTGACCATTTTGCTGGTGGGCGGCCTGACCTTCTTGCCGACGCTGGCCCTTGGCCCCATCGCTGAACAACTGACTCTGGGCTTCTGAGGAGACGATCATGACTATGCCTGCTCCTGTTTCAACGTTGACACCTACGCCTGATGCCAAGGCGCCTGAATCACCGAAAACCGCGTTCGCCGATCTGTGGCGCCCAGCCTTACTGCAAGCCTTCGTCAAGCTCGACCCACGCCAACTCAAACGCTCACCCGTGATGCTGGTGGTCGAATTGACGGCGATTTTCACCACCATCCTGTGCGTTATGCCTGAGCCTGCGGTGCCTACCGGGGTGGCGGTGCAAATCGCCTTGTGGCTGTGGTTTACCGTGCTGTTCGCCAACTTTGCCGAAGCCCTGGCCGAGGGCCGGGGTAAAGCCCGTGCCGACAGCCTCAAGGCTGGCAGCGTAGGCTTGAGTGCGCGTCGACGTACAAGCACGGGCGGTTATGAAATCGTCCCGGCCACCCGTCTGCGCAAAGGTGATGTGGTGCGCGTCGAAGCGGGAGAGATGATCCCCGGAGACGGCGAGGTGATCGAAGGGATTGCCGCGGTCAACGAAGCGGCGATTACCGGCGAATCTGCGCCCGTGATTCGTGAGTCGGGCGGTGATCGCTCGGCGGTCACCGGCAATACGCGATTGGTCTCGGACTGGCTGGTGGTGCGAATCAGCGCCAACCCCGGCGAGTCGACCTTGGACCGCATGATCGCGCTGGTCGAAGGCGCCAAGCGTCAGAAAACCCCGAACGAAGTGGCGCTGGATATTCTGCTAATCGGCCTAACCCTGATCTTCCTGATCGTGGTCGTGACCCTGCAACCTTTTGCCTACTATGCCGCTGGCAGCCTGCCGATGGTATTTTTGGTGGCGCTGCTGGTCACGCTGATTCCGACCACCATCGGTGGGTTGCTGTCAGCCATTGGTATCGCGGGCATGGACCGGCTGGTGCGCCTCAACGTGATCGCCAAGTCGGGCCGTGCCGTTGAAGCCGCGGGCGATGTGCACGTGCTGATGCTCGACAAGACCGGCACCATCACTTTTGGTAACCGTCGCTGCACCGCGCTGTACGCTTCACCGGGCGTGACTGCCAAAGAGTTGGCCGAAGGCGCGTTGCTGGCTTCTCTGGCGGATGAGACGGCGGAGGGCAAGTCCATCGTCGAGTTTATTCGCGCTGCACAGACCTTGCCTGAGCCCCCCGCGTCAGACTTCAACGCAGTACCGTTCACGGCTGAAACGCGCTTGTCGGGTATCGACTTTAACGGCCGGGTCTATCGCAAAGGCGCGGTGGATTCAGTGCTGGCGTTTGTCGGCCTTAAACGCAGCGAAGTGTTACCCGCACTGTCGCGTGAAATCGACAAAATTGCCCAAAGTGGCGGCACACCGTTGTTGGTGTGTGCTCAAGGTCGGCTGCTCGGCGCGATCCACCTCAAAGACGTCGTTAAACCAGGGATTCGCGAGCGTTTTGCCGAATTACGCAAGCTGGGGATTCGCACCGTGATGGTCACCGGCGACAACCCGCTGACCGCCGCTGCGATTGCCGCCGAAGCAGGCGTGGATGACGTGTTGGCCGAGGCCACGCCGGAGAAGAAACTGGCGCGTATTCGCCACGAGCAAAACGATGGTCGTTTAGTCGCCATGTGTGGCGACGGTGCCAACGATGCCCCGGCGCTGGCGCAGGCTGACGTCGGCATGGCGATGAATGATGGTACGCAAGCGGCGCGTGAGGCGGCCAACATGGTCGACCTCGACAGCGACCCGACCAAGCTGTTGGACGTGGTGCAAATCGGCAAAGAACTGCTGGTGACACGTGGCGCGCTGACGACCTTTTCCATCGCCAACGACGTGGCCAAGTATTTCGCCATCCTGCCCGCGCTGTTTGCCTCCGTCTACCCGCAACTTGGGGTGCTCAACGTGATGCACCTGAACAGCCCGCAGAGCGCGATCTTGTCAGCCATCGTGTTCAACGCCCTGATCATCGTCGTGTTGATTCCGCTGGCCCTTCGCGGCGTCAGGGTGCAGGCGGCGAGTGCCGCGCACTTGCTGCGTCGCAACCTGCTGATCTATGGCGTGGGCGGGCTGGTGGTGCCCTTTATCGGGATCAAACTGATCGACATGCTGCTCACCGCGCTGCACTTGGTTTAAGCGCCTTCGGAGGAATGAATGATGGCTTCTTTTTTACGTCCGGCCCTGAGCCTGATGCTGTTGATGACCGCCATCACTGGCGTGGTTTACCCGCTGGTTGTCACCGGCATCGCCCAAGTTGCCTTCCCGGCGCAGGCCAATGGCAGCCTGGTGCGAGACAGTACAGGGAACGTGGTGGGGTCGGTGCTGATCGCGCAAGACTTTACCGGCGACAACTGGTTTCATCCACGGCCGTCGGCGGGGGCGTTTGCCACGGTTTCTAGCTCGGCGAGCAACTTGGCGCCGAGCAACCCGGCCTTGGCCGCGCGGGTTAAAGAGAGTGCTGTGCAGCTTTCCGTGCCTGATCAAGGTCCGGTTCCCCTGGCACTGTTAACCACCTCGGGCAGCGGCCTGGACCCGCACTTGCCACCAGAGGCAATACGCTATCAACTGGCACGGGTTGCGGCAGCGCGTAATGTGCCGGTAGAAACGCTTGAGCAACTGGTGCAAAAACACATCGAACAGCCGCTGGTAGGTCCGCCGGTGGTTAACGTGTTGTTGTTGAACCAGGCGCTGGCGCAGCTCAAAAGCTGACTTCAATCTGTAGGGGCGAACGGGCTCACGATTTTTTAAAGATCAAAAGATCGCGAGGCAAGCTCGCTCCGACAGAAGTTATGTATTCATTAGGTAGGTGCCATGACAAATTCCGGTCGCGCCGATGCGCTGTTAGCTGATTTGCCTCGCGCTGGTCGTGGGCGGCTTAAAGTGTTTCTTGGTGCGGCCCCCGGTGTGGGCAAGACCTACGCCATGCTGCAAGCCGCCCATACTCAACTGCGCCAAGGGGTCGCGGTGTTGGCCGGGGTGGTCGAAACCCATGGTCGGGCCGAGACCGAGGCTTTGCTCAACGGTTTGCCCCAGCAACCCATGCTGCGTTCTGAGTACCGGGGTGTGCAGCTCGAAGAAATGGACCTCGATGGCCTGCTCGCGGCTCAACCAACCTTGGTGCTGGTCGATGAACTGGCCCACAGCAACGCCCCCGGCAGCCGCCATGCCAAACGCTGGCAAGACGTACAAGAACTGTTGGCCGCGGGCATCGATGTCTACACCACCGTCAACGTCCAGCATCTCGAAAGCCTCAACGATCAAGTGCGTGGCATCACTGGGGTGCAGGTACGTGAAACCCTGCCTGACTGGATCGTTCAGGAAGCCTACGAACTGCTGCTGATCGACTTGCCGCCGCGTGAATTGCTGGAGCGGCTGCGCGAGGGCAAAGTCTATGTGCCCGAGCAGGCGCGGGCGGCCATTGATGCGTTTTTCTCCCAGACCAACCTCAACGCCCTGCGCGAGCTGGCGATGCAGACCGCCGCTGTGTACGTCGACGATGAACTCGACAAAGGCTATCGCCAACAAGGGCAGTCGGCGCCCGCGTTACGTGGCCGCTTGTTGGTGGGCATTGATGGCGATGTACATGCCGAGCGTCTGGTGCGCCATGCGAGCCGGGTCGCGGAGCGGCGGCACTTGCCTTGGAGCTTGGTGCACGTCGACAACGGCAGCGCCCGTGACGAGCAATCGCGTTTACGCCTGCAAAACGCTCAGCAATTGGCCGAAAGGCTGGGCGGGGAAGTGGTGCTGTTGCGCGCGGGTGAAGTAGCCAAAACCTTAATCCAGCACGCCAGTGAACGGCGTGCCAGCTTACTGCTGGTGGGGCAGTCACGGCTGACGTGGCGTCGACGTGTGTTCGGTGGCGGGCTGGCGGCGCGCTTGTTGCGTAATTCACACGGTCTGGAAATCAACGTACTCGACAACGAGCAGTCCTGCGAGCCCGCCGTGAGTCGTGGCAAACATGCGCTGGTGTGGTTTGACTATGGCTTGGCGCTGGTGGCAACGGTGCTGGCCAGTGCGTTGGCATGGGCGGTCGCCAGTGTGTTGGCGCTGCCCAATATCTCGCTGGTATTTTTGGCCGCGGTGTTGCTGGTCGCTGTGCGCAGTAGCCTAGGCCCCGCGTTGGCCTGTGCTGCGCTGTCATTTCTGGCGTACGACTTTCTATTTATTCCCCCCAACTTCTCGTTAAGCATTCAGCGTGAAGAAGACGTACTGACGCTGTTGTTTTTTTTGCTGATGGCTGCGCTCACCGGCAACTTGGCGGCCCGTCAGCGCAGGCAACTGCAAGCGTTGCGTGACACTCAGGAAGAAACCACGCAGTTACTCGACCTGTCGCGCAAGCTCACGGCAGCGACGGATCGCCAAGCGGTGATCAATGCGGCGGCTCAGCATTTGAGCGCCTGGCAAGAACTCAATGTGTGCCTACTCAACCGTGATGGCAGCGGCGGCTGGACTGTCGAAACCGGCGGCCCGCTGCACTTTAACGAATCGGAAAGAGCCGCTGCCGATTGGGCTTGGACACACGACCAACCGGCGGGTAAAGGCACGGGCACCTTGCCAATGGGCAATTGGTGGTGGTGGCCATTGAGTGCTGAAGAAGGGCCGTTGGCCCTGCTTGGGGTTTGCCCTAAAGAGGGTCAGCAACTGAGCGGCCAACGTCGGCGCTTGCTGATGGCACTGAGCCAGCCGCTGGCACAGGCGCTGGCCCGTGCACGCTTGGCGCAAGACCTGGAAGCGGCCCGTTTGCACGGCGAAACCGAACAATTGCGCAGCGCGTTACTGGCGTCGGTGTCCCATGACTTGCGCACCCCGCTGACCACCATGCGCGGCAGCATCGATACCTTGCTGGCCTTGGGCGAGGCCATCGCGCTGGCTGATCGACGCGAATTGCTCGAAGGCACCCGCGATGAAGCCGAGCGTCTGGATCGCTACATACAGAACTTGCTAGACATGACCCGGCTTGGCCACGGCGCCTTGAAGCTGGCCCGGGACTGGGTCTCACCCGCCGACATTGCGGGCAGCGCCTTGAACCGATTGCGCACCGTGCTGGCGCCGTTGCAGGTACACGTCGATGTGCCGCCACAACTGCCATTGCTCCACGTTCATGCCGCCTTGATCGAGCAGGCGCTGATTAATGTGCTGGAAAACGCTGCACGCTTCTCGCCGCCTCATGCTCAGTTGCAATTGAGCGCAGGTGCTGACGAAGGTGAGTTGTGGTTTTCCGTCAGCGATCAGGGGCCGGGTATTCCCGAAGAAGACCGGTCGAAGATTTTTGACATGTTCTACACCGCTGCCCGTGGAGATCGCGGGGGGCAGGGCACGGGGCTTGGGTTGGCGATTTGTCAGGGGATGGTCGGCGCGCATGGTGGCCGCATCACCGTGGGCGACGGCATTGGCGGGCAGGGCACCTGCATCACCTTGTATTTGCCGTTGCGCGATCAACCGGCCATGGATCAGGAAGAGGCGGAGCGTGAAGACTGATATTCTTTGGCCATACTTTTGCCGCGATGAACTGTCATGAGCCTGCCCGCGACTGTTTTAGTCATTGATGATGAGCCCCAGATTCGCAAGTTCTTGCGCATCAGTCTGGTGTCTCAAGGCTACAACGTGCTGGAAGCCGCGACCGGGGCTGAAGGCTTGAGCCAAGCGGCGTTGAACAAGCCGGACGTACTGGTGCTGGACCTGGGCTTGCCGGACATGGACGGCCAACAGGTATTGCGCGAGTTTCGCGAGTGGTCCAATGCGCCGGTGCTGGTGCTCTCGGTGCGCGCCAGTGAAACGCAAAAAGTTCAGGCGTTGGATGGCGGGGCCAATGACTACGTGACCAAGCCATTTGGGATTCAGGAATTTTTAGCGCGCATCCGCGCCTTGCTGCGTCAGGCGCCCACGGGTGAAGCCCAGCAAGCGGCGGTTGAGCTGGGCCCGTTAACCATCGACCTGGCGTTTCGCCGGGTGCTGCTCGACGGTGTGGAAGTGGCGCTGACGCGCAAGGAATACGCGGTGCTGGCGCAACTAGCGCGGCATCCGGGCCGGGTGATTACCCAGCAGCAACTGCTCAAGGATATTTGGGGGCCGAGCCACATCGAGAACAGTCACTACCTGCGCATTGTGGTCGGCCATTTGCGCCAGAAACTGGCTGATGAGCCAACCTCGCCGCGTTTTATCGCCACCGAGGCCGGGGTCGGTTATCGGCTCTTGAGCTGAAATTTCGTCAGAGGTGCATGCGTTGATCCGCTTCGTAGCGATCCAGCGTGTCCTTGGCGATTTCACGGCCTAAAGCGATGAGCTCCGGCGCTTTGTAAAACTCAAAAAAACGGCACACCCGTTTTGGCACGTTGATCAAAATGTCGGGTGGGTAGCCCGCAATCTTGTATTGCGCCAAAGAGGTTTGCATCACTTCAAAACTCTGGTTGATCAAATCCAGTAGCGACGCGGGGCCGACGTTGTCGACGATGACCGAGCCCGTGGCCGATTTTGGCGCGCCTTCGTTGGCGAGGGCGGGTTGCCGGCTTTTTGGATAGGCTGACTCAAGCCAAGGGTTGGGTTGCTCTTCAACGGGCTGCTCGGCAAACGGCTTGAGCATTTCCTGTTCTAGGTTGCGCAGGTGTTCGGCCTGTTTGGTGCGAAACGGAATGTGCGAGCCCAGCGAACTCATCAAATTATCAAAGCGCCCTTTAAACGCTGCCGGGCGCTGAATGACGGGTAATTGATAGTGGTTTTGTGTGGTTGAGTTCAGGTTTACGGCGACGATCAGGTCGCAATGGCTGGACACCACCGGGACGATGGGCAAAGGGTTGAGCAAGCCGCCGTCAACCAGCATTCGGTTGCCCTGCATCACGGGGGTGAACAGGCTAGGAATAGCGGCAGAAGCACGCATGGCTTGGTGCAGGCAGCCTTCCTGAAACCATATTTCCTGTTGGTGGGTCAGGTCAGTGGCAACGGCTGTGTAGGGGATGCGCAGGTCTTCGATGTTGATTTCGCCCACGATATTACGTATTTGCCCAAAGACTTTTTCACCCCGAATGGCCCCCAGCCGAAAACTCACGTCCACCAAACGCAGAACATCCAAGTAATCGAGGCTTTGAATCCAGTCGCGGTACTGATCCAGTTTGCCCGCCGCATAAACGCCTCCGACCACCGCGCCCATCGAACAACCGGCAATACAGGCGATCTCGTAGCCACGGCTTTCGAGTTCTTCTATTACGCCGATATGGGCATACCCACGCGCGCCACCTGAGCCTAGTACCAATGCAATACGCTTTTTCATGACGCGGCCCTTTGCCAGACAAGTGCTTACAATGCCTTTTTGTGGCGTGTAACGACAGCTCAAACCGTATCTGCCAGCTAGGCTGTAAAGGCGATCTGGCCTAGGGTGCTTTAAAGGATCAAAAGATCGCTGGGTACGCTTGAGCGTGCAGTATTTGGCATAAGGGCACTTTTAGGCCTGTAGCTCGTCTTAGTTGGCTGTGAACAATAATCTGAGGGATGAACCATGAAAGCTTGGATCTGTGTGCCATTAATGGCAATTGCTTTGGCCGGTTGCGCGGGTAAAACGGTTTATCGTGACAGTTGCGGTACTCAGCTGGATGCGGCGTGGCATGAGCTGGATTTGGCCAAAGCTGAAGGTTTTGCAGGCACGGTCAGTTATTCCAAGGCGTTGTCTTTGCTGACGGCGGCAAAAACCCAGCAACAATTCGAAGCGTTTGAAGGCTGCACCACCAAAGCCGAGAAAGCGCGTTTCTATATTCGTGAGTCCCGTGCCGGGCGTTAAATCGGGGTAACGGGGGAGGGAAAGGATGTCTGATTTGGTTGATCGGATCGTAGTCAACTGCTTGCGCCTGGAGGTCAGGTTGCTGGCCTGTCAGGCGCGCTTGCAGGCTGAGACAGACCCAGAGGCGCTGCATGACCTGCGGACCACTGTGCGTCGTTTGCGCAGCTTGTTACGCCCGTTGCGGGGCTTGCCGGGCGTGGTTCAGCTTGAAATGTCGGCGTCTCAGGTCGGTGTGTTAACAACGCCATTGCGTGACCTGGAAGTGTTGGCCGCGCACCTTGAGCAACACGGTCACCCCGCACTGGCCACGCGACGTTTGAAACAGCTGGCAGGCAGTTATGAGCGGGTGGCAGACAGTACTGAGCTGTCGCAACTGCTGATGATCCTGGATGTGTTCCCGAGATTTTTGCGCGCCTCCCAACGTGAAGGCTTGCTGCGCGGGTTGCGTGGGCGCATTGGCGCGGTGTTGGCCAAGCAGTGGAAGGCATTGCACAAAGCATTGAGTGATCCGGGTCACGACCGGCATGAAGTGCGGTTGTTGATCAAGCGCGTGCGTTATGGCGCCGAAGCCTATCCAGAACTGGAAAGCATCCCCGCAGGGCTGATGAACCGGCTCAAAGACGCGCAAAAGGCTTTGGGTGAATGGCATGACGCCTGGCAGTGGTTGTTGCAGGCAGAGCAGCAGCCAGACCTGCAACCTTGCATCGAGCAATGGCGTGCAACGCTCAAGCGCAGCGAGAAACGCGCTGACCGGGCGCTGGTCAAATTGAGTGCGGCGCGGTTTAGCCGTGTATAGCATGTCGATTTCGTAGCAGTTGCGTGCGCCATATTGCTGCCTGACTGCTCTTTCAGCAGCTGATTTGGCGTAAATGAGTGCTGTGCAGCCTCAAGCAGATCAGTAGTATCGCGTCATATTTCTCTGCTTTGAGGTGTTTATGCAGTTTTCAGAATTGGTCGACGCAGTGCGCAAAAATCCGTCAGACGTGACGATCTCTGAAGATTGGGGGCAGGGGCGTGCCAGTTTTGGCGGGTTGGTGGTGGCTTTGCAATACGAAGCCATGCTTGCTCAGGTGTCGGCCGAGCGTGCGTTGCGCTCGCTTGCCGTCACGTTTGTCGGACCTGCCGAGCCTGGCGTACCGATCAGTTTTGAAGTTGAGGTGCTGCGTGAAGGCAAGGCTGTCAGCCAAGTGCTGGGCCGTGCTGTGCAAAAAGGCCAGGTGGTGACACTGGTTCAAGGCAGCTTTGGTGCGGCCCGCGAGTCTGTGGTTAAGGTCGATAGTGTGCCTGCACCGCAAATGAAAGCGCCGCAAGAATGCCCGTTATTGCCCTACATCAAAGGCGTTACGCCAGAGTTTATGCGGCATTTGTCCATGGGCTGGGCAGTGGGTGCGTTTCCGTTTACCGGGCGTGGCACGCGGGAAATGGGCGGTTGGGTGCGTTTAGCGGGCGAGGTGGAAGAACAACCGTTGACTGAAACCCATTTGTTGGCGCTGGTTGATGCGTGGCCACCGGCCTTGCTGCCGCTTTTGAACAAGCCGACTTCGGGCAGCACGCTGACGTGGACGGTTGAGTTTGTGCAACCGCTGCCTCAGGCCAGCACCCTTGAGTGGTGCCAATACTTGGCAGTTATTGAGCATGCCCGTGACGGCTACGGCCATGTGGCGGCCAATCTGTGGGCCCCCAATGGCGAACTGATAGCGATCAGTCGCCAGACCGTAGCCATCTTTGGCTAGTCAAAAGGTTTTACTGCGCTGTGCCGCCTGAGCCTTGGCGTCTTGCTGACGGCTCTGGCGCTGTATCACCATGCCTGCACACAGAGCGACTAAGCCAATCACGGCGCTCGGTGCATCGTTGCTGAACACCCCAGAGGCCAACAGAAGAAAGGCCAGCACCATCATCGGTACAGCGATCAGGTGCACTGCCTGACGGTTGGCGCTGTGATTGCTCTGTGGGTTTGAGCGCCATTGCCAGGCGGGTAGGTTGGGATGACGTTTGCCCATGATCAATCTCCTTGTTTGAAGGGTTCAGTCGTGTCTGAACCGGATGAACAGAGAATAGGGCCGTGATGGGCGCACGGCGAATCAAGTCTGGCTATTGGCCTTATAGCTTTAACTGACCAATGGCGCGGTTTAACTCTGCGGCCAGTGTTGCCAACTGGTTACTGGTGGTCGCCGAATCGACGGTTTGCTGGACGGTGTTTTCAGTCACATCGCGGATGCTGACCACGGCCCGGTTCATTTCTTCCGCAACCTGACTTTGCTGCTCGGCGGCCACGGCGATTTGCGTGTTGCTTTCGCGCATCTGCGCCACTGCGTGGGTAATCTCGGCCAGGGCGGCGCCTGCTTCCTGTGCTTGTTGCACACAATCGTCGGCCTTGAAGGAGCTTTCCTGCATAAAGTCCACCGCATCGCGGGTGCCTGCTTGCAAGGCTGACACCATTGAGGTTATTTCGTCGGTGGACGTTTGTACGCGTTTGGCCAAGTGCCGCACTTCGTCGGCGACGACCGCAAAGCCGCGCCCCATCTCGCCCGCCCGTGCGGCCTCGATGGCGGCGTTGAGTGCCAGCAGGTTGGTCTGTTCGGCAATGCTGTGGATCACATTGACTACGCTATTGATCTTCTGACTGTCTTGCGCCAATTGCTGAATCATCTCGGCGGTTTTTTGTACCCCGTCAGACAGGCTGGCGATGGAGTGTTGCACTCGACTGACCACCTGCTGCCCGCTGCCGGCTAGGTTGTCGGCGGTTTGCGACAGATCTCGGGTGGCGCCTGCGTGTTGTGCGATGTGATAAACCGTGGCGGTCATCTCATTAATTGCGGTCGCGGCCTGATCGGTCTCACTTTGCTGGCCGAGCATGCCGTTTTGCACGTCATTCATGCTGCTGGCCAAGCGCGCAGCCCCGGCGTCAAGTTGCGCTGCGGTGTCAGCCACCGTGTTCACCACGCGCTGGTAACCCGCTTGCATGGCGTTGAAAGCGTTGGCCATCTGCCCGACTTCATCCGTGCAGGCCAGTGGCACGCGAGCTGACAAGTCCCCAGTTTTTTCGACATGCAACATCACGTCTTTAAGGGTGTTGAGTTGGCTGAGCAAAAAGCGGATCAGCAATTGGGAGGCGCCGAGCATGGCCAGCATCAACACCAAGACGGCCATCGCATAATTGGGTAAACGTTCAACGAACACTTGAGCCAAGCTTGGTGCATAAGCCAGTACGGCGACTTTTTGGCCATTCTCGCGGGTGACCACTGCGGCCCCTGATAACGGGTTTTGCCCAAACAGCGGCATGCGATTGATCGACACCCAGCCGTTGGCATTGCTCAACTGCGAAAGTGGCTGATCGTTGAGCGTCGGGACATCATCGGGCGCGATGTGCAGTAGATCACGGGCTTCAGGCCATGCTTGGGCCGCGGGCCAGACACTGAGTAAATTCGCTTGGGCCTCGGCATTGCTCTGTGCAGCGTCACTGCGCGATTGCTGTTCGAGTTGCACGGCATACAGCACCAACAGCAACGTCGTGACAAAGGCCACTGCATTTACGGCCCAGAATTTGTACTTAAGCGAGATGTTGCTAAGCCAGGCACCCATGGAAGGTCTTCTCTGATTTTGCGGAAACAATATTGGCAAGGTGCCATCATTGTGCCGCTACTCAGTAAAGGCAGTGTTGATGTGGGTCAAGGACTGTAGTCGCTGCCGGAGGCTGCGATGGGCAGCGTAGCGGCCCTGTTTGTGGACAACCAGGGCCCTTCGGACCTTATCGAAGCCTGCGGCAGTTGGGGTTACGCATTGAGTGTCGGCAAACCAAAAAATGCCCGGGCGCAGGCCGTGGTATGGGCCGCGAGGTCGTGCTCGCTTTCTTCGCGGTGCACGGCCACTTCACGCAAAACTTCCGGCAAGTAGCTCGGTTCATTACGGCCGTTTTTGGGCTTAGGTCGCAGGGTGCGCGGCAGCAAGTACGGGGCATCGCTTTCAAGCATTAGCCGACCCCGTGGGATGTCACGCACCAGCGGGTGCAGGTGAGTGCCGCGCCGTTCATCACAAATCCAGCCAGTGATACCGATGTGCAGGTCCAGGTCGAGGTAGCTGAACAATGCCCGCTTCTCGCCCGTGAAACAGTGCACGACTGCTGCCGGCAGGTGGTCGCGGTAGTTACGCAGGATCTCCAGCAGGCGTTGGTTAGCGTCGCGCTCATGCAGGAACACCGACATCTGCAAATCAACGGCCATTGCCAAATGCTCTTCGAGCACTTTCTCCTGTTGGGCGCGGGGTGAGAAGTCGCGGTTGAAGTCCAGCCCGCATTCGCCTACGGCCCGCACGTTAGGTTCTTTGAGCAAGGCCAGTAAACGCTGGGCGCTGTCACCGTTCCAGTCGCTGGCCGAGTGCGGGTGAATGCCGGCGGTGGTGAACAGCCGATCACCGTTTTCGTCCAGCTCGCGGCACAGTTGTAAGGCGCGTTCGCTGCCTTCAACGCTGGTGCCGGTGAGGACCAATTGCGCGACGCCAGCAGCGTAAGCACGCTCTAAAACAGCGTGATGTTTGCCGTCGAAACTTGGATTGGTCAGGTTGACGCCGATATCGATGAGTTGCATGGTGCTACCTCAGGCCACAGGCCGCGAAGCATATCAGAGCTGTAGATTTATAAGAAAAACCAAGAACTACAGACGGTTATGGTTGTCTTTGAATGCCGCAACAACGCAATGCCCGTTTCTATTTCAGGGTGCATTGGCTGTATTGCGCTCTGTTTCCAGCGCTTAAATCCCTCATTGGGGCGACCGGTTGTCGGGTAATCCGACGCGGTGCTGGACTGTATTCTTTCCGGAGAACAGATGACGAGACCTACGTTATTGATTGCGCTGTGCCTGATGCTGTTGCCGGTCCCGGCGATGGCACGCCTGGCTGGACCTTTACAGGTCGGGCAGCCAAGTCAGGTCCGCGATCTGGCGCAGATTCGCAGCAGCCAAGTGTTGCGGGTGCTGGTTAATCAAAGCCGCAACAGCTCTGGCGAAGTACAGGGCCAAGACATCGGTGTTGAATACCACCGCTTGCGCGCCTTCGAGCGTTACCTCAATGCCCGGGCGCGTGACGGGCAAGAGATCTCCCTCAAAATTATCCCTAAGGCAAAAGACCAGTTGCTCGGTGCGTTGATGCGCGGTGAGGGCGATTTAATGGCGCCGGGGGAGTTGCTGGACGTCAAACCTACCCACGCGGTGAGCCCGAGCGACCCTATCGTCGAACGTGTGCCTTTGTTGCTGGTCGGGGTCAAAGGTGAGCGCCACTACACCCGATTCGAGCAACTCTCGGGCCGAACGGTGGCGCTGACCACGGGCAGTGCAGCGGGTGATTCAATCAATCTGATCAACCAAAAGCTGGCGTTGCGCAAATTGCCACCGGTCAAGGTTGAATGGGTCGATCCGAGTCTGGCGGTGGAAGATGTGCTGGAGATGGTACAGGCCGGGATCTTTCATCTGACGATTGTGGAAAAACCGATTGCCGAGCGCTGGGCTACGTTGATGCCCAAACTTCGTTTCGATCGCCAGGTGCTGATCAGCGAACCGGCAGCGATGCGCTGGTTCGTTCGCCGCGATGCTTCCATGTTGCACGCCAGTGTCGACAAGTTTTTGGCCAGCTATAAGGCGCCGTCTAATCAGGATGTAGCGTTTGAGCGGGTGTACCGACGTTTGTATCGCGTGCATTACCCACTGGCCAAAGCGGACCGACAAAAGCTCGAAAAACTGCGGCCCGTGCTGCAAAAGCATGCGAGGCAACAGGGCATGGACTGGCTTAATCTTGCCGCACTGGCGTTTAAAGAGTCGGCCTTGGATCCCGCTGCTCGGGGTTCTGGTGGCGCCACCGGGTTGCTGCAGATTACCCCTTCCGCCGCCCAGCGGGTGGGGGTCAATGACATTAAAAATGTCGATAGCAATGTGCAGGCCGGTGCCAAGTACCTGGCGCTGATCCGTCGCAAATTTTTCTCCAGTCCCAAACTTAACGAGCGTGAGCGGATGGCCTTCGTGCTGGCCGCTTACAACATGGGCCCTGAACGGGTGCAGGCCATGCGGGCAGAGGCCAAGCGCCGGGGGTTGAATCCCAATCAATGGTTTTTCCAAGTGGAACGAATTGCCATGGAGCAGGTGGGCATGAGTGGCGTCAGCTATGTTAATAGCGTGAATAAATACTATTTGGCCTTCGCTCGTGAGCGTGACTCTTTAGAGCCTGCAGAACGGACGGTGGCCTCACGTAAATAATCGAATAATTCGATTCTTATGTAGGATTTATTCGACTTTTAACAAGGAAAAAACTGATTAATATGGCGTCCATTCCCCAACTAATTTAAGGACTGCACCATGAGCAAATTGATTCAGACCGTTTTAGGAACACGTGCCGGTTACGGCCTGACTGTATTGCGGGTCTTCGTCGGCATTATCTTTGCGGCCCATGGTTCGCAGAAGCTCTTTGGCTGGTTTGGTGGCGGTGGACTGGCCGGCACCGCGCAATGGATGGAAAGCATTGGTCTGGCGCCCGGCACGCTGATGGCGCTGTTATCGGGTGGTACTGAGTTCTTTGGCGGTTTGGCATTGATTGTGGGTTTACTGGCGCGTCCAGCAGCATTGGGCTTGTCGTTTACGTTGTTGGTGGCGATCTTCTCGGTTCACATCCATAACGGTCTGTTTATGGCCAACAACGGCTATGAATTCGCCCTGGCTCTGCTGGGCGGCACTGTGGCGGTGTTGTTCGAAGGTGCGGGTAAGTTGTCGATAGACCGTGCCATTGTTGATTAAGCCGCGGCCTGTACACGCAAAAAATCCGCAGCGCCGCTAAGGGCTGCGGATTTTTTATGCGTGTAGCGCAGGGGGTGGGTAAACGGCCTGAGTCAGAACGTTAGCGCGTTGGTGAGATCACCCATGGGCGCTTGGCCGCGGGCTTTCATTGCGTCGTCACGCTGTTTTAGACCGTCGAGCACTTCCAACTGATGCACGCGGGTGATCAGTCGCAGGATCGAAGCTGTGTCATATACCGTGTGGTCAACCGTGCCTTTACGGGCGAAGGGCGACACCACCAGCGCAGGAATTCGCGTGCCAGGGCCCCAGCGGTCGCCCTTGGGCGGCGCCACGTGGTCCCACCAACCGCCGTTCTCGTCGACGGTGAGCACAACGACCATGTTTTCCCATTGCGGGCTGTTGCGCAGCACTTTAAGTGTGCGGTCCAAGTGCCGGTCGCCGGAGGCCACATCGGCATACCCTGCGTGCAGGTTCAGGTTGCCCTGAGGTTTGTAGAAAGACACGGCGGGCAACTTGCCTGCCTCGGCATCGGCTAGGAAGCGGTTGGTGCTGGCTTCGTCGCCCAGCCCGGCGTCACGCAAACGTTTGCTGCGCTCTGCCGGATTTTGGGGGCCTTGTTGGGTGAAGTAGTTGAACGGCTGGTGGTGGTACTGGAAGTTCGGGATTTTCGGAATGCCGCCCGAATCCTTGTACTGGTCCAATGTGGCTTGCCATGCACCCGCGTACCAGGCCCAGTCGATGTTCTTTTTGCTCAGTTTGTCACCGATGTGCTCGTGGCTTTGTGGCACCAGCACGCTTGGCAGATCAGGCTTGGAATAGTCCGGGCGTTCAGGGTCACGAATCCAGGTCGGCCAGTAGGGCGGGGCCATGGTGTTGACGGCAAAACCATCTGGCGTGAGTGCGCTGGGACCGAACTGAGGCGCGCCGGTCATGGCGCTGTCCGGGGTTTTTTCAAGCGGTTTTAGGCGCGTTCCGGTCGGGTCGTCGCCTTGCAGGGTGGCAATCTGCGGCTTGGCCACTGAGGTGGTGGCGTTCGGATAGAACGGCGCGGTGGCGCTGATCAAATATTGGTGATTGAGGAACGAGCCGCCGAAAGCGCCCTGAAAGAAGTTGTCGCACAATACGAACTCGCGCGCTACGTCCCAGAGGCGCAGCGAATATTGCGACTGAGGGTAGTAACCCATCGGTAGCCCCCCGGAGTCTGCCCATGCGACGAACTGGTCGTTTTTGCCGCCGTTGATCTGCATTTGGTTTTGGTAAAACACGTGCCACAGGTCTCGGGTCACCAGGCTCAGCGGCAGGTCCTCGTGGTTCGGGCCCTTCAGCGCGAATGGCGCGTTAGGCAGGTTTTCCTGAAACTGCACTCCTTGCTCGTACGTCACGCCGTCAACAGTCTGCGGGCCGACTTGCAAGATGCCGCCCCAGACGGCTGGCAGGGTCTGCAAGAGGCTGCCATCGCGATCCCGCTGCTGGTAATCGGCGGGCGTGAGTGCAGACAAGGGTTTTTCTACGCCCGGGAAATTGGCAAACAGATTGTTGAAGCTGCGGTTCTCGGCATAGATCACCACGATGGTTTTCACCTGCTCGTGGAGTTTTTTGTCCAGCTCGGCGGGCGTCAGCGGCAGCGCCTTGACCGGACTGTTTTGCTCACTGCTCCCGCACGCGCTCAAGGTTGCAGCGCCCACGCCCAGCGCGGCAGCACCGGCTAGGAAGCGCCGGCGGCTGGTGTCGGCAGGCAGTAGGGTGTCCTTGTCTTTCTCGTCGCTCATTACGGGCTCCTAAATAAATGTTACAAAAGATTTTTTGGAGGCAGGCTAACAAGGGATTATGACGCAGGGGTTTCAGTTGATCGAACGGGTTTGAAAGAGTGGCTCATGCGCCGCTCTTTGGCTCGAAGCCTTTTTCGTGAAACATGATTCTTGACAGTTGTAACCAGCTTTATCTAGGATGTTTCTTGCGCCGATTTAAACAGCTACTTGCGGGGCGCCAGAGGGTCGAATGACCTTCTAAGAGGCTTGAAACAGGCCTCGAAATACCGCTAAAGCGCTGGTTCGGTGATGCCTCTCACCTGCCACGCAGAACCTTGAGGCGGAGAACCGATTCATGAGTCAACCACGTCCCTTCGTACGTCTTGCGCCGATCACGGCCAATCAGACGTTTCGCAATCCAAAAATCCTTCTGGGTGGTAAACACCAGCCGACGCTGCTGCGTTATCTCGACGGCTGGCCACGTCGCAAAGGCCGGGCGTCGGCGTTTCTGATTCAGTTTGTCGAAGAGGGTGACGGGCTGACGCGCTTTGCCGATGACAGTTTTGACTTAGCGGTGATTCAGTCGCCCGCCGCAGAACATGCGGAGCAGGTCATTCGCAACCTGATCCGTGTATCGCGTCAGGGTTTGATTACCCTGCGTTAATGAGCGTATATGCGCCCTCCGGTCAGCCTTGCTTAACAGTCAACGCTGACAGGAAAGCACTTGCGCGATGCTGCTGAGTCGACTTTTACGCTTTAACGCAGTCTCGAAGATTTGATTGGTTGGACATTAGTTCTTCTGCCGTCGAGTGAGTCGAACGAAAAGGCAGTACTTCAACCCAATAATCACCAAACAGGGTAATGCAACCTCTATAGATATAGGGGCCCGAGCCTGGTAATCGTTTTTTCTTGATTTCAGACAGCCCGGATCTGTTTGCGCTTGCGGGCTCTGGCTCGTGAGCTGTCGTGGTAGTGGCGACGAGCAAGCTCAGTGAAAGTGCGGCGAATAGGCGAGTTAATAGTGTCATTAATTTATTCCATTAAAATAATGTGAGTGTTTGAAGTCCTGAGTTTAGTTGTGCGGGCTCAACGTTCAACGACACAACTACGATGCAGCCTGTAAGAAATGCCACTTACGCACGCAGGTTCTTCATTCATTTTTCATGTTGGGTTGTATTCAGTGGCTTCCATGCCTTGAATAACGAGTGGTGCTGCTAATCAGGGGTAATCAATAGCGACTATATAGACCCACTGTTCGCCGGTCGGTGTTTGAACTTGGACTTCGGCATCCAACGATTTGCCAATCAGGGCACGAGCCAGAGGGGAATCGATACTGATCAAACCTTGTTTAAGGTCCAGTTCATCGGGGCCGACGATGCGGTAGCGCGATTGTTTGCCGTCTTCATCTTCAATCGTGACCCATGCGCCGAAGTACACCTTGTTCGGGTCGCTGGGTTTTTCGCTCACCACTTTCAGGCTTTCAAGGCGCTTGGTGAGAAAGCGCACACGGCTGTCGATCTCGCGCAGCATTTTTTTGCCATAGGTGTATTCGGCGTTTTCCGAACGATCACCCTGAGCTGCCGCCTCACTGACCGACTGCGTGACTTGCGGCCTGCGCACATGCCACAGCTCATGCAGTTCTGCGCGCATCCGCGCTTCACCTTCGGGAGTGATCAGCGCGGTGCCGGCAGGACGGGGAGGACGGTAGCGACTCATGGGCAATCCGTTGGCAGAGAAGGTGGCGAGTCTATCAGCCCTCGCGCAACACTGTCAGCGGGCTGGCATTCAGCGCCCGGCGGGTGCCAAACACCCCCGCACCGCCGACCATCACGGCGCCGATCACAGGCAGTAGCAACAGCCATGGATGCGGATGCCAAGGCAGGTCAAAGGCATAGCGATACAGGGCCAGACTCACCAGTTCGGCGCCCAATGCTGCGAGCAAACCGCTGGTGGCGCCCAGTAAGCCGAACTCGATACGACGGGCCTTAATCAGCAGTTGGCGTTCGGCGCCCAGTGCCCGTAGCAGCGCACCTTGGCGAATGCGCTCATCCAGGGTGGACTGCAAGCCGGAAAACAGCACCGCCATCCCCGCAGCCAACACGAACAGCAGCACGTACTCAATGGCAATCGTGACTTGCGCCAAGATGCTGCGCAGCTGCTCGAGCAAGGCATCAATCGGCAGAATGGTCACTGCCGGGAAGCTGCGTGACAGCTCGATGATTTCTTTGTCGTGACCCGGCGCTAGGTAAAAGCTGGTGAGGTAGGTGGTTGGCAAATCCTGCAAGGTGCCGGGCTGGAAGATCATGAAGAAGTTGGGCTGGAAGTTGTCCCAGTTGATGCTGCGCAAACTGGTGACCTGGGCCTCACGGTTAACCCCGGCCACTGTAAACACTAAGTGATCGCCCAGTTTTAGCTTCAGGCTTTCGGCCACTTTGGCCTCAACCGACACCCCCGGTACGTCGCCGGTTGGCTGCGCCGTCCACCACTGGCCAGCGGTCAGTTCGTTACCTTCGGGGAGATCGGCCGCCCAAGTCAGGCTCAGATCGCGCTGCACGGCTTTGTCGCCACTGGAGTCTTTAGTGACCAGCTCTTGCACGGGCTCACCGTTGATACTGATCAAGCGTCCGGGAACCACAGGGTAGAGCGGTGCTGCTTGTGCTTGAAGTTCATGCAGGCGTGCGCCAAAGGTGTCTTTGTCGACGGGCAGGATGTTCAGTGCAAAGTAGTTGGGGGCGTCTTTGGGCAGTTGATTTTGCCACGTGTCGAGCAGCTCACCGCGCAGTAAGGCAATGAGCGCCATGGACAGCAGAATCAGGCCAAAGGCTAGAGCTTGACCCGCAGCAGCCAAGGGCTGGCGCAGTAATTGCCCCAAACCCAAGCGCCACGGTAATGAGGCTCCGGCCAGGCCGCGACGAAGTCCCTGCAAACCGAGCAACAACAGGCTGCCAAGCAGCAGTGCAGCAATAACGCCGCCACCGAGCAGGGCGAAGGTCAGCACCAGATCCAAGCTCATGCGCCACATGATTAGGCCCAGCGCCAGCAATGCGGCCCCGTAGACGCTCCATGTGCTGGCCGGGATCGGCAGGATGTCACGGCGTAGCACCCGCAGTGGCGGTACGCGTCCCAGTGCGGCCAAGGGCGGCAAGGCAAAACCAGCCAGTGCGACTAGCCCGGTGCCCATCCCCGCAATCGCGGGCATCAGGCCACCGGGCGGAACGTCGGCGGGCAGCAAGTCGTGCAACAAGGCGAACAAGCCAAGTTGCGCGAACCAGCCGAGAAGAGCGCCCGCGAGGCTTGCCAGCAGCCCGAGAATGGCCAACTGCAGGGCAAATAGCCACAGTGTTTCTCGACGCGACAAGCCTAGGCAGCGCAGTAGGGCGCTGGCGTCAAAACGGCGATTGGCGAAACGGGTTGCCGACAAGGCAACAGCGACCCCGGCGAGCAGCACTGCCACTAGGCTGGCCATATTCAGGTAACGCTCGGCCTTGCCTAGGGCGCCGCCAATCTGCTGGTTGCCATCGCGGCCGTCCAGCAGGCGCTGGTTGGCATCGAGGCCCGGTTTGATGGTTTGGCGATACGATTCAAGTGCAGGCGTTTCGCCGCGCCACAGTTCGCGAAAGCTGACCCGGCTGCCGGGTTGTACGATACCGGTGGCCTTAAGGTCGTCCAGATTGATCAGTACGCGTGGGGTGAGGCTGTAAAAATTACCGGCGCGGTCGGGTTCGTAGGTCAGAACGCGGGTGACCTTGACGGTTTTTGAGCCGACATCAATCGCGTCACCCACATGCAGGTCGAGTGCGGTGAGCAGTCTGGGCTCAACCCAGGCTTCGCCAGACGTTGGGCCGCCGCCGGGTTTCTCTTGCGCGAAGGGTTGCGCGGCGCTTTTGAGTGCCCCGCGCAGCGGATAAGCGCTGTCGGCGGCTTTGACGCTGGACAACTGAATGCCGTTGTCGGTGGCAATGACGCTGGAGAATTCGACGATCTGCGCATGTTGCAGGCCCAGTTCTTTACCGACCTTGATTTGTTCTTCGCGGGCAGGCGAGCTGCCTTCCAGCACCAGATCGGCGCCCAGGAATTCGGTGGCGCGCAATACCATCGCGCCATTAAGGCGAGCACCGAAGTAGCCGATGGCGGTGCTGGCAGCCACCGCGACCAGCAGGGCGAAAAACAACACCCGCAACTCACCCGCACGGGCATCGCGCAGCAGTTGGCGGAAGGCGAGGCTGATCATGCGCAACAGTGGCAGGCGTGCCATCAAGGCTCCAGAGGGCCGACCAAGTGGCCGGCGTCAAGGCGGATCAGGCGTCGGCAGCGATGGGCCAGACGTTCGTCATGGGTCACCAGAACCAGCGTGGTGCCCTGCTCTTTGTTCAGTTCAAAGAGCAAGTCGGTGATGCGCTCACCGGTGTGGCTGTCGAGATTGCCGGTGGGTTCGTCGGCAAATAGCACGTCCGGGTTGGCGGCAAATGCGCGGGCAATGGCAACGCGCTGTTGTTCGCCACCGGACAGTTGGCGCGGTGAATGGCTTAGGCGCTGGCCCAGGCCGACACGCTCCAGCAGATGCCGCGCGTGTTCGCGGGCGTCTTTGCGGCCATCCAGTTCCAGCGGCAACATCACGTTTTCCAGCGCGTTGAGGCTATCGAGCAGTTGGAATGACTGGAAGACGAAGCCGACGTGTTCGGCACGCACCCGTGCGCGTTGGTCTTCATCCAGCGTGCTGAGCGCATGCCCTGCCAAAATAACTTCGCCCTGGCTGGGCAGGTCGAGCCCGGCAAGCAGGCCCAGCAGGGTGGATTTTCCAGAACCCGATGCCCCGACTATCGCCAGGCTATCGCCTTTGTGCAGTTCAAGGCTCAAAGGGTGCAGGATGGTTAACTCGCCTTCCGTGCTGGGAACCACTTTGCTAAGGTTCTGCGCGGTGAGAATACTTTCGCCCATGGAGAATCCAATGCGTACGTGGTTTTTAAGTGCTGCTCTGGCCCTGATGTGTATAGCGCAGAATGCAGCAGCGGGAACAATCTTGATCGTCGGCGATAGTATCAGCGCGGCTTTGGGCCTGGATACCCGTCTGGGGTGGGCCTCTTTACTGCAACAGCGCCTGAAAGAGCAGGGGTATGGCGACCAAGTGGTCAATGCTTCGATCAGTGGCGACACCAGCGCAGGCGGGTTAAATCGGTTGCCGGCGCTGCTTGCAGAGCATAAACCGCAGGTGGTGATTATTGAGCTGGGCGCCAACGATGGGCTGCGCGGCCAGCCGCCTGCACAATTGAAACAAAATCTTGCCGCGATGATCGACGACTCGCAAAAAGCGGGTGCCAAGGTGCTAGTTTTGGGCATGTTGTTGCCGCCCAATTATGGACCGCGCTATACCGATGCTTTTGCCAAGGTCTATAGCGATCTGGGCAGCGAGAAAAAGGTCGCGCTGGTGCCGTTTTTCATGGAAGGCGTGGGTGGCCATCCGGAGTTTATTCAGGCGGACGGACTGCATCCGAAGGCCAATGCACAGGGCCGTTTGCTAGATAATGTGTGGCCAACCCTAAAACCGCTGCTTTGATGCTTTTCTAGCGGCATTCTTTCGGCTAAGGTGGCGCCCCCCCGATTTGGAGCCCCTGATGTCGCGTCCTGCCTGGTCTTTATATGCTTATCAACTGATCGAGCCCGATGAACAGCTCGATTTGTTCGCCTGCCAGGAAGTACGGGTGCATTTGGTAACACGCCAATTGGAGCTGGGCGGCACGATTGACCGCACGTTGTGTGGCTCGTTGCTGCCTGCGCAGCCGCGTTGGTCAGATGTCACGCGCAAGGTTTTTCAGGACCATCGGCTGTGCCCGCTGTGCCGGGCGATCATCGAGTCGCAGCGCCGTGGCACGGAGCCGATCTGGCCTGAGTTGCGCTTTGAACTATGATTCAACCTGTCTGAAGCCTTAAGACGTAATACGACGCCTCCCGGCTTTTCAGGGCGGCGTGTACACTCCCTTTTTTATCCCCCGTTGATTCTGCGAAGGATGTCCCGGATGTTGTCGCGCCTACCTGCCGTCACCCGCTACCTGTCAGTTGCCGCACTGTGTGTTGCGGGTCCCGTTTATGCGCTTGAATTTCCGTTGCCGCCGCCAGGTGAAGACGTGGTCGGGCAGGTGCAGGTTATCAAGGGTAAGTACGAGGATTCCTTCTCTGACCTTGGTAACGAGTACGAACTGGGTTACTCGGAAATGATTGCCGCCAACCCGGGCGTCGATGCCTGGTTGCCGGTCAAAAAGAACCTAGATGGAACGATCGTCGATACCGACATTGTCTTGCCGACCCAGTTCATCTTGCCGCCGGGCAAGCGCGAAGGCATCGTGATCAACCTGGCTGAGTACCGGTTGTATTACTTCCCTAAAGATCAAAACAAGGTTTATACCTTTCCGCTGGGTATCGGCCGAGAAGGCTGGGGGTCGCCGCTGGGCTTGACGAAAGTCACCGCCAAGACGCCAAACCCTACTTGGACGCCTCCCGCCTCGATCAAGGCCGAGCACGCCCTGAACGGTGATCCACTGCCGAATGTTGTGCCTGCTGGCCCTAATAACCCGTTAGGGCCCTTCAAATTCACACTTGGCATGCCCGGCTACCTGATTCACGGCTCGAACGCCAAGTTTGGTATCGGCACAGGTACCAGCCATGGTTGCTTCCGAATGCTGAACAAGAACGTGCTTGAAATGGCCGACATGGTGCCGGTCGGCACTCCAGTCAGGATCATTAACGAACCTTACAAAATCGGTGTCAGTGGCGGCAAAGTCTTCCTTGAGGTCCACGAACCGCTAAATGTTAAAGATGGCTCATTGCTTGCTGTAAGTGATAAGTCGCATTTGACTCCCGAAGACCTTCAGAACAAGTACGCGGCCTTTATCAACTTTTTGCTAAAGCATAAAGACCTTGAAAACAGCATCCAGATCGACAAAGACAAGGCCTTCCCTGTTGTCGGGGCTGAAACCGGGATACCTGAAGAGATTGGCAGTGCCAGTACCGCAGCCCCGTTAGGTCAGTCGCTGGACTACGTTCAGTAATAGCGCTAAAGCACTAAAAAGCCGCCACGGTTAACTCTCTGGCGGTTTTTTTATGCTCGGCTTAGTTATGGGCAGGCATAAAAAAAGCCGACCCATGAATGGGTCGGCTTCGATAATAATCCCGAAGGACTATTACTTGCGGCTTGCTTTTTCAAGCATGCGCAGAGCACGTTCGTTAGCTTCATCAGCAGTCTGTTGTGCTTTTTGAGCAGCAGCCAGAGCTTCGTCAGCTTTGCGGTAGGCTTCGTCAGCACGAGCCTGGGAACGAGCTGCTGCATCTTCAGTTGCAGTCAGACGGGCTTCAGTTTCTTTAGATACGCTGCTGCAACCGGTAGCCAGAACTGCGGCCAATGCCAGAGCAGAGAATTTCAGAACGTTGTTCATCGTGTTCCCCTTCAAGGACTTTCTAATTGAAGCTGCTCCTTCAACATGAGGAAACAGCCGGCGTACATACTACCCATTACTTGTAGTAAGTAAACTGACCTAGCGCAAGAACCAAAAAAAATAATTGGCAATCAACGCCAATAGGCTAGATTTATCAGAATGTGTCTGACAAAAACAGCTATTTTTGGCTGGCTGCCAGCGTGCTGTGAGCAAATATAAAGACAGTCCGAAGTGACTTCAAGAGGGCGCATGCGTCTTAGCTTCAACCTTCCGAAAAATGTTCTGGACGCATTCGCTGCATAGCTTGGGGAAAAATTTGATCGAGTTTTTTCCTCTGTTTTTGCGTGTGTGCACGCACTGAGCATTAATTGCGAGAGCGACTATGATGGCCTAGTAGTTCCCTCGGCGGAAAAACACCAGTAAGGTAGGGGTCACAGTCCAAGACCCGCGAGGAGTAATGATGAGCGAGGCGCTGTCCATCCACCATGACCAGGCAGGTCACCAGTTCGAGACCACTATCGACGGTCACCGTGCCTACCTGACCTACATGGATCTGGGTAAGCAGACTCTGGATATCTATCGCACGTTTGTACCCAACGCCCTTCGCGGAAGGGGTATTGCGGCGGCTTTGACCGAGCAAGCGCTCGATTTTGCCGAGAAAATGGGCTACGAGGTAATCCCTTCATGCTCCTATGTAGAGCGCTACATGGAGCGTCACAAGCGCGCCCAGGCCAAGACCTGAAACAACACTGCATAAAAAACGCCGGGCTAGCCCGGCGTTTTTGTGTGCGCTGAATAATTAGCCGCGAGCGCGTTTCGGCAAAACGTCCTTGAGCTTGGCGTGCATGCTGCGCAAGGTAGTTTCGGTGCTCGCCCAGTCGATGCAGGCATCGGTGATCGAGACGCCGTACTGCAAGTCGTCAAGGTTTTTAGGAATTGCCTGGCAACCCCAGTTCAGATGACTTTCGACCATCAGGCCGATAATCGATTGGTTACCTTCGAGGATCTGGTTAGCCACGTTCTCCATCACCAGCGGTTGCAACGCCGGGTCTTTGTTGGAGTTGGCGTGGCTGCAGTCGACCATGATGTTCGGGGTGATCTTGGCCTTGGTCAGTGCCTGCTCGCAGAGTGCCACGCTGACCGAATCATAGTTTGGCTTGCCGTTGCCACCGCGCAATACCACGTGACCGTAAGCGTTGCCCTTGGTGGTGACGATGGACACGCCACCTTCCTGGTTGATCCCTAGGAAGCGGTGCGCGCTCGACACTGACTGCAAGGCGTTGATCGCCACAGTCAGGCCGCCATCGGTGCCGTTCTTAAAGCCCACGGCCGAGGACAGGCCGGAGGCCATTTCGCGGTGAGTCTGCGACTCGGTGGTACGTGCACCAATCGCCGACCAACTGATGAGGTCTTGCAGGTATTGCGGAGAAATCGGATCAAGGGCTTCTGTGGCAGTAGGTAAGCCCATTTCTGCCAGATCTAGCAGCAATTTGCGGCCGATGTGCAGACCGTCTTCGATCTTGAACGAGTCGTCCAGGTACGGGTCGTTGATCAGGCCTTTCCAGCCCACAGTAGTCCGTGGTTTTTCGAAATACACCCGCATGACCACATACAGCGTGTCGCTGACTTCAGCCGCGAGCACCTTCAGACGCTCTGCGTACTCGTGGGCAGCCTTGAGGTCGTGGATCGAGCAAGGCCCGATGACAACGAACAGTCGATGGTCTTTGCCATCAAGGATGTTGCGAATGACCTCACGGCCCTTGGTCACAGTCTGCAAGGCTGTATCGCTGAGAGGGATCTCGCGCTTGAGCTGGTCAGGTGTGATCAGGGTTTCGTTGGAGGCAACGTTAAGGTCGTCGATCGGTAAATCAGCCATCGTGTTACTCGTCAGGTCACGGGTGCCGGCCGCCAGCGTTCCCCGTGCGGCGGAGCACAGCTTAATTGAGCGCATCGGGGAGCCGAACCTTAACGCGTTAAGCGGTTATTCGACAATGGGCATACAGCGGTTTAATCCAGCGCGGGTTGTGCTAATGCACGCTCCAAGGTCGCTTGGGAAAACTCCACGGCATGCAAATTGACCCATTCCAGTGCCAGCGCTTCCATATTCGCAGGGAGGAGGTTTTGCTGATGTTGCAGGCGCAAATAGTGTTCGATCTGGCATACCTGCTCGCCCATACGTGCGCCAAACAAGGTTTGGTCATCAGTAAAAGCCACGCCAACCCGATAACCCTCAGGCTGTTTCTTGCACCAAGCGATATAGCCGGGGTAGTGCGCTGTTTGACCTAGGCTTGGCATGTACATATCTACCGCCGTGCCGCGTCGCCAGCCTCTGTCACTGTTGCATGCGACGCCACCGAGGCTGATAGAGTGCAGCTTCTGGCGCGAAAGAGCGGGTTCTTTACGGGGGGTTATCTCAACAGGTACATCATCTGGGTGAGGTAAAAAACGACCCATGTACGCACACTCCGAGTGCCAGCAATTTGATATTGTTTGAGTGAGTATAGTGACTGAAATGGAACTGACTGACTTTGATGCCGACCAGCGCCTGCTGACGTTGCCCGGCACCTCGCTGGTGGTCTTCACCAGTATCGGGTGTTCGAGCTGTCGGGTAGCGCGCAGGATGTTGCCTGACATGCAGTTACCCATTGATCAGTTGTGCTGGATTGACGCGGGTAACAACGGTGGGCTGGTCGAGCGCTATGAGATCTTCCACCTTCCTGCGCTGTTTGTCGTGCGTGACGGTGAGTTCTACGGTGAATTGAAGTCTCGCCTCAGCGAAGGCGAACTGGCTCATCACATTCGTCTGGCCTTGCAGCTTGAGCCCGACGAGCTTCCTTGAATCCTTCAACCATGCTGCGGAGATGATATGAGCAAAGGCTTAAAGGGCAAGCTGGTGCTGGCCATCTCGTCTCGGGCACTGTTCGATTTGAGCGTCAGCCACCAAGTCTATCTGACTCAGGGGATTGAGGCTTATCGCCAGTACCAGATCGAACATGAAGATGAAGTGCTTGAGCCCGGGGATGCTTTTGCGTTGGTCAAAAAGCTCCTCAGCTTCAATGCCAGCCTCGGGCGCGAACGGGTAGAGGTGGTGCTGGTATCACGTAACAGTGCAGACACTGGGCTGCGGGTGTTCAACTCGATCCAGCATCACGACCTAGGCATCTCCCGCGCGGCATTTTCCGGCGGGCGCAACCCTCACCCGTACCTCAATGCTTTTGGCTGCGACCTGTTTTTGTCGACGCATGCTGATGATGTTCGCAGTGCGCTGGACGCAGGGTTTGCGGCCGCGACAATCCTCTCTGGCGGTACCCGACGGGCTGAAAACAATGAGCTGCGCATCGCCTTTGACGGCGACGCCGTGTTGTTTTCAGACGAGTCAGAGCGTATTTATCAGTCGGGTGGCCTTGAGGCGTTCCAGTCGCTGGAGCGCAACTCGGCACGCAATCCGCTGCGCGGAGGCCCTTTCAAGGGCTTCCTAGAAGCCTTGAACCTGTTACAGCGCGAGTTCCCTGATGATGCTTGCCCGATCCGCACAGCGCTCGTCACTGCCCGCTCGGCACCTGCCCATGAACGGGTAATTCGTACGCTGCGCGACTGGGACATCCGCCTGGATGAGTCGCTGTTTCTTGGCGGACTGGATAAGTCTGCATTTTTGGAGGCGTTCGCAGCCGATGTTTTTTTTGACGATCAGGCCGGCCATTGCGAGAGCGCACGCCAAGTTGTGGCTACGGGCCATGTTCCGCATGGCATCAGTAATGAACGGGGTGGTTTAGTGCACGAATAAACATCGCGTGTAAGTCATCGCGTGGGTCGCCGTACTATTCTTGGCGCTGCTAAGCTGAATTTATCTCGCCCATATCAGGCTGCGAGGAGGTCGTATGATTCGCTCGATACTGTACGCCACTGACCTCGGTATTTACGCGCCAGTAGTGATGCAACACGCTTTAGGGCTGTCTCGCAGCTTCAGAGCAGACTTGCACGTGTTACACGTGGTTGAACCCATGGGGTTGTTCGCCGAGTCGGTACTGCAAAGCTATCTCGATGAACAGGCGCTGAATGAGTTGCAGCAGCAAGGTATGACCACGATGCTTTCTAACATCGAGCAACGTGTACTCGACAGTCTTCGTGATGAGTTATCCGAAGGTGAGCAGGAACTGGGCTTGATCCGCTCGGTCAAGGTTATTCAGGGGGAGCCTTCGCAAGTCATTCTGGAACAGTCGCTTAAGCTCTGCGTCGACTTGCTGATTCTTGGCAGTCACGGCCAGCCTACGGGGGGCAATAGCCATTTGGGGCGCACCGCAGCGCGGGTTGTAGAGCAGGCACAGATGCCGGTGTACCTGGTGCCTTTGTTGCAACGTCGGCGTCGCACGGATGTGTGAAGATGGCCAACTGCTTAAAACGATAAAAAAGTTCTAGATTTATTCTTCTGACCTTCCATATAGTTATATATCGCCGCCGATACCCATGGCGCCTATTTGCTTTGAGGGACGCATATGAAGCTTCAACAACTGCGCTACATCTGGGAAGTGGCGCACCACGACCTCAACGTTTCGGCTACCGCCCAGAGTCTGTACACCTCACAGCCGGGTATCAGCAAACAGATCCGCTTGCTAGAAGACGAGTTGGGCGTGGAAGTATTTGCCCGCAGCGGCAAGCACTTAACCCGTGTCACGCCAGCGGGTGAGCGCATCATCACCACCGCCGGTGAGATCTTGCGCAAGGTCGAGAGCATCAAGCAGATTGCTCAAGAGTTTTCCAACGAGAAAAAAGGCACCTTGTCGATTGCCACCACGCATACCCAGGCGCGTTATGCCTTGCCGCCGGTGATCAGCAACTTCATCAAGCAATACCCGGATGTGGCTTTGCACATGCATCAAGGTTCGCCGATGCAAATTGCTGAAATGGCCGCTGATGGCACGGTTGATTTTGCGATTGCCACCGAGGCGCTGGAATTGTTCGGCGACCTAGTGATGATGCCGTGCTATCGCTGGAACCGCTGTGTGGTCGTACCTCAGGGCCACCCGCTGACCAAGCTGCCGAAGTTGACCCTCGAAGCACTTGCCGAATACCCCATCGTGACCTACGTCTTTGGTTTTACCGGTCGCTCCAAGCTCGACGAGGCGTTCAGCCATCGTGGCCTGACACCCAAAGTGGTGTTCACCGCCGCCGATGCTGACGTCATCAAAACTTACGTGCGCTTGGGTCTGGGCGTTGGCATCGTGGCCAAAATGGCAGTCGATACCAAGTTGGATAACGATTTGGTGGTACTGGATGCCAGCGAACTGTTCGAATCCAGCATTACCAAAATCGGTTTCCGTCGCGGTACTTTCCTACGTGGTTTCATGTGCGACTTTATTGAGAAGTTTGCCCCGCACCTGACCCGCGAAGTAATGGCCAAGGCGATTGCCTGCCATAACAAACAGGAACTTGAAGACCTGTTTGAAGGGGTTGAACTGCCGGTTCACTGATCAGGCTGATGCGTAAAAGGGCGATTCTGTCCAATTCATAGCGGTAGTGGCGCGTGAGCCAATACCGCATGTGGGCCTAACCCAATAACGCACGTGTTGCCTTGAATGCCTTGACAATCAACGCATGACTTCATGCTGGGCGTAAACGCTCAGCCCATGCCAAGACAAGGATATTTTCATGAGTAACAGCCTTATAACCGCTTCAGTGTTAACGCCAGCTTTAAGCCCTGCCTATATCAGTGCTGATGATGCGGCCGTGTATGCGCACACATTAATTGCAGCGATCAAGAGTGACGTCGTCTATGGCGGTTTCATTCTCGCAAAGCACAATCGCTATTACGCCACTTTGCCGCAGTCAGGGTCGGGATTGTCCTTTGACCCCGCCTCAGTATTGTCATTATCAGAAGAGGGGCTGTTTCTGCCCATTGAGGGATACACCATTGAAGGGATGTATCACTCCAATACCACCATTGATCGAGTGGCGTGGACGGTGCATTCAGAAAGCGAGTTGCAAGACAGCTTTTTTTCGATTCAAGACCTGAGCTTGGCCATTCGATACAGACATAACTACCCGCGCTTCTATTTGTCTTGCCCAGATAAGGGCGTGCTGAGTTACATCGCCAGCGGTTCTGATCTTGAACAGGCGCTATTGCCATTATTCATGCGCACACGGCCCCAGCACCCGAGTACTTTTGAACGCGCTTATGATCTGGGCTCTTTAATGCCGTCTCATTTAATTGGCTTGATCTGCTTGGCGGGCGATCTCAGTGTGGTATTGCCTGGCGGTCAGTGGTCACGGCGTTCCAAGCTGGGGCCTGACTGGAAGCTCGATCAACAACGTGAGCAGACTGAGGTCGTTAAGCAGCCACTGTGTGAAAAGGTGTTTGGCAATTCTGTGGAGGCGGTAAAGGCGGTGCAGGGGCTGATGCAGTTACGCAAGCATACTCAATTTGCAGGCTTTGTTCTTAAAGACTCTAGTGCGGAGGGCTACGCGTGCACCCGACCCATAGAAACGCCTTTCTTGGCGTTCAAACAGGATTTAGTTTTCCCCAAGAATGAACACGGTGTGCCGGTATTACCCGATGGGTATCAAATCGTTGGGATTTATCTTTCGGGTGACGAGCCTGATGTGCTTCTGCATGAAAGCACCAATGATTTGTTTGGCGATTTTTTTTCGCCCAGTAATTTATTAATCAGCCTGTTGCTGGCACGTTCAATGCCTGGTTGTGAGGTGTTTTTTTGTGCCCGAGAAGGAGGGTTGCTGCGATATCACAGTGAAGCCTCGGTCTCTGAATCCGAATTACTGTCACAGATAAGTCGCTCACATAACACGGTCTCAGATATCCGAGCACAACTATTCCCTTATGACGACAGTGCTCAGGTTTATGTACAGCGTGTCGCTGAAGCGGGTCGGCTTGAGGTAATTACAACGGATGACCTGTGGACGCAGGAAGGAAGGGTAGACGCCTCATGGGAGCCATTTGCACCTTTGCCTGAGGCTCAGCCTGTACGTATCAGGGGTAGAACTAAACGTTTTGCCTACGTTGCCCCGTTATTGGCGGCCGCCCCCCTAGAGTGAGTGTGTCTTTTGATCTTTTAAAAGATCAAAAGAGCGCTAGAACAAGCTCGCGCTTACAGGTGGATTAGCACTCAAAGACCCGCTCGGTTCCGACCGTGCGGGTCTTTTTTTGGCAACACACTATCTCGACCCGTCTAGCTCGCTCAGCTGTTTATTTATCAACACTTGATCGGCAGTAGGCGCGTAATGCAACAGTCGCCTGAGTGACATTTCCGCCTGAATGCCCATAAACAAGGCACTTGGCCAGTTGGCACGTTCGCTGCAATAGCCCCTATATCGTGAGATTGACTATTCCAATAGAAACTCGCCTATTTTCTATTCAGGTGGGGAACAACAATTTGAAACGCGTGCATTTAGCAACAACGGCTGTTTTACGGCACTCATCCTTATTCGCTGTTAGCAGCGCTCTATTAACCCTCGCACCTTTTGCCCTAGCGGATGATGTCAGCCCAAATGGCGATAGGCGTTTAGGCACCGTCACGGTACAGGCGGCCAAACTAACCGACGTGCAAGCTGCCAAAGCCAAGCTCGACGAAGTGGCTGGCGGAACGAGCCTGGTCACTCAGGCAGAAGTGGAAAAGGGCCGCTCAGCCACGCTGGAAGACACGCTCGCTTATCAGCCGGGCGTGTATGCCCAAGCGGCAGGTGGTAACGACGCCATCAAGATTTCCATTCGTGGTTCCGGTGCCAACACCTCGCCCGGCTATTTCCGCGAAGGCACCAAGTTTCTCTTCGACGGCCTCGCGCTAACGGGGGCGGGTGGCACGCCCTACGAGTTGCTGGATACCCAAGGCCTCAATTACACCGAAGTGTTGCGCGGTGCCAATGCCTTTGAGTACGGCGCATTGTCGCTGGGGGGCGCCATCAACTTTGTGACCAATACCGGGCTCACGGCGCCGGGCAATCGCATTAAGGTTGAAGGCGGCAGTTTTGGCTGGCAGAAAGAGACGCTGAGCACCGGCGGCGTGGTGGGCGATGCCGATTATTACGTCAGCATCGACAACTCCAAGCGCGACGGCTACCAGGATTTCACCTACACCAAGGCCAAGGGCATCGTCACTAACTTCGGCTACCGCTTCAACCCCAAACTGGAAACCCGTGTGTACCTGCGTTACCGCGAGGAATACCACGAGAACTCGGGCGCGCTGACGCTGGCACAACTGAAGAAAAACTCGTCCCAGACCAACGTGGCCACGCGCGATACGCGCGCCGACTCGACCAAGCGCGGCTCGACGTGGGTTGGCAGCAAAACCACCTACACCTTTGATGATGACGCCACGCTCGTAGCCGGGGTGGTGTACCACGACTACCCGCAGATTCTCAGCAAAAAAAGTACCGTTAACCCTAACTACTGGGATTGGCGCGACATTAACTACTCGCTTAATTACAGCCGCAATGACGACCTGTTCGGCCTGTCGAGCACCAGCACGGTTGGTTGGAGCAGCACCGAGCATGTGCGTGCTGGGGTGCGGACCTACAAAGGCAGTAAAGACCTCGACATCTTACAAAAGCAGGTCTCGTACGACGGCTCGTTCGACCATGTGTTCAGCGTCGGAAACGACTTGGGCCTGACCGACAGGTTGTACCTGGCCACCGGCGTTTCAGCGATTAACATCAAGCGCGATGTCGACGTCTCGTTCAGCGACCGGGCCAACACCAGCGGCCTGCCGAACCATTACCGTTACGACGAATGGAAACTCGCGCCTCGGATCGGCCTGCGTTACTACATCGCCCCCGACGTACAGCTGTTTGGTAACGTCAGCCGTTCCATCGATCCGCCAAGCTCTTGGTCCATTTCGGGCTCCGGGGTCACCAGCAACTACGCCAAACCACTGGTCCCGCAAGCGGCCAACACCGTTGAATTCGGCATCAAGGGTAAATCGGGCATCTTTGACGGCAGCCTGGCGCTCTATAAGTCGTGGATCAAGAACGAGTTGCTCACCGTTGAAGTGCTCCCTGCGACCAGCACCTCAGCAGCGGTGAATTCCACCTCCAATGCCACGCCGACCATTCACCAAGGTATTGAAGCGGGCTTGAGCACCCGTTTGTGGGAGGGAGCCAACGGCGACACGTTGAACTGGCGCCAAGCCTACACCCTCAACGATTTCCACTACGAAAATGACCCACGGTTCAAAAAGAACGAACTACCAGGGCTGCCCAAGCATATTTACCAAGCCGAGTTGCAGTATCAATTTGCCAGCGGTTTCTATGCCGGGGTCAACGTGCGCTCGGCGTCGAGCACCGCAGTGGACTACGCCAACACCTTCTACGCACCGTCTTACACCCTCTGGGGCGCACGGCTTGGCTTCGACGATCCGGGCAAAACCTGGCAGGTGTACCTGGACCTGAAAAACCTCACCGACAAGGACTACGTGACCGCCATCGCGCCGTCCTACGACGCTCAGGGCAAAGACACGGCAGCGCTGTATCCGGGTGATGGTTTCGGTGCATTCACTGGCGTGACTTACAACTTCTAAGCCTGCGCAGCCAGCGTCGTGTGAACACGCGGCGCTGGCGGAGAAAGCACATGACCCTAACCACAAAGCTCGCCCGTCTGGCCGCAGTCGCCTGCGTAATGGTGCTGGGCGCCTGCAAGCCAGCCAGCGAGGCACCGCGTGCCAACGTTACTGGTGCAGGCAGCGCAAGCCACGCCGAAGACTACCGCGAAACCAGTCCCGGCAAACCGGGCGGAACGTTGCGGGTATCAACTGCGTCCGACTCAACAACGCTGGACGTGCATTCGATTTCCCACGGCAACACACAGTGGCTGGGGCGCATTCTATTTGACTGCCTGGTTTATCAGGATGAAAACGGCAATATCTCGCCGTGGCTGGCGAAGTCCTGGGACATTTCGCCGGATGGCAAGACATACACCTTTCATCTGCGCGATGACGTGACCTACAGCGATGGCGAGAAATTCAATGCCCGCGCCGTGCAACTCAACCTCGAACACATGCGCGACCCCGCCACCAAGTCGCCCTTGGCAGCCGCGTACATCGCCCCTTATGTCGACGGGCGGATTGTTGATGAATACACCTTTGAAGCGCACCTGCGCGAACCGTACTCACCGTTTCTCGACGTGCTGGCGCAGTCTTACCTGAGCATGCTGTCGCCGCGTCAAATTGAACATGCCCCTAAATCCATCGCCGAACACCCGATCGGCACCGGGCCTTTCGTGCTTGAAAGCTATACCCGCGACCAAGGCTTGAACTTTGTTAAACGCACGGGCTACCACTGGGCGCCTGCGGTGACCCGGCATCAGGGCGAAGCTTACCTCGACCGTCTAGAAGTGAGCATCGTGCCCGAGGCGATGATCCGCTTTAGCGCATTGGAATCGGACCAGTCCGACTTTACCGTCGATGCGCCTGCGCAAAACGCCCGTGCTATTCGCAACAACCCCGACTTGCAGATGTACAGCCGCGTGCGTAAGGGCAACCCATTTCGCAGCCTGACCTTTAACGTTGAAAAATTTCCGTTTGAGGACGTCGTAGTTCGTCGTGCCGTGGCCAAAGCCATTGATAGTGAAGGCTTGGCGTGGATCACTGGCTTTGGCGAGTACCAGCCCAAGACTGATCTGCTGGCGTCCAATACCCGCTATTACGACCCGGCGTTTAAAGACGCGCTCCGTTATGACGTGGCCGAGGCCAACCGCCTGTTAGACCGCGCCGGTTGGACCGGGCGCGACGCCCAAGGCTATCGCGTCAAAGATGGCAAACGCCTAGCAGCGCGGGTGCTGACTTACGAAACCGGGGCTTATCCCAGCAGCGTGGCAGTGGCGATTCAAGCTGATTTGAAGAAGGTCGGCTTCGACCTGAGCATCGATCTGATCCCCCTGGCCCAACTCACCGAACAGCGTTACACCGGCAACTTCCAGTTACTGGGGGGTGGTTATTGGCACACCAACACCGCGGATGGGCTGTACATCCTCTATCACAGCCATTCAATCAATACGCCGACGTTTATCGGCCAGAACATCGGCAGTTTTCGTGACGAGCCACTGGATGCGGCGTTGACAGCGGCTCGGCTGACGACCGACCCGGTCGAGCTGCAAAAGCTCTACAGCATCGCGCAACAGCGTCTGGTGGAAAACGTCCCGGCGGTGCCGCTGTACGAAAGCCATGTACTGGTGGCCTTTCGCAATAAGGTCAAGGGCTTGATGTTCGACACGTCGCACAACACGCCGATCTTCACCGCCGTATGGCTCGACCCGGAGGCTAAATGAAAAACCTGCGCCTGATAGTTCGTCGATTGTTGTCGGGTCTTGGGGTGCTCTGGGGCGCGGCCACCCTGACATTTCTAGCCGTTAATCTGAGTGCTGGCGACCCGGCGATGGCCATTCTCGGTGGGCCCGGTGCAATGCCCAGTGCCGAGTTGATTGCCAAGGTGCGTGCCGAATACGGGCTCGATCAACCGTTGATCGTGCAATACGGCCAGTACCTGGGCCGGTTGGCGCAAGGGGATTTGGGTGACTCTTACAATTTGCGCAAGCCGGTGGGGCAGGTGATCGCCAGCAAACTGGGCGCGACGGCGCAATTGTCACTCAGCGCGGCGGCGCTGGCGGTATTGCTGGCGGTGGTGGTCGCGGTGCTCAGCGCCAACCGTGCGCCGTGGATTCGCTCGTTGGTGTCAGGCACTGAGTTGGTGGTGTCTTCGGCCCCCTCATTTGTGATCGGTTTGATCCTGTTGTTGGTGTTCGCCTTCGGCTGGCACCTGTTGCCGCCGTCCGGTTCGAACGGCTGGCGGGCATTGATTTTGCCCAGTGTGGCCTTGGCGCTGCCAGTCGCAGCGGTGCTGAGCCAAGTGTTGCGCCAGTCTCTGGAAGACATCCTCGAACAACCCTTTATCGCCATGGCCCGTGCGCGGGGCATGTCCGAAACCGGCGTACGCCTCAAGCACGCCTTGCGCCATGCGCTGGTGCCTTTAGTGACCCTCGCAGGTTTTGTCTTCGCCAGCTTGTTGGGCGGGGCGGTGGTGATCGAGTTGCTGTTTTCCCGCCAAGGCATTGGCCGCCTGATGCTCGATGCCGCCGTGTCTAAGGATGTGCCGCTGCTGCTGGGGATCACCCTGTTGGCAGCGGCTATATACGTGGTCGTGAACTTTCTCGTCGACCTGATCAATCACTGGGTGGACCCGCGTGCCAAAGCCGTGTGATGCCATCTTCTCGCAAGGACCTGCCATGACTGAGCAAACCTCTTACCGCGTGCTGCAGGCGCGGTTCAAACCCCTGTTCGAACAGATTGCTGCGGGCGCCATCGAACGTGAGCAGCAGCGCCAGTTGGCGTTTGACGCCGTGAACCTGCTGCGTGATGCGGGGTTTAGCGCGCTGCGCGTCCCACAGGCGCACGCAGGTGCAGGCATCAGCTTACCGGTGTTATTTGGCCTGTTGATTGATCTGGCCGAGGCTGATTCGAACCTGCCGCAAATCGTGCGGGCGCACTTCGGCTTTGTCGAAGGCCGCCTGGCCAGCCGCGATGTGGCCTCTCAGGATTACTGGTTCGCTAAAGTGGTGGCCGGGCAATTGTGGGGCGCGGCCATGGCAGAGCGCAGCGACAGCAGCACCAACTCGGTGTCTCTGGCAGCGGCAGAAGACGGCTGGCGGCTAAATGGCGAAAAGTATTACTGCACCGGCACGATCTACGCTGATTGGGTAGCCGCCGTGGCCATGCACGACAAGGATTTTTTCAGCGTGGTGGTGGCCGTGGATGCACCCGGCGTGACCCGGGTAGATGACTGGGATGGTTTTGGCCAGCGCCTGAGCGGCAGCGGCACCACCCGTTTCGACAACGTCGCGGTGCCTGACGAGCACGTACTGCGGCGCTTTAAACCCGGCGAGTTACGAGCCGAGTCGTACATCTCATCGTTCTACCAACTGTTCCACCTCGCCACTTTGGCCGGTATTGCCCGTGCCGCGTTGCGCGATGCAACTGAGTTTGTGCAAGGGCGCACCCGTGCGTTTGGTGTGCCGGGTCAATCCAGCCCTAAAGATGACCCGCTGGTGCAGCGGGTGATTGGTCGTCTGTCGAGTCTGGCCTTCGCCAGCGAAACCCTGGTGCTGGCCACGGCGCAGGTGCTGGAAAACGTGCATCAGGCGGAACTGAGCGAAACCGCGCAGGAAGCCGACTACGTCGAAGCCGACATCCGCACGTTTCAGGCCCAGCAAGTGGTGCTTGAGCAGGTACTTGAAGCCACCACGTTGCTATTTGAAGTCGGCGGTGCCTCGGCCACCAGCCAAGCCCGGCGCCTTGATCGGCATTGGCGCAACGCTCGCACGCTGGCCTCGCACAACCCGGCCATCTACCGCGAGCGGGCGCTGGGCAATTACTACCTCAATGGCATCAGCCCTGGTGCTGCGTGGCGTGCGCTGCATGAGCAGGACAGCGCGCACGGCGCCACCCGCGATGAAGCCAGTGCGGTGTGAGCCGCACATTAGGAGCCGCAACCATGAGCCTGTCGATTAATCAAAACGTACCTGCTGGCCTGATCCACATCGCCCGCCCGCGCAGCACGCGGCGTTGGGCCGTGCGTCCGGGCCTTCTGCTGGCAGGGTTGTTCGTGCTGCTGTTGGTGATCGCGGCCATCCAGCCGGGCTGGCTGGTGGCGGGCGACCCGTTCCAAGCAATCTCCCGTGCGGCGTATAGCGCGCCCGGCAGTCAGTATTGGCTGGGCTCGGATGAAAACGGTCGCGACATCCTCACCCGGCTGGTGTACGCCGCGCGTCCGTCTCTGGTACTGGGTGTGTCAGCCACGGCGATTGGCCTGCTGTTTGGCACGGTATTCGGGTTGGCAGCGGGGCTTGGACCGCGCTGGTTGGACGGCGCCGTGATGCGCCTCGTCGACGTGCTGCTGGCATTCCCTGACCTGTTGCTGGCGCTGGTGGTCATCACGTTCTTCGGTCAGGGGCAACTGAACCTGATCATCGCCATCGGTATCGCCAACGTGCCGCGTTATGCGCGACTGGTGCGGGCTCAAACTTTGGTGGTGCGCGGCGCCGGTTACGTCGAGGCCGCCACCACGCTGGGTCTGCCCCGGCATTCAGTGATCCTGCGGCATGTGCTACCCAATGCAATCAAACCGATTTTGATCCTCGCCACCATTGGTATTGGCGGCAACATCGTTAACGGTGCCGCCCTAAGCTTTCTAGGCTTTGGTGCCGCGCCGCCTGCGCCTGAATGGGGTGGAATGCTTGCCATGGGCCGCAACTACCTGGCCAACGCTTGGTGGCTCGTGGCCTGGCCGGCGCTGGCAATCACATTGACCGTGGTTTCGATCAGTGTGATCGGCCGCGAACTGCTGCGTCGCAGCGAAGGTAAACGTTCATGAGCACGCAACCGCTGATTGATGTTCAAGACCTGCAGGTGCGCTTTGGCAGCCATGCAGCCCCGACCCTTAAGGGCGTTAGTTTTCAGCTGCACCGCGGCGAGTGCTTGGCGTTGGTGGGGGAATCTGGCTCGGGCAAGAGCGTGACCTCGCGTACGCTGGCCGGGCTAACGGGTGCTGGGGCGCAGGTGCAGGCCAGCCGCTTAGCGTTTGCCGGGCAAGATTTGCGTCAGTTTGATGAGCGCACGTGGCGCAAGGTGCGCGGTGCGCAGATTGGTTTTGTGATGCAGGACGCGCTGGGCTCGCTCGACCCATTGCGTCCGGTCGGCAAAGAAATTGCCGAGCCGTTGCACTTGCACACCGATCTGGATCGGGCGCAGCGCGAAGCCCGAGTCATTGAATTACTGCGCGCGGTGGGGGTGCCGGAGCCTGAATTGCGCGCGCGGCAATTTCCTTATCAACTGTCTGGCGGCTTGCGTCAGCGTGCGCTGATAGCCTCAGCCATTGCCTGTAACCCGCGTTTGCTGATTGCCGACGAACCGACCACCGCACTCGACACCACCGTGCAGGCGCAGGTGCTGGCCTTGCTTGAATCCCTGCGCGGGGAGAGCACCGCAATGTTGATCGTCAGCCATGACTTGGCCGTGGTCTCGCGGCTGGCCAATCGGGTGGCGGTGATGCACAACGGCATTATTGTCGAGCAAGGCAGCGTCGACGAGGTGCTGCACGATCCGCAGCATCCTTACACTCAATACCTGCTGCGCGCGGGCAGGGCGGTACACTTTCGCCGCACCCAAGGAGCGGCGCGCACGCCATTGGCCATTGTGCCGACGCAGGCAGAACACACCCCGCCCTTGTTGCAGGTCAACGCGCTGAGCAAAGCCTTTAAGGGGCCGGATGGCACGTTGCGCACAGTGGTCAACCACGTGTCACTGCAACTGCGGCGTGGCAAAACCCTGGGCATCGTGGGCGAGTCCGGTTCGGGTAAAACCACCCTCACGCGCATGATCCTTGGTCTGGAAACCCCTGACAGCGGCGACATCCAGATCAAGGGGCAGCCGTGGTTGAGCTTGTCTGCCGTGGAAAAACGCCAACTGCGACGCAGCATTCAGGTGGTGTTTCAAGACCCGCTGAGTTCGTTTGACCCGCGCTACAACGTGCGCCGGGTGTTGAGCGAAGCACTGGAGGTGGCAGGCCATAAACGCAGTGAATGGGCCGCCCGTGCAGAAGAACTGCTGGCGTTGGTGCACCTGGATGCGGCCTTGCTGGAGCGTCGGCCTATCGAGTTGTCGGGCGGTCAGCGCCAGCGCATCGCCATTGCCCGAGCACTGGCGGCGCAGCCCCAGATTCTGGTCTGCGACGAGCCGGTCTCGGCGCTGGACGTGTCGGTGCAGGCGCAGATACTCGAACTGCTGGATGACCTCAAACAACGGCTGGGGTTGGCGTGCCTGTTCATCTCCCATGACCTTGGGGTGATCAACCATGTGAGCGACGACGTGCTGGTGATGAAGGATGGCGTGGCGGTCGAGAGCGGCCGCGTGCGCGATGTGTTCGACCACCCGCAACATCCTTATACCCAGGCATTGCTGGAAGCCATCCCGCACCTGGAGAGCGGGCGCCGTATGTCGTTCGACTTTTTGAAGTTGGCGATTTGAAGGGATCTGCGTGAAGGACTCACCACCACTGTCGCGTCGCGTGCCGATGATTATTGGCTGCGCGCTGTGCATGGAACTGATCGACTCGACGGTGGTAATGACCGCCTTGCCGCAAATGGCCAGCGACTTCGGCGCGCCTAGCATCCGCATGAACCTGGTGGTGTCTCTGTACATGCTGGCGGCAGCGCTGTGTGTGCCGGTCAGTGGCTGGGCCGCGGATCGCTTTGGCCCGCGTCGACTGTTTGTGGTGGCGATCATCTTGTTTATCGTCTCGTCGCTGGCGTGCGCAGCCTCAAGCTCACTGCTGCAACTGTGTCTGGCGCGCATGCTGCAAGGCGCAGCGGGGGCCATGATGGTGCCCGTGGGGCAAATGATTTTGCTGCGTTGGTCGCCGCGTGAAGACCTGTTGCGCAATTTGTCGTACCTGACCATCCCGGCGTTGATCGGCCCCATGATCGGCCCGCCGTTGGGCGGGCTGATGGTGACCTACCTGTCGTGGCACTGGATTTTTTTGATCAATGTGCCCATTGGTCTGGTCGGTATCGTGCTGGTGCTGCGCCATGTACCGCATTACCCCGGTGTCCGTGAGCGGGGTCTAGACATGCGCGGGTTGGTGCTCAGTGCAATCGCCATGGCGGCGCTGGTGTTTGGCTTCGAAGCCCTCGGGCACGGCCTGCTGCCGCGACACTGGGTGGCTTTGATGGTCGGCGTCGGGGTGGTGTGTGGCGCGTTATACCTGCGTCATTCGCGACGTTACGCCGAGCCGTTGCTTGATCTGAAACTGCTGCGTATCCCCAGTTATGGCATCAGCTTTTGGGGCGGTAATCTGTTGCGACTGGGCACCTCGTCTTTACCGTTTTTACTGGTGCTGATGTTTCAACTGTGTTTTGGCCTGAGCCCCTTGCACGCCGGTCTGCTGACTCTGGCCGGGGGCGCAGGGGCTTTTCTGATGAAACTGCTGGCAGTGCGTGTGGTGCGCCGATTCGGCATCCGCCGCACGCTCATCACCAATGCCGTGCTCACCGGATTAACCTTGGCCGCCTGTGCCAGCTTCACCAGCACCACGCCCTACAGCGTGATCGTACTAATACTGTTTGGCAGTGCGGTGATTCGTTCGTTGCAGTACAGCACCCTTGGCGCCCTGACCTACGCGGATGTGCCCGCAGCACTCAGCAGCCGTGCCAGCAGCCTGTCAGCGGTGACCGTGCAATTGAGCATGAGTTTATCGGTAGGGTTGGTTGCGGCGTTGCTCGGGGTGTTGATGGACATACGTGGCCACGCCGTACCGCAGACCAGCGACGTCGCCTGGATGCTGGTGCTGTGTGGGTTGGCCTGCATGGCATCGGCGCTGGTGTTCCGCCGGTTGGCCGAGGACGCGGGCAATGCGGTGTATGCAGCGCGAACATGACATCCCTAGGTTGCGCTTATTGCTCGGCGTTGCGGCTGTGTCGGTATTGACTCACGGAGTCGTACACCGCTTTGCGCAGGCGGTTTATGCCGCCAAGCGGCCGGTGCTCTTCAATGCCATGCCACGGGCTGAACGAGAGGTTGTCACACGCTAGGTTCTGGCTTGGGGTGTCGAAGTCTTGTGGTTGTACGGTGATCCGCGCAACCGTTTGGAACGGCGCATCTGACTCTTTCCATTCAATGCTGGTGTCTTCAATCGGCATAAAGCGATTGGCGTCTTGGCGCTGGATTTGCAGCACGAAACACGCTGGCACCCGGTCTGTGGATAGCTGCTGGTTCAGTGCATTGCGAAGGAAGTTCGGCAGTTTTTGATTTTGCTCGGGCAGGGTGTACGCCGGGCAACTGTCCGGGTCGGGTGCCACGCGGAATTTTGCGTTGGCTGAGCCAAACTTATACGGCGATACCGAGAAGTAGGTGGTTTGCGTCGGGCTGGCCGGTGCAGGCGCCAAAGTGGCCAAGGCAATAAACAAGTGCCGCACTTGCCAAGTGTCCGGATTCCACGAGGGGAAGAAAGCCAGCACCTTTTTGCCGTCAGCCTGGGCGGCGATGTTCTGGCGGTACTCGGCGACATCGCTGACGAAGAAGTTGGGATGGTTGAACATCACAAAATCCTGCTCGCCACGACCTTGCTGGCTCGCCAGCAACTGCGTCCCCGGCACGTCCTGCAACTTGATCGCCATGCCGCGCGCGTCACGGATGCTGTCGAACTGCGGGTAGGCATTGCCGTTTGACAGGCGCATCACCGCTTGCCAGGTTTTGCCGGGGCTGGCGAACACGCCTTGACGCAAGGCCGGGTCGAGGTCATCCAGCACCTGCACGTCGGCTTTGACGCAGCCATGGGCCTTGGCGTGGGCGTCGCGCAGGTAGCGGGTGTTTTCGCGGTGTTGGTCGACGATTTTGATCGCGGTTTGGATGGTGTCTTGAGTCATCGCGGCCTCATCTGCCGGGATCTGCTCCTGAGCTGACACCGGGCCGCGCTGCTGCCAGGCATACCAGCCTGTTGCCAGCGCCCAGCCGAGCAGTCCCAGTACGATTAGGGTCAGCAACAGTTTGCTCAGCCAGGTACCGAGTCGAAGCCATAAAGTGGTCAGCATGCAAACATCCTTTTAAACCATTATTCGGTGGGCAACTGTTGTTCGAGTGGGCCGCCAAGCACTTTCAGGTACTCAAGCAGCGCCCAACGTTCTTCAGGCTGCAACTGGCGCCCGATGACGCCCTTGCCGAGGGGGCCGGCACGAAATTCATGGCCGCTGTTGTGGTTGCCGCTGATGCGCGTGTCGAGCACAAAACCGCCGTCAAAGGCGTCGGTGCGATAGCCCAAGTGGCGCGGGTCGTATTCAAAACTGCCGCGATAGAAGGTCTGGTCACGTTCTGATTGCGGCGAAAGCAGTTGATACAGCGTAGGTACCGAACCGTTGTGTAGGTAGGGCGCTGTGGCCCAGATCCCGTCCAGAGGTCGCGCTTTGTAAGCGCGTAACTCCATCACGCCAATCGGCAGGCCGTAGCCGTTGAGGCGCGCTTGTTCTTCAGGGCCGATATTGGCTTCTTTATACGCGTGCTTTTCGACAAAGGCGGTGACGTATGCCAAGCCTTTGGCCACCGACAGCTGGTGCATGTCCAGCGGCTGCTCACTTTTGGGGTACAAATCCACGTTTAGGGTGGCGAGTTCGGCGGGGTCCCATTGCAGAGCGCTCAGGTCGTAACGGTTGTCGGCGATGTTATTGGCGGTGTTGGGATCGGTGCCGATCACCTCGACCGGCAGCATGTTGAGTTGCTTGACCCTGCGTCCGTTCTCTTCAACCACCGCTGGCACGTGGCAAGCGGCACAGTTCTCGGTGAACAGTGCGCGGCCTTTGGCAGCTAGCGGGCGATCAATCGTGCCGAACAGGGCTTCGGGCCAGACGGGTGGCTTGAGCTTTTGCAGGGTTTCTTCGATCAGGTTCAAGTCGCGGACCCGAACACTCGATGGGTAACGGTCTTCGCCTTGCAGAGGCTGGCCATGGTTGTCGAAGAAGTTCAGGGTGGCGCCCACGCCCAGGGCTTCACCGATATTGCGCGCCATGGGTTGTTGGGCCGAGCCGTTCCATTGCACCCAGTCGAACGTCCACATGTCCCACAGATGCGGGTAGTCCACCGGGGCGTTGGCGACCCGATAGTTGTCGGGTGAAATCGCGTCGCCAAAGCTGGCATTGGCAATTCGGCCGAACGCATCGGTGCGGCCCGGACCTTCCAGGGTGGGATACAGGCCGCGATGGGTGTCGTTCCAAGCCACCGCGAGGAAGGTGTCGAGCGAGGCCTTGAAGTCGTTGCGCAACTGTTGGTGCTGCGATTCGTACTTGTCGCCCAGTACGGTGCGGGCGAAACGCTCGAATTTCCAAGGGTTGTAATACGTGGCCGCGAGGCTGGCGACCAGCGCCTGACCAAAGCTGCCACCGCGCAGGGTCGGTACGCTTGACGGCAGCACGTGTTGCGCCGGGCCGCCGTCAATCCGTAGCGCTTGTCCTTTAAAGCGCAGTTCGCCGGTGTGGCAGGCCGCACAGGTGATGTCGAGGTACTCAACCTGGCTACCCGGGTTTTGATGGCGGGTGAAACCCACGGGCAAGTTGGCCGGGTTAGCTGCGCTGGCATGCTGTTTAGGGTCGATCAGAAAGCCAAAACGCGCCAGGTACTCAGGCGCGGCAAACGGTTGCTTTGAAAAAGGTAGCTCAAGGGCGCTGAACCAGTCGTAATGCAGGCCTTTCACTTGCGTGCCCTGAGGCGTGTAGTAATAGGTTTGCCGGTCGGACGGGCTCCATTGATCCAGATAGTGCAATTGCTGCGGGGGCACGTAGGCGGGTAGTTTTGGGTTGGCGATGAAATAAATAACGGTGCAAATCCCCAGTGCCAAAATTACGGCTAACCCTGCCAACACACGGTAAAACAAACGCACAGTAACGCTCCTTGTAAGAATTTTTACAGCCTTATGCCTCAGGTAACGTCTAGCATCAAGTGGCTAGCGGTTTGTTCGGTAATGTGAGGTTCAGGTTTGACAGATTGCTTGAAGTGTTAGCAAAAGTTGCGGTAATTATGAATTGTGATTAGCCCGTGAACTTATCCGCGATTTGTCTCTCTCATGCCGGTAGCCATTGGTTGCGGCCGCCTGATAAGCTCGCGGCTTTATTCGATTGCCCATTTGGCGCATGAACAAGGAAATAGCATGAAACAGCATCGGTTGGCGGCAGCTGTGGCTCTGGTAAGCCTGGTACTGGCGGGTTGCGATTCGCAGACCAGCGTAGAGCTGAAAACCCCGGCACAAAAAGCCTCTTACGGCATTGGCCTGAACATGGGCAAAAGCTTGGCTCAAGAAGGCATGGATGATCTGGATTCCAAAGCCGTAGCCCTGGGTATCGAAGATGCCGTTGGCAAAAAAGATCAAAAGCTTAAGGATGACGAGCTGATTGAAGCGTTCGCCGCCCTGCAAAAGCGCGCTGAAGAGCGTCTGGCTAAAATGAGCGACGAAGCCTCTGCCGCAGGTAAAAAATTCCTCGAAGAAAACGCCAAGAAAGCGGGCGTTGTCACCACCGCTTCTGGCCTGCAATACGAAGTGATTAAAAAGGCCGATGGTCCACAGCCAAAAGCAACCGACGTTGTGACTGTTCACTACGAAGGCAAGCTGATCGACGGTAAAGTGTTTGATAGCTCGGTAGAGCGTGGCAGCCCGATTGATCTGCCGGTGAGCGGTGTGATTCCGGGTTGGGTAGAAGGCCTGCAATTGATGCACGTAGGCGAGAAGTACAAACTGTACATCCCTAGCGAGCTGGCTTACGGCGCACAAAGCCCAAGCCCGTCGATCCCGGCCAACTCGGTGCTGGTATTCGACCTGGAACTGCTGGGCATCAAAGACCCTGCAAAACCTGAGCAAGACGCTGCTAAATAAGTAGCCTTTTGTAAGCACAACGCCCCGTCTCGACGGGGCGTTGTCGTTTCTGGGGTTTAAATGGCGGTTTAAACCCAGGCTTGATCATCTGCAATTTCCCCCATCAGTCGCATTGGCTAGTAGCTGCGGGCCAGCAAGTCAATGAATTTATGGGTTTTTTTATGTGTGTAAAAAATGCCCGATCTGAGCGCAGCCCTTGCGGGCCGTGGCTTTCAGCGATGAAAATCAGCTCTGTTCACAAGGTTATCCACAATTTGTGTGGATAACATTTGTCGATTTTTGGGTTATTCGCAGCCGCTCAGCCGATGCAGCCTCGCAAAGATCAAAACCCCAGAGACCTTGGCTGCTGTTAGGATTAAGCTTCTAAGGAAAGTTCCGACTCGATCTGAATAAAAGTCTGACGGGGTTTAGCAATGGATCTTCAAATTATCAAGCGTGATGGTGAACCCGAATACGCGGTTCTCTCATGGGATAGCTACCAGGCGCTTCTTAAGGCCGCGGGTTTAAATGATCAGGTAGCTGCGCTTACGGCAACAACCACTCCTGAATCTGAGCGACAGCCGCCAGAGCCCGTGCAGGCATTGCCTGGGCTTGATCAGTTGCGCGGCTTACGCGAAGGCAAGGGATTGGCGCTAGAGGTGCTGGCGCGTACGGTAGGCATCAGCCCTTCGTACCTTGGAATGATCGAAACCGGCGAACGTCTGCCGGATCTTGCCATTCGCCGTAGCCTGGCTTGGGAGCTGGGTGTGGCGGGCTGGAGGGAAGCCTCATGAGCGTGCGCATCAGTCGCCAACACTGGGATGGGTTATTGGCTGAGCTTAATCAGGCGCGACGACAGCGCCATTTGCTAACGTATCGCGCGCTGCTGGAGCGTTTGCAGTTGCCCAGTCCGGCCATGCTGACCCTGACGTCTGCGCTGGAGCACTTGGCTGCTATGGATGCCAAGGCCGAGCAGCCATTGCGCAGTTCGCTGGTTATCAGTCAGGGGGCCAGCCGTTTGCCGCGTACTGGCTTTTTTGAATGTGTGGAGCGGTTGGGACGTTTTTCCGGGCCACCAGACGGTGTTGCGGCAGCATCGTGGCATGCCTCGGAGGTGGTTCGGGTGTTTGAACATGCCTACGAACATGAGGAGGCGTGAGTGCTGTTCCGGCTAAAGGCCCGTGTGAGCTATACCGTTGCGCGCAAATTGTTTCACCGGCCATGGTGTATGCGTCAGCCGCGTTTGTGGCGCTGGATGGAAGGGCAGTTTGCGCGCATGGCCAACCTGGGCGATACCCGTGCTCAGAGCTTCTATGGGCACATTTTGGCCTTTCGTGGCCAAGGGCTGGGTGCGCGTGAGGAGGGCGTGCGTTTGTTGCGTCTCGCGGCGTTAGGCGGTGATGGCAAGGCGGCGTATCAGCTCGGCGTATTTAGCTTGGCTGGCACGACTGTTCGAGGCCCGGACGCCGCTGAGGCGGCACGTTGGTGGGCATTAGCGGCTAAAGGCGGGCACCCATTGGCTTCGCTCAAGCTGGTTGAGTTGTATCGGCAGGGCGGACCAGGATTGCTGGCCGATCCTGCATTGGCCAAGCATTACGCGCTAGGCGCTCAGTAAGGACAAAAAAGGGCGGGCCGCATTTAGCGGCCCGCCCTTTTTTACACTGTCGTATGAGATTGCCTCGCGATCTTTTAATCCTCAAAAGATCACGAGCAAGCTCGTTCCTACAGGACTGAGACGGTGCCTTACTTTTTGGCTACCTGTGAGTTGAGCTTGAGGTAGTCCAGCAGAATCCGCCCGGTTTCACTCAGGTAGGCGTCATCTTCTGGCTTGGTCTTTTCAGGCTCGACCGGCAGTGCATCTTCGTCTTCTTTCTTCATTTCCTTGAGCGGTGCTTCGCCTTTGGCCTGACGGCGGGCGTTTTCCATCACCAACTGCTTGGCATCGATGTCAGCGTGCTGGGCGCGACGCTCTGCCTCGTTGAGGCTGACGGTCTTCTCGGCCATCAGTTTGTCGGCCAGGGCTAGCTTGTCGCGAATAAAGATGAACTCGGCATCTTTAGCCACGCGTGCATCATGCTCAGCCTTGAGTTGCGCCAGGAACGGCTTGAACGGGTCTGCCGCAGGCTTGATCGCAGGACGGATGGTGTCCCACGGCATGGCCTCTGGCAGCGCGCTTTCACCGATTTCCTTGGTGTCGATGATCGACGGGAAGGCAACGTCAGGCAGTACGCCCTGATGCTGGGTGCTCTGACCGGACACGCGGTAGAACTTGGCCAGTGTCAGTTTCAGCTCGCCGTGGTTCAGTGGCTGGATGGTTTGCACCGTCCCTTTGCCGAACGTCTGGCCGCCGATAATCAGTGCACGGTGGTAGTCCTGCATGGCCCCGGCAAAAATCTCCGACGCTGACGCCGACAAACGGTTGACCAACAACGCCATTGGGCCTTTGTAGAACGCCCCCGGGTTTTCGTCTTCGAGTACGTCGACTTTACCGTCAGCGTTGCGCACCAGTACCGTTGGACCCTTGTCGATAAACAGACTGGTCAGCTCGGTCGCTTCCTGCAACGAACCCCCGCCGTTGTTGCGCAGGTCGATAATCACGCCATCGACTTTTTCTTTCTGCAACTCGGTTAGCAGTTTTTTGACGTCGCGGGTGGTGCTCTTGTAGTTCGGGTCGCCAGCGCGGAACGCTTTGAAGTCCAAGTAGAACGCCGGGATTTCAATCACGCCCAGTTTGTAGTCTTTGCCATCTTGCTTGAGGTTCAGGATCGATTTTTTCGCCGCCTGCTCTTCAAGCTTCACCGCTTCACGGGTGATGGACACAATTTTGCTGGTCTGGTCGTTAGGCGCGTTGCTGGCCGGAATCACTTCCAGGCGCACCACAGAGCCTTTAGGGCCACGAATCAGCTTGACCACTTCGTCCAAACGCCAGCCGATGACGTCGACCATCTCTTTGTCGCCTTGGGCAACGCCGATGATTTTGTCAGCCGGAGCGACCTGTTTGGTTTTGTCGGCCGGGCCTGCTGGTACCAGACGTACAACCTTCACTTGGTCGTTATCGCTCTGCAACACGGCGCCAATGCCTTCCAGCGACAGGCTCATGTTGATGTCGAAGTTCTCCGCGTTATCTGGCGACAGATAGTTGGTGTGCGGGTCGTACGACATGGCGAAGGTATTGATATACGCCTGGAAGATGTCTTCGCTGCGGGTCTGGTCCAGACGCGCCAATTGGTTCTTGTAGCGCTTGGTCAGCAGTTCCTGGATTTTCGATGGCTCTTTGCCAGCGATTTTCAGACGCAGGACTTCGTCCTTGATGCGTTTGCGCCACAGGTCATTGAGTTCGGCTTCGGTCTTGAGCCATGGGGCGTCCTTGCGATCAATCTGCAAGTTTTCCTTGGCCGTGAAGTCGAACGAATCAACGCCTTTGTTCAACTCGGCCAGTGCGAAGTCTAGGCGCGCTTTCACGCGGTCCAGATAGCGCTTGTACATGGTAAAGCCGGGGTTGAGATCGCCGTTTTTGAGGAAATCGTCAAATTGGAATTTCCATTTGTCGAATTCGGCGATATCACTGGCCAGAAAGTAACTGCGCGAAGGGTCGAGCAGCTTCAGGTAGCTGTCATAGATGATCGCGGAACGCGCGTCATCCAGTGGCGGCTTGCTGTAATGATGGCGTTTGAGCAGCTCAACGACGTTAAGACTGGCAATTACCTCATCACGATCTGGCTGAAGGTTATCCCAACTGTTAGCGGCGAACGTAGTGGCCGAGAACGGCAAAACGCCTAAGCCAATGAAGAGGGCAAGTGCGGTGCTAGGGAATAAATGCTTCATGCTGATTCGACGCGGGGGCAATTGATAACGCATATTAGGCCGTCTTTGAAGTCGCCGGTTCCGTGAAGGACCGGCCGCATAATGCAAGAAGCCCGATGCAACAGCACCGGGCTCAGTCCAGACTCACTATGGAGGCACTGTGAAAGCATTGCAAGGCGTTGAAGGTCAAGTGACATGGGTTGAAGAGCCAAGCCCACGCTGCGATGTAGGGCAAATTCGGATTCGTGTGGCGGCTGCGGGGCTGAATCGCGCCGATCTGCTGCAAAGTGCGGGTTTATATCCGCCACCGCCGGGCGCCAGCAAAATGCTGGGGCTGGAGTGTTCAGGCGTGATCAGTGAAGTGGGGCCGGGTTCTTCCTGGCAGGTCGGCGACCGGGTGTGCGCGCTGTTGGCGGGCGGCGGTATGGCTGAGGAGGTGGTCGTTGATGCGCGCCATGCCTTGCCCGTGCCGGAAGGTTTGTCGCTGATTGAAGCGGCGGCATTGCCCGAGGTGTACAGCACCGCCTGGCTTAATGTGTTCCAACTGGCGGCCCTGAAGCCCGGCGAAAAAGTGCTGTTGCATGCCGGAGCAAGTGGAGTTGGTTCAGCCGCTATTCAGCTGTGCAAAGCCTTTGGCAGCCCGTGCTGGGTGACGGTCGGTTCGGCCGAGCGTTTGGCCTATTGCGAGGCGTTGGGCGCGCAGGGTGGCGCTGTGCGCACAGAAGGGCTGGACAGCCTTAAAGCGTTTGGCCCGTTTGACGTAGTGCTGGACCCAGTGGGCGCCAATTATGTGGAGTCCAACCTCAAGTTGCTGGCGCTGGACGGGCGTTGGGTGTTGATTGGCCTGATGGGCGGGCGCAAAGCTGAGCTGGACCTGGCATTGGTGTTGGGCAAGCGAATCCAGTTGCTGGGTTCGACCTTGCGCAGCCGTGATGATCAGTTCAAGGCTGATTTGTTAAGCGATCTGGGTCAGCAGGTCTGGCCGTTGTTCGCTGAGCGTCGTTTAAGCCCACAGTTGGCCAAAACCTTCCCAATTGCAGAGGCGCAAGCGGCGTTTGACGAACTGGCCGGTAATCAGGTGTCGGGCAAGCTGGTGTTAGTGATCGACGCGAGCTTGGTTTAAAACGGCCATTTTCCCTCACCCTAACCCGGGGGGAGAGGGGATTAACCGAGTAGTCTTCAGGTAGTCAGCGACCTGAGAAACCGCGTCGATTATGGATTCGAAATAGCACGTTGATGTCGCTGCGAATCTTGAATATTCCCCAATCAGTTCCCTCTCCCTGCGGGAGAGGGCTAGGGTGGGTGTTTTTGACCTTACTTCCAATGATGAATCGGCCACCCGGCCTTTTCAGCGTGTTCACGCAACACCGGGTCCGGGTTGACCACATGCGGGTGATCCACTTTGAGCAACAACGGCAAGTCGTTGCGAGAGTCGGAGTAAAAACTCGCGCCTTCGAGGTTTTCTTCTTGCGCGTCCATCCACTCCAGCAGGCGGGTAATTTTGCCTTCGCGGTAGGTCAGGGTGCCGACGGTTTTACCCGTGTAAAAACCATGGGCCACGTCCAGTTCGATCCCCAGCACTTCATCTATGCCCAAGCGCTCGGCTATGGGTTTGACCAGATGCGTGCCCGACGCTGAAATAACCAAAATGCGGTCGCCTGCCTTGCGGTGCTCAGCAATGGTTTTGGTCGCATCACTGAAAATGATCGGCTCGATGAAGTCTTCAACCCACGGCCCGACCAAATGCTCGACTTCTTCAGGCGTACGGCCCACCAAGGGCTCTAGGCTGAAGGCCATATAGTCCTCCATCTTCAACTGGCCTTGGCTGTAGGCATGCATCAGCTCGTTGTTACGCTGCATGAACGACTTGGGGTCGACCCAGCCCAAGCGGCCCATTTGTTCGCTCCACAGGGTGGCGCAGTCGCCGTGTATCAAGGTCTCATCCAGATCAAAAATTGCCAGGGCCATCAGTACAACTCCCTCTTCATCATGCTCAAACGCATCAGGCTACCTCACATAAGGTGCTGGTATCGATGGATAGCGCCACGCGCTGACCATCCGGGTACAGATCGGCCGGTGAGCGGTTAAGTACATCGACGACCAGTTCCACGCCGCGTACTTCTACGCGATAGCGGATCACATTGCCCAGCAGACTATGGTTGTGTATTAACGTGTCCGGCTCGCCTTGCAGGCTCAAACCTAGGGTTTCCGGGCGAATGGCGATACGACTGGTGACCGGGCGCTGCAACAGTCGGCTGGCCGTTTCGGCATCCAGCAGGTTGTAGTTGCCGATAAAACCTGCGGCGAACACATCTACTGGAGAGGCATACAAGTTTTCGGCGTTACCGCTTTGTACGATTCGGCCTTTGTTCATCAGGAAAATACGATCACTCATGGTCAGCGCTTCTTCCTGGTCGTGGGTGACGAAAATCGTCGTCAGCCCCAGTTCGCGCTGGATCTGACGGATCTGTTCGCGCAAGTGTTTGCGGATGCGTGCGTCCAGTGCCGACAGCGGTTCATCCAACAGCAGTAAACGCGGGCGTGTTACCAGCGAACGGGCCAGCGCGACGCGTTGGCATTGGCCACCGGAGAGCTGGTGCGGGTAGCGTTTGGCAAAGTCATTGAGCTCCACCAGTTGCAGCACCTCGGCCACCCGCTTGTGGCTGTCATCCGCCTTGACCTTTTGCATGCGAAGGCCGAAGGCCACGTTTTGTTCAACGGTCATGTTGGGGAACAGCGCGTAGCTCTGGAACACCATGCCAATCCCGCGTTTCTGCGGGTTGAGCGGGACGATGTCTTGGCCATCGAGCAGAATCTTGCCTTGATCCACCGGCGTCAGCCCGGCGATGCAACGTAGCAATGTGGACTTGCCGCAGCCGGAAGGGCCGAGCAGGGTCACGAACTCGCCTTTGCTGATGGTGAAATTGATGTCGCTAAACACCGGAGTGCCGGAGTAGGTTTTTTGCAGTTGTTCGACGCTGACGAAGCTCATTGGCTTTTGTCCTTGTTCAGGAAGGTGGCAACCCACGTCAGCACCAGTACAAAGAGGAAGTAGGAGATCACCAGCGCGCTGGTGAAATGGCCGCTGCTGTTACGCATGTTGTTGAGGAACACCTGCAAGGTTTCGTAGCGCGTGCCGACCAGAATGTTGGCGAAGACGAACTCTCCAAACAGGAACGAGAACGACAGCAGCAACGCCACCAGCAAGCCTTTGCGCAAGTTTGGCAGCACCACCAGAAACGCTGCCTGCCAAGTGCTCGCGCCAAGCAGTTGGGCGGCGTCCATCAGGTCGTGCAGGTTGATGGCTTGCAGGTTGTTGGTGATGGCCCGGTACATGAACGGCAGGGCCACGGTGAAGTAACAGCCGATCAGAATCCAGGGTGTGCCAACCATGGCCATTGGCCCGGAGCCGTACAGTTGCAGCAGACCGACCGACGACACCACTGGCGGCACGGCAAATGGCAGCAGAATCAGGATGTTCATCAGCGCGTCGAGTTTGGGGAAGTGGTAATGCACGACGAACAACAAGGGCAAAATCAGCACTACGGACAGTACCAGCGCCCCGACGCAAATCAGCAGCGAATGCCCGAATGCAGTCAAAAAACGTGGGTCGCTCCACAGTTGTAGGTACCACTTGAAAGTAAAGCCACTGGGTAACACGGTGGCTGACCAACTGCTGGCAATCGAATACACAAAGGTGCCGAGCAGCGGCAACAGCAAAATGATGAACAGCAGGTAAACCACGCTGCGGTGGTAAACGCTGGCAGTCCCGGCTTCAGCGCGCGACATGGTAGCTCCTCTTTAATAGCCACTGATGCACCAGCGTCACTAAGGTCATCAACCCGACCAAAATCACGGCCAGCGCACTGGCCATGTTCGGATCCAGGCTAATGTCGCCTGACACCATCGCGGCGATGCGAATCGGCAGCACGTTGAAGTTGCCGGTGGTCAGGGCGTACACCGTGGCGTAGGCGCCGAGTGCGTTGGCCAGCAGAATCACAAAGGTGCCGAGCAGTGCTGGCGTCAGAACCGGCACGCCGATATAGCGCCAGAACTGCCAACTGTTGGCGCCGAGCAAGGCTGCCGACTCGCGCCAGTCTTCACGCAAGGCATCGAAGGCTGGGTAGAGCAGCAACACCCCCAGTGGAATCTGGAAGTAGGTGTACAAAATGATTAGGCCGGTTTTCGAGTAGAGGTTGAAATCTTCGATGATCCCCGCCTGTTTGAGCATGATCGTGATGCTGCCGTTAAAGCCCAGCAGAATGATGAAGGCAAACGCCAGTGGCACGCCGGAGAAGTTGCTGGTCATGTTGGCGAAGGCATTCACAAAATTGCGCAGGCGTGAATCGACCTTGTGCAGTGAATAACTCCCGAGCACGGCGATCACAATCCCGAACACGCTGGACCAGAAACTGATTTCCAGACTGTGCTGGATCGCCTGCAAATAGAATTTTGAAGCGAATATCTTGTTGAAGTTGTCCAGACCCCAACCAGTTTCTTCCGATTGCACGCTATGAATCATCACCCACACCAGCGGGGCGATCTGGAACACGATGAAAACGACGGCGAAAGGCACCAAGCACAATAAGCCCAGCCATTTACCTCGAGTCATGACGTGGGCCTCAGTAAGTCTTGGCAAAACGGTTTGTCGTGGACGACATCCAGCAACTGGCAAATCGTGCCACACAGTTCGGTTTGTTTAGGTGTGGCGTCCGGGTTGAGACTGAACGCTTCGCCCAGCACAAACAGCGGCACTTCGCGCTCTTCGGGCAACAGGCCATTATGCGAGCGGTCGTTGTTCATGCCGTGATCGGCGGTGACCACGACCTGGTAGCCGGCATCGAGCCAGCCTTGCAGATAGTCGGCCAGAATAATGTCGGCCGAGCGCGCGCTGTTGCGGTATTGCGGGGTGTCGAGGCCGTGCTTGTGCCCGGCATCGTCGATGTTCATCGGATGCACCACTAAAAAGTCCGGCGCATGGCGCACGCGCAGGCTTTCGGCATCGGCAAACACATGGGAATCGGGGTAGTGGTCGTTCCAATAAAAATGCCCATGCTGAATGGGCAGATCGTTGTCATCGGTGTGACGGTCGCGGGCGGCGACAAACGGCGAGCGGTTATACAGTTCGCTGACCCAGTGATAGGCCGCGGCTGCGGTGCTCAAACCAGCCTCGCGGGCGTAATGAAAAACACTGCGTTGGTTGGACAGGCGCGACACATTGTTATGGACAATACCGCTTTCAATGGGTGGTACACCCGTGAGAATGCACTCATAAAGAGGCCGCGACAGCGCCGGCAATTCGCAGGTGAGTGTGTAAAGTGCTGCGCGTCCTGCGCCGACATAGGCCTGCAAATGCCCCATGGCATGGCGGGCAACGTCGTAGTTGAGTCCGTCGAGTACCACCAAAATAACCTTGTGTCTCATGCACTGCGACTCCGGGGTAAAGCACTAAATCTGTAGGAGCGAGCTCACTCCTACAGGGGTTGGTCAGTCCTTTAGTTCATGTTGATGATGACTTCTTCCTGCCACTTCTGAGGCAAGGACTTGGAGGTCTTCTCCCACGCGTCGGCGTCTTTGATCGGGGTCACATTCTTGTACTGATCGTTAGACAGCAGCTTGGCTTGGACATCGGCGGGCAGCGTGAGGTGCTCGGCACGAATCGGACGCGCGTTGCCACGTGCCAGGTTGGTTTGGCCTGCATCGCTGAAGATGTATTCGCGGGTCAGTTTGGCTGCGTTCGGGTGTTTGGCGTATTTGTTGATGATGGTGGTGTAACCCGAGATGACAGAGCCATCGGACGGGATCAGTACCACGTAGTCATCCGGGTTGGCCATTTTTGCCTTGTAGCTCAGACCGTTGAAGTCCCAGACCACGCCCACTTCGATTTCGCCTTTTTCCATCGTTGCGATGGTCGGGTTGGCCAGCGACAGGCGGCCTTGTTTCGCGATGTCAGCAAACATCAACAGGGCTGGCTGAATGTTCTTTTCATCGCCTTTATTGGCGATGGCCGCGGCCAAAACGCCGTTGGCAGCTTGAGCGGCGGTGCTTACGTCACCAATCGAGACTTTATATTTGCCCGATTTCAGATCCGACCATTTAGTTGGGACATCTGAGCCGTGCAGCAGCTTTTTGTTGACGATGAACGCGATGGTACCGGTATAGGCCAGCGCCCAGTTACCGTCTTTGTCTTTGGCCCAGGCCGGGATTTGATCCCACGTGGTTGGCTTGTACGGTTGGGTCACACCCTTGGCCACAGCGATCGGGCCGAAGGCGGCACCCACGTCGCCAATGTCAGCGCTGGCGTTGTCTTTTTCGGCAGCAAACTTGGCCACTTCCTGGGCTGAGCTCATGTCTGTGTCGATGTGTTTGAGGCCATACAGCTTGTTCAGGTCTTCCCACGTGCCTTTCCAGTTCGCCCAGTCATCGGGCATGCCGACACTGTTAACGGCACCCTCAGCTTTGGCAGCTGTTTCGAGGGCTTTCAAATCGACATCGGCGGCCATGGCCGAGGTGCAAAGGGCGATGCTGGTGCCTAACAGTGATGCCAGGAAAAACTGTTTCATCCGAAGCTCCTTTGGCGTTATCAACGCTGTTTTTTTGATTTTTTTGCAGTGGGTTGGTCTAGGTCAGCAATACCTGAGCCAATTTAAGCCGCGTCCATGACACTTTAATGTCGGCATTGGTTATGCAAGCCCTTTTACGGACACGGCCACAGGCTTCGGCTAAGCGTAGACCATGGTCCAAGCCCCAGCGGGTATGGGGCTGGTGGCAAAAGCCAGCGTGAGTGTCATCGAACAGTCATGTGCATTGCCTAGGCTTGCCACCCCAAGAGTTGAGTGTTTTGCAGGCCAAGCCTGCCCACATTTGGTGCTGGACTAGTCCAGATAGGTAACGTTGATGCGAGAAGGTGCACCCAAAGCGGTGACAGCCATTGGATTGGCGCTGCAAGAACAAATTGAACACGGCTTATTGGCGTGCGGCAGCCAGTTACCTGCGGAGCGCAAACTCAGCGAGCTGTTCTCGACTACCCGCATTACCGTTCGCGAAGCGTTGCTACAGCTTGAAGCCCAAGGCTTGGTGTACAGAGAGGAGCGTCGAGGGTGGTTTATTTCACCGCCGCGCCTGGCTTACAACCTCATGCAGCGCAGTCACTTTCATGCAATGGTCAGCGCCCAAGGGCGGGTGCCGACCACTGAGGTGATTTCTGCGCGTTTGCAACCCGCTTCGGCGGCAGTGTGCGCGCGCTTGCAACTGCCAGCGTTTTCCAGCGTGATCCAGATCTGCCGGGGGCGGCGGATTGATGGGCGTTTGGTGCTGTATGTCGAGCACTACCTGAACCCGCAATACTTCCCGAACATTCTCCAATGCGACCTGACCCAGTCGATCACTGAGCTGTATGCCCGGCACTACGACTTGCATTACGGGCGGGTGCGTTTTGAAATCGTCCCTACGGCATTGCCCGTTGAAGCGGCGGCAACGCTCAAAGTGTCGACGGGCAGCCCTGGATTGAGGATTGAGCGGGTCAACTACGACCAGCACGAACGCTTGATCGACTGCGACTTGGAGTATTGGCGACATGACGCGATCCATGTCGGGGTAGACGTGCTGGAGCGCTGAACCTAACCCGTCAAGGAGCTTGCTGGCGATCTTTTGATCTTTTCAAAGATCGCTAGCAAGCTCGCTCTAGGTTCGGTGTGTTCGGGATTACTCCTTTTGCAACGTCCCGCTACCTGCCGTCACCACCTGCACGCTTAGGCGCGGCGTTGCTAGGTCCAGCCCGGCTTCGTCCAGATGGCGTTTGAGCGACAGGTTGAACGCCCGCGATACTTCCCATTGTTTGATCGGCGCGGTCTTGAAACGTGCGCGCAAAATCGCGCTGCCCGACTCAAAACTTTCCACACCTTGGATCTCCAGTGGCGACCAGATGTTGCGGCGTTGCAACGGGTCGTTGCGCATCTTTTGCCCCACATCACGCATCAGCTTGATCGCGTCGTCGATTTCCATGTTGTAAGGGATAGCGACGCGAAAGATCGCGTAACCGAACTCTCGGGAATAGTTCTTGATGCTTTTGATTTCGCTGAACGGAATGGTGTGCACGATGCCGTCAATGTCGCGCAGGCGCACCGTGCGAATTGTCAGGCCTTCAACCGTGCCCAAGTGTCCGCCGACATCCACGTAATCGTCGATGGCCAGCGAGTCTTCGATAATGATGAACAAGCCGGTGATCAAGTCAGCGACCAGCGACTGGGCACCAAAACCAATGGCCAGACCGATCACACCGGCACCGGCCAGCAGTGGCGTGACGTTCATGCCCATGTTCGCGAGGGCGACAATCAGCGCGATGATGAAAATGGCCGCAAACAGTACGTTGCGAATCAGCGGCATCATGGTTTGTGCACGGGCGTTGGCCACGCCTTTGCGTGAACGGGTCAAGGCATGATGGATGGCGGTGTCAGCCAGAATCCAGACCAGCCAGGCAAACAGTAACGTGCCAGCCAGCCCAAACAGTTTGACGCTGATTTCATGTCCTTCACCTTCGGTAAAGGTGATCAGTGACAAGCCCCAAACCCGCAACCCGAGTTCGAGGAACACGAGCCAGACCACTAGGTGCGCCAAGGTGTAGACAAAACTCTTGAGTCGCTCGGAGTACAGGGCATGGCGTTTAGGGCCGCGTTGCGGTTTTTGTGAATGGCGGCGCACCAGCCCGTTGATCACCATGCACAACACCACCAACACGGCGCAGATCAGTGACTGGCGCAAGGCGGTGCTGGTATCGCCCGCCGAGAGGAAGGTGGCGAACAGTGAAATACCCACCAGAATCAGTGCCGCGATGTACCAGTAGGTACCGAGAATATCGATGCTGTCGCTCAAGGCGCGACGCGTGAGGCGGCGCGACAGTGGCTGGTTGCGGATCAGGTGCGCGATGGGGCGGCGGAAGCGGATGATAAACAGCCCGGTCGACAGTGCGGCCATCACGTTGGCGAAGGTGGCAGCCGTGTGCGCCAGGTGGACGCCTAGGGTGGCGACCAGTCGTGGGTCGCTAAGCGCTTCACCAAAGGCTGCGAAGCTGCCGATCCACCACAGGGGGCGAAAGGCCTGATGCCGCAAAATATGCAGAGCCCGATGGCGATGCGGCCCGTCGAGCAACGAAAACAGGATGACGCACGTGGCTGAAAAGCACGTGCCGATCACCAATGCGTAGGCCAGCACCATCGCCAGGTCTTTGCCCAGTGACGACGGCAAGGCGTAGCTCATGTACACCGTGATCACCAGCGCCACCAGCCACGGACCTAGTTTGCGCAAGGCAAAGCGCAGCATATCGACGGCTCTGGGGTGTTGCGGCAGTTCTTCACTGAGTCCAAAGCGCAGGCGTACACGGTGGCTGACCCAAATCAGCAGCGCCGCCAACAGGCTCCAGACCATGATGATCAGCGCAAAGGCGAAAATGATGGGCACCCATTCATTGGCCGGGAGCATCAATGCCACCAGCTCATCTTTGGCTTGTTCGATTTCGGCGGTCCAGCGCGAGGTCGGGCTGTCGCTGCCGGAAAACTGTTTTTCGAGGTCGGCGAGGGTGCTGCCAATCAGGCCCAATACCCCGATTTCAGCTCCGGGCTGGGCTTTTTTGGTTGCGTCACGAAGCTTTTTGAGGTCGGTCAGCAGCTTGCTACGTTGCTGATCGTTCTCCAGATTTTTGATCACCTCGTCCAACGATTGGCCTAGCGGCTCGCTCGGTTGCACCTGGGTTTTATCTGAGCTGCCAAGCAGGCTGGTGACACCTACGGCGTGGGCCGAAGTCAGAGGCACTAAGGTCAGCAAGCAAACCAGCAGGCAATAGGGCAGGGCAAAGAGACGAAGAAACACTAGGCGATCAACCTCGAAGAGTACGGATTGGCCGAGTGTACGCTAGGCCTCGCGATCATTCATTTCTTGTTACTCATAAACTAAGTGATCGCGGGCACGCTGCAAAAATTCGGACGCTTATTGATTCAGTTTGGCGAGAATTTTAAAAATGATGGTGCCGAAGATCAGCAGCATCCCAAACCATATTGATAAGACGCCCGGTTTGCTGTCGCGGAAAGTGAAGCCAATGGTTAGCAGCAACATGCCGCAAACAATGGGAATTAACATGGAGTTAAACGCAGAAATTTCGAGCATGTTCAGAACCTAAAGGAATTAATGCCCCAAGTTTAGGTCGCTTTGCGCAGAAGTGGAGTGATGTCTATCAAAAATGAGACGCCTAGGCTCTGCACCTCTGTAGCAGTGAGTGTGCCTCGCGATCTTTTTTGTAGATCTAAAGTTCGCGAGGCAATTGAGCGTCGACCGGCGGCTCCTACAGGCGTTGCTGCATGTTTAGGGCAGTTCGTGACTGGCGTAGAACGCGCTCAGCACCTTTACCAAGTGCGCCAAGTCATGGCTGCCGGCCAGTTCGCGGATCGAGTGCATAGCAAATGTCGGCAGGCCTATATCTACCGTGCGAACACCCAGATGGCTGGCGGTGATTGGGCCGATGGTCGACCCACACCCCATGTCGCTGCGCACCACAAAGCTTTGCACCGGCACTTCTACCGCCATGCACAGGTGACGGAAGAACCCCGCAGTTTCGCTGTTGGTGGCGTAGCGCTGGTTGCTGTTGACCTTGATCACTGGCCCGGCATTGAGTTTGGGGCCGTGGTTGGCGTCGTGCTTGTCGGCGTAGTTAGGGTGTACGCCATGCGCGTTGTCGGCCGAAACCAGCAGCGACTTTTGAATCGTGCGCACAAACTCGTCGCCTTCGGGCAACACGCGTTGCAAGATCTGCTCCAGCATCGGGCCATCGGCACCGCACGCCGAGCACGAGCCAACTTCTTCGTGGTCATTGGCGACCAGCAGGCAGGTCTCTTCGGTGTCGGTATTGAGCAGCGCTTGCAGGCCCGCGTAGCACGACAGCAAGTTGTCGAGGCGCGCACCGGCAATAAAGTCGCCGTTGAGGCCGATCACTGCGGCACTTTGGGTGTCGTAGAAGCTCAACTCATAGTCGAGCACCACGTCAGCATTAAGGCCGTGCTCGCGTGCCAACTGGTCGGTGAGCAATGCGCGGAAATCCACACGCTCATCGCCCGCGACCTGGGCCAGGATTGGCGGCAGTTCGTTCTGCTGGTTAATTGCCCAGCCTTCATTGGCACCACGGTTAAGGTGGATGGCCAGGTTGGGAATGGTCGCGATGGGCGCCCTGAAGTCGATCAGTTGGCTTTCAACCTTGCCATCGCGGCGGAACGTGACACGCCCGGCGAGTGACAGGTCGCGGTCAAACCAAGGGGCCAGCAAAGCGCCGCCGTAAACTTCCACGCCCAACTGCCAAAAGCCCTGGCGTTGCAATTCAGGCTGAGGCTTGACCCGCAGGCAGGGGCTGTCTGTATGAGCGCCGACCATGCGAATGCCGCCGTGCAGAGGCGAATAACGGCCCAGCTTGAAGGCAACAATGGAGGAGTCATTGCGGGTGACGTAATAGCGACCGTTAGCCTCGGTGTGCCAGGTTTCGCGTTCATCAAGACGCTGAAAACCGGCGGCCTCCAGACGTTGAACAAGGCTGGCAGTGGCATGAAACGGGGTAGGGGAGGCCTTGAGAAAGTCGATCAGGCCTTGGTTCAGCTCTTCGCGCATAAGTTACTCCAGACAGCAAGGCCGCGAGTTTAGCGCATTGATCCCAAAAATTGATCCCAATAAAACTCAATTCCCGTAGTCGCAGCCTTCGTTCCTCGTCAGCGACTACGAGTTTTTTTGTGCCTAGAGTTAAAACGAGGCGGGGCACTCAAAGCGCAGGCGTTCGCCAGTCTGCGGGTGGGTGAAGCTGAGCATGCTGGCGTGCAGGCATAAACGCGGGTAGGCCGCCAATGCCTGCGGGTGAGCGTAGAGGCCATCGCCCAGCAGCGGGTGGCCAATGGACAACATGTGCACGCGCAACTGGTGCGAGCGCCCGGTAATGGGTGTCAACTCAACCCGGCAGTAATCGCCGCAACGCTCCAGCACTTTCCAGAAGGTCAGCGCGTTTTTACCAAATTCGTGGTCGACCACGTGCCGAGGTTTGGTCGGCGGGTCGTAGCGCAGTGGCAAGTCGATGCTGCCGCTGTCCAGTTCCGGCTGACCCCAGGCGAGTGCGGTGTAGGCTTTTTCGGTTTCACGATCATGAAACTGACGCGACAGTTCGCGGTGCGTATCCGCATCGCGGGCCAGCAGGATGATCCCCGAGGTTTCCCAGTCCAGGCGGTGGACGATGCGGGCTTCGGGGTAGCCGTTCTCTTGCAGGCGGGTGATCAGGCAGTCTTTGTTGTCTTCGGCACGGCCCGGTACTGACAGCAGCAAGGTCGGTTTGTTGACGACCAGAACGCCCGCGTCCTGATGGATGATGTGAATGTTCGACAACGGCATTAAAACAGCCTCTTAACAAACGCCAACGGCGGCTTGGAAATCCCCCTTTGCAGAGAGACCTCCAAGCCGCCGTGGTATCAGCCGGATCGGTTAACGATCTGGCAAGGTGATGTTGAGTTCCAGAATCGAGCAACTGCCCTCGTTTTCAAGGGCGATCTGGACTTGATCATCGCCGATGTTGACGTATTTGCGGATCACCTCAACCAGCTCTTTTTGCAGAGCAGGCAGGTAGTCCGGGGTGCTGCGTTGGCCGCGCTCGTGCGCCACGATGATCTGTAGACGCTCTTTCGCGACCGACGCGGTGGTTGGCGTTTTGCGGGTACGAAAGAAGTCAAAAATGTTCATTGTTTAGTTGCCTCCAAACAGGCGCTCGAAGAATCCCTTCTTCTGTACATCGAGGAACCGATGCTCCACGGTTTTTCCCAGCAAGCGATCAACGGCATCGCTGTAGGCCTGACCGGCGTCGCTTTGATCATCGAGGATCACTGGCACGCCTTGGTTGGAAGCCTTAAGTACCGCCTGGGATTCCGGGATCACACCCAGCAGTGCAACTGCGAGGATTTCCTTGACGTCTTCAACGCCCAGCATTTCACCCTTGCTGACGCGATCCGGGTTGTAGCGGGTCAGCAGCAGGTGTTCCTTGATCGGGTCTTCGCCCAGCTCTGCACGGCGCGATTTGCTGGCCAGCAGGCCCAGCATGCGATCCGAGTCACGTACCGAAGACACTTCCGGGTTGGTCACGACAATCGCTTCATCCGCGAAGTACATGGCCAAGTGAGCACCGGTCTCGATACCGGCCGGGGAGTCACAGACCACAAATTCGAAGGTCTCTTTAAGTTCCATCAGAACTTTTTCGACGCCTTCTTTGGTCAGTGCATCCTTGTCACGGGTCTGGCTGGCAGCCAGTACGTACAGGTTTTCAAGGCGCTTGTCTTTGATCAGGGCCTGTTGCAGGTTGGCTTCGCCATTGACCACGTTGACGAAGTCATACACCACGCGACGTTCGCAGCCCATGATCAAGTCAAGGTTACGCAAGCCAACGTCGAAGTCGACAATGACCGTTTTGTGGCCGCGCAGCGCGAGGCCGGTACCGATAGCGGCGCTGGTGGTGGTCTTACCCACACCACCCTTGCCGGATGTAACCACTAGAATCTTGGCCAAGGTGCTTCACCCCTAAGAAAAAAGGACTTTTTAGTCCCTAAATAACATCTCTAAATAAACGACAGCAGATGCACAGTTTTTTGCGGTCATCTTCCAGCTTAGGCTTACACAGCGTAAACGCTGGCTGAATAATGATTTCCTACAAGAATTAGCCTGTTTTCTCTACGTTTTTGAGATGGTTGGAAAATGGCGAGAGTATCCGTTAAAGACGGGTGATGTTCAACATGTCACTTGACAGACTGATTTGAACCCCGGCGCCCCATAAAGGATCGCGTCGCAGGTCTTCAGACACTTTGTACTTGCCGGCAATGGACACCAGTTCGGCGCTCAGTTGCTGGCAGAAAATCCGCGCCTTGGTATTACCTTTGTGTCCTGCAAGCGCGCGGCCACGCATCGGCCCGTAAACATGGATGTTGCCATCGGCCATAAGTTCCGCACCGGGGCTTACCGATGCGATCACCACCAGGTCGCAGCCCTCGGCATACACGGTTTGGCCACCGCGTACCGGGCTTGTGATGATCTTGGTCGGCTTGATGGAGGGCTCAGGCGGTTTTTCCGGCTTTTTGGGCTCTGGCACCACTTCGACTGCCGGTTCAATCAGTCGCTCGCGGGCACCGGACGGTGGGAGTACCGGCAAGTCGATGGCGATGGCCGCAGCGATGTCTTCGATTCGGTTGGCACGAATGGCCAGGGTGCGCAGGCCATGTTGGCGGCACACACGCATCAGCCCCGGCAAATCGATGGCGCCAGCACCCGCAGGCAACTTGTCGAGCGCCAGCACCAGCGGGGTATTACTGAAAAAATTAGGCGCTTGGGCTACCTTGGCGGCCAGTTGGCGATCAAGGGCTTCAAGGTTGTTTCTGGCCAGTTCCAGCACCGTAATGGCCAGCATACTGCCCTTTAGCTGAAACACGGGGGCTTGGTCTTGCGATTCGGTTTGGCTCATGGTCGGTTTAACGCGGCTTGTCACTTAAAGTGCAGAGACTTATAACGAGAACGCCCGCGAGCCGCAAGCCGGGTCTAACGATGTAGAATGCCCGGCCCCTAGTGTCTGTCCGGAATCATTAATGGATCGCCCGCAATTTCGTGCTGCTTTTTTTCATCCGCGTTTTTGGCTGCTCTGGTTAGGGCTAGGCGTGCTGTGGCTGGTGGTTCAGTTGCCTTATCAGTGGCAGTTGGGTATTGGCCGTTTGCTGGGCTCGGTGATGTACCGTGTGGCCGGTGATCGGCGACGGATTGCGGCGCGTAACCTTGAGTTGTGTTTTCCTGAAAAACCCCCAGCCGAGCGCGAAATGCTGCTCAAACAGAACTTCGCCTCAACTGGAATCGCCTTTTTTGAAATGGCCATGAGCTGGTGGTGGTCCAAACCGCGCTTGGCCAAGCTGGCCCACGTTGAAGGTCTTGAGCACCTCAAGCAGGCACAGCGCGAAGGCAAGGGCGTGATCTTGATGGCGTTCCACTTCACCACCCTAGAAATCGGCGCTGCTCTACTCGGCCAGCAGCACACCATTGACGGTATGTACCGCGAGCACAAAAATCCGTTGTTCGACTTTATTCAGCGGCGTGGTCGCGAGCGGCATAACCTCGATTCGCTAGCGGTGGAGCGTGATGACGTACGCGGCATGCTCAAGTTGCTGCGTTCTGGCCGCGCCATTTGGTACGCACCCGATCAAGACTACGGCGCCAAGCAAAGCATTTTTGTGCCGTTGTTCGGCATTCAAGCGGCCACAGTCACGGCCACCAGCAAATTCGCCAAGCTGGGCAAAGCGCAGGTTGTGCCCTTTACTCAACAACGACTGGCGGATGGCAGTGGGTACAAACTGGTGATTCATCCGCCGCTGGACGATTTCCCCGGAGAAAGCGATGAGGCGGACTGCCTGCGAATCAATCAATGGGTCGAACGGGCGATACGTGAATGCCCCGAGCAGTACTTGTGGGCGCATCGCCGCTTTAAGACCCGCCCGCCGGGCGAGCCCAAGCTGTACGACAAGCGCCGGTGATACGCCTTCACCCAAGGGCGTGCAATGAAAACCACAGAACCGGTCACTGGGCTGATTCTGTCGGGTGGTGGCGCTCGTGCTGCGTATCAAGTGGGTGTGCTGGCGGCGATTGCCGAGTTATTGCCAGCGGGGGCGCCTAATCCGTTTCCAGTAATCGTCGGCACCTCGGCCGGGGCGATTAACGCCGTTAGCCTCGCCAGCCGCGCCACCGATTTTGCAGGCGCAGTCGCACACTTGACTGCGTTTTGGCAGAGCTTCGAAAGCCATCGGGTATTGCGCAGCGACTGGCCGGGGGTTATGCGCCAGGCCAGCCGCTTTTTGGGTCACAGCCTGCTTGGGTTGGGCGCGCATGTTCCGGTTGCGCTGCTTAATAGCTCGCCATTACGCGACTTACTCATCGATAAAATCGACTTTTCCGGTATTGACCACGCGATTGCTGCGCAGCAACTGCGTGCTGTGGCCGTGACCGCCTTTGGTTACTCATCGGCGCAAGCGGTGACCTTTTACCAAGGCGCCGGCACTATTGAAGGCTGGTTGCGCCATCGACGTATCGGCTTGCCCACCGCCCTGACCGTTGAACACTTGCTGGCCAGCTCAGCTATCCCGTTGTTGTTTGCACCGATCAAAATTGGTGAAGAATATTTTGGCGATGGTGCCGTTCGGCAATCGGCGCCCATCAGCCCGGCGCTGCACCTAGGCGCCAATCGTGTGCTGGTGGTCGGGGTAAGCGGCAACCCACGCGGCCCGGCGCCGACCACAGACCAACAGCGCCACTTCAACGTGCAACAACCCACGCTCGCGCAAATTGGCGGGCACATGCTAAACAGCACGTTCATTGACAGCCTAGAAAGCGACCTCGAACTGTTGGAGCGCCTCAATCACTTCGGTCGCTTGCTGCCGCGGTCTGCTGACAATCTGGGGCTGGCACCGGTTGAAGTGCTGGTCATCGCCCCCAGCCAGCCCATTGACGAAATCGCCGCCCGCCACCGCCACGAACTGCCCGCAGCCTTGCGCCTGTTTTTGCGTGGGCCGGGCGCGACGAAAACCAGCGGTGCGGGGGTGCTGAGTTATTTGTTGTTCGAGGCGGGGTATTGCAGCGAATTGATTGAGCTGGGACGCAAGGATGCGTTGGCCCAGCGTGAGGCGTTGGTGGGGTTTTTAGGCGTTGGCGTGTAACCCCAACCTGTAGTCGTTGACGAGCACCACGAGGCTAGCCCCCCCCC